>JAFRIW010000038.1 GCA_017432565.1 Lachnospiraceae bacterium
CCACTCTGGCCAAACTGTAGTATACTTTCAAGCATAGGGGTACCTCTTTCTGTGCTGGATTGTTGTGTGGTGCATTAATCTTAACACAAAAGGGATATCCCTTTTATATATACTGTATTCCTACTAAAACTTTACACTAGCCACCGCAGTTGTTTTCTCCTGCCCGATCAGCCTCAGAATCTGCCGTATGGCAAAATCTGACTCGTAGCCCATGCGCTGGCGCACAGTCTCCGGGAAGATCCCCTCTCTGAGACACGCTGCCGCCGCATAAGTGCGCAGTCCTGCCGGTGTGATCTGATTTCCAAGGCCCGCCTGCCGGGCATATTTGCTGACAGTTTTCCAGATGTTCTGCCGGCTCATTTTCTGTCCGGACCGCCCGGGAAACAGCGGAGACTGTCTGGAAGGAAACAGAATACTCGCCGCGCGCAGATAGTCTGTGAGCACCCGACCGGTCTCCTCTGAAACCGGAACCACGCGCACATCCGGTCTTTCTCTGTTTACGGTCAGCAGGAGGATCCGCAGGTCCACATCCTGCAGCTGCATGGCGCCAAGCTCCCCGGCCCGTATGCCGGTCTCACACAGAATACGCAGCATGGTCTGGTCCCTGAGCCCGGTAAAGGAGGCCGGATCCGGCTGCGCCAGCAGACGTTCAATCTCCCTTTCGGTCAGAATCCTGAGCGGAGCACTCTCCTGTCCCGCCGACACTTCATCAGCCGGATTGTCTGCCGCCAGGCCCTCGTGAATCAGATAGCGGTAGAAGCCGCGAAGACAGGAAATCTGTCTTGCGAGCGTCTTCTCTGAGGCACCGCCGCGTCTTCTGCTCTCCAGGAAGTAGGACAGCATGGATCCGCTGATCTCATCTGCCTGCGCACAGCCCATATCCTCCGCAAACTGAAGAAATTGCAGAAGATCTGTCCGATAGGCGGCCTCCGTGTTCCGGGAGAGCCCGCTCTTCTTTTTATATTCCAGAAATGCTTCGATTTCTTCCTGCAGCATAGGCAGTTTTTCCCCGGTTCCTTTTCAGCAGTTCCTGTCAGCAGTATTTGCGCGCGAAGGCGAGCAGTCCGGCAATCGTCTTGCCGTCTTCGATTGTCCCGGAATAGATCATCTCCAGAAGCTCATCCAGATCATGCGCCTCCACATTCAGGAATTCATCCGGATCCAGATGCTGCTCGCCACGGACCAGATCCCGGGCGGCATAGATATCAATCAGCTCGTTGCAGAAGGCAACGGTCGACCGGAAGGAAAGCAGTTTTTCCACTTTGTCGCACCGGTATCCGGTTTCCTCCTCCAGTTCCCGCATGGCTGCCAGATCTGTCGGTTCTTCCCTGGACGTGCGGCCGCCGGCGGGAATCTCCAGTGTCTCCCGGTCTAGCGCGTTCCGATACTGCCTCACCATCAGGATCCTGCCGTCCGGAAGCTGCGGAACAACCGCCGCCGCGCCTTTATGGTCAATGAAGTCAAAATCTTCCTCCATTCCGTTTTCCAGCTTCATATGGTCGACATAGTAGTCGATGATTGCGCCCTTGCGGATCAGTGTGCGCAGGACTCTTTCATAGCTCTTTCCACTCATACTTTCTGCCTCTTTCTGTGCCGTAAAGTGTTTCAGTACATAATGAGTTATTCTACCCGATTGCGGCAGGATAGAAAAGCGGCTGCACAAAAAAAGAACTGCCGCATCCTTCGATGCGGCAGCTCTTCTCTTTTCTGCTGCGTCTGACCGCCGTTCTTACTTGGCATAGTCAGTAACTCTTGATTCACGTATCACATTGATCTTGATATTGCCCGGATATTCCATTTCGGTTTCAATCTTCTTGGCTATATCACGAGCCAGCAGTACCATGTCGGTATCGCTGATCTGATCAGGAACTACCATTACACGAACTTCTCTTCCTGCCTGAATGGCATAAGAATTACTTACCCCTTTGAAACTGTTTGTGATTTCCTCTAACTGTTTTAATCTGGTTGTGTATGTCTCTAATGTCTCTCGTCTTGCGCCCGGTCTGGATGCGGAGATCGTATCCGCTGCCTGTACGATGCAGGCAATCAGGCTGGTCGGTTCCACATCGCCGTGATGGGACTCAACCGCATTGATGACGATCTGCGATTCACGATACTTCCGGCACAGCTCTGCACCGAGCTGTACATGGGATCCTTCCATCTCATGATCGACCGATTTGCCGATATCATGAAGGAGTCCGGCTCTCTTTGCCACGCGGATGTCCAGTCCAAGCTCTCCCGCCAGAAGTCCGGACAGCTGCGCGACTTCAATCGAATGCTTCAGGGCATTCTGGCCGTAGCTGGTACGGAATTTCATCTTGCCGAGAAGTCTGATCAGCTCAGGATGAATGCCGTGCACACCCACTTCAAGTGTGGCCGCTTCGCCTTCTTCCTTGATTCTCGCTTCGACTTCCTTCTGGGCCTTTTCGACCATCTCTTCGATCCGGGCGGGATGAATCCGTCCGTCTACGATCAGCTTCTCCAGTGCGATCCGTGCGACCTCGCGGCGGATCGGATCGAAGCCCGAGATGACGACGGCTTCCGGCGTATCGTCAATGATCAGTTCCACGCCGGTCATCGTCTCAAGCGTGCGGATATTGCGGCCCTCGCGGCCGATAATTCTGCCCTTCATTTCATCGCTGGGCAGCTGTACGACGGAAATCGTACTCTCGGAGGTATGATCTGCGGCGCAGCGCTGAATGGCGCCGATCACATATTCCCGTGCTTTCTTATCCGCTTCTTCCTTTGCCTCCGCCTCGATCTCTTTGATCATGACGGCGGAGTCGTGTCTGACATCTTCTTCAACCAGTTTTAAGAGGTATTCTTTTGCCTGTTCAGAGGTTAATCCCGAAATTCGTTCGAGTTCCTGTTTACGCTGTTCGTCAAGCTTTGCAACTTCTTCCCGCTGCTTGCGCAGGGTTTCTTCTTTTGACTGCAGACTCTGCTCTTTTCTCTCCAGAGTGTCCGAGCGCTTGTCGAGGGCTTCTTCCTTCTGCTGATTTCTGCGTTCTGCGCGTTGTACCTCGCTGCGTCTGTTCCGGATCTCTTCTTCCAGTTCGTTTCTGGTACGAATCGATTCTTCCTTCGCCTCGAGGAGCGCTTCCCGCTTCTTCGCCTCAGCAGTCGTCAGTGCCTCATCGATGATCGCTCTGGCCTTTTCTTCCGCGTTTTCCATCTTCAGCGCGGCCTGTTTCTTCTCATAGTTCCTCGTAAGAATCGAAGTGACAGGGATTGAAACGGCGAGTGATGCAATCACTGCAATGATGATACCCAGCATTACAGGAGCACCTCCTTTATTAAGTTTTCATTGTCCAATTTCGGCAAAATACAACATTAAAATATTAAACACAAACAGTATCTATGTCAAGTTCTCATCGCTTTTCGGATCAGCCCGGCGTCAAAGCCCCTGCGGTAGAGAAAGGCGGCTGTTTTCTGCTGCTCCGCATAATCCGCGCTCTCCGGATCATAGTGTCTTTTTTTCAGCAGCTGCCGAATCTGCGCGAGTTCTTCCTCCTGAATCTCTTCCACAGAGCAGGCGGACACTGCTTCATCAATCAGTTTATTATCCACGCCCCGCTGTGCCAGGTCCTGCCGGATCCGGGCGATGCTCCTGTCTGAAAGATGCGCGGAGAGATACTGCTCCGCAAAGCGCCTGTCATCCAGATAGCGCGCCTCTTTCAGTGACTGCACAGCCTCCTGCACCAGGTCCTCCGGATAGTCCCGTTCCAGCAGTTTTTCGGTCAGCCTCTTCTCCGTGTAATCGCGGCCGCCGAGGAGAATGCCGCTCTCATGCAGGATTTCCTTTCTCAGCTGTTCCCGGATCAGAGAAAGGACGGAGGCAGAAATCTCCGCTCCCTCCTCGAGCCCGTAAAGCCGGGCATCCCGGACAGAAACCGTGAAGCTTTCTCCTCCGTCTGTCATTATGGTGCATCTTGTCTTCCCTTTCGGGATTCTCGATGTAATGATCATTTTTCTGTTGTCTGCTCCGCTTCCGGTGCAATGGTTCTCGCTCCGTCCGGATCCAGGCCGTAGTGCTCACGCACTGCCCGGTCGATCTCCGCGAGCACCTCGGGATGATCTGTCAGGTACTGTTTTGCATTTTCTCTGCCCTGTCCGATCTTCTCGCCCTTGTAGTTGTACCAGGCGCCGCTCTTGTTGACAACGTCAATACCGGCGGCCAGATCCAGTACGTCTCCGACATAGGAAATGCCTTTGCCGAACATGATATCGAACTCCGCCTCCTTGAACGGCGGCGCGATCTTGTTCTTGACGACCTTGACGCGCGTGCGGTTTCCGATGACCTCACCGCTCTGCTTGAGTGACTCAATTCTTCTGACATCCAGACGGACGGAAGAATAGAATTTCAGCGCGCGGCCGCCGGTGGTTGTCTCGGGATTGCCGAACATGATGCCGACCTTCTCACGCAGCTGGTTGATGAAAACCACCGTGCAGTTCGATTTGCTGATGACGGCGGTCAGTTTCCGGAGCGCCTGGGACATCAGCCTCGCCTGCAGACCGACGTGGGAGTCTCCCATGTCGCCGTCGATTTCCGCCTTGGGAACCAGTGCGGCCACCGAGTCCACGACCACGATGTCAATTGCGCCGGAGCGCACCATGGTTTCCGTGATCTCCAGTGCCTGCTCCCCGGAGTCGGGCTGTGAAATATACAGATTATCAATGTCCACGCCGATATTCTTCGCATAGACCGGATCCAGGGCGTGTTCCGCGTCGATGAAACCGGCAATGCCGCCGCGCCGCTGTACCTCAGCGATCATATGCAGCGTCACGGTTGTCTTACCGGAGGATTCCGGTCCGTAAATCTCAATGATTCTTCCCTTCGGGATTCCGCCCTGTCCCAGCGCGATGTCCAGGCTCAGCGACCCGGTCGGAATCGTCTCTACATTCATCATATTCGCAGGATCTCCCAGCTTCATGACGGCACCCTTGCCGTACTGTTTCTCGATCTGGGAAATTGCTGCATCCAATGCTTTCAGCTTGTCATTCTGATCCATGCTCATTCTTATTCTCCTTTGTTACTGGGATCTTCCGAACATTTGTTCGCCTCGAAAAGTAGTATATCATCCGGAAACTGTAATTGCAAGAAAAAACGGGACAAAAAAATCCCGCAGATCAACCCCGGGATTCCGAAAACAGTATGATTATAGCACCGGTGCCCGCGTCAGGCAACGGACGCTTTCTCAGGACATGCTCATCAGCCCCAGCTTCGAAATCTGGAGCTCGCGGATCAGAACACCCCTTTTCTGCTTCTCTTCCGGCGACAGCGCGGTCAGCTCATCCAGCTTCCACACCTGCTCCTGATAGCCGGTCTTTTCCTTTCCGGTGATGCTCTTTTTCTGTACGGGCAGCACTACGCGGACTTTCGCCTTCAGATGCCGGAATACATCGTAATCCTCCGAGTCCTTCCGCAGATAATAAAGATGACTCTCGATGGAAGTGTCCGGCTCCACGGATCTGAGCAGCCAGTGCCGGATCACCCTCTGAAACTGGACAGAGCAGTTCTCCGATTCCAGCAGTTCCCGGTAGGTGCACCGGGCTCCGAAATAAAGCACCGTCAGATCGTCAATCGTATATTTGAAATCCCCGTTTTCGTCGTGGGCGTTCAATGTCATTGCCATGTATTAAGGTGCCTCCAGTTCTTCAATCTTTCCGCCGGAAAACCGGATCGCCCGGAGAATTTCCTCCTCACTCACGACGCCCTCCCGGGCGAGCTCTGCCACAGTGACTTTCCGTCCCAGATCCTGTGCCAGTTCGCCGGCTTCCTTCGCCACCCTGTTGACAAGATCTTCAACATCCCTGTCTGCCGCCCGCTCATCGATTCTCTGAGAGATCAGATCCTCCATGGCATCCATAATTCTTCTTCCAAGCGCACCGTCCACTTCATCCGGCGTCTCCAGCGGCGCAAGCAGCTTCACGCCGCGGGCCAGCGCCTCATTTCCCGCACCGATCAGATCCTCGATCAGGACGTCCTGCCCCGCGTAGAGCCTGGCAATGTCCACAACCCTGATCAGCATCACTTCCGCAAGCCGCTTCTGGGCCTGTTCATCCCCTGCCATCGCGGAGAGCCGCAGGGCGTCCGCCTCGCCCTGTGCGGGCTGCGGGATTTCCCGGATGAGGGAGAGATAGTCATCCAGATAGTCGTGCTCTTCTTCAGAGAGTATATCGTCCATGGAGAGTGCTTCGCCGATGCCGATTTTGGCCGCCTTCAGATAATCGCGGACCTGCCCGAGCTGCTCCCCGGTAAGATCCAGCGGCCCGAACAGCTCCGTGATCTCTTCCTCCGAGATCATGTTTCCGTTCTTTCTGGCTTTTTTTACCGCTTCCTGCAGCAGAGAAAGAAAAGCCTTCTCCCGCTCCATCTCATTTGAATTCATGACTCTCCCTGTCCTCCTTCATTCTCCGGAGTAACATGCACATGGGTGTACAGATGCTCCGAGCAGTATTCCCGGTTTCCGGCACATTTTGAACAGAACCGGAACTCTTCGTCCGGGTTGTCCAGCTCCGTCTTCCCGCAGATACAGCAGCGGTGCCTGTACTGCATTTTCCGGAAGGCGTTCTGAGCATCGATCACTGTGCGCGTACGCTGCGCTTCACCGCGCTGCGCACTCTTCTTATAGGCCGCCCTTCTCTGTATCTCCTTCGGCGACAGGCGCCTCAGGTTCCTGCTTCTGAGCCAGAAAATCAGGAAGTTCAGGAGCGAGGCGAAAATCGCAATCCGCACATAGTACGGGCTCACGACGGCGTCATAAGCCAGCATGACCGCCTCCAGAATGCCGAGCCACTTCACGCGGATCGGAATCAGGAACATCAGCAGGACCTGCATGTCCGGATAGGTCGCCGCAAAAGCCAGGAAGATGGACATATTGACATAGTAAGTTGAAAATGCCCGGGCGATCAGGCGGAAATACTCCGCGGCGCCGTAGGCGGAAATCCGCAGATCATCGAACAGGTACGCATATCCCATCACGGCAAACGCGCCGGCAACCGTAAACAGAAAGCCCGAGAACAGGTAGACATTATAGTTCCAGGTCCCCCAGGTCCGCTCCAGCGTCGTGCCGATGGAATAGTAAAAATACAGCATGATCACTGTAAAGAAAATATTGCCGGTTCCGGGCGGAACCAGGATCCAGCTGATCACCCGCCAGATCTGCCCGTGCAGAATCGCGTAGGGATTCAGCGTCAGATAGTCTCCGAACGCCGGATTGATATACTGGATCAGATATCCGAAGGCATAGCAGATAATCAGCACCAGTGAAAGATTCGGAATGGCGTATTTGCGCAGATTCAGTTTATTCAAGTTCTTCTCCTCTCCTGCTGCCCGCCGCCGCGAAGAAGCGGCACAAGGTCTGATTTACTGTAGCACACAACCAAATCCGCGGCAACCTCACCCGCTCCGCGCGCCGCGGGGCTGCGCGGTCTGCATTGCCACAATTCCGAGGTTTTGTAACTTCCTATTTCTAAGAAACTGAGCTAAAATCTCTGTTAATTTCGGGTGTTTCTGCTCACGCGAACATAAAACAGAGTCCGCGCAGCCATATGTTTTTACGGAGTATTTAAGATTTGATCAGAAAAGACTATACCCTCGGAATCGACATCGGTTCCACCACTGTCAAAATAACTGTCCTGAACCCTTATCACGAACTGACTTTTGCCGATTACAGGCGGCATCACGCCGACATCCGCGGCACGCTTGCAGACCTTGTGCGTGAGGCGCAGGACCAGATCGGCGATGTCACGGTTCACCCCGTGATTACCGGTTCGGGCGGTCTCACACTTGCAAATTATCTGGAAATCCCCTTCGTCCAGGAGGTGATCGCAGTCTCTTCCGCTCTGGAGCGCTTTGCGCCGCAGACGGATGTGGCCATCGAGCTGGGCGGCGAGGACGCCAAGATTATCTATTTTGAAAACGGCAATGTCGAACAGCGCATGAACGGCATCTGCGCGGGAGGCACCGGTTCCTTCATCGACCAGATGGCATCGCTTCTGCAGTGCGACGCGGCGGGACTGAATGAATTTGCAAAGCATTATCAGTCTCTGTATACCATCGCGGCCCGGTGCGGTGTTTTTGCAAAATCCGATATTCAGCCACTGATTAATGAAGGCGCCACAAGAGAAGACCTGGCCGCCTCCATTTTCCAGGCGGTTGTCAATCAGACCATCTCCGGGCTTGCCTGCGGCAAGCCGATCCGCGGCCATGTCGCCTTCCTGGGCGGTCCGCTTCACTTCCTGACCGAGCTGCGGGCGGCGTTTGTCCGCACACTGAATCTGGACGAAGAACATACCATCGTTCCCGAAAACTCACACCTGTTTGCCGCGATGGGCTCCGCCCTCAATGCAAAGGAAGAAGTTTTCCTCACGCTGAATAAGCTTGAGGAAAAGCTGCGCAGCGAAATCCGGATGCAGTTTGAGATCAGCCGGATGAATCCGCTCTTCTCCTCGCAGGAGGAATATGACGCCTTCAAAGAGCGGCATGCCCGGGCCAGAGTACAGACAGCCGATCTGTCCGATTACAGCGGTGATGCCTTCCTGGGGATCGACGCAGGTTCCACGACCACCAAGCTCGCGCTGATCAGCGAGAGCGGCGATCTGCTCTACAGCTTCTATTCCGGAAACAACGGTTCCCCGATCGGAACCGCCATCCGGGCAATCCGTGAGATCCGCGACCGGATTCCGCATTCGGTCCGGATAGCGCGCGCCTGCTCCACCGGCTACGGCGAGGCTCTGCTGAAGGCGGCCTTCCAGCTGGATGACGGCGAAGTGGAAACCATCGCGCACTACTACGCAGCCTCCTTCTTCAATCCGGAGGTGGACTGCATTCTGGACATCGGCGGGCAGGATATGAAATGCATCCGCATCAAAAATCATGCGGTTGACAATGTTCTTCTGAACGAGGCCTGTTCCTCCGGCTGCGGCAGCTTCATCGAAACCTTCGCAAAGTCGCTGAATATGAGCGTGGAAGATTTTGCCCGGGCAGCGCTTTTCGCGGAGCATCCCATTGATCTGGGCACCCGCTGCACCGTTTTCATGAATTCGCGCGTCAAACAGGCGCAGAAGGAAGGAGCCGAGGTCTCCGATATTTCGGCGGGTCTTGCCTGCTCGGTCATCAAAAACGCCCTGTTTAAAGTGATCAAGGTCTCCGACGCCGCGGCGCTCGGAAAGAATATCGTCGTACAGGGCGGCACTTTCTATAATGACGCCGTTCTGCGCGCGCTGGAAAAAATCTCCGGCGGCGAAGTGATCCGCCCGGACATTGCCGGCATCATGGGCGCATTCGGGGCGGCGCTGATCGCCCGGGAGCGCTATGGCGCGGCTGTGCGGGATACGAAGGAGCCCGTCTCTTCGTCCATGCTGACGTTCGAGGAGATCGACGCGCTCTCCTACCGCACGACTCTCACGAACTGCGGCCGCTGCACCAACAACTGCCGCCTGACGGTCAATCATTTCTCCGACGGGCGCGAGTATATCTCCGGCAACCGCTGCGAGCGGGGCCTGGGCCGGGAGCGGACCGACACGGATGTTCCCAATCTGTATAAATACAAGCTCCGGCGGATCTTCTCCTACCGGCCGCTCTCCGAAAAAGAGGCGACGCGCGGCATCATCGGCATTCCGCGCGTCCTGAACATGTATGAAAACTATCCCTTCTGGCATACCTTCTTTACCGGTCTGGGATTCCGGGTGGTTCTCTCACCCCTCTCGTCTCATCAGCTGTATGAGCTGGGTATTGAGTCCATTCCGAGCGAATCGGCCTGCTATCCGGCCAAGCTGGTGCACGGCCACATCGAGTGGCTGATCCGGCACGGGATCCGGCGGATCTTCTATCCTTCGCTGTTCTATGAGCGCAAGGAGTTTGCCTCCTCGGACAACCACTACAACTGCCCGATTGTCACTTCCTATTCGGAAAACATCCGCAATAACGTGGAATCGATCACCCGCGGCGAAATTCTGCTGCGCAATCCTTTCATGGCTTTCACGGATCTTGAGACAGTGACACAGGCGCTGGTCCGCGAGTTCTGTGATCCGGACCCCCGCACCCGCACAGAACCTGTTGCTTCCGATGAACTGCCCTCCGCAATATACGGATATCTCTCGCAGGAAGAAGTGACACAGGCGGCTGAGGCGGCCTGGAAGGAACTTGAAAAGTGCCGTGAAGATATCCGGCATCAGGGCGAGGAGACGCTCCGCTACATGGAGGAGCATGAAATGAAGGGCATCGTCCTCGCGGGCCGCCCTTACCACATTGATCCGGAGATCAATCACGGAATCCCGGAGATGATCACCTCCTACGGCATGGCCGTTCTCACGGAGGATTCCATCTCCCATCTGCAGAGTCCGGAGCGGCCGATCACGGTTCTGGATCAGTGGATGTACCACACCAGGCTCTACGCTGCGGCGGCCTACGTGCGCACAAGGGATGATCTGGATCTGATCCAGCTCAATTCCTTCGGCTGCGGCATCGACGCGGTCACAACGGACCAGGTCAACGATATTCTCTCCGAGAGTGGCAAAATCTATACCTGCCTGAAGATTGACGAGGTCAATAACCTGGGTGCGGCGAGAATCCGTGTCCGCTCTCTGATTGCCGCCATCCGGATCCGCGACCAGAAGAATGAGAAGCGCAGAATCAACTCCACGGAAATCAAAAAGGTTTCGTTCACGGAGAAAATGCGCGAAGACTACACGATTCTCTGCCCGCAGATGTCACCGATTCATTTTGACCTCCTGGAGCCCGCCCTGCGCGCGAGCGGATATAATGTTGTGGTTCTTCCCAATGACAACCGGAAGGCGGTCGATTTCGGGCTGAAATACGTCAACAACGACGCCTGCTACCCGTCCCTGTTTGTGGTCGGACAGATTATGGAGGCGCTCTCGTCCGGGAAATATGATTTAAACCGCACGGCGGTCATTATGACACAGACCGGCGGCGGCTGCCGCGCCAGCAATTATATCGGCTTTATCCGCCGCGCCTTGAAAAAAGCCGGCATGGAACAGGTTCCCGTCATCTCGGCCAACCTGGCGGGGATCGAGGACAATCCGGGCTTCAAGGTCAACTTAAAGCTCCTCTCCCGTCTGGCCTATGCCATTGTCATCGGGGATGTTTTCATGAAATGTGTGTACCGGATGCGCCCGTATGAGCTCACCCCCGGTTCGGTGGATGCGCTGCACGAAGAGTGGAAGCAGAAGGTCATCGCGTTCCTGACAAAGACCTCCGGCCTGCCGGATGTCTTCCGCGTGGTCCGCATGTGCCAGAAGATCGTCCGCAGCTTTGATGCCGTGCCCATCGACGAAACGCTCGTCAAGCCGCGGGTCGGCATCGTCGGCGAAATTCTGGTCAAATATGCGCCGGCTGCCAACAACTATCTGGTCCGGCTGCTCGAACAGGAAGGTGCCGAGGCATCCGTGCCGGATCTGATGGGCTTCATCCTCTACTGCTTCTATAACCAGGTCTATAAAGCGGAGTATCTGGGAACCAGCAGGCGGGCTTCCGTGTTGTGTACGCTTGGTATCAAGACCATCGAGGGGTTCCTCGCGCCGCTGAACAGGACTTACCGGAAGAGCCGGCACTTTGCGCCTTCTCCGAGCATCTATCAGCTCGTGAAGTACGCTGAGCCCATTGTCTCGATCGGCAACGAGACCGGTGAGGGATGGTTCCTGACCGGTGAAATCGTCGAGCTGATCCATTCCGGCATTCCGAATGTGGTCTGTATCCAGCCTTTCGGCTGCCTTCCCAACCACATCGTCGGAAAAGGCGTCGTCAAACGGATCCGGCAGCTCTATCCGGAGGCCAATATCGCTGCGATCGACTACGATCCGGGCGCCTCGGAGGTCAACCAGCTCAACCGCATCAAGCTCATGCTCTCCGCCGCCGAGAAGAAACTCCGCCCCTCCTCTGCCGGGCCGGAGAAGGAATCTGCGGGAGAAGCAGCCGCGGAAAAACCTGCTCGCCGCACCGCCTGAAAAAACGACAGCATGTGAGAAGGGTTTCAATCTTATTTCGACTGAAACCCTTCTCAAAACTGATTGTTCAACGGTCTGAACCTCCTTATGTCTTTCGTATTCTTTTCCATTTCTAGATTTTGTACTGATTTGTACTGTGATGTCTGATCATATTTCAGAAGAGATATTCATCACTTTTCTATGTACTTCGAATACTCAGAATTTGTATTTGGATTATACTTCTAAGATTTATACTTCCGGTGGTCCGTACCTCCTTGTTTTTATTTTTGGAACGAATTTGTGATTTTTTCTGATCACTTTTATTGAATTCGTTTTTTCTTTTGTTGATTGTATTGTATCGAATACTAAACGGTATGTCAACAGTATTTTGAAAATATTTTTGCTGGATCCAAATATTCAGAATATTCAGCCAAATTAGTTCGATTTTTCGCCATATAATCAGAAATGCCCTATGAAACATCCTAAGGATATTTCATAAGGCATTTGATTGCTTGCGTCGGAAAAATACCCGATTCCTCAGCGGGCGCCGATGCTCCTGAACCAGGACGGCTGAACGAGCGGGTGCTTCGCCGTCAGGACCGAGATGATCTTTCTGGCCTGCGGGATGCCCTCTTCTCTCTCCTTCAGGACCAGGGCGATGGCCTCTGCCACCTGATCCATATCGTCCGTGTTGAAGCCGCGGGTGGTAATGGCCGGCGTGCCCAGACGGATACCGCTGGTCACGAACGGGCTCCGCTGCTCGTTCGGAATCGTGTTCTTGTTTGCGGTAATATGTGCCTCATCCAGCATCTGCTCCGCCATCTTGCCGGTCAGATCGCCGAAGCTCGTCAGGTCAACCAGCATCAGGTGGTTGTCGGTGCCGCCCGAGACAAGCTCCACACCCCTGTCCATCAGACCGTGCGCGAGGGCCTGTGCGTTGTCGACGACGCCCTGCATGTAAGTCTTGAAGGAAGGCTGAAGGGCTTCCTGGAAGCAGACTGCTTTTGCCGCAATGACGTGCTCCAGCGGGCCGCCCTGGATTCCCGGGAAGACAGCCTTGTTGAAGTTATATTTTGCCGCTGCATCCGCATTGGCCAGGATCATGCCGCCTCTGGGGCCGCGCAGGGTCTTGTGCGTCGTGGTCGTCACCACGTCCGCGTACGGGAACGGGCTCGGATGAAGGCCTGTGCAGACCAGACCTGCGATGTGGGCGATATCCGCCATCAGCACGGCGCCGCACGCGTCCGCGATCTCGCGGAATTTTGCAAAATCAATGATTCTGGGATAAGCAGAGGCACCCGCGATAATCAGCTTCGGCTTGTTTTCGACAGCCAGTCTCATGACTTCGTCGTAATCGATATATCCGTCACCGTTCACGCCGTAAGGGACCACATTGAAAAAGGTTCCGGAGATGTTTGCCGGCGATCCGTGCGTGAGATGTCCGCCCTGGCTGAGATCCATGCCCATCATGGTGTCGCCGGGCTTTAAGATCGCGAATTCCACCGCGAGGTTGGCCGGTGCGCCGGCGTGGGGCTGAACATTGGCATAATCACAGCCGAACAGCTTCTTCGCCCGCTCAATGGCGAGGGTTTCCACCTCGTCAATAACACGGCAGCCGCCGTAATAGCGCTTTCCCGAATAACCCTCCGCATATTTGTTGGTGAGGGGGCTTCCCATCGCGGCCATGACCGCCCGGGAGGTCCAGTTTTCGGAAGCGATCAGCTCGATGTGCTCGTTCTGCCGCTTCATCTCATCCTCAATACACTTCGCGATTTCAGGATCCACTCTTCTTACTTCATCGATCGAATACATTTTTTCTCTCTCCTCCGGAATCTGTCTAAAGATGCACAGTATCGTTCCGTATCAGACCGGCTCCTCGCCGTCAGACTCTTGCGTAGTATAACAATTCATTGCAGCACATTCAAGCACTGAAGCATAAAAAACCTCATAATCCTGCTCACGTCCCCGCTGCTCAGGAAAGAAAAGCGGAGAACGCCGCCGGCACGGAAAAGACTTCCCGGACCTGCGCGGGCGACGCCGCAGTCCACCCTTTGCGCGCGGCAAAATCCGCCGAAGCCGGAAGATCCTCAAGGTGCACTTCATAGCCTTTCATGTGCCATTCAAGATGGGTGAAGACATGTTTTGCCTCACCCAGAAAAAGAATCTCCCGCACCGGTACACCCGCGCCCTCCCGCGTAAGAAAAGCCTGAACCTCCTCCTCTGTCAGATGTCCTTCCAGATTCGGCAGCTCATAGAGCCCGGCCAGCAGACCGCTGTCCGGACGGCGCCCCAGGCAGATCCGGTCGCCGATGCGGATGCGCAGCACCGTCAGCGGCACGATTCTGCGCGCGGCCTTCTTTGTCGGGGCGGGAAAATCCGCTTCATGTCCCGCGGCGTGTGCGGCGCAGACACCGGAGAGCGGACAGCGTCCGCAGGCCGGCTCCTTTCCGGGCAGGCAGACCGTCGCGCCCAGATCCATCAGTGCCTGGTTGAAATCTCCCGGGCGCTCCTGCATCCTCTCAAGAAAAAAGGCCTCTGCCCGCTGCCGCGTTTCCTTCTCCCGGATATCACCGCCGTCCGCTGTCAGTCTCGTGAAGACCCTCAGCAGATTTCCGTCAACAGAAACTGCACGCACGCCGAATGCGATCGATGCGATGGCCGCCGCCGTGTAAGGGCCGATCCCCGGCAGCTTTACCAGCACAGCCGGATCAGAGGGAATTTCTCCCCCGTACTCTTCCATTACCAGGACAGCCGCCCTGTGAAAATTCCGGATCCGGCTGTAATAGCCGAGTCCCTCCCAGAGTTTCATGTAAACCGGCTCCTGTGCCGCCGCGAAGGCAGGCAGGTCCGGCAGCACGGAAAGAAACCGCCGGTAATAATCCATGACCGCCTCGACGCGGGTCTGCTGCAGCATGATTTCCGAGAGCCACACGTGATAAGGAGAAGGATCCTCCCGCCATGGGAGAATCCTCCGCTCAACGTCATACCATGTCAGCAGCTGCCGGGCAAAATCCGGCGCGGGTTCTGTGCTGTGTTCAGTTTCCGTATTTTCTTCTCTGCTCATACTTTTCGATCGTCAGAAGGCAGCTGCGCAGCTCCTCCAGGCGCTCACCGGGGTCGCCTTCATCTATTTCAATGCCCGAGGCAATCGCCATCGTATCCACCATTTCGTTGGTGACGCGCCCCCGCAGGCCTGTCAGGATCTCCAGCTTATCCTGCAGAGAGGAGGCGTCCAGGAAAGCCTCGACCCGCGGATCCAGTCCGCTCTCCTGCGGGAAGGAACCGCTCCCGCGCTGTGCGCCGCCGTCCTCCGCCTTCTCCTGTGCCCGGCCGGTGCGCGGCGGTGTTTCGCGCAGTGCGTCCGGATCGGCTTTCTCAAAGCGGAAGGTCTGTCCGGTCACATTCTGTGAGGCGTACCGCGCGGGATCCAGCCTCTCCGTGAAGGAGGAAAGCGACCGCGCGTAGACTCCGTAATTTCCGTACAGTGCCTGATAGATCACCAACCGCTCTTCCGTGTCCTCCTTCGTTGCCATGGTGATCACCTGGTAATATCTGCCCTTGAAATGTCTGTAAATTTCCTGCGGCTTCGGTTCTGTCATGTCCGTCTCTCCTGTCCTTTTATATTCTGCCGTTATTAAATCGGTCATTCTCAATTGGTCATCCGAACGATCAGCATTTCCATCGCGATGCCCGCGTCCATCTTCCCGCTCTTGTAGGCGGTGTCGGTCTTCAGGCACTCCTTCAGTGCCTCCTCCGGTGCGCCCCGCGCATATTCATGGAGAGAGCGCCGGATCTTCTTGACGATATACGGGTGAATGTGGAGCGACTCGGCCACGGTGCTCTCATTGTTGTTGTTCTGTTCCAGAAGATCTCTCACCTGAAGCAGCTGGTTCAGCTGGCGGATCGTCAGCGCCAGGATCTGGGCGGGTGCAGTCTGCTGCGCGAGCATTTCCATATAGACGGAAAGTGCCTGTCTGCCCCTGCGCCCGATAATGGCGTCAATCAGTTCAAAGATCCGGTCGCGCAGCACCACGGTGCAGACGGCGTCGAGATCCTTTTCGGTCACCTCGCTGCGGCCGAGACAGTAGGCACTGACCTTTTCGATCTCCGAGGTGATGTGATGCATGTCGTCCCCGGTCCGGTCCAGAAGGGAGACAACGACCGGCTGGGAAATCACCAGTCCGTAATCCTTCTGAAAACGGCCGCGGATCCATTTGATCATATCACCGCGCTCCGGCGTGTCACAGCACACAAACCGGCCGTTTTTTTCCGCATAGCGGCACAGGCCGGACCGCACGTCGATCTGCTCCTCCACGATAATGAGATGGGTCGTCTCCGGCATGTCCGGAAGGAACTGTGCGAGCACGGCTGCCGGGCTGATCCCGCCTTTTTCCTGCAGATCGTCCTGCTCCTCTTCTGCCTGTTCTTCTTTCGGCTCTTCTTCCTGTCCTTCCTCGGCCTGCTGGTCTTCCTGCACCTTCTTTTTTCCGCTCTTCGCCGGGCGCAGAAGCCCGGTGTTTTCCAGAATAATCACCCGGTGCTCGGAGAAAAAGGGAAGTGTCTGTGCCAGATCGATCACCTCGCGCATCTCAAAGGAATCGCCCCGGAAGACAGAGAGATTCATATTATCCGCAGAGGCATCACCGAGAATGTAATTCCGGATTACGTCCCTGTACTGATTGCGCAGATAGGCCTGATTGCCGTACAGAATATAAAGCGGAGTAAATCCGCCTCTTTCGAGCTCCGGCCTGATCAGCTTGAAATTCTGTGCCTCTTTTCTGTTTTTGTCGTCGGAACGGTCTTTTCTGACTGCCATGATGCTCCTTTCGACTCTGATGCACCCGCTATTATATCATCTTTTCACACTTGACGAAACGAGCGCTATCTCCCATCATGAAGACAGGCAGGCTTCACGCGTGCCCTGCCGGAATTCTTTTCAACGCGCACAAATCTGAGCCGGAAGGCTGAAAAATAAGGAGGTAGATCATTATGGCAAATCTCGAAGTTCGTCCCGAACTGAAGGGGACGCAGACAGAGAAAAATCTTCAGGCAGCTTTTGCAGGTGAATCCGAAGCCCGCAACAAGTATACGTATTTTGCCTCGAAGGCGAAAAAAGACGGCTATGTCCAGATCGGTCAGCTTTTCCAGGAGACCGCGGACAATGAAAAAGAGCACGCAAAACTCTGGTTCAAGCTGCTCTACGGCATCGGAAGCACGCCGGAAAATCTGAAAGCCGCCGCCGAGGGTGAAAACTACGAGTGGACTTCCATGTATCCTTCCTTTGCACGGACGGCGCGCGAAGAAGGCTTTGACGACATCGCCGCACTGTTTGAGGGCGTTGCGGCCATCGAAAAGGAACACGAGGAGCGCTATAAGAAGCTCTTGAAGAACATCGAAGACGCCATTGTCTTCTCCCGTGACGGAGACAAAATCTGGCAGTGCTCCAACTGCGGTCACATCGTCATCGGCAAAGAAGCGCCCGAGATCTGCCCTGTCTGCAACCACCCGCAGGCTTATTTCCAGATCAAAGCCGAGAACTACTGATTTCCGGATTTAAGCCGGAAATTACTGATTCAGAAAGCATTCTGTAAACACCGATCTTCCGTCCGTACGGACCGTGATGCATCCGCACCGGTCCGTGCGGAAGATCCGGGTTCCCTCCGGATCCGTCATCGCCTTTTCCAGTCTTTCCACAAGCTCCGCGTGCGGATGTCCGTAAAGGTTGTTTCTTCCCGCGGAAATCAGAGAATAAAGAGGCCGGACCTGTCTCAGAAACGCCTCTCCCGTCGATCCGCGGCTTCCGTGGTGCGCCACCTTCAGCACAGTCAGATTTGCGCGCTGCCCTGCCGCCGGCTGCGGCAGAAGGTCCCTTTCCGCGCTCAGCACCTCCACCACTTCCTGTTCGCCCTCTCCTTCCAGATCGCCTGTCAGGAGCATGGAAAAATTTTTGTAACGCATCAGCAGTGTCACGGAGCCCTCATTTGCATTTTCACAGCTTTCGCCTGCCTCCGGATGCACACAGACAAGCTGCAGGATTTTGCCTGTGCTGCTCTCCTGCACAAGAGTCTTTCCTCTCGACAGATATTGCACCGGAATATCCTGCGCGGCAGCCAGTTCGAGAATCCGCAGGTAATTTTCTCCCCGGGAAGCTTCATCGATTTCCGGCAGGAAAATCTGCCCGATCCGGGGCTTAGCCGGAGACTCCTCCTTCTCCAACAGACTGATCAGCCCGCTGCAGTGATCCAAATCGTCGTGGCTCACGACGGCGGCATCAATTTCACCGATTCCCTCATGCCGCAGGAACGGCTCCAGCTGATAAGTATACAGGTCCTGTTTTGTGGAGCTTCCTCCGTCCACCAGGACGCATCTGTCCTCAAACCGGATGATGACTGCGTCTCCCTGCCCCGCATCCAGCATATGGATCTTCAGGCCGCTCTCGTCCCGCACCAGCAGGAACAGAATACAGCAGCACAGCCACATCGCCTGAACAGCGGGCGGCACGGCAAGGCCGCCGTATTCTTCGATGCAGATCAGGGTGATCAGAAGAAGCACATAGCACAGGACCGCTGCGGCGGAAGGTGCCCCGGTGACGATCCCGCTGCCCGGCAGTTCCTGCAGAAGCAGACAGGCGCGGTGGTAGAACAGCAGAATGAAGTGCGCGGGAAGTGCCGCCGCTCTGCCGGCCTGCAGCAGTCCGGCGCCGCCCATCAGGAGCGTCAGAAGCCCGCTGATCATCACCGCGCCCATCAGCGGAATGACTGCGAGATTCAGCAGAATGGATGCTGTCGGCCAGAACCCGTACACGCACAGCTGCACCGGCAGCGCCGCCAGCGGGACAGCCAGCCCTTTTAAGATTCTTCCGGACAGATACGGCATCAGGACACAGACCCCAAGCAGGCAGGAAAAAGAAAACAGAAAACCGCTGTGATAAAGATACAGAGGCTGTTCCAGAAGCAGGAGCACCGCGGAGAGAGACAGTGCGGTCGCCGGATCATAGGTCCGTCCGAGCTGACGGGACAGAAGGTGCATTCCGAACATGAAGACCGCCCGGAAGGAGGAAGGACTCATGCCGATCATTCTTCCGTAACAGATCATCACGAAAACAGCCGTCAGCGCACAGCTCCCCTCCAGAATCTTCAGCAGTATCCGGAAACGCCGGCGCGCTCTCCGGCTCCCGAAGGAAAAGCGCGAAAGCAGCAGTGCCGCAAAGCGCCGCAGCACTCTGTACAGTCCCATTCCCATCAGGGAGATGTGCAGACCGGACACGGCGAGCACATGCAGGATCCCGCCGTCCCGGTAAACCTCCTTCATCTCCGCGGTCAGAGCCTCTCTCTCCCCGAGGAGCATCGCTTTCAGGACACCGGCATCTTCCTGTCCGCAGCAGTGATCCAGCACATCGCTGAGAAAAAGCCGCAGACGGCACAGCGTCTCCCCGAAGCGGTCACAGGAAAGCGGATCCTGCCCCTCACCCGATGAGGAAGGCATGATCACGGCGTCACTGACCCGGAAGGCGGTTTTCAGAATCTGATAATAAAGACGGCTGTCGAATTCACCCGGATTGGATGCCTCCGGAAAGGCATACAGGCGCCCCGAAACACACACCCGCGCGCCGATGGGTACACGGGCTTCGTCGGAAAGGCTGAGCGTACACTGAACCTTCTGCCCGGCGGGTATGGAAAGACTATTCTGCTCACGGGATACAGACCCGGCGGCGCTGCCGAGTGTCACCAGAAGTACAGGCTCCTCGCCGGGAGCTGTTTTCCGGGTCCGGAACAGGACTGTTCCGCTCACCTGCACCTGTCTGCCCTGATCAGGGCTGTAGTCCTGTGGGACAGGCCTGCCGGAAAAAAGAAAACTGAAAAAGACAGCCGCTGCAAACAGAAGCGCCAGAGCGCACAGCGGTCTTCGCATTTTGACTGATTATCCTTTAAAAAAGCCGGAAATTAATGATCGTCCCCCGCTGTCAGCGCGTCATTTCTGCTGTAGACAGCGGACAGGTCCATGGCCTCCATAAACTCGCGGCCGATCTGTCCGTCCACCGAGATCTGGACCTTATTGACAGACGGGAGCTCTGTCAGGGAATTGACAAGTGAATAGAGCGCCACCTGCGGTGTCACGCGGTAAGGCTGTATCAGAAAGCTGTTGTCCACATTGACATAGCACACGCCGTCCCGCGTTGTGACGGACAGCAGTTTGGTGTCGGCATTCAGCGTCGGATAGACGCCGGAGGAGATCGGTCCCTTCAGGACAGCCTCCGTCACGACACGTTCAATGGAAACGTTGCTGTTATAGACAATGGTGCGGTAGGTGTCCACCAGCCGGTCACCAGTCTCACTGGCAAAATAAAGATGCAGACGGATGCGCTCATAATCCTCCAGCTCATTGCCGGAGTTGAAGATAAAGCGTTTTTCATTCATCGGGCCTATGGGCTCTTTGTCCGGGCCGAGGAGCTCCTCTCCTCCCACCAGGAAGCAGACCTCCTCTACTCCGTCAATCTGACAGAGCGTGCTGACGATCGCGGCCCGCACCAGAATCTCATGGGTCGGCTCCAGCGTGAAATAGCCGTCCGACAGATCCAGTGTCAGAACTTCTTCCTGCAGCCGGTCTTCCATTACCGTAAACCCGTTGACCGGGGTAAAATAGCCGACCTCATTTGTCGGCGCACACAGCTGCTCAATCAGTTCGTCGGAAAGCAGCTGCGCATCCGTTGTATCAGTACGGTATTCCACCGGGCAGATGGTCGTATCTGCCTTGTTGATGTAATAGACACGGTAAACATTTCCGCCTTTGCCCGCACTTTTCCCTCCCGTTCCGCAGGCGGACAGCGCAAGCACCAGCAGTGCAGTCAGAAGGGTCACAAGGCATCGTGTATGGCAGTTCTTCAGAATCAGATTTCTCATTGTACCATCCTCCCGGAAACCGCCGCACCGAGCGTCTGACCGGATCCCGCCGTATAAGACAGCGGTATCCGCATGACGAAGGAAGTACCCTCTCCCTCCTTCGATTCAACATCTATCGAGCCGCGGTGTGCCAGCACGACGCTGCGGACGATCGACAGGCCCAGGCCTGTTCCGCCGATTTCTCTGGATCTGGATTTGTCGACCCGGTAGAACCGCTCGAAGATCTGGCTCACGGCCTCCTCCGGAATGCCGATGCCGGTGTCCTGCACCGTCAGGATAAATTCCTTGTGATCGGCGTCCAGCGTCACGGTCACATTGCCGTGATCCTTATTGTATTTGACCGCGTTTTCGATCAGGTTTGTGAAGGCCATTGTCATCTTCACTTCGTCGATCTCCGCCGTCACCGAGCGCTCCGCCACCAGCGTCAGCTCGATGTCATGCCGCTGTGCGAGCGGCTGCACGCGCTTTAAGACGACCTCCAGCAGCTCCTCGATATTGACGCTGGAAATATTCATGGTCACCTGCCGCCTGTCCATTTTGGAGAGGGAAAGCAGTTCCGCAATGATCTTGTTCTCACGGTCAATCTCATTGTCGATATCCTGCAGGAACTCCCGGTACATCTCCGGCGGGACCTCCTCCTGCTGAAGCAGTGAGTCCGCCAGCACCTTCATGGAAGTCATGGGTGTTTTCAGCTCATGAGACACATTGGAGACAAACTCCTGACGAGAGGCGTCGAGGGCGCGCATGCGGCCCAGCACCTGGTTGAAGGCATTCACAATGTGCTCGGTCTCCAGGTAGTCGTTGACCTTCACCGGATCGCTGGAATAGCCCGAACGGACCTCGCTGATCGCTTTTGTCAGCCGGTCAAACGGACGCAGCAGAAGGTATGTGGAAAGAATGGTAATCGCCAGGATCACCAGAACCAGAATAATCTGAATCAGCGTAGCCTGCCGTCCCAGCAGGTCCAGCGTCGCGACAATGGAATCCGTGGAAATGCTCGCCAGAATGACGCCCCGCACCACTTCGCTGGTCACCGTCTGTCCCCAGGTGTACTCACTGTATTCCAGCGACGGTGTCTCCGCGATCGGCACAATGACATCGATGTAGTTATCCGCCCTGACATAATTGGATGTCTGCCCGGCAGAACCCTTTCTGAGGCAGTTGACCACATCCTCCGAGATGACGATTTTGTCCTCGGACATGCCGAAGGTATCCTTCACGACGCGCAGGTTCTCGTCGATGATCAGGACGCGCCCGTCATACAGAGACGAAAACTGCGTCAGCTCGGCATTGATGATGTCGTTCTCGGGATGATGGAGATAATCGTAATTGATCAGGTGATTCGCAAGAACACGCAGCTGGGTTGAGACCTCGGATGTGCGCACATTGACCACCCGCTGCTCATAGCTGCTCAGGATCGCAATCCGCATGATGCTGCAGGGAATAATACCGATCAGAAGGCAGAGCACGATAATCCGGATCTTCAGGCTCCGCAGGATCGGAAACTGCTGGACAAGTTTATGAACAAGCTTCTTCATTCCGATCCGGTCTTACGCCTTGGCGGCATGCTCTTTGTAATAATATCCGACGCCCCACTTGGTCTGCACATAAATCGGTTCAGACGGGTTGGGTTCGATTTTCTCTCTGAGTCTGCGGATGTGAACGTCCACCGTGCGCTCATCGCCCGGGAAGTCCGCGCCCCAGACCAGCTGCAGCAGCTTCTCGCGCCCGTAGACCTTTCCCGGATGCGTCATCAGAAGATCCAGCAGTTCGAATTCCTTGGAGGTCAGCTTGATCTCCCGGTCCTCGATCTCAAACCGTCTGTCTTCCCTGTACAGCTTCAGATCGCCGCTCACCACCACATCCGGCTTCTCCGCCTCACGGACGGTGCTTCCTCTGGATGCAGTCCTTCTGAGGATCGCCTTGATGCGTGCCTTGACCTCGAGAATATTGAAGGGCTTGGTGACATAATCATCGGCCCCGTATTCCAGACCCATGATCTTGTCCATATCCTCTCCCTTCGCGGTCACCATGATGATCGGAACGTCCGAGAACTCCCGGACCTGCTGGCAGACTTCCAGCCCGCTGATCCGGGGAAGCATCAGATCCAGCAGCATCAGATCATAGTCTGTGCTACCGGCCATACGGACCGCTTCCTCTCCGTCATAGGCGCAGTCGACCTGATAGCCCTCCTGCTCCAGAGAGAAACGCAGTCCTTTTACAATCAGTTTTTCATCATCTACAATCAGTATTTTCGCCATATTCTGTACTACCTTATATCTGATCCGTCTTATCTGACGATAACAGAATCCTTTAATTTGTCAAAACTTGCCTGTCCGATCCCGGATACCTGCATCAGTTCCTCCGCGCTCTCAAAACCGCCGCTGCGCGCGCGGTATTCCAGAATCGCTTCTGCCTTCGCAGGTCCGATCCCCGGCAGTGTCTGCAGCAGATCGGAGTCTGCCGTATTCAGGTCCACTTTTCCGCCGGCTGCCCTCTCCTGCATTTCCGATAAGGAAAGTGCTGCGCTCTCACTGCGGTCCGGTATCCACAGCTTCTCCCCGTCCGTCAGTACAAGTGCCTGATTCACATAGGATGTGTCCGCGTCCGGCAGAAAACCGCCGGCCGCCTCGATCGCTTCGTAGACCCTTGTTCCCAGCGGGAACTCATAGACGCCTTCCCGTGCTACCTGTCCGCACACAAAGACACAGACTGTCTCCTGTTCCGCTTCTTCTCCGCCGGAAGCTTCAGCTTCGCCGGCCGATGCCTGCGCATCGGCTTCTGCTTCCCGCACAGAAGCGTTCTGCTCCTCCAGAATTGTCACCGAAGGCTCCGGCTTCCCGCAGGAAAAAACACCCGCGTCCACCAGAATGACAGACGCCGCAATCAGCAGCCATTTTGCTTTCAATCTGTTTATTTTCATCCGCAGTTCCTCTCAGCTTCAGCTGAAAGGTTCCCCCACTGCGCACGGTATTATTGTAGTAGAGAAAGCCGAAAAAAACAATGGCAGACGGAAGCTTCCGGGCCTTTCTTCAGTTGCCGGAATCCTCCGGAAGCTGTGCCGAGATGTCCACATATTCCGGTGCTTCGATCTCGGGAATCTCCCGCTCCTCACCGGTCAGCTGCAGCAGAATCTGCGCCTCCAGGGTGCGCAGCTCCTCTCCCGCATCCGCGCCGTTCCAGACATTGGAGAGCGTGTTTTCCATAAACATCCAGAAATTGGAGGTCTCCGGCATTTTGGAGATCGGGACGCTGTCCGCATAGGCCTCGAAGAATCCGTTCATATGCTCGTCTTCGTACCGATAGCCCGCGGTCGCAGGTGCCTTTCCGCTGCGCTCATACAGCTCGCCCTTGCTGATCAGCAGGTACTGGATAAAGCGGTTTGCCGCCTCCTGCTGTGAAGAATAGCCGTTCACTACCAGGCAGTCCGTGACGGACATGGTCCGTGTCGTGAGCGTGTCGGTCATATCCGGGAGCTGCAGGACGCCGTATTCAAAATCCATCTCCCCGCTCTCCGCCTTCTTCCGGAGTTTTTCCGCCGCATCGGTCGTCGCAACCGTAAAGACGATTTTGCCCGCGGCAAAATCCTCCAGAACCGATTCATAGTCATCTGTCCGCATATCGACGGAGAAGAACTGTCCCAGCTGCTGATAGACCTGCAGACTCTGGATCGCCTCCGGCGTATAGATCCGGACCTGATCCCGGTTGTCGCCGTCCGGTCCGCCCACATCGATGCAGCTGCCGACGAAATAGAAGTTGTTGAAAATATCGGAGACATCCCACTTGAAGATGGCATCCACGCCCTCCGGCGCGTTGTAGCTGTCCGCCAGCCGGATAATATCCAGAATGGTCCGCGGCTGCGCCTCCGACACGTCAATGCCGGCCTGCTCCGCCATCTGCGCCAGAAGAGTCTTATTGTATAACAGGGCCGAAGTCTCAAAGAAGAACGGATAGGCGACCTTTTCCCCGTGCCAGGTCACGGCGTGCTGCGCCGCCTCGGGAAACAGCGTCGTATCCTGAAAATGCACATCATCCCGGATCCCGGCCGCCAGCCCGGAGAGCGCCGCTTTGCCCAGCAGATTATTCGTAATGACATAGACATCCGGAAAGTCCCGGCCGTTCACCGAGGCTTTCCCGATGGTCTCAAGAAACTCCACATCCGCCACATAGTGCGGCTCGACGCGGTATCTCGTCTGTGCGCCGTTGTAGGCCACTGCCGCCTGCGTGAAATAGTCCGTCAGGTCCTCATCGTTATACCAGACATTGATGGTGTCCCTGCCGTCGAACAGTGCGCCGGAACCCTCCTGATGCACCTCGCGCGCCGTGAGCAGCAGCACGATCAGAAGCACCGCGGCCGCAGCCGCGGAAAGCAGTCTCGATCTGAGCGTCATGCCTCCTCCGTTTCGCGGATCGCCTGCTCCAGGATCTCCGCCATCTCATCAATATGTTCTTTTTCAATGATCAGCGGCGGCACGAAACGCAGAATGTCGGCTCCCGCATTGATCAGAATAAGTCCTCTGTCCATGGCCGCGCGGATCACCGGCGCCACCGGTCTGTCAAAGACCAGCCCCTGCATGAGCCCGCATCCTCTGCGCTGAAGAATGCACGGATGCGCTGCCGCGATCTCGTCCAGCTTCTTTTCAAAATACGGCGCAATCTCCTTTACATGCCCCGGAATATCGCGCTCCTCGTACTGACGCAGCACCTCGCACACGGCCGCAGCCGCAAAAGGATTGCCGCCGTAGGTCGTACCGTGATCGCCCGGAACAAGCGATTTTGCCGCTGTCTCCTCCGTCATCAGGAATGCGCCCACCGGAACACCGCATCCGAGCGCCTTGGCGCAGGTCATGATATCCGGCTTCACGCCGTGGTTCTGGAAAGCGAACATGGAACCGGTCCGTCCCATTCCGCACTGAATTTCATCAAAAATCAGAAGAATGCCCTTCTCATCGCACAGACTCCGGACTTCCTTCAGGAACTCCGTCGTCGCCGGAATCAGTCCGCCCTCGCCCTGTACAACCTCAAGGATCACGGCGCAGGTATTCTCCGTCACCAGCGCTCGCACCGATTCCGCATCGTTGAATTTCGCAAAACGGACCTGCCGGTCGATGGTCTCAAAGTCCTCGCGGTAGTGGGCATTGCCTGTCACTGACAGCGCACCGATCGTGCGTCCGTGGAAGCTGTGCTCCATGGCGATGATCTCGCTGCGGCCGCCCGTGCCCTTCCCGGAGTGAACTTTCATGGCGGACTTGATGGCGCCTTCAACGGCCTCCGCGCCGCTGTTCGTAAAGAACACGCGGTCCATGCCCGTCACTTCCTTGAGCTTGTGCGCCGCCTGAATCGCGGGCACATTGTAATAATAATTCGACGTGTGCAGCAGCTTGTCGATCTGACGCTTTAAGGCATCATTATAAGCCTGATTGGCGTAGCCGAGGGCAAAAACCGCGATTCCCGCGACAAAGTCCAGATACTTCTTTCCTTCGATATCATAGAGATATACGCCCTCGCCCCGGTCCAGGACAACCTGATACCGGTTATAAGTGTGCAGCAGATCCCGCTCCGCCTGTTCGATCAGCATCTTCGTACTTTCTTCCATCCCGAATTCCTCCTTCCGGCGGCTGTGCCGGTCCCGATCTGTTGATCTGTCACTCCATAAACACATCGCCTTCCCGGTAGAAGACGGTTCCGATTCCTTTCTTGGTAAAGATCTCCAGCAGAATCGAATGCAGCACCCGTCCGTCCAGAATATGGACGCGGTGTACGCCGCCCCGGACGGCATCGGTGCAGTTCGCAAGCTTCGGGAGCATGCCGCCGCCGACAATTCCGCTCGCAATCATTTCGTCCGCTTCTTCAATGCTGATGCGCGAAATAAAGGTGGACGGATCATTCAGATCCCGGTACAGGCCCTCGATGTCCGTCAGATACACCAGCTTGTCGGCGCCGACTGCCTTCGCAATCGAGCAGGCCGCTTCATCCGCATTGATATTATAGGTCAGGAAATCCTCGTCCAGTCCGATCGGCGCGACAATCGGCAGATAATCACTCTCCAGAAGATCATACAGAATCTTCGGATTGACCTTCGTCACCTCGCCGACAAATCCGATGTCCTGCCCGTCCGCAAGGCGCTTCTTCACGGTGAGCAGCTGACCGTCCTTGCCGCTGACCGAGACCGCCTTGACGCCCAGTGCTTCCACCATCGCCACCAGTTTTTTACTCACACGTCCCAGGACCATCTCCGCGATCTCCATCGTGTCTTCGTCCGTGACGCGCATTCCGCCTATAAACTGTGCCTCCTTGCCGGTCTTCTTCACCCAGCGGCTGATTTCCTTGCCGCCGCCGTGCACGATAATCGGCTTGAAACCGACGAGCTTGAGCAGCGTGACATCCTGAATGACACTGCGCTGCAGCTCCTCGCTCTCCATCGCGCTCCCGCCGTACTTCACGACAATAATTTTCCGATTGAATTTCTGGATGTACGGCAGCGCTTCGACCAGCACCTGCGCCTTCTGCTGCGCTTCGTTCATATATGATTCCATTGTCTTTTATATCCTTTCCTCTGCTTCCTCAGCTGCGGTAATCCGCGTTGATCCGCACATAATCATAGGTCAGGTCACAGCCCCAGGCCGTCGCACACGCGTCCCCCTGATGCATCACGGCCCGAATCACGACCTTCTCACCGGAGAGCAGTCTGGTTGCGTCCTCCTCGCTGTAATCCGCCGCAGCCCCGTCCGTAAAAATCAGGAGGGACTCTCCGCCGGCCTCAAAATACAGATCCACCTGATCCGGATCAAACAGCACGCCGCTGTAGCCCAGCGCGCACAGAACGCGCCCCCAGTTGGCGTCCTTTCCGAACACCGCGGCTTTCGTCAGATTCGAGCAAATGACGGATTTTGCCAGAATCTTCGCATGCTCCTTCGTGTCGGCCTTCTCCACCCGGCACTCGATCAGGCGCGTCGCGCCCTCTCCGTCCGCCGCCATCCGCTGACACAGATTCAGGCAGATTTCATACAGGGCATCATGCAAAATCCGGTAGTCCTCATTTTCCTCGCTGACGCAGGGGTTTCCGGCGAGTCCGTTGGCCAGCACCAGCAGTGTGTCATTTGTGGAGGTGTCGCCGTCCACAGAGATCATGTTGAAGGTGTCCTGAACAATTTCCGAAAGAGCCTTCTGCAGCAGAGATTTCTCAACTGCGGCATCCGTGGTGATGTAGCAGAGCATCGTTCCCATGTTCGGATGGATCATGCCCGAGCCCTTGCACATGCCGCCGATCGTCACCGGCACACCGCCGAGCTGCACTCTGCAGGCAATTTCCTTATTGACGGTGTCGGTGGTCATGATCGCCTTCGACGCCAGTGTTCCCGCTTTCTGAGAGCTGCTTTTCGACCCGGCAAGAAGCTTTACGCCTTCAGCGATCCGTTCCGTCTGAATCTGCATGCCGATCACACCGGTCGATCCGATATAGACGGAGTCCTCCGGAATGTCCAGCGCCTGTGCGGCTGCCTGTGCCGTTCTGCGGCAGACTTCCAGTCCCTCCTGTCCCGTGCAGGCATTTGCGATGCCGGAATTGACGACCACGGCGCGTCCGGTTGCTCCGCTCTTTACAAGCTCCGCATCCCAGATCACCGGCGCTGCTTTGACGACATTTGTGGTAAAGACGCCTGCAGTGACACACGGCGCCTCAGAATAGACCAGCGCCATGTCCGTGCGGCCCTGATACTTGATGCCCGCCGCCGCACAGGCCGCCTCAAAACCTTTCGCTGCCGTTACACCCGCGTTCAGCCACTCGATCATACCTGTTTCTTCCTCCTGATTTATAAACTCAGCCGGTCCCTCAGGAGACCGTTCCTTCTTCGATAAAGCTGACGATATTCTCCTCGTTCAGCACAAAATCATAATAATTGCAGTCGCTTCTTCCGTTCCAGCCGATCTGTCTCCAGAAAGCATTTCCCACATCGTTCTTCGCGAAGGCGATCAGCGCGACCCGGTTGATTTTCAGATCCGCCAGCGCGTGCATACAGTAGGAAACCATCTGTCTTCCGATGCCCTGTCTGCGGTACTCACTGAGCACGCAGACATGATACAGATATCCCTGTCTCCCGTCGCTTCCGCACAGGATGGCCCCTACGATCTTCCCGGGATTCTCCGTCTTGTGGGAGAGCTGGGCAACCACGCTGGTCGTCGGATTCCGCTGCAGAAAGCGCTCGATCTCCTCGCGGCTGTCGTCAATTTTACGAATGCCGAATCCCGTGATGGACATCCACAGCTTTCTGACATCATCATAATCATCCGCGGTCATGGCGCGGCAGATAACATTCACGCGTTTATCCTCCTTACGGAACCATCGGAATCATGGAAATGCCGGCATTCTCCGGAAGGCCGAACATCACATTCATGTTCTGGACCGCCTGCGAGGCCGCGCCTTTCATCAGATTGTCCAGCGCACCCATTGCGATGATCCGCCCTGTCCTTAAGTCGATCTTCCAGCCGATATCCACATAGTTGCTGCCCTCGACAAAGCGAGTTTCCGGACAGCTGCCTGCACCCAGAATGCGGATGAACGGCTCGTTTCCGTAGTATTTTTCATAGGCTGCCCGGACTCTGTCATCCGTCACCGGCGCGCCGTCCCCATCCTTTACAAGGCTGGCATATTCCGTCGCCAGAATGCCTCTGTTCATCGGAATCAGGTGCGGGGTGAAATTCACCAGCACCGGCGCGGCTTCCGCATCTTTCTGTCTGCGGGCATAAGTGAGCTGCTCCTCGATCTCGGGCGTGTGGCGGTGTCCCGCAACACCGTAAGCCTTGACACTCTCGTTCACTTCACTGTACAGGTTGGCGGTCTTGGCACCTCTGCCGGCGCCTGAGACGCCCGACAGCGCATCGATAATCAGCGTGTCCGGGTCGATGAGACCTTCCGCGATCAGCGGGTAGGCTGTCAGAATCGAGCAGGTGGTATAACAGCCGGGATTCGCAAGAAGCCTGGTTTCCCGGATCTTCTCTCTGTTCAGCTCCGTGAGACCGTAGACCGCCTCCCGGATAAACTCCGGAGCGGCATGCTGAATCCCGTACCACTTCTCGTAGACAGCGACATCCTTTAATCTGAAATCCGCCGACAGGTCAATCACGCGGGTGCCCGAGAGAAGCTCCTCACTGACCAGCTGCGCACATGCGCCCTGCGGCGTCGCCGTGAAAATAACATCCACATCCTGCGCAAGCTTCAGGATTGCTTCGCGGACCGGCAGATCCGCTGTCACTTCCGGCTCCGGATCTTCATGATCCACCAGGGGCAGATCCACAATCCGGAACAGATTTTTATATATGGAAGAAAGCGTCTCTCCCGCGTTGGAGCGGGAACCGATCCAGGCGATCTCCACATTCGGATGTGCCGCAAGAAGCCGCACGATTTCCGCGCCGGCATATCCCGTCGCACCGATGATGCCCGCCCGTACCTTTACATCGCTCTGTCCGTTCGGTAAGTACATGCACAGATTCATTTTTTCTACTCCCTGTCTGTTTTTATTATGGATTCTGAAGACCATAACAATACCACAGCATACTTTACCACCTGCGGCAGTATTAGAAAATCATCAAATTTGAGGAATATCATAGTACAAACCGGGCATTATTTCAACCAGATTCTAATATTTATGCATCCGTATTGGATATTTGTGCATTTTTATGCATTTTAGGACGTATTAGTTGCATATTTATGTAATAATATTCACTTGATTCCTTTTCCTGCCCGTTGTAAACTGTCTTTCGTCAGATAAAAAGAAACGGCCGCGGGGCGGCTGAAACGGAGGATCTATAAAAATGGCAAAAGAAAAAGTTGTACTTGCATATTCAGGCGGTCTGGATACCACTGTCATCATTCCGTGGCTGAAGGAAAACTTCAATTATGAAGTAATCTGTGTCTGCATCGACTGCGGACAGGAATCCGAGCTGGAAGGCCTTGAAGAGCGCGCGGCCTACTGCGGCGCCGATAAGCTGTATATTCTGGATGTGACGGATGAGTTCTGCGATGAGTATATCGCTCCCTGCATTCAGGCACATGCCGTGTATGAGAACAAGTATCTCCTGGGCACTTCCATGGCACGTCCGCTGATTGCCAAGAAGCTGGTGGAAATCGCCCGCAAGGAAGGTGCCGTCGCCATCTGCCACGGCGCAACCGGCAAGGGCAACGACCAGATCCGTTTCGAGCTGGGCATCAAGGCACTCGCTCCCGACCTGAAGATCATCGCCGCATGGCGCAATGAGAAGTGGACACTGGACTCCCGTGAGTCCGAAATCGAATATGCGAAGGCACACGGCATTCATCTCCCCTTCTCCGCAGATTCGAGCTACAGCCGCGACCGCAACATCTGGCACATCAGCCATGAAGGTCTCGAACTGGAGGATCCTTCAGCGGAGCCCAACTACGATCATCTGCTCGTGCTCGGGGTCACGCCCGAAAAGGCTCCCGACGAGAAGACTTATCTCACCATCGATTTTGAGGCCGGTGTGCCGGTTGCACTGAACGGAGAAAAGATGAAGCTCTCCGATCTGATCCGCGCGCTGAACAAAATCGGCGGCGCCAACGGAATCGGCATTGTCGATATCGTTGAGAACCGTGTCGTCGGCATGAAGAGCCGCGGCGTCTATGAGACCCCCGGCGGAACCATCCTTTACGAGGCACACCAGCAGCTCGAAGAGCTGATCCTCGACCGCGACACCTACGAGGTCAAGGATGAGATCGGTCACAAGTTCGCAAGCCTGATTTATGAAGGAAAGTGGTTCACTCCTCTGCGCGAGGCGGAGCAGGCTTTCATCGAGTCCACGCAGAAGTATGTCACCGGTCAGGTTAAGCTGGCTCTTTACAAGGGCAATATCATCAAGGCAGGCACCACCTCCCCGTACAGCCTGTACAACGAATCCATCGCGAGCTTCAAGACCGGCGATCTGTATGATCATCACGACGCAGAAGGCTTTATCAACCTCTTCGGCCTCTCCTGCAAGGTCCGCGCAATGAAGATGAAGAGCCTGGGCGAGCAGTAATTCTCCCCGGTCTGACAAAAGAAAATCAATTTACTTTTAACACCTCTCACGATATACTTGTCACAGCAGACAGACATCGCGGGAGGTGTTTTTTTTGAACGTTCCTGAATTTATCCGGAAGATACCGGAAAGTACGGCGGCCATTATTATCTTCTATTTTCTGTTCGTCAATCTGGCCGCGTTTCTCGCGATGGCGCTCGACAAGCACAAAGCCAGGAAAGGCGCATTCCGCATTCCCGAGGCAGTCCTGTTTCTTTTCTCCGTAATCGGAGGAAGTATCGGAAGCCTTCTGGGAATGTTTCTTTTTCACCACAAAACACGCAAATGGAAGTTCCGGATCGGCATGCCCGCCATTCTGATCATTCAGATCGCGGTCATCGCCTGGCTGGTCCTGTTCTCCGGCGTGGAACTGCGCTGAAGAAACAGAGAGGATCAAAAATGCTTTCACTTATTCTGACACAGCCTGCGGCCTTTATGTCCGCCCTGCTCTCCTCGGATACCTTCGACTCCTTCCTGCTGGAAGAAGCACAGATTAAAACCGCGGTGAGCTGGCAGCTGGACGGACGTCTGAACCGGGATTTCTACGACACCGATGTCTGGGATGATCCCGCGCAGCGGCCCTGGCCCAATATCCCCTGGAGCGAAATACGGCCCATGTGCCGCGACCTGATCAAGGGAAAGCGGGCCCCGGTGTCCATGCAGTTCGTCCTGATGCTCAAACCGGAACTTGCCGGAAAGCTCATCGGAGAGAATGTGCCGGTCCGCGCCCTGCTTCTTTCGGTGCGCGGCGAGGGAAAGGAGCTGCGTCTCTTCTCGGCCGTGGATTTCAGGACCTTCTCCATGGACAAAGAACCGGAGCAGACCTGGAACACCGCCGTGCTGAAATTTCTGGACAACAAGGGAATCGCTTATGAAGTTCAATAAGGAGGAAATATATGCGGCATCTGATCACACCACTTGATTTTTCTGTCGGCGAGCTGGACCGTCTCTTTGATCTCGCTGACGACATGCGCGAGCACCAGGAGCGGTATGCGCATCTGTGCGACGGAAAAAAGCTGGCCTCTCTCTTCTATGAGCCCAGCACGCGCACAAGACTTTCCATCGAGACCGCCATGCTGAACCTGGGCGGCCGCACGATGGGATTCTCCGACGCGGGCTCCTCTTCCGCCGCGAAGGGCGAGAGCGTCGCGGATACAATCCGGACCGTCTCCTGCTTCGCGGATATCGCGGCGATCCGTCACCCGAAGGAAGGTGCTGCCACCGTCGCGGCACAGTTCTCCCGGATCCCGGTGATCAACGCCGGCGACGGCGGCCATCAGCATCCGACGCAGACCCTCACGGATCTGCTTACGATCCGGAATCTGAAGAACCGTCTCTCCTCTCTGACCATCGGACTGTGCGGAGATCTGAAGTTCGGCCGGACCGTGCACTCCCTCGTCAATGCGCTGGCGCGCTACCAGGATATCCGCTTTGTCTTCATCTCCCCGCCGGAGCTGCGGATGCCGGATTACATAACCGAATTCCTCGATGACCGCGGCATTCACTACGAAGAATACATCCGCCTGGAGGAAGTGATCGGAAAACTGGATCTGCTCTACATGACCCGGGTCCAGCGTGAGCGTTTCTTCAACGAAGAAGATTACGTGCGGCTGCGCAATTTCTACATCCTCGATGCCGAAAAAATGTCGCTGGCGAAAAACGACATGTTTGTTCTGCATCCTCTGCCCCGTGTCAACGAAATCTCGGTTGAAGTGGACAATGATCCCCGCGCTGCGTATTTCCGGCAGGTTCAGTTCGGCGTCTACGTGCGCATGGCACTGATCGCCACACTGCTGGAACTGGTATAAGGAGGACCTGTATTATGCTGAATGTCGGAAAAATCGAAGAAGGCTTTGTTCTGGATCACATCAAGGCAGGCAAAAGTCTGGAGCTCTATCACCACCTCGGACTGGACAAGCTGGACTGCACGGTTGCAATCATTAAAAATGCCCGCAGCAACGCCATGGGCAAAAAAGATATCCTGAAGGTGGAGTGCAATATCAATACGCTGAATCTGGACGTCCTCGCTTTTGTGGATCCGGACATTACAATCAATGTGATCAAAAACGGGGAAATCATCGAAAAGAAATCCCTTCCTCTCCCGAAGGAGGTGAAGGGAATCATCCGCTGTACAAATCCGCGCTGCATCTCCACCATTGAGCAGGAGCTGCCGCAGATCTTCTATCTCGCCGATGACCACCGGGCCATCTATCGCTGCCGCTACTGCGACGCGGCCTATAACCCGAACGGCATCACCGGGTAAACCAGGAAAACCACGCGCTCGCGTTGTAATCGTACGGCACGAAATAAAGCAGGACACTGCTGATCATAGTCAGAATACACAGCACGACCAGGATCCGCTCCGCGCGGATCCTTTTTCTTTCCTCCCCCGTCAGAAGGATACAGCAGGAAACCAGATACGTCAGAATCCCCATCAGGTAATAGATGTCCATCCGGTACCGCTCATAGATGATCGGCGACCAGAGCGCATCGATCAGGGTGATGAGCACCGGCAGAAAAAACAGCACAAGGCCAAAACCCAGGAGCTTCAGCGCGGCCAGTCTCTTCCGGACAGCCGGGGCCCAGACGCCGCAGACTAAAAGCAGCATCGGGAAGTTGACAAAGGCTCCGCCGTAGCGGATAAAAGGAAACGTCCCCGAGAAACCATAGAAGCCGAAGAAGTTTTCATAAAGACCGCGAAGCTCCCAGGACAGTGAGAAGGTCTCACCAAAAGACCCGTAGCTGTGGAGATCTGCCACAGTGAGCTGATAAGCCTGTCCGAACTCAAAGGGACTTCCGAACCGGGCTGCGTTATACCACATCAGAAGGGCCGCGACGACGGCATAGGGAATCATCGCACACAGAACGATCCGTGTCTTTTCTCTCCGGGATGCCCTTCCGGAAGACAGATAAACCACAAGCAGCGGCACGGCAGCCAGATTGGCCAGTGCGACAGGCGGCCGGCAGCCGAAGGCCAGCGCTCCGCACAGCCCGCCCAGAAAAGCACAGCCCGCCTGCTTTACTGCCCTCTTTCTGCCTTCCTCTCCGTCTTCTCCTTTTTCTCCGAAGACGGTCTCCAGATAAAACAGCAGGCTGTAGACCATACAGCAGATCGCAGCTGTAAAGGCAGTACAGTATAGAGACGGCGCGTCCGCCGCATACCAGAGTGAAGAGAGAGAAACCGCGGCAGCAAAAAGACGCATCAGCGACTTCTTGCCGTCACTGAAGAAACGGCTGCGGATCTGTGCAAAAAGAAGAAAAATCCCCAGAACCGTCAGCAGGACAAACAGCTGCGTCGCATGATAAGTTGTGAGGGAATGGCCGGTCAGAAGCCTGTACGGAACAAAAACCAGCACCGCCGGAACGACGCCGTAATACATATAGAAATGTCCGTTGTAGAAGGCATGATCGACATGCAGGTCAATGCCCAGCGCATCCCGGGCGGCCGGATCATAGGGATTTTCCATCGCCGCCAGCTGCTCCTCCACGTCATTGTATTCAAAGTACAGATGACCGTGCAGGAAGGACTCGGCGATCTCTTCATACTGATTGTGATGATTGGCGATTTCGCCGTTCCAGACCGGCGAAAGGCCCATGGGCATAATCAGAAGCGCTGCCGTCAGCAGCGCTGTCAGAAATGTAATCCAATTGCTCCGGTCCGTGATCTTCATTCCAAGAGACTCACCTTTACAGAGCTTTTTCAGGAGAGATATTCAAGGAGCTGCTCAGGGCTGTCCGCAATTTTCCGGATCCCCAGCTCCTCCAGCTCTTCCCGGTCCCGGAAGCCCCAGGACACGGCAATGAGTTCCAGTCCCGCATTCCGCGCGGTGGCGGCATCTACCTCGGAATCTCCGACATAAACCGCGCGCCCTGCTGTCTTCAGTGTCTTAATCGCAAGAAGAACCGGTTCCGCGGCCGGTTTTCTCGGAATACCGGCAATCTCGCCCGCCGCGTAGTCGAAACAGTCAGGGAAGCAGGTTCTGCACAGCTTCTGAACGGCGGCATCGGCCTTGTTGGATACCACGGCGGTCTTCACGCCGCGGCTCTTCAGCGTACGCAGCAGCGGCACAATGCCGTCGTAAGGCTTTGTGTGATCGTCACAGTGCTGCTGATACTCTGTCAGAAACTCCGCAATATACTGTCTGACGGTTTCTTCGTCCGTGCCCTCCGGGAGCGACAGCTCCAGAAGCCGCCGCGCGCCGTTTCCGAGAAACCTGCGCACTTCGGCTCTCTCCTTTTCCGGCAGGCCGTGCCGCCGGAGGACGACATTCACAGCGTCTGTCAGGTCCTCCAGCGTATCCAGAACCGTTCCATCCATATCAAAAACAACGATGTCGTACCGATTCATCTGATCACTCTGCTCATTCCGTTTATTTCTTCAGGTATTTCCGGACCTCCTGACGGATTTTCTCCGGGATCCGCTCATCATCAAGACACGCCTCCAGCGGTTCCTTGTCCATGCCGCGCGGACAGATCTGGCGGACATAATAATAAGTGGTCTCCGGCTCTCCGAAGCATTTCACGAAGGTCTTTTTATCAATTACATAATTCGTATACAGACTGACATACCGGTCCTCACGAAGCTTGGGCCGTTTGCTCAGGACGTCCTTCAGCAGCATGTTGATGCGCTGATGTGTCACTCCGTACTTCTCTCCGATTCTGTCCTGCGTCGCGCCCGACAGGCGCATCAGAAAGATCTCTCTTGTGCGCTCATCCTTCAGCGTATTCACCCAGTCCAGGATACTTGAATCCATGGCTTCGATCCTGCTGCCGCTCTGCCGGATCTGCCCGTCCGCCTCCATCTCGTGGAAGATCTCCCTGATAATCTCCGTTCCCCGGAGATTTGACGGATAACGCTGATCCAGTACCGAAGAAGTGATCTCACCGCCGTTCTCATCAATACTGGAAAGAATCAGTCTTTTGACGGACAGTCTCGCTGACGGCAGGTCATACGCCATGGCCAGAAACGGCATTCCGCTTAAGAACGGATGCCTGCGGCGCAGCAGCGCCATTTCGCCGGTCACCTTCTCCTTTATCTGGGGCTGGAAGAGGCCTGAATTCAGGAATGCTTCCGCATCCTTGTCCAGTTCGGAATCCGGATTGCTCCGGTTCTGAGACACCGGCATATAACTGACCTGCTGAAGTCTCTCCCGCAGTGTCCGCAGCCCGGTGCGTCCGATCCGGTCCAGCTTCAGGATTTCCTCATCTCTCATCTGTTCAAGCTGCGATGTATAATGCAGCCCGGCTTCTTTAAGCTTGCGGTAATAAAGCGTCGGAAGCCCCAGTTCCTCAATCGGTACGTCAAAAACCTCCTGCCCGTTCCGGACAATGACAGGTCTGCCTGACGTACCCGCCTGTGCCGGAGCATCTTCCTTTTCCGGCGTTTCTTTCTCCACCAGTGCGAACTCTCCCGTCATGGAGCGAAGTTCTCTCTGCTGTCTTGCGATTGCCTCTACGGACCGCTCACCGACATGGTAAATATTCCGAAGCTCCTGCGGACTCGCGTCCAGCAGTTCTCCGACTGTATTGACCCCGCACTTACGAAGATAATTTTTGACACGATTAGTGAAATGCAGGACATTGATATCATCCTGAATTGTAACAAAAATCATCCCCAGCCTCCTTCTATTTCCATACTGAATTACATCTGTGGCTGTATTTGTGCGTTCTTCCCCTCGGACGCAGTGCCGGTTGATTTTACTTAAGAATCACCCTTTGTGATCTGATGAAGCGCCTCGTACTCCAGACGCCGGTTTTCGTGACAGAAGAAAGACCGGTCCTTTCCGATTGTGATCTGATCCAGATCCTCCTTCTCATAGACACCGCCCGGATGAAACAGCAGTTCTCCCATGCAGCCGCGCTCTTTTTCCAGTTTTTCAAGCTCCGGCAGAATCGCCCCGGCATTCTCGATCCGCAGGTTGGTGGAAAAAAGGATTCCGGAAAAGACCTGCTGCGGCAGAGAACACAGGAACGGATATTTCCTGCGGTTGCGGCGCACAAAATGATTGATGATGATGACCTTCAAAAGATTCACAGGCTTAAAGCCCACCATCTTCTTGAAAATCGGGCGGTACATGGACAGCTCCTCATAGGGCTGTCTGATAAAAGTGACATTCAGATTCTCCCGGCAGATCACATTCATCAGCGCGTCGAAGACAATCGGAATCATGTGATAATGGCCGTGTCCGTCCAGGCGCAGACCTCCCTCGCCGGTCAGCGCAGGATCCGGCCTCCCGTTCTGCTCCGTCTTCCCGGATGCGGATTTTACAGACGCATCCCGGTCCGCGCAGGTGAACTCCTTCACCCAGGGCTTCATCGCGAGCATCTGAGCCCACAGTTCCTTCTCAAGCTGCGGCAGAAGCTTTTTCCGCATGAAAGGAATGTAGGAAGCCAGCACCAGACGGCTGAAGGAAATATGAAAGACGCCGTTCTCATCCGTCAGCAGCGGAACTTCGGGCGCGGCGAGTGCCTTCCCGTCGTAGAAATTCAGATGAACCTGAAGAAGAAGGTGCGGACAGCGCTCCATCAGCATCTCCATGCATTCGGATACAACCGGGCTTGTGGTCATGACACTGACGCCTGTCAGTGCGCCCTGCTCGCAGCATTCCAGGATCCGCTCGCTCTCTTTGCGGAAAAGACCGTAATCATCTGCGTGAAAATCCGTAAAATGGCTCATCTCAACACCGCGTCTGAATACCACCAATTAAAAAAATGCTATACAGAATAAGTATAGCATTTTTATGATCGGATGAACAAGAGATCGTAATAGAAAATTTAAAAACAAAACAAGTTTTGCGAAAGCTATTTATGCTCGACCGATTCAATCAGGTAGCGCGGCCGTTTTTTGGTCTCGATATAGTTTTTCCCGATGTACTCTCCCACGATACCGATCGCAATCAGCTGCATTGCACCCAGCGCCCAGACCGAGAGGACGATCGTCGTCCAGCCGCTCACGACATTCCCGCGGATCCAGTCAATCAGTGTCACCAGCATGACGATCAGGCTGACCAGCAGGATCAGGATGCCCATCATGAAAACAAAGTGGATCGGCGCGATGCTGAACGAAGTGATGCCGTCCGCCGCCAGCCGCAGCATTTTGGAGAGCGTGTATTTGGAGGAGCCCGCCGTCCGGTCCTTCACGTCAAAATGAACAATCGCGGACGGGAATCCCAGCGTCGGAATCAGTCCGCGCAGATAGATATTGCCCTCTCCGTACTCCGAGAGCGCCTGGAGCGCCCTGCGGGAAAGCAGGCGGTAATCGGCGTGGTTGGGGATCGTCTTCGTACCGAACCATTCCATCAGCTGATAGAAAATCTGGCTCGTCGCCTTCTTGAAGAAGCCGTCCGTGTCTCTGGAGTTGCGGACGCCGTAGACCACGTCTGCTCCTTTTTCATATTCGTCCAGGAAGAGATCAATCGCCTCGATATCCTGCTGCAGGTCCGCGTCAATGGAGATGGCCGCGTCGCATTTGTCCGCGGCAAAATGATACCCTGCCAGGACGGCATTCTGATGGCCGAAATTGGCGGAAAAATGAATGCAGCTGATGCGGGGGTTCTGCTCATGCAGCCTGCTCATGATCTGCGCAGTGCGGTCGGAAGATCCGTCGTTCACCAGAACGATCCGGCTTTCTTCCTCAATCCGGCCTGCCGCCTGCAGCCGGTCCAGCTTGGCAAGAAGCGTTTCGGCGGAGGTTTCAAGCACCTCCTCTTCGTTGTAACAGGGAACTACCAGATAGAGTATCATACCGATTCCTTCTCATCCTCTGAAATATTATCGTACCCGTCATAGTAGACAGGATGTGTGATGCGGTAGACCAGGATGCCGGCTGCGACAGCCGCACACACAATTCCGGCAGCCGCACAGGCGGCTCCGAAAAGTTTTTTCAACGTACCCATTCTATTCCGTTTCCATCCTTCCTGCAATCATCGTATTCAGAGCTTTTCAAGCCGGGCAAACGCCGCGTACATGATTTTCTGTCCCGCGTCGTCAAAAAGCACGGTCACCTTGTAGTCCTTCGGCCCCTTTTCCATCGCCAGAACGGTCCCGTCGCCGAATTTGACGTGCCGGACCCGGTCTCCCGTCTCATAGTCAGGCTTTTCCGAGGCCGGCATCCCCTTCTGCAGGGAGGCAAGCCCGGCGGATGCTTTCCCGATAAACGGCTTCTTTTCATCGGGCGTGTGGGGCTTTACATAAACCGCCTTCAGGCGGGTGTCTCTGCGCGCGGGCGGCTCCGGTGCCGGCTGACGATATGCGCTTTGCCGGGGATATGCGCTCTGCTGTGGTCTTGAAGCACCTCCCCACTGCGATGATGTCCGATAAGAAGAGAATTCCGGCAGTCCGGTGCGCTCGTCCAGAAGCTCGTCCGGAATTTCCGTCACAAAGCGGCTGACCGGATTATACTGTACCTCGCCGCGCAGCATCCGCGAGTGTGCACAGGTCAGCGTCAGATCGTCCATGGCCCGCGTGATGCCCACATACATCAGTCTGCGCTCTTCCTCCATCGCATCGCGGTCATCGGAATTGATCGACAGATACCCGGGGAACAGGCCGTCCTCCAGACCGGCAATATATACCTGCGGAAACTCAAGGCCCTTCGCGCTGTGCAGCGTCATCAGAAGAACCCGGTCCTGATTTCCGTCCATCTCGTCGATGTCCGCCACCAGCGCGACGTCCGCCAGGAACCCCGTCAGCAGAGACGTATCCCCTGCCTGCTCCGCAAAATCCGGCAGCTCCTGCGCCTCTTCCTCATAGGAGACAATTTTGCTGATCAGCTCGTCAATATTGGCCAGCCGGTCATCCGCGTCTTCTTCCTCGGTATCCCGCAGATATTCCTCATACCCGGTCTTTCCGATGATGCTCTTCATCAGATCTTCGAGGCTCGCCCCTTCTTCCAGTTCAGCTCTGAAGGACCGGATCAGCTCGACAAAAGGCCGGATTTTGCCCAATGCCGCGTTCGAGAGAATACCGGTCACCGGTCCGTCGCAAAGCTTTTCCAACGTCTCGAAGAAGCCGAGATCTCCGCACACGACAGCATAGTGCGAAACCTTCTCCACCGTCGCGGCGCCGATGCCGCGGCGCGGAACATTCAGGATCCGGCGCACAGCCAGATCGTCCCGGCCGTTGTCGATCACTTTGAGGTAGGCGAGCATATCTTTGATTTCTCTGCGCTCATAGAAATTGGTGCCGCCCACCACATTGTAGGGAATCGAGCCCATGATCAGACGTTCTTCCAAAAGACGCGCCTGCGCGTTGGTCCGGTACAGCACCGCGAAATCCCGATAATTCAGCGAGGGCTGCAGGTCTTTCTTCCGCTCGATGTCCTCCGCGATAAAGGACGCCTCCTCCATCGCCGTGTTGAACTGGCGCAGGTGAATCCGGCTTCCCTCCTGCTTTCTCGTCCACAGGGCCTTGGATTTCCGGTTCCGGTTGTTGTCGATGACCGCGTTGGCTGCGTCCAGCACCATCTGCGTAGACCGGTAGTTCTGTTCCAGCTTCACCACAAAAGCGTCCGGATAGACTTTTTCAAAATCAAGAATATTCCGGATATTGGCTCCCCGGAACTTATAGATCGACTGATCGTCGTCGCCTACGACGCACAGATTGCGTCCGCCGGTCTCCTTCGTCCCGGCCAGCAGCCGGACCAGCTCAAACTGGGCTGTATTGGTGTCCTGGTACTCGTCGACCATAATATAGCGGAACCGGTCCTGATAGTTACGCAGAATGTCTTCCCGCGCATTGAACAGCTCCACCGTTTTCATCAGCAGATCGTCAAAATCCAGCGCGTTGTTCTTGTGCAGCAGCCGCTGATATTCTTCGTATGCCTCGCCGATCTGCTTCTGCATGAAGTCGTACTGATGCGTCTCCTGATAGCGCCGCGGCGTCAGCAGCTCATCCTTCGCGGAGGAAATTGCGGCGAGAATCGTCCGCTCCCTCAGCTCCTTCGTATTGATCCGCAGATTCCGGCACACCTCCTTCATCAGCGTCTTCTGGTCATCCGTGTCATAGATGGTGAAGTCCGTCTGGTAGCCGATCTCCTGGATGTGCCGCCGCAGGATCCGGACGCACATGGAGTGAAAGGTCGAAATCCAGATGGATTCCGCCCCGAAACCGATCAGTTTGTCAACCCGCTCGCGCATCTCCTGCGCGGCCTTGTTTGTGAAGGTGATTGCGAGGATGTTCCACGGATTCACGCCGCACTCATCCATCAGATAGGCAATTCTGTGGGTGATGACCCGCGTTTTGCCCGAGCCGGCGCCGGCCAGAATCAGCACAGGTCCCTCCGTGTGCTCGACGGCCTTCCGCTGCTCTGTATTTAAAGAATCATAAATACTCATAAAAAACTGCTGCTCCGTTTATCAGTCAAAATCACCCGCATCGATCATGCGTTCAATCAGAAGCTTGTTCAGATAGATCTCCGCGCTCATCTGACAGACCAGATAGACGCGTTTCAGGCGCTCTTTCTCCTTCTCCGGAAGATCCGCCCCGGAAAAGGCTCTCTCCGCGTCCCCGAGCTTTTTTCTGAAGTCCTCCGAGAAAACCTCCGCGTTCCCGGAGAGGCCGGAGAAAATTTCTTCATAAACGCTGCCCAGTTCCACATTTTGCCCCTTCCCGCGCGCCGCAGGGGAATCGTGTCTGCCGCGGATCCCCGCCGCATCCTTGACCGGCTGCAGGATGTGTCCGATGTCTTCGATCGACAGAAAGTTCTTCAGATAAAAAATCATCATCAGAATCATCATGTGCTCCGGGCTGTATTTCTTTTTAACCGGCGGCATCAGAATTCCGTTTTTGACATAATTGTTGATCATGGTCTTCGTCAGGATCCGGTCATTCTCCGGGTCTCTGGCATAGTCCCGCAGATGCTCGTTCATAAAAGAGAGCACCTGATCCATATACAGGTCGACTTCCGGAATCCTGCTCCGGTCCACGTAGGCTTCCTGCTTCAGGAGGTCATCCAGCTGACCGGCGATCTGATCCATCTTTTTTTCCATCTGATTCTCCTGCTCTGCTGCTTCACCAGGTCGGATAATTCAGGCAGACAATGATATAGTTTTCCCGCTCCTCGATCTGGTAGGCGCGCATGTTGATTTCCTGTGCGTACGCCGCGGCCTCCTCCCGCACTGCGGTCTCGGTCGTCGGCAGAATCGGCAGGTCAAAGCCGTGATACATGAAGTACTGCTGCATCATGTCATCGGTCTGTACCGACCAGGTCAGAACGGAATTGACGTTGGTCTGCGCCGAGCGCAGATTGGCGGGATCCTGACCGCCCTGCAGTCTGCGGTAGGCGCGGATATACAGGTTTCCGTTCCAGGCTGAAGGGTCCGTGCGCATCTGCGACTCGATGTAGCTTCCGACATATTCCCAGCCGACAAAGATGATCGGCTTGGGCGGATAGTGTGCCTGAAGTTCATAGCCCAGATTCCACGCGACGGCTTCCTCATTCATGGAACGCTGATTGTTCAGCGAGAGGATCCAGTTATTGTAAGTTGACATATGCAGGCACAGATACAGAAGGCCGAACAGCACGGCCTGCATCAGGCCTTTTCGGATCCTTCCCGCGCCCGCGCCGGCTTTCTCCCGCGTCAGTTCATCATCTGCGTAAAACGCGTACAGATAGCAGACAAAAGCCGTAAAGACGGAGAGGTTCTGGCCGGTCCGGTACGGCTGCGGGCTGCCCTGCAGGAGCGAGAGTCCGAACAGGGAAATCAATGTCAGTACGCCCAGCAGCGCCGGCAGCAGGCTCTTTCTGCGGATGCACAGTACTGCGCACAGAAGGACGAAAAAGCCGGCACAGAAGGCAAAAATCGTGATCGGGAAGTAGATCAGGCCCTTCGCGACATAGTCCACAAGAACCAGACGGATCAGGCCCATCAGAGTCACCTGCCACTTGATGCTGGTGTCCCCGCCTCCGTAATAGGTCCGGTGTGTCAGGGCGAGGATTGCGGCGCCGAATACGAACCGCAGCACAACACCCAGCGCAATCGGAGCGGCGCAGAGAAGGCCGTCTGTCAGCCAGGGGCTCTTTATGCCCCGTCCGGGCACGGCATAGCGCAGGAACAGGACCAGACAGGCTGCCGTGATATAGAAAAACACGCCGGCCTCATAGCTCGAAGCCACGAGAGATAGCAGGACGCCTGCGAGAATAAAGGGCCTCGCGGCACATTTTGCAAGTGCCTTAAAAGGGAGACCGCGGGTCTCTTCGGACAGCAGGGTCAGCCTGATCAGCACCAGTCCGCAGATCAGCATATTGCCGCAGACGAAGAAATCCGTTCCGGTGTACTCCCAGATTTCATTCAGCAGCGGATAAGTGACCATTGCCGCGGAGAAAATCGTATAGGGGAGAATCCGGTTCTTTTTGGTAATATGGTGCAGCAGCGCCGCAAAAGTCACCGATGCGAGCAGCAGGAACACCAGCGCAAAGTATTTGTCGATAAAGGCGGCATAGCGCGTCGCGCCCATCAGCCTCGTCCAGAAGACCATGCCCCACCGCCCGGAGAGCTTGGTCGCCTGTCTGCCGAGATAATAATCTCTGCGCAGGTCGTCAATACTGATGGTCTGGTGCGTCACGGAGTAACCGTAAGAAAGAACCGCAAAAAAAAGCACAACGAGGAAATAGCGCTTATGGCAGCCGACCTCCTCCCAGAAAGTCTGCAGAACCTGTCTCACGCTGTTCTTTTCTTTCTTCATGCCCTGTCTCTCCCGGACTTCTGCCGAAGTCTTCTCTGAAAGTCTCGTTCCGAAAATATCCTGTTCCGAAAACATTCTGTTCCGAAAAAAGAGACCGCCGCAGCGGTCTCTTCCTTTCATTCACCATGCAGCCCTGCGGCTGTGCCAGGATCACGCGGCGTCAGGACGCCTGTGCGCCTGTCGCTATTACTCCTCAGCGGGAGTCTCAGCCGGAGCAGCTTCCTCTGCAGGAGCTTCCGCAGCAGCCTCAGCTTCGGCAGCCTTAGCAGCCTCAGCGGCCTTTGCGGCTTCCTCTGCTGCAGCTTCCGCTTTTGCCTTCGCAACAGCGGCTTCGATATCGAAGCTTACTGCATCACCGGTCTCTTCTTCTTTGGCAGCTTCACGGGCTTCGCGGCGCTCCGCTCTCTCCTGATCCAGGATCAGTGCCTTGACGGACAGGGAAATCTTGTTGCTCTCTTCGTTGAAATCAACGATCTTCGCAGTGACTTCCTCACCGATCTTCAGAACATCCGACGGCTTGTCGATATGCTCCTTGGCGATCTGGGAGACATGCAGCAGCGCGTCAATACCGGGCTCCAGCTCGATGAACGCACCGAAATCAGCCATTCTTGCAACTCTGCCGGTCACGATGTTGCCGACAGCGAACTTCTCGGCTGCACCGGCCCACGGATTCTCATCAGGGAACTTCAGGGACAGCGCAATTTTGCTTCCCTGGATGTCCTTGATCAGAACGCGCAGCGGCTGACCGACCTTGAAGACCTTCTTCGGGCTCTCGACTCTGCCCCAGCTCATCTCGGAGATGTGCAGCAGACCGTCCGCTCCGCCCAGATCAACGAATGCACCGAAGTCTGTAATGTTCTTTACAGTACCTTCAACTACATCACCGACCTGAATGGTCTCGAAGAGCTTTCTTGCGGCCTCAGCGTGCTGGGCTGCCAGAAGCTGCTTCCGGTCACCGATGTAACGGCGTCTTCTCGGGTTGTACTCTGTGATAACGAACTCGATTTCCTGATCCATGTACTTGTTCAGATCCTTCTCATAGGTATCCGAAACAAGGCTGGCCGGAATAAATACTCTCACACCGCTGACTTCAACACAGACGCCGCCGGAAAGGACCTGTGTGACAGGTGCCTTCAGAACAGTCTTGTTGTTGAATGCATCTTCGATATCCTTATTTCCACGGTCAAGGGCAAGTCTCTTGTAGGAAAGGACAACCTGTCCGTCGCCATCATTCACCTTAAGGACTTTCACTTCCAGCTTGTCACCGACACTGAGCTTGGTCGTAAGATCCAGACTGTTGTCATTGGAATACTCGCCTCTTGTGAGAATACCGTCGGATTTATAGCCGATATTCAGAACGGCTTCCTCCGGCTTCACGTCGATGACGGTTCCCTCAACGATGTCTCCCGCGTGAATAACCTTTAACGACTCATTTAACAACTGCTCAAAACTCATTTCCTGATCCGACATGACTTCGAACCTCCTCAATGATATTCTTTGGGGTCGACGCCCCTGCGGTGATGCCGATCAGTGCCTCCGTGCCGGTAAGCTGTAGATTCAGATCCTCCGCCCTCTGTATGAAGTACGTTCTCTCACACACCCTTCGGCAGATTTCATACAGCTTGGCCGAGTTGGAACTTGCCGGATCGCCGATGACGATCATTACATCCGCCTTCGAAGCAATCTCTCCGGCCTCTGTCTGACGCTCCTGCGTAGCGTTACAGATCGTATTCATACAAATTGCATTGTACCCTTTTTCCTGCAATCTTGCAACCAAATCTTCAAATTTCGTGGCACGAAATGTGGTCTGCGCGACGATGCAGACAGGCTCATTTACATCGAGGGGACAATTCTGTGCTTCCTCGGCTGTCTCAATGACGGCGGCCTCTCTCACACTCCATCCTTTCGTCCCCACCACCTCCGGGTGGCCCGCATTTCCGATGATGATAATATTGCGGCCTTTCAGGGATTCCTCGCGGACAGTCCGGTGGATCCGCTGTACAAACGGACAGGTCGCGTCCACGCATTTCACACCCGGACGGGCGCTGATCAGTCTGCTGATCTCCTCCGAGACGCCGTGTGCGCGAATGACAATCGTGCCCTTCTCAATGCCCCGGATTTCCTCCGGCGTGTTCAGGACGCGCACCCCCCGCCTCTCGAGATCTCCCACGACCTCCCGGTTGTGAACGATCGGCCCGTAGGTATAGACCGGATGATTGCTCTCATCCTTTAAAAGCTCATAAACCGTATTGACGGCGCGCTCCACACCGAAGCAGAAGCCCGCGCTCTTCGCCAGTCTGATTTCCATTCCGTTCCCTCCGGATGAGTCAGCGGACCTGTCCCCGTGACTCACTTTACTGTGCGCCAGATTTCCAGGATCCGGTCGGCCACTTCTTCGGCCGACAGGTTCGAGGAGTCGATAAGAACCGCATCGTCCGCCTGTTTCAGGGGCGAGATGGCGCGGTGGCTGTCGCGGTAGTCCCGCTCTTCGATGTCTTTTGCGATGGTGGCAAAGTCCGGTTTTTCTCCTTTGGCCTCCAGTTCTTTAAAGCGGCGTTTTGCGCGCTCTTCGACGCTGGCCGTCAGGAAGATTTTGACCGCCGCATGCGGCAGTACGACGGTTCCGATGTCGCGTCCGTCCATAACCACGCTCTTGCGCGTGCCGAGTTCCTGCTGCAGGGAGACCAGTTTCGCGCGCAGATCGCCGTTGACGCTGCTGGCGCTGGCCATTTTGCCGACTTCTTCCGTCCGCAGGAAGGCATTCACGTTTTCCCCGTTCAGCAGGACAACCTGCTCGCCGTCCCGGTATTCGATGGAAATATCCGCCTCCTGGCTGACGCGGCTGATGGCTTCCTGGTCATCTGCCGGAATTCCCCGCCGGATCAGGAACAGGGCCATGGCGCGGTACATCGCGCCGGTGTCCACGTAAATATAGCCGGTCTTACCCGCGACAAGCTTCGCGACCGTGCTTTTACCCGCTCCCGCAGGGCCGTCAATGGCAATACTGACAGGTATCTGATTCATGCGTTGTTCTCCTCCTTCTGAGCTGTATTTCTTTAAAGGTCCGCCGCGCTTTTCTCCCCGGTCATCCCGGCGCGCAGCGCTTGTTCCCGCAAGCATTCCGGTGCTCCATGCGATCTGCAGGTTGAAGCCGCCGGTCAGCGCATTGACATCCAGCGTCTCTCCCGCAAAATACAGTCCCGGGATCTTTCTGCTTTCCATGGTGGACGGATTGATTTCTTTCACACTCACGCCGCCCCGCGTTACCACGGCCTCCGCATATCCGCGGGTTCCCGTGAGCGTCAGAGGCACCGCTTTGGCAAAATCAGCAAACCTCCGGATTTCCTGCTCATTCAGGCTGCGGGCGATCCTCTCCGGCGCGATGCCGCACACGGAGGCGGAAAGCTGTGCCATCACCTCAGCCAGCCGCGCCGGGAACAGGCTCCGCAGCTGTGTCTCAAAGTGACGGAGCGGTCCCGCCTCGATCTCCCGCCGGATCCGCAGCACCAGCTGCTCGGACGAGAGGGCGGGCTTTAAATCCAGCAGCAGGCGGAATTGCCTGCAGCGATCGAAATCGCAATAGGAAGAAGCCGAGAGAATCAGCGGCCCGCTGACGCCGAAATGCGTGAACAGCATCTCGCCGAAGCCCTCATAGACCGGCTTTTCTCCTCTTCTGCGCTTCTTTTCCGCGCGCTTTTCTTCTTTTTCTTCTTCATTCCGCGGAGGCTCCTCCACGCGGACGGCCACATTCTTCAGGGAGAGCCCCTGCAGCTGCAGCGGCCATGTCTCTTTCACCGTCATCGGCACCAGCGCCGGCGCGGTCGGCGTGACCGCAAGTCCCAGCTTCCGGGCAAAAGCAAGCCCGTCTCCCGTCGATCCGGTCGCCGGGTAGGAAAGGCCGCCGGTACAGACAATCACCGCATCCGCATGAAAAGTCCTGCCGTCCGTCAGCCGGACACCCAAGGCGCGCAGCGCGCCGTCCACCTGCTCCGTCAGGATTTCCGAGACCTCGCACCGGGTGAGCAGCCGGACATTCTGTCTTTTTAAAGACCTCACCAGCGCCGCCGTGATATCCGACGCGTGATCCGAGACCGGAAAAGCCCGGTTTCCGCGCTCCACCTTCACGGGGCACCCGTTCTCCTCGAAAAAGTGCATCACTTCCCGCGCGTCAAAGCCGTACACCGCGCTGTACAGAAAGCGGGGGTTGGTTACCACGCTGTCGAAGAACTCCTGTGTCTCGCAGGCGTTGGTGAAATTACAGCGTCCCTTGCCTGTGATATAGATTTTTTTGCCGGCCTTCTCGTTCTTTTCAAGAACCGTCACCTGCGCGCCGCCTGCCGCCGCGCCCTGTGCCGCCATCAGTCCCGAGGCGCCGGCCCCGATAATAATCACTTTCATACTCAGAAACTGAACTCGTAAGAAAAATCATTTTTCAGAAGTCCCGGATACTGCAGCAGAATTACCGCATCCGGCTTCCATTCCTTCACCAGGGACTCTGTCAGATTCCCCGGGTAATAGCTGTCCAGATAGTAGACATTGCGGAACCCCCGGATCAGGAACGGACAGACCGCTTCTCCCATGGAATCACACAGAATCATGATCCGCGCGTCATTCTCCGCGGCGGGATCCGTAAACTGCCCCAGAGACTTCTCCAGCACACGGTCGTAGGTGTACATGGAGTCCGGGTCTCTTTTCCGCAGAGGCTCCCGGCTGATCACCAGCTCGGAGAAAGGTCCCGTCTCCCCGGTGCGCTCGTTGGTCACCTCCACATCCTCCTGCGGCAGATACAGGACAAAATCATCCGCTCCCGCATACCATCTGCCGGTTCGCTGTCCTCTGGATCCCAGATGCCAGCCCGGATAGACCTCCCGCTTATAATTCGAGAGGGAAAGCAGCGCCGGATTCACACTTTTGCCTGTCTTCTCTTCGACCCACTGCGCGATCTTCGTGAACGCGTAAAAACCGCCTTCCGTCGTCCAGTGGTGATCGGTCCGGTACATATACTGATAAGGGTCAAGCCCCTCCTCCCGCATACAGGCCCGCAGGTCAATCACATCCGCATCCGAGCCGGAGAGGCGCTGCAGGAACACATCCATATTGATATTCCCGTAGTCCTCAATGCCGGCGGGCATCAGGCCGTCCTGCGTGAAGACGCCCGAATCCTGCGGGGCAACGGTCTCCGGTGTCGCCACATACAGAAACGGAACGCCCAGCTCCTTCAGCCTGTGCGCAGCGTAGGCTGTCCGGTCCGCATTCTGCTCCAAAACCCAGTCATCCAGATCCTCCATGGGCCCGGCCAGATAACCGTTGTCCAGTTTTACGACCTCGTTCATCTCCCGCTGCCCCGCCGCGCGGCGCATCAGCCCGTTCAGATTGATAAAAAAGCGGCTGCCGGCGAAGCTGGCCGTAAAATCCGTGTCCAGCATCCTCCCCTCGCTTTTTTCCGCGTCATAGACATGGTTGAGCGGCGTATTATTCAGATAATGATCCGTCAGCTTCGCGGCGCTTCCGAAACCCAGAAGGAAAATCACCGCGCAGAGCAGAACGGCATAATACCGGTATTTCATGCCCAGTTCACTCAGAAGTTAAAGTAAATAAACGGATTGTGTGCACCCAGGATCAGGAAGGAAACCGCCCACAGGAACATCAGTATATACAGCACGGGGGACACATAAGTCAGCACAGCCCGTCCGGTGGCCGAAGTCTCCAGCTTCTGCTCGAATTTCCGGAGTACCGGCGCGGCAAACAGCAGTCCCAGCAGATAGTAGATTCCGAACTCCCGGAGAACCCGCAGCACCGAAGGCGCGGCAAAGCCCGCCGGCGTCCGGAACCACCCGGCCATGGAGAGCAGATAGTTCATCGCATAATTCATGCTCGGCGCGTTGAACAGCACCCACAGGAAATTGACACACAGGAGCGTAAAGACCCGCCAGACAAAGCGCACGGCAGCGCTTCTTATCCCCGGCCGTATCACATACTTTTCCAGAATCAGCAGGACAAAATAGGACAGGCCCCAGAAGATAAAGGTGTAATTTGCGCCGTGCCAGATACCGGTCAGCAGCCACACAACAAACAGATTCCGGATGGTCTTTCCCGTGCCCTCCCGGGATCCGCCCAGCGGGATGTAGACATAATCGCGGAACCACTGCCCCAGCGACATATGCCATCTGCGCCAGAATTCCGTGACAGACGCCGAAATATACGGATAGTCGAAGTTTTCGAGGAACTCGAACCCGAACATTTTGCCCAGACCGATCGCCATATCGGAGTAGCCGGAGAAGTCATAGAAAATCTGCAGGGAAAACGCGATGGCGCCCAGCCAGGAATAGGCCAGTGTTCCCGAGGCAAAATCTGTCTGACGGAAGGCTTCTTCCGCCACCAGCGCCAGATTGTTGGCCAGGATCACCTTTTTGCCGAAGCCTGTCATGAAGCGCTTGGCCCCTTCCCCGAACTTTTCGACGGAACAGGTCCGCTCTTCAATCTGCTTTGCGATGGTGTTGTAGCGGACGATCGGGCCCGCGATCAGCTGCGGGAAAAAGGAAATATACAGCGCCACGTTCAGGGGATTTTTCTGTACCGGCGCCGTCCCCCGATAGACATCGATGACATAGCTCATCGCCTGGAATGTGAAAAAGGAAATGCCGATCGGCAGCGCAATGCCGATCGGAGCAAGATCTCTTTTAAAGACAGAATCGATCACGCGGATGGAAAAATCCAGATATTTGAAGATGAACAGAATACCGAGGTTCAGTGCGATATCCGCCGCAAGCAGCACAGCCGCCTTCCGGCTTCCCCGGTACCGGTCCACCAGCAGGGCTGACAGGTAATTGAGCAGTACGGAGGCGAGCATGATAAAGACAAAATACGGCTCGCCGTAGGCATAGAAAAAGATGCTCGCCGCCAGAAGGATCGCGTTGCGATAGCGCTCTTTTGCCAGATAGTACAGTGCCAGTACGACCGGCAGAAAAAGGAACGTAAAAACTGTGCTGGAAAAAACCATAATTTAATAACCTGTGATCTGTGTGACCCGCTGGCTGATGGCCTCCACCTCCGGCGAGACCTGATAGTACAGATCGCCGAACAGGACGCCGTGAAGCCAGACAACATTCGCTTTCAAATCCACCGGAATGACCATGGATGCGCCGTCCACCATACCGGTCGCAATCTTGTCCGGCGCAGGGAACCCCAGCGTATCCTTCACATCCGCGCGCACCAGCTGTGCGGCCAGCTCCAGCATTTCCGTCTTGGACAGTGATGTCGAGACATCCTCCGTCAGAAGAGACAGCAGCTGCTGCAGCTGTGAAGGCGTTGCTCTCTTCGCTTTTGTAAGAAGTTTCGTCAGAACGGTCCTCTGCCGCTCGGTTCTCCTGAAATCGTCTCCCGCCGTATAGCGGATCCGGCAGTATGCCGTCGCCTGCAGGCCGTTGACGGTCTGTGTTCCGGCGTGCTCAATGGGAATGTATTCCTTGCCCAGGGGCTCTGCCATGGTGCTCTGATAATCGTTGAGGAAATGAATCTCCTCCTCGGCGATATCCAGTTCAATCCCGCCGACCGCATCGATCGCATCAGCAAGTCCGCCGAAGCCCACTGTCGCATAGTCCCGGATATTCAGATCCAGGTTGCGGTTGAGCATCGACACAGCCTGCTGCGGTCCTCCGTAGGCGTAGGCGGCGTTGCATTTTGTGTACAGATCGTCCTCACTGACCCGCAGCAGCGTGTCGCGATAGACGGAAACCAGTTTGACCTCACCGGTAAGCTTATGAATCGAAGCGATCATGATCATGTCGCTCCGGTTGTTGCCCTGCTCCAGCTCGCCCTCCGTGGAATCCACGCCGAACAGAGCGATGTTGGTATAGACACTCATGGCTGTGTCCTGTGCGGCCTGTCCGTTGACGAGCGGATCGATCGGCGAACCGCCGGCCTGGAAAGCGCCGAGATATCGATAAAGGAGGACTCCCATTGCGACCAGCAGAATAAGAAGGAGCAGAAGAATTGTCCGCTTTACTTTTCCCTTCCGCACACGGCGGTTGACCTGTTCCGTGACTTCCTCATGTCTGCGCTGAAGCTGTCTCTCCCGCTGCTGTTTCCGCTTTCTCTCTCTTGCAGCTTCCGCCTGTTCACGGCGCACGGCTTCCGCCCGTTCCCTGCGCGGTGCTTCTGTGCGCTCACGGCGCGGCGCCTCTGTGCGTTCCCTGCGCGGTGCTTCCGCGCGCTCGCGGCGCGGCGCTTCCGTACGTTCCCTGCGCGGCACTTCTGTGCGCTCGCGGCGCGGTGCCGGCGTTTCTTCCCGGCGACGGTTTTCCTGCGCTGCGCGCGCCCGCTCTTTCAGCTGCTGTTCCTGGCGGCTGAGTCTTTCTTCCTGTTCCCGGATTCTCTCCTCATTAGCCCGGATCTGTTCCTCATTTTCCCGGATCCGCGCTTCGTTCTCGCGAAGCCGCTCTTCATTTTCCCGAAGCCGGTTCTCATTCTCCCGAATCCGCCTCTGCTGCGCGTAGATCCGCCGTCTCTCCGCGGCCATCTCCTCCTCTGCGGGATCCAGGCGTCTGCCCGTTCTCCCGGCAGTCAGAAAGCTCTCCGGAACTTTATCCCGGGGAAACTCTTCCGGGAGGCCTTCCTCAGTATAAGCTTCTTCGGCAGGAGCCGCTTCCGCGGAAAGTTCCTCTGAAGGCATTTCTTCGGCAGGGGCTGTTTCGGCAGGGAGTTCCTCTGAAGGCATTTCGTCAACAGGAGCCGCTTCCGCAGGTGTTTCTCCGGCGGGAGCCGTTTCCGCGCCGGTTCCTTCATAATTCTGCACATAACGGGCACGCCTTGCCCGCTCTCTGCGTTCAAAGTCTTCGTAATCCGTATAGTCGTCATAGCGAAGCTCACTCTCCGTAAATTCCGCTTCTTCGGAATTCTCCGGAAGCTTTCCGCTTCTGTTCTCTTCGTCCATCCGGTCCGTTCCTCCTTATCAAACGGTTTCTCCCTCCCCGATAAGGCTTTTCCCATTTTACACTATTCCGGCAAGGATGGCAAAAATGCCGGGCGGTGATTTCCGCCCGGCATTCTGTTCTGATATTCTCAGATTTCAGTCAGTATTTTATCAAGCGTTGACGATCTGAGCAAAATCTGCCTTCAGGGACGCGCCGCCGATGAGGCCGCCGTCGATGTTCGGCATGGAAAGAAGCTCAGCTGCGTTGCCCGCGTTCATGGAGCCGCCGTACTGAATACGGATCGCCTCTGCGGTTGCCTCGTCATAGATCTCGCAGATCAGCTCGCGGATTGCCTTGCAGACTTCCTCAGCCTGCTCGGAAGTAGCGGTTCTGCCGGTTCCGATCGCCCAGATCGGCTCATAAGCGATGACCATGGAAGCTGCCTGCTCAGCGCTGACGCCCTGCAGATCAGACTTGATCTGGAGACGGATCCAGTCCAGCGTCACGCCCGCTTCTCTCTGCTCCAGCGTCTCGCCGCAGCACAGGATCGGGGTGAGGCCTTTTTCGAAAGCCTTCAGGACCTTCTTGTTCAGGAACGTATCATCTTCCTTGAAATACTCTCTTCTCTCGGAGTGGCCGATGATAACAAACTTTACGCCTGCATCAACCAGCATATCCGGGGAGATCTCACCGGTGAAAGCGCCCTTGTCCTCGATATACATATTCTCAGCGCCGACCATGACGTTTGTTCCTGCGACCGCTTCCGCGACCGGAACGATGTCGATGGCGGGAACGCAGTAAACGACGTCCACATCGTCATTCTTTACAAGCGGAGCAAGCAGCGCCACGAGTTCCTTCGCCTCACTGGGCGTCTTGTTCATTTTCCAGTTGCCGGCAATAATTCTTCTGCGTGCCATTCTATCTTCTATCCTCCTGTATAACTTCCTCAATCCTTACTTGTCGTTTGCAGCTGCAACGCCCGGAAGCTCCTTGCCCTCGAGGAACTCAAGGGAAGCGCCGCCGCCGGTGGAGATGTGGCTCATCTTCGGTCCGAAGCCCATCTGGTTGACTGCTGCTGCGGAATCGCCGCCGCCGATGATGGTCGTTGCATCTGTATCGGCAAGTGCCTGTGCAACTGCCTTGGTGCCGGCTGCGAGAACCGGGTTCTCGAACACGCCCATCGGGCCGTTCCATACGACGGTTTTGGCGGATTTTGCCGCCTCGGCATAAAGCTCTCTGGTCTTGGGGCCGATATCCATGCCCATCTTGTCAGCCGGGATCGCATCTGCCGCAACAACTTCGGTAGCGATCTCAGGATCATCGATCGGATCCGGGAAGTGATCGGTCACAACTGTGTCAACAGGGAGCAGAAGCTTCTTGCCCAGCTGCTCTGCCTTCGCAATCATCTCGCCGCAGTACTCGATCTTCTCGTTGTCAACAAGAGAAGTTCCGATCTCATAGCCCTTCGCCTTCAGGAAGGTATAAGCCATGCCGCCGCCGATGATCAGGGTGTCGCACTTCTCGAGCAGGTTGTTGATGACGTTCAGCTTGTCAGCAACCTTCGCGCCGCCAAGGATCGCGACGAAAGGACGGACCGGGTTCTCAACAGCGTTGCCCAGGAAGTCGATTTCCTTCTGCATCAGGTATCCGACAACAGCGACCGGTGCCAGCTCGGCTACACCGACGTTGGAGCAGTGTGCTCTGTGGGCTGTGCCGAATGCATCGTTGACGAAGACGTCGCACAGGGAAGCGAGCTCTTTGGAGAACTCTTCGCCGTTCTTGGTCTCTTCCTTGCGATAACGGGTGTTCTGAAGAAGGATCACGTCGCCGTCGTTCATGGCTGCAACTGCTGCCTTCGCGTTCTCGCCGACAACTTCATCATCTGCCGCAAACTTGACTTCCTGGCCCAGGAGCTCGGAAAGTCTTGCAGCGACCGGTGCAAGAGACAGCTCCGGCTTCGGCTCTCCCTTCGGCTTGCCGAGGTGGGAGCACAGAATAACCTTTCCGCCGTCCGCGATCAGCTTTTTGATCGTAGGAAGCGCAGCGACCAGACGGTTCTCATCGGTGATCTTTCCGTCCTTGAGCGGAACATTGAAATCACATCTGCAGAGAACGCGCAGTCCCTTGACGTTGATGTCATCAACGGATTTCTTGTTTAATCCCATAATCTGAATCCTCCATGTGAATTATTAGGGTTTTGCCTTAAGAAAATCTTTCTTAAGAAAATGGGGCCCGGCCCTGAAGCCGGACCCCACAAGGTCTACCTGATTTCTTCCGTGACTCAGCCGAGCTCAGCGAAATACTTGATGGTGCGGACCATCTGGCTGGTGTAGGAATTCTCGTTGTCATACCAGGAAACAACCTGAACCTCGGTCTTGTCGTCGCCGACAGGGTTGACCATGGTCTGTGTTGCGTCGAACAGAGAACCGAATCTCATGCCGATGATATCGGAGGAAACGATCTCCTCGGTGTTGTATCCGAAGGACTCGGTAGCCTGTGCCTTCATGGCGGCATTGACTTCATCCTTGGTTACCTTGCCGTTGACAACTGCGAACAGCATGGTGGTGGAGCCTGTAGGTGTGGGAACGCGCTGTGCAGCGCCGATCAGCTTGCCGTTCAGCTCCGGGATAACCAGGCCGATTGCCTTTGCAGCACCGGTGCTGTTGGGAACGATGTTGACTGCGCCTGCGCGGCTTCTTCTCTTGTCACCCTTTCTCTGAGGGCCGTCAAGGATCATCTGATCGCCGGTGTAAGCGTGGATGGTGCACATAATGCCGGACTCGATCGGAGCCAGGTCATTCAGAGCCTTCGCCATCGGTGCAAGGCAGTTGGTTGTGCAGGAAGCTGCGGAAATGATGGTGTCTTCCTTGGTCAGTGTGGTGTGGTTTACGTTGTAAACGATGGTCGGCAGATCATTGCCTGCAGGAGCAGAAATAACGACCTTCTTGGCGCCGGCATTGATGTGAGCCTGAGCCTTCGCCTTGCTGGTGTAGAATCCGGAGCACTCCAGAACGACGTCAACGCCGATCTCGCCCCAAGGGCAATTGTTTGCATCGGGCTCTTTGTAAATCTTAATGGTCTGGCCCTTTACAGTGATGGTTCCCGCTTCGTCATCAGCAGTAACCTGGTCCTCTTCGCCGATGGCAACATATCTGCCCTGGGAAGAATCATACTTCAGAAGGTGTGCAAGCATGGAAGGAGTGGTCAGATCGTTGATTGCAACGATTTCATATCCCTCTGCGCCAAACATCTGTCTGAAAGCCAGACGACCGATACGGCCAAAACCATTAATTGCTACTTTTACTGCCATTTGTTTCTCCTCCTATACGTTTGGAATCGTTATGCATCAACCTGACAGTCACTTCGTCAAGTTTTTATCAGCTTTTTCATTATAGGCCATCCGCCCGGTAAAATTCAACCCTGTTTCAATGAAATTACTGACCCGGCGTGCTATACTTTTCGCAGAAACGAAAGCAGAATCTCAGGCAGGAAAGGCGGACCGCACAATGCCCATAAAAGCCGATTGTCACATTCACTCTCACCACTCCGGTGATTCCGATGCTCCCATGCGCGCCCAGATCGAGTCGGCGCTCTCGGCGGGTCTTTCCGCTCTGTGCTTCACAGAGCATTACGATCCCGTTTTTCCTTATGAAAACATACCGGAACTGGCCCCCGGAACCTTCGACCTGGATCTTGCCGCCTACCGGGACGAATTTCTGTCGCTGCAGGAAGAATACCGCGGTCGCATCCGCCTGCACTTCGGCGTCGAGCTGGGACTGCAGCCGCATATCGCCAGGGAGCTTGAGCGCTGGACAGCCGCCGCCCCGGATCCGGAATTCATCATCGGGTCCGTGCATGTATTGGACGGACGGGATCCTTATTACCCGGAGGTCTTCGCAGGCAGGACGGACCAGGAGGTCTTCCGCAGCTATTTTGAGGAAGTGCTCGCCTGTGTGAAGGCGTTTCATTCCTTCCAGTCCATGGGCCATCTGGATTATATCGTCCGCTACGGACAGAGCGGGCGCGATGCCCTCTACCGCCCGGCGGATTATCTGGATGTGGCGGATGAAATCCTGAAAATCCTGATTGAGCACGGAATTGCCCTGGAAATCAATACCGCTCCCCTCTCAAAAGGCTGCCGGGAGTGCAATCCCGCTTCCCTGATCGTGCGCCGCTATAAAGAGCTGGGCGGCGAGCGGATCACCGTCGGAAGCGATGCGCATGCGCCGGGGAAAATTGCGCAGTATTTCAAAACCGCAGAACAGATGCTGCTGTCCTGCGGTTTCAGATACTATTGTGTATTCGATCACAAAGAACCTTCCATGCTGCCGCTTACGGAATAACAGGCAAAATTCCGCTGCCGCTCATTGTATGATGCCGCCGCCCAGCACATACCCGTGCTCGCAGCCGCCCTCATAAAAGACACAGGATTGTCCGGGTGTGACCGCCCGGACTTTTTCTCGGAACCGGCATGTGATTTCATCGGGGCCGGTCCGGGTCATCGTACAGGGTGCACCCCTGTGGGCGTACCGGATTTTGGCTGTCACGTCTCTGCTCTCTCCGATGCCAAATTCATCCGGATCCATCCCGAGAAAATTCAGATCCCTGCACACAAGCTGATCGGAATAAACGTCTTCATCCCGGCCGATCACCACTGTGTTGTCCTGCGGGTGAATGGCTGTCACCACGGCGCGGTGTCCCAGCGAGATTCCCAGGCGCTTTCTCTGCCCGATCGTATAATGTGTGATGCCCCGGTGCTCTCCCAGATCCTGTCCGTCGGACGTCCGGAATCTTCCCGGCGGCGGGATGCGCCCCGGCGCCTCCTGCTCAAGGAAGGCCGCATAGCCACCCTCGACGCCCTCCGCAAAACAGGCGTCCTGCGAATCCTTCTGCGCGGCGGACGGAATTCCCGCCTGCGCCGCGATCCGGCGCACAGCTGGCTTGTCATACTCTCCGAGCGGCATCAGCGCGTGAGACAGCTGCTCCTGCGTCAGACGATAAAGGACGTAGGTCTGATCCTTGTCCGCCGAAGCCGAGTTACTGACCGTATACCTGCCGTTCTCAAGCTGAAGCACCCGGCCGTAATGGCCGGTGGCAATCCAGTCCGCCCCGTGTTCCTGTGCGGCTTTCAGCAGCATATCCCACTTCACATAGCGGTTGCATCGCACGCACGGATTCGGCGTCCGCCCACGCAGATATTCTTCGACAAAATCCGAAATCACTTCGCGGCGGAAGACGTCCCGATAGTAAACAGTATAATGAGGGATTCCCAGATATTCACAGATCTTCGCAGCGGCGATCTCGTCCCGGTCTACGCATCCGCAATCCGGCTGCCGGGCAGCGAGCTGATCCAGTCTGCGGCACTCCTCTTCGTCATGCCACACCTGCATCGTCACGCCGATGACCTCATATCCCTGTTGAGATAAAAGATATGCCGTGACGGAGGAATCCACTCCGCCCGACATACCCACCATAACCCTTTTATTCATAGGCTTTCTGCACTGTCAGATTGTATACGGGAGATTGTGTGCGGAAACCGGAGCGTCCCGGGATCAGTCCCAGAGCTGCGCCTCCGACATCTGCTCCGTCTCCTGTGTCATGACTTCGGAGGTCTCCGAGATGTTCTCCGCCGTCTCTGCCGCCGGTGCTGCGGTCAGCTCAGCTGTCTCCGCTGCCGTCTCCTCCGCCGCCGGAGCGATGTCCGCAGCGGGCTCGCTGACTTCCGGTGCCGGGGCTGGTGCAGGATCTGCAAAAACCGGCGCGGGCTCAGGCGCACTGACTTCCGGCGCCTGCACGGGTTCGGGCTCAGCCGCTTCAATTGCCGGTACCGCGCTGATTTCACAGGGATACACCACGCCGAACTGTCTGCGGATCTCATCCATCAGATGCATGATCGATATCGTCTCGCTTCTGGGCATTTCCTGGCAGTCCGAAGCGCCCTGCTTCACGGCTTTGGCAAAAGCTTCCACTTCATATTCGTAGCCGGTGTTCTGCTTCGGTCTCTTGTAGGAGGAGAGCTGTTTGTTGTCGAGATCATAGACTGTAATGCTCTCAAAGTTATTGATGTTCTCGACAATCATATAGCCCTTTGTGCCGGTGATGATGCCTTTCCGGTCCGAGACGCCAGCCATGGTCGCGGTCAGGACGGCCATCTTGCCGCTCGGGTATTTCAGCGTGATGCTTTCCTGCTCATCCAGGTGCTTCGAGGTATAAGTACAGGCAGCATGAACCTCGCTGATTTCAAGTCCGAAGAACATGGCGGCAAAATTCAGCGGATAAACGCCCAGATCCAACAGGGTTCCTCCGCCCAGTGCTGGCTCGATGAGGCGCTGTTTTCTGCGGACATTGTAGCCGAGATTGGCGGTCAGCATGACCGGCTCGCCGATGACTTTGCTGTCCAGTACGTCACGGATGGTTCCGGCCATCGGCATGAACCGCACCCACATGGCTTCCGTCAGGAGGACCTGATGGCTGTCCGCGATCTCATAAAGTGTCTCAGCCTGCTTCGCGTTGATGGTGAAGGCTTTCTCCATCAGGACGTGCTTTCCGTGCTCCAGAAACAGCTTCGCATTCTCAAAATGCTCTGAGTGCGGCGTCGCGATGTAGACAAAATTGACTTTACTGTCTTCTGCCAGTTCTTCATAAGAACCGTACATTTTTTTGATTCCGTGCTGCTCGCCGAATTCAGATGCTCTGCTTGCATCCCGGGATGCAACTGCATACAGGCGCACGCCGCGCACCTTGCGCACGGTCTCCGCCATTACAGAAGCCATCCTGCCGGTTCCGATGATTGCCATATTCAGCTTTCCAAACATCAGTCAACCTCCTCTATGAATTCAGTCTTGATATATCCGGTTTCACCGTCATATGTGACCTTGGACCAGCCGTTCCCGGCATCCTCGACCACTTCGACCTCATCTCCGCCGTACAGCATTGTAATGGAATCACTGTCGATGCTGGCGCTGCTGCGCAGATTGACTGCCTCGAGGACGCGGGCTTTTGATCCGGCGGGAATCGGCTGAACCGGTGTCTCTTCAGCCTGCTCCTCTTCCTGAGCCGCTTCCTCCGGCTGCTCCTCAGGCTGTTCTTCCACAGCCTCTTCTGTTTCCGGCTGCTCTTCTTCGGCAGCCTGCTGCCCAGCGCCGGGTGAGACATCCTCCCCCGCCAGCATTCTGGCGGCCTGGATCCGGATGTCCTCCGTCACTACATCAATGTATTCCTCCAGTTCCGGATCGGATGCGAGCATCTCGTTGTACTTCGCCGCCACCCGGTTGTTCAGATCGACCACATCGTCCTGAATGGTGACAAGCTGAACATAGCTGAGCACGTCAGCGGGGAGCTGAGCCTTGATATACAGGCTTCCGTCATCCCGGCTCGCCGCAAACATCGTCGTCATGCCGGGAATAGCCGCGTCGTATCCGTTCAGGATCTCCTCCGTGTAGGCATAAACCACATAGGTTCCCTCGGACGGGCCGTCCTTGCTGTAGACATCAATCAGCGGATAAGACAGAATGTGGTCTCCCGTCGCGCGGATCCGGATGAGATCTTCCTCTGTCAGTCCCTCTGTCAGCGCGGAAATCGTTGCTGTATCACTGTCCGCGTAGGCATTGTAGTACGTAGTGATCAGCTCGTTCAGATCCTCATAGGCGTTCAGCTTCAGCTCGACAGCCTGCATACCCGGGATCTGCTCCATCAGGGCTTCCGTGTTCTCCTGTGCGGCTTCCTCCCGGCGGCGGGCGGTGGCTGCAAACAGCGCTGTCAGTACGGCGGCAGCCAGCAGCACGGCGGGCAGAAGCACCCGCGTTCTGACTACCCGGTCACTCAGACCTCTCTTCTTCGAGGAATGCCGTTTCTGCCTTACAGGATAGCCGTTGTAACCGTAATCCTCTCTCTTCGCGGGCGCAGGGCGGCGGTTGGTGCCGTATCCGTCATATCCCTCCGATGCCGCATCATCATAATACTCTTCTTCGTATTCCTCCTCGGGTGCGGGGCTCTGCATCTGACCGGCGTAAGCTGCTGCCTGTGCTGCTGCCACTGCATCTACCGGGCTGGAAAACACGCCGCCGGCGGCAGGTGTCTGTGGCGGATAAGGCGCTGCCGCCGGTGCACCCGGCTGATTCATCTGCGGCTGCATCGGCTGCACGTACGGCGGGACAGGCTGATTCATCTGCGGCGGATAGGGTTCTGCCGCCGGTATGTAAGGCTGTTCCTGAAGGACCGGCTTCACATACGGCTGCCCCGGCTGATGAACCTGCGGCGGGACGTCCTGCGGGAGCGGCTGTTCCGTCATGGGCGGGACCGGCTGCTCTGTCACCTGCGGGACCGGTTCATCCTGCTGCATATCCTGCGGTTCTTCTTCCGGGAAAGACTCTTCCGGAAAAGAAACTTCCTCTGTCTCCGGCGCTTCCTGCGGTTCTTCCGCAGACTCCTTTCCGCTGCCGGCAGCTCCTGCCAGTACATCCGGTACCGGGATTTCTGAGAGGGGCGGAATGTCTAATCCGTTTCCGTTCTGTTCCTGTGTAAAAAAGGAAACCTCATCCAGAGAAGGGAGCCGTACGGTTCCGTCCGGAATAGCGGAGTCCTGTGACTCCTGCAGTTCCAGGTCTCTGTTTTCCTGTAAATCGCTCATCAAAATCCTCCTGGCTTATCTTGACAAAAAAACCGTGACTCGCTCGTCACGGTTTTCATTGTGCCGCTCTGCGCGGACAATGCAACCGGCGGGAATCGAACCCACATTAATGGCGTCGGAGGCCACCGTTCTATCCGTTAGACTACGGTTGCAAATGAGATGCCCTGTCGCCAGGGCGTCTCACATAATACCACAAATCATTCCACAGAGTCAATCAATTCAAGAGAATGCTCCTCGTTCATCTTCCGACACATTCTGACAAAGTCCGAAAGCGGAACATTCTGAATCTGACGATTGGAACCGCGAAGATTGATGGAAACCGTCTCCTCCGAAGCTTCTCTGTCTCCGAGCACGATGATGTAAGGATCCTTGTAGTTTTTGAAGGTCTTGATCTTCTCTTTCATGTTGCGGTCGGAGTAATCCGCCTCGGCGCGGATGCCGTTCTCCTGCAGAAGATCCGCCACCTTCTTCGCATATTCATTATGCTCCTCGCGGATCGGTACAATACCGACCTGATAAGGAGAGAGCCAGAACGGGAAGATCCCCTTGAAGTTCTCGATAATGATACCGATGAAACGCTCCAGGGAACCGTAGATCGCGCGGTGAATAACGACCGGCATCTCCAGCGTTCCGTCCTGTGCCTGATAGGTCAGCCCGAAGTTGTGCGGCAGCTGGAAGTCCAGCTGAATGGTGCCGCACTGCCACTCTCTTCCCAGCGCATCCTTGATCTGGAGGTCGATCTTCGGTCCGTAGAACGCGCCGTCTCCCTCGTTGATCTCATAGCCGCCCTCGCCGTACTTGTCGTCGAGGATCTTCTTCAGAGCCGCCTCGGCGCGGTTCCAGACTTCAATGTCTCCCATGAAGTCATCCGGGCGCGTTGAAAACTCAGCGCGGTAGGTCACACCGAAAGTGCTGTAAATCTCATCCGCAATGGCGATGATGTCGGCGATCTCCTGCTCGATCTGGGACTCCATGACGAAGGTGTGATCATCGTCCTGACGGAATTCCTGAACACGGAACAGACCGTTCATCTGTCCGGACTTCTCCTTGCGGTGCAGCACGTCGTACTCGCTGTAACGGATCGGCAGTTCTTTATAGGAGTGAATGGTGCGCTTGTAGGTCATCATCGCGTTCGGGCAGTTCATCGGCTTCGCAGCCATGGTGTCTTCCGTCTCGCGGTTGTACAGAGCAGATCCGGCCAGCATTTTCACGGCCTGCGGCTCCGCAATGCCCTCCTGCAGATTATCCAGGACACCCGGAATCTCCGCATCCGCGGCAAGCCACCCGGAAATGCCGGGCACCATGAACATGTTGTTGACATAATGAGCCCAGTGGCCGCTGATCAGCCAGAGCTTCTTGTTGTTGACGAGCGGCGCCGCGATTTCCGTGTAGCCGTGACGTTCCTGAACCTCTCTGGAATATTTCAGAAGAGCCTGATACATCTTCCAGCCGCGGGGCAGCCAGTAAGGCATGCCGGGCGCTGTCTCATCAAACATGAACAGATCCAGCTGGGCGCCGATCTTCTTGTGATCCCGCTCCATGGCTTCCTGGATCATGTGAAGATGCGCCTTCAGCTCGTCCTTGGACGGGAAAGCGTAAACATAGATTCTCTGAAGGGAGTCACGCTTCTCATCGCCTCTCCAGTACGCGCCGGAAACCGATTTGATCTTGAAAGCGCAGGAAAGAAGCTGCTGAGCGTTCTCCACGTGCGGGCCGCGGCACAGATCCACGAAATCCTCTCCCGTGTAATAGATCGTCAGCTTCTCATCCGCCGGAAGGTCCTCAATCAGCTCGGTCTTGAACTTCTGACCCCTGAACAGCTCCAGTGCTTCTTCCCTGGATACCTCACGGACCGTGAAATCCTCTTTTCTCTTCAGGATCTCACGCATCTTGTTCTCGATCATGTCAAAATCTTCCGTCGAGATCGTTCTGGGAAGAATAAAATCATAATAGAAGCCGTCCGCAATCTGCGGTCCGATCGCATATTGTACATTCTCAATACCGAACAGCTCGATCACTGCCTTGGCGAGAATGTGTGCCAGCGAATGCCGGTATACACTTAAAAACTCTTCTCTTTCCACCTTTGTTCACGCTCCTTTGATAATAAATCGTACAGATATGCAGATTTTATAACAAGGAGTCCCCAAATACAAGTCTTTCACAGACGCCGGAGGGCCCCGCTCCGGATATCCAGCAGATAGACCGAGTCGCTTAAAAAGTCTTCCTCGAGGACTTCCGTGCGGTTGATTTCCCGCACGATTGTCCGAAGTGCCTGCGGATCGCAGTCCGGACTTTCCGGCAGAATCAGCACCTCATGGATTGAGCTCGGCAGGATATAACAGCTCTTTCCGAAGCGCTCAAGAATTTCATCGGCCATGCCCGGATAAAAAAGGCAGGCTGCTCCGAAAACACCCCTGGCATTCGTCAGAACGAACAGCTCTTCTTCCGGTCCCGGAAACCCCAGCATCTCCCGGACACCGCGGATGACCGGCGGAAACATGGCTCTGCTGCTCACCTCCGCGTCCCGGATAAAATCCTCCTCCGTGACCTCCCACCGCTCAAGGTCATCGCGGGAAATCCGCACGGTCCCGTTCCGCTCCTGCCCGCCCAGCACGGTGTAATAATACAGAACGGCCAGATCCTCAAAAATCAGATGCGGGACCTCCGGCAGTAGGGAGCGGTTTCTCTCCAGATTGACGGCCTTCATGGAAAGCTGTTCCTTCACGCCGTCATAGCTTCCGAAGAACACCTCCGCCTTCTCCTGCACATAGTCCGCGTAAGCCTGATCATGCAAAATCTGCGCCGCCGTCTCCTGTGCCGTCTGTCCGCACTTTAAATATGCGTCGTAGCATGTGTCAAGATAGATGACCGGCGAAACCGTTGCGCCGTCCCGCACAATGCTCACAGATCTGCGCACGACCCCATTGTTTTTCGTGACATCCCGGTAAACGAGCTTCCCGCCGTCTCCCGCCTGCTTCCTGAGCTCTTCCTCGAGCTGCTTCAGATATGCTTCTTTTTCATATTTTGCCCCTGTATCCGTTAAGGCTTCTGTCTTCCTTGTCAATTCTGATCACTCCTTCTGCCGGCCTGCGCCGGCTGCTGTGCTGTGAGATTTCCGCCGCGGAAAGCGCACAACAAAAGACAATGGAAAGAAGCTCTTTCCATTGTCTTCCGGAATGATCTGAATAATCAGCCTGAGCGATTATGCTCTGGAGAGATACTCTCCTGTTCTGGTGTCGATCTTGATGCGGTCGCCGTTGTTGACAAACAGCGGAACAGCAACCTGGGCGCCGGTCTCAACCGTTGCGGGCTTTGTCGCGCCGGTTGCGGTGTTGCCCTTGAAGCCGGGCTCCGTATCCGTGATCTCGAGCTCTACGAACATCGGCGGCTCTACAGAGAATGCATTTCCGTTGTAGGAATTGATGCGGACCATCTCATTTTCCTTGACGAACTTCAGGGAATCGCCCACGATGTCCGATCCGAGAGAGATCTGGTCATAGGTCTCCGTATCCATGAAGGTATAAAGATCGCCGTCTGCGTACAGATACTGATATTCTTTCTTGTCAATGCGGGCCTGAGGGAATTTCTCAGTGGGACGGAAGGTGGTTTCTGTCACACCGCCGTTGATGACATCTTTAAGCTTGGTTCTGACAAAAGCCGCGCCCTTGCCGGGTTTGACATGCTGGAACTCAACAATTTCCAGAACGCTTCCGTCTTTTTCAATGGTAATGCCATTTCTGAAGTCACTGGCTGAAATCATAGTCTATTACTCCTTTTTCATAGTGATGAAACGATATAATCCGAAAATATTTTAATGGATAAGCCGGTCAATTTCAACTACGTTTTGTTATAATTCAGCACCCTCGGATCATCCTTAAACTTCGGATGAGGAGCTTGCTCATCATACGGAGTTCAAGAATGATCCGAGGGCGGACAAGGCGCGAAGCGCCTCTGCCCGCCTGCATGAGCAAGGTGCGCAGCACCTGCGAATGAAGGTGCTGAATAGTGACAATGCTACTACCCGCGGCGCCGGACGATCTCCTCCATCGCCTCCGTATAGCCGGAAAAACCATGTCCGACAATCTGACCGTCGCAGGCGGGCGCCGTCACGGAGACATTGCGCCACAGCTCCCGGCTGTGAATATCCGAGATGTGAATTTCGATTTTGGGGACAAAAACGCTCTTCAGCGCGTCATGAATGGCATAGCTGTAATGGGTGTAAGCGCCCGGGTTGATCACGACACCGATCAGGTCCTCTTCATAATAGGCCTGCTGCAGGCGGTCGATGATGGCGCCCTCGTGATTGCTCTGGAAGCATTCGACCTCAACCCCCAGCTCCTCCGCCTTCTGACGGATCATTTCAATCAGTGAATCATAGCTCTGAGTTCCGTAGACTGCCTTTTCCCGGATTCCGAGAAAATTCAGGTTCGGTCCGTTGATGACAAGTATTCTGTCCATTACAGCTCCTTTCGCGCGCGGCAGATTTCGTCCACAATTTCCGGAATCCGTCCGTGATCGGCCTCGATGACCACATCGGCGGCGGCCTGATACATCGGCTCCCGCTCCTCCATCATCTGTTTCACGCGGCTCTCCCGGTCCGGCGTCTGCAGAAGCGGACGGCTCGTGTCCCTGCCGATCCGCCGGATCACCGTCTCCGGACTGATTTTCAGGTAGACCACCAGTCCGAGTTCCTTCAGCAGCGGAATGTTCTCCGCCACGGTCACGCACCCGCCTCCGGTGGAATAGACGTATCCCTGCGCTCCCGAACGCACGAGACTGCTGATGACCTGCGTCTCAGCTTTTCTGAAGCCCGCTTCTCCGGATTCGGCAAAAATCTCCGGGATGGTCCGGCGCTCCCGCTCCTCGATGAGGTCGTCCAGGTCAAAACGAGGCATCATCAGTGTTTTGGACAGCTCGCGGCCGATGGTCGTCTTACCGCTGCCCATAAAGCCGACAAGCACAATGTTGTTCCGGCAGGCCCGGCGTTTTTCCTGATTTCCCGTCATTCCCGCACCGCCTTCTCCAGCAGCTCATAAATCCGGTCCGCCGTATCTTCCGGCACACTCAGCCCGTTCCACAGTTCATAAGCGCAGATTCCCTGGTACAGCAGCATGTCCAGACCGCAGTAAGCCTCTCCGCCCGCCGCCTGCACCGACTGCATGAACGCCGTGCTGGCAGGCCGGTAGACCAGGTCGTAGGCAAAACGGATTTTTTCGAAAAAGCGGGGATCCGTCACGGGACTGACACCGGGCCGGGCAGTGCCGTCCGGCAGGTGCCGCTCGAGCCCCGCACTGGTACACTGAATGGCCAGATCCGTCCCCTCCGGAAGAAGCGATGCGTCCGACAGCGGCAGAACCGTAACCGGAAGCTCCGGATAATACATGTGCAGTTCATCCCGCAGTGCGGCTGCCTTCTCCACCGTCCGGTTCAGGATCGTCAGACTGCTGACCTGCTCGTCCGCGCACAGAAAAGCCACTGCCCGTGCCGCGCCGCCGCAGCCGACCAGCGCCGCGCCGCGCCCGGCGAGCTGTGCGCCGCGCTTTGATAGTGCGCGCTTCAGGCCAAGAATGTCTGTGTTGTAGCCGCGGAAACCCGTATTTTGCCTGACCAGCGTGTTGACGGCGCCGATGCGCTCCGCCAGCGGATCGATGGACTCAAGAGCCGGGATCACTGCCTGCTTGTGCGGGACCGTCACATTCATTCCCAGGAAGTTCAGTGCAAACGCGCCGCGCACGGCCGTCTCCACATCCTGCTCCACGCGCAGCGGAACATAGACCAGGTCCAGGCCCAGTTCCTGTGAAAGCGTGTTGTGAATCAGCGGTGAGAGCGTGTGCTCTATCGGATTTCCGATCACTCCCAAAACTCTGGTGCTTCCCTGAATATTCATTGTTCTCTCCGGTGAGTTGCTTTGTAAAGTGCGAGAATCGGCCATTCCAGAATCCGCTTGAGGATAATCTGAATCTCCTCCCTGCGGGTGAAGGGCCTCGTCAGAATTGTATAGAGTCCGCAGGCGTTGGCGCCCCACACATCGGTAAAAATCTGGTCTCCAACAAAAAGCGTGTGTTCCGGGTCCGTCCCCATCTGCTTCATAGCCTGACGGTAGCCGCGCGGCAGGGGCTTGCCGCCGCCCGCCACATATCCGCCGTTTACGCCTTCGGCAAAAGAGGAAACTCTGGGGCCTTTGTTGTTGGAGAGCACGATGGCCTGAAAGCCGATTCCGTGCAGGCGCTCAAATAATGCTGCCGCCCGCTCATCCGCAGGAGCGTCCGGCAGCACCAGTGTATTATCGATATCGTAGATGATTCCGCGATAGCCTTTTGCATAAAAGGCCTCGTAATCAATCTCATAGGCCGACGAAATCATTTCATCGGGAAACAGTCCTCTTCCCATGCATTATTTCTTCCTGCGCGGTGCAGCCTTTTTGTGGTTCTCCGTCCGCAGGACATTCTTCAGCTCGTCCATGAAAGTCTCGACGTCCTTGAATTCGCGGTAGACCGATGCAAAGCGCACATAGGCGACGGGGTCCAGCTCATGCATCTTGCTCATGACCAGCTCGCCGATTTCCTCGCTCGAAATTTCCTTTTCTTCCCGGTTGAAGATTTCCACTTCGATCTCATCCACCGCGTGCTTGATCTGGTTGACACTGACCGGGCGCTTATGGCAGGCCCGCAGGATTCCGCCCTCGATCTTCGAGCGGTCATACGGCTCCCGGATATTGTCCTTCTTAATTACGACGAGCGGGATTGTTTCGATCTTCTCATAGGTTGTGAATCGCCTCTTGCAGGAATCGCAGACCCTTCTGCGGCGGATGGAATTGTTCTCCTCCACCGGTCTGGAATCGATCACGCGCGTATCATCCTTGCCGCAATACGGACATTTCATTTTCGTCTCTCCCCCTTAGATCCTATCACCACCGGTTTCCCGGCGGACACACACAATATATAGTACCATATTGTGCGCAAAAGATACAAGATCAGGAATGGATATGGACGTCAAGCTGGTTGTAGGGGATCTCGATCCCCTCTTCGCGGAAGGTTTCGCGGATCCGCTCATTGAGGGCAAAACGGACATTATTGTAATCCGAGGCGTACACGCGGGCAATGCACATCAGTGTCACCTGTGATTCGCCGAGCGCATCCACGACGACACGGCGCAGCGACTCCTGAATGCGCGGCTCCTCAGACAGAAGCCGCTCCAGGACCGCTTTGGCTTTTCCGATCTCTTCCTCATAGGAAATGCCGACACGAATCAGAAGCACCTTTGTGCCGTTCTGTGCCTGGTTGATCACCGATTGTCCCGTCAGCGTGGAATTGGGAATCAGGACCCGCTCTCCCGCCAGGGTCCGGATGGTCGTGTAATAGATCTCCACGCTCTCCACCGTTCCCTCGACGTCCGCGCCTTTGACAATAATATAATCGCCTCTGCGGAACGGCCTGTTGAGCATCAGCAGTACGCCGCCTGCAAAATTCGACAGCGCGCCCTGCATGGCCAGCGAGACGGCAACGCCGGCGGAGGCGATCAGTGCGGCGATCGACGAAGCCTCCACGATATTGAGCTGTACGATGATTGTCACCACGGTGAGCGCCAGCACACAGAACCTTGTCAGCGTGAGCACGAACTGTTTCGCCGTCGGCTCCACGCCGCGCCGGTCCAGCGCTTTCTCAAGAAGCTTCAGGAAATGCTTCAGAATGCGTGTGACAATAAAGAAAAGGACCAGGGCGATCGCAATCCGCAGCGCATAATTCAGGAATCCCTCCCACTTTTCTGACAGCCACTGATTGAGAACACTCGGGTTCTCTCCCGCCAGATCCGCGATTGTCACGATCGGTTCATCGGTCTGCGGCGCCGCCGTGAAAGTAATCATCCTGCTCTCTCCCTCCGGATTACGGTTTCCTGTTTCATCCGGCATAAATGCCGGCCAAAACTCATTTTACCATATTTTGCTCTCAGAAACAGATTCTGCTGACGGGAATCAGGCACAGGACCGTGAAGCTGAGCGCCGCGGCAAGAATACCGATCCGGACGGCGGGTATCTTCCGGTAAAACCGGATCAGGGTCAGAACGCACCACAGCAGCAGGACACAGATAATCCAGCCGGACAGGATTCTGCGCGGTGTGGGCCCGAACAGGTACAGATACAGGACAAACAGTCTGTAAGCAGCGATCAGGGCAAAAGCCGCCGCAAAGCCGAAGAGAACGGTCACAAAAATGCGCGTCTTCCTGTTCTCCCAGAGGGGGACATCCGAGAAGAGGCAGAAGCCCATGAGAACAGTGAAATTCAGCAGCACAATGCGCACCAGCTGCCAGAAGCCTTTGATCGCGCCGCTGGCCGCCGCATAGACATCGACCCGCTCGAGAAGAGCCGCGCGGCTGAACAGACCGCCGCCGTTCCCCAGTTTCTGAAAAAGATCCGCCGCACTGACGGCAAAAAACAGCACATAGACCGCGATCAGCGCGCCGAGGACAATGTAGGCCGAATAGGCCGGAAACATATGATATCTGCGCGTATTTTCGGAGAATTCCGCGTCGGAGACCGGTGTCTTCTCTCTTTTCAGCGAGCCGCCGACAAGGCCGAACAGCCACGCGCCCACCGGGATCGAAGCCAGGAACTCCGGAAGGTAGGTCTCAAAGAATTCCTCCATGAAATCCACTGTCAGGATCCGCTCGATCAGATCGGCGAGTCCCTGTCCGAAAGAGGCAAACGCATCGGACACGCCCAGCAGTTCCTTCCAGGCAGTCAGGCAGACGACCAGTGCGGCAAAAATGCTGATGGCCAGAATGCCGGCCTTCTTCAGACGCTCACTCCGGGCAGCGGCTTCTTCCGGGCTTTTCTCCGCTTCTTCTGCCGGAGCTCCGCTCTTCTCACCGCTCTTTTGTGCGCGGGAGAAGATCGAGACAAAACGCAGAAAGATGCCACTCCACGGAAGAACCACCAGGCCCTCGAAGGCGTCCAGAAGAAACAGTATGCCCGTGCGGCCTGCTGCCAGCATGCCGGTCCGGCACAGCACGTAGTAGACCATGGTGAAATGCCACATCAGGACCTGCATGACACCGATTTCTTCCGGCTGGATGCGCCAGATGACGGTCGCAAGGCTCATCAGCACCGCGCAGCCGGCAAAGAAAATACTCTCGAAGGAGCTTCCGGACACTGCTCTGCCGTCCCGTGCCGTCTGTCTTGTCAGCTCTTTATGGGAAAGCCCGAGTCTGTCCGCAAAGCACTCGACTCCTGCGATAAACAGAACAGTAAAAAGAAGATTCCCCCACCGCTCATTCAGCAGCCGGTCATACTCCAGCCCCGGCGCAACATACCAGTGAATATAGATGAATGCGGGAATATAGCTCAGAAGAGCCGCCCATCGGAAAATACGTTTTCTGTCTGTATTCATTGCCTTATTCCTCCTGCCGTCCGTCGTCCTCCACGTACTCCAGGATATCTCCCGGCTGGCACTGCAGCTCTCTGCACAGTGCATTCAGCGTGGAGAAGCGGATGGCCTTCGCTTTATTATTCTTCAGAATCGAGAGATTGGCCGGCGTCAGTTCGATTCTCTCCGCCAGCGTCCCTGCACTGATATGGCGTTTTGCCATCATTATGTCCAGATTAATCCGTATCATCTGTGCCCCCACAAAAGATCAAAAAGCAAAATCTGATTTCCTCATCAGATCGTATAATCCAGTTCATCCTGCATTTCGACGGCCCGAAGAAAAGCGTCGCGCACCACCCGCACGATCAGCGTCATGAAGGCTGCCATGACGGAAACGGCGACCATGCTTGTTATGCAGGTCAGTCCCAGGAACAGCAGGATCACTGCCGCAGTCAGAATGATCAGGCTCACCCGGTTCAGGGAATTGACATTGGCTCTCACAAACACATCTCCGTCACCGATCCGCTTTACCAGCCCCATCAGAACATAAAGGCAGTACAGCATCAGGAAGCCGGATACATATCCGCCGAGCAGAAGAAGAATATACCGTGTTCTTCCCTCAAACAGCGGGGACTGCCGAAGCATGACATAATGGATCAGACGCGGTCCCGCCAGCATCAGACCCACACTGATGACGCTCATCGCAATAATGGCGAATTTCGTCAATGCCAGGTCTCCCTTCATATTTTTGCTCATGGATGATGAATTCATTTCGGTCTTCTCCTTCCGGAATATCCTTCGAATTCGAAACAACAAAAGCACCGGTGTGTATCGTTGATACATACAATACACCCGGTGCACATGTTTTTCAATATATTTTTATCGTTTTTCGATATATCTTTTCCGATTCTCGATAATCCCCGGGAAGTCAGGCTGTCTGCTCAGGCCGCCTCTCTCAGGCTGTCTGCTTCCGGACGTATTTTCCCTGAGCCTCGCGGATCAGGAAAAGCACACCGCGCACGCACAGCTCAATGCACATGGCAAGCCACACGCCCTCCAGCCCGATCCGCGGCGCGAGATACAGGGCCAGCGGAATGCGGATCAGCCACATGCACACCAGATTCAGGACGGCAGGGACCAGCGTGTCTCCGCCGCCGCGCATCACGCCGGTCGCGACAATCGATGCGGCAAACATCGGCTCCGCAAAGGCTTCGATCCGGAGCACCTTCGTGCCCAGGGCGATAACCTGCGGATCGGGGCTCAGGAAGCTGATCATATAGGGTGCGGCCAGATACATCAGAATGCCGCTGACCGTCATGATTGCCATGCCCAGAAACGTCGTGATCCAGCCGATCTTCTTCGTCGTTTCCCGCCGGCCCGCCCCGATGCTCTGTCCGATAATAGAGGTCGCAGCGGAAGCAATGCCGTATCCCGGCATATAGCAGAGGCTCTCCGCCGTCACGGAAAGTGAATTGGCTGCGACGGCCGCTGTTCCGAGCGGGGCGACAATGCGGGTGGAGGTGATCTGCGCGGTATTCATGACCGCATTCTCTGCGGCAATCGGAGCGGCGATTTTCAGCGCCTTCACAATCTGATTCTTCCGCAGTTTCATCTTCTCTCCCTTCCGGCTGTGAAGTGCCGGAGAAGAAACATACAGCGCACGGAGAAGATAAAGCATGCCGCACAGCTTGGCGAGGCCGGTTCCGAGCGCCGCGCCGAGGACGCCCAGTCCCGCACCCGGAATGTGCATTCCCAGCAGTGTCATTCCGGGAAAGATCAGCAGTGCGTTGAAAATCACATCGAGAAAACAGGTCGCAACATTCGTCAGTCCCGGTGTTTTCATATTGCCGGAGGCCTGCAGAAAGCCGCCGCACAGAAATCCGATCCGGTCGATCGGGTAAAACAGTGCAAAAATAAGAAAATAGACGGAAGAATTCGGGCAGATCGCGGGATCTCCGCCGATCCAGACCGGGAGCCGGCCCGAGACAGCCGCCCCGATGACGCTCAGCAGGACGGAAAACAGGAAGGTAATAAACATTCCCTGGCGGACCAGATTGCGCGCATCTTCCTCGTTCCCTGCGCCGATCTGCTGGGCACACTGCACGGTAAAGCCCATGCCGAGCGCCATTCCCAGACCGCCGAACAGCCAGGTGGAAGAAGAAACCAGTCCGATCGCCGCTGAGCCCTCCGCTCCCAGACGTCCGACCATGGAGGCATCAATATACTGCATGACGATCACGGAAATCTGGGCCATGATCGCCGGCACACTCAGTGTGAAAATCATCCGGATCAGTTCACCGACGCGAAGCTCTTCTCCGCTGCGGAGCCTTTCCAGATAATCCTTCTTTGTTGATTCTGTTTCCCGACTCATTCCTGTCCTCTACAGATTCAGTGTCAGCTGCCCTGTTTTCCACGAGACCTGGTTTGCGCTGCGGACTTTGTCCTGCGGCATCAGATGTCCGACCAGCAGCGGACTCTCCGGATCGTGAAGACGCCGGTTGGCAAGAACCGTTTCCCGGTCATAATTGGCGTAGCAGTACCGGCAGAAATGTGCACAGGTATTGTAGGCGCCGATGTCGCTTCCCAGAACGCAGCTGCAGCCCTTTCTGGTCATTGCGGTGCCGGGGACCTCCAGTTCCTCACCCAACACCCGCTCCAGATCCTGCCTTGTAAAGCAGCCGCTCACATCGATGCCAAACCGGGACAGCGAAGGATTCTCCAGACATGCTTTGATCCGCATTCCGTGGCTTACCGCGATTTCGGCCATCTTCTCTCCGAGCAGGTTCTGCTCTTCCGCGGTCACTTCCCGCGCCTTCGGAAAATTGCGCTTTGTCTTTTCATAAAGGTCAATAAAGCTGATGATCACCTGCTTTGTCGCATGCTCCATCATGCCCGCCATCCGGTCAAAAACACGCAGATGGTGTTCGACCGTATAGGTCTCGTCGATAAAAACCGGGTCGTAGCGCCAGCAGATATGATCCGGGCCGATCTGCTCCGAAAGACGGATGAAATCCCTGATTACCTGCTTCTTATCCGGGACGCCCGGCTCAATCTCCTTCCCGTACGGCGTAATCGTCACATGCCAGTACTGTGTGAAGGGTCTGAGCAGATCCATATACTTCAGCATCGGACCGGGGTTCTTCGTGCAGAACATAATGATATCCACCACATCCGGATTCAGTTCATAGCGAATCACCTGCTCCGGGTTGTAGGGATTGCGGGAGAGCACATATCCCTCCTGTAATCTGCGCGCAAACCATTCGCTGTAAAAAGCCGGAATATCCGTGCGGTTTCCTGTGTTCAGGACCATCTGCCGGTTCTCCTCAATCTTCTCTGCTTTCCCGATCGCACAAAACACCCCGCCGCAGAGCAGCGGGGTTGTTATTTGCAGTAGTTTTACGGAGTCACGGGGGACAGGTCCCCTGACTCGCTTCTGTGAGTCAGGGGACCTGTCCCCGCGACTCATTCAGCGCACTGTAATCAGTGAACCGATATTGGCGCCGAGTATTGCGGAAGCGGCCGCAATGGTGTTCGCGCTTTCCGCGGAAGCATACCAGGTGTAGGCGAGCTTCGGCGCGCCGTTTAAGCCTGTCAGGCCGAAAGCCAGTCCCTGGCCGATCTCTGCAGCCATGTCATGTTCGCGGGACAGGATGAATCCGTCAATATGCTGATTGTGGACCGCCTGCTGATAGCCGTAAACAATCGAAGCGGCCTGAAGCTGTTCACCCTGGCTGGAGGTATAGCCGACCTCACTGCACAGAACACTGCGGACCTGGCCGGTCGGCGAGATCATCGCCGGTGTGCACAGGAAATCTGTCAGGACATCAATGTTCTCCATCGTGATATACCGCGCTGCCTGGCTGTGCGGATGCAGTGCGCCGGGACGTCCTGCGATGGGATCATACAGCGGGACATTGTACGGGTGGCATGCGACATGCCAGTCGATATTGCCGGTCGTGGCGATCTCGGCATTGAACTGAACCAGGAAAGGCATTCCTCCGTAGTGCGCCGCGCTGTCTCCCACAGCCCATTCCTGATCGATGCAGGTATAGACTCTGGCATTTCCGTTTTCACTCTTGATTCCGTTGTAGAAAACACGGAAGGCTTTGGCATATTCCGCCGTGAAGCCGACAAGACCTGCGCCGGCGGACATGTAATTCCACTCCTGGCGGGCGTTGACTTCATTTCCGAAAATCCAGTTGTCCACGGTTCCGACTGCGCCGGAATACCGCTGTCCCAGGAAGGAGGCGACCGCCGCCAGTCTCTCGACACCGGCAGGATCCGCCGCATTGAACATGTAATAGTTTGCGCCGCCGTGGCCTCTTGAAAGGGGATGGATCAGCGTCTGATCGCCGGTGAGATTATTCAGGACAACCAATGTCACCTGAATGCCGGCCGCGTTCATCTTCGGAACCAGATTGTCATACTGTCCGACAATCGCGGAATTGAAGGAATAAACCTTCCCGTTGTAGTTGTAGTTGATGCCGCCGCCCGAGCACAGATTGCCGACCGGCAGATTCCAGATAATCTGGTGAACGCCCATGTTTGTCAGCAGCGACGGATTGCTCGCGCCCTGCTCCGGGAGCAGGCCCTTCTTGCTGCCGTCTCTGCGTGCGGCAAAACGAGGCGCGCAGGCTTCGGGATTCATGATATACATGGCGTTGCTGACCGGAGTGGGAACGCCGCCCCGGATGGCGACCACCGTGAATTTCTTGTACAGATTCGAAGCGGGTGTGTTTTTGTTCAGCGGAAAACGGAACGCAGCATTGACGCCTGCCGCTGCCTGCGCCACTTCAACGCCCTGAACGCCTGCTTCATACGGCTGCTGTGCGTAAAGATGCAGAATTCCGTCATCACTGGTCGTCTGTCCGCTGGTCTGTACGACGACTTCTCCGCCGGCAATCACAGCGGATGTCACCGTAACAAGCGCGGCTGCCTCGGTTTTTACGGCGGGTATCGCCGCAGTCAGTAAAACCGCGGCCAGCAGTGCGGCAAGTGCTCTGAGGTATCTGCCTGTTCTTTTCATACGTCCCCCCTGACCCGGTCCGGTGCGATGGATAAAGCTGCCCCGGCTCCGGTGATGTACTGTATTTGCTGTTCTGTCGTAAGCATGCAGCGCACAAAAGGAAAAAGCCTGTGTGATGCAGACTTCTTCAATTCGTGCAGTATCCCTATTTTATCATGAGATGGATGAAATTACACGATACAAGATGTGGGGTCGGAATCCGGTCTGACCACCATAAATGCCCGGGCGTGATCATTCAGCATTCTCTCCCCGTATCTCTTTCGGGAGCAGGTCCGGCCGGCGCTCCCGCGTGACGCGGAGTGCCTCCGAGAGGCGGTATGCCCGGATCGCCTCATGATTGCCCGAGAGCAGAACCTCCGGGACTTTCTCGCCGCGGAAATCGGCCGGCTGTGTGTACTGCGGATATTCCAGCAGCCGGTACTCTCTTCCGTCCTCTCCCGTCAGGACGCTGAAGGATTCCTCCTGCGCACTTCCCTCCTTCAGATTGCCGGGAAGAAGCCTTGCCACACTGTCCGCAATGACCATGGCCGGAAGTTCTCCGCCCGTGAGCACATAGTCTCCGATTGAAATCAGTTCATCCACATGAGAATAAATCCGCGCGTCCATTCCCTCATAGTGGCCGCAGACGAGAACCAGGTGGTCATATTTTGCCAGACGCTCCGCCATCTCCTGCGAGTAAGGCGTCCCGGCGGGCGACAGCGCAGCCGTAAAGGTTCTGCCGGCAGGCGTGTCCGGATCCGGCTGTTCCGCCTGATCGGACAGGACATCGGAGAGCGCGTCCAGGACCGGGCCGCAGAGCAGAATCAGCCCGTTACCGCCGCCAAAGGGAGAATCGTCAATCTGACGATAACTCCCTTTGGCATACGATCTGATATCAACAATATTCAGTTCAAGAATTCCGAGACTCTCTGCCCGCCGGATCACATGGGATCCGGAAAAGCTCTCAAATGCCTCCGGGCAGATTGTCAGGACAGTTATTTTCATAGGTGATATCGATCCATCGTTTCCGATGACAGGTCACTTGACGAAGCTGACTTCGCCGGCGCGGCGGAACTCACCCTTCGGTGCGTCGGGATCCGCGTAGCCGAGCGCTGCCATGCCGTATACAACATGATCCTCCGGGATGCCGAGCTTTGTGAGCATCGCACGGACCGGTGCATGGTCGCAGATGCCGTTCAGCTGGTTGATCCAGACCGAGCCGACGCCGTAGGAATAGGCTGCCAGGAAGATATTCTGCAGAGCGCAGGCATCATCTTCTCTTCCGAAGCCGCTGTCGCGGAGATTGGAAGGAATAATCAGCGCAGCCGGCGCATACATATTGTAGTCCGCGCGGCCCAGCTCCTGTCCGATTACCGCCGCAAGCTCCGCAATGATTTCAGGATTGGAAATCACCGTGAATTTCCACGTCTTTTTGCCCATTCCGCTCGGGGCGTGCAGACCGGCTTCCGCCAGATCCTCAAGAATGTTCTGCGGAACCGGCTCCGCGGAGAATTTTCTTACACTTCTGCGGTTTAAAATCGCGTTCATCACTTCATTCATTACTTTGTTCCTCCTTGAGTTTTCTATTGTCATAACGTAGAAACCGATTGCTGTCCGGATATCACTTTTATTATATTGCAAGCCACTCTCGCTGACAAATAAAGGAAAATCGGGTATGATTACGATATGGAAAATTAAAAACACAGCTGCAGTGCAGCCGGAATAATCGATCACACAATAAGGAGGGGAATTATGGCAGCGAAAAAAGTCGGAGAACTGATCAAGGAAGCGCGCACATCTGCGGGGCTGTCCCAGACGGCACTGGCTGAGCAGGTGGACGGAGTCACCGCTGCGCAGATCGGCAAAGCGGAGCGCGGCGAGCTGGACCTGACGCAGGCTCAGCTGAAACAGATCGCCAAGGCAACCGGTGTGACCCAGTCTTCTCTTCTCAACGCGCCGAAATCCACTTCTGCGAAGACATCGTCCGCGAAAGCTTCTGCCGCGAAGACCTCCTCTTCCGCTAAAACCTCTTCAGCAAAGAAGACTTCCTCTTCCGCCAAGACTTCTTCCGCGAAGAAAACCTCTTCTTCCGCGAAGACTTCTTCCGCTAAAAAGACTTCTTCCGCGAAAACCTCTTCCGCGAAAAAGACAGGCTCTTCCTCAGACCTGAAACTGACCGCGACAGAGAAAAAGCTGGTTGAGCTCTATCGCAAAGCAGAATCCGGCAACAAGAAACTCGCCATGAAAGTTCTCTCCGGCGAAAAGCTCGGTGTTGAAGATGTCATTCCGGTGACCTCCCTTCTGGGCGGGACCCTCGGCGGATTCATGAAGAAATAAGAGAGTCAGGGGGACAGGTCCGGTGACTCATTTTGCAAAATGAGTCACCGGACC
>JAFRIW010000039.1 GCA_017432565.1 Lachnospiraceae bacterium
GCATGACCGTGACATCAATGCAGCGGTCAATATCAGGAAGGAGGCTCTCCGAATCCTGAATGATATCGAAATACAGAAAGCAAGCTGAAAACGAAGAGAATCACTAGGGCAGGAACTGTCCGAAGTCAACGCCTGTGGAGCCGATGGTCACTGCCTGGCAAAGACACGTCTTGGCCGGCAAACTATAGCGATGAAGCAGGAATCCCCCGCCTCTGCAGGCGGTGGGAGGTTCAATATAAATGATTTGATCAGTGATGATACCAGATGATTTCGAATGGATTGTGCTCAATCCCGTACTCGCCCATATCCTCGCCGGTCCACTGCCAGAAGGCAAGCAGATCAGGATTCAGATCCCCTTCCGCGGGCGTGTCCAGGAAGTAGAGATTATCAGCAGGTGTCGAAAAATCATAATCTATCATGAAGAAGGTGCGCTTCGGCGGAAAATAAAGCCGGTACAGATAACCGAACTTCTCGAAATTGTAGATGATATAGTCATTTTCTCCGAGGTGTTCATCCATGAAATCCAGGGTTTTCTCAATATTGGAGGAGCGGTATTCCTGGTTGAAAACCTGGATGTACTGTCCCGCTCCCAGAAGAAGCACCGGGATCATGATAAGCACTAAAGTTTTCTCCCTGAAAAGGCCTTCGCCGCGGGAGAAAAGCTGCGCAAGACCGACTGCGAGGCCGGCGCACAGAATGCCCATGGCCGGGAAAATATACTGATCCCGGTAGATGACGGAATTGCCCGGAATGACGGACCAGAGAATGCCGAAAGCCGCGGTCAGGACCGGAATCACGAAGCTGATCCCGATCAGCTTTTTTTCGGCTTTTCCCGCACACAGAACCAGCGCGATCAGGAAGAGATACCAGGCTGCCGTCCACTGCAGATCCTTCAGCGCAAAAGACCAGGTCAGATACTGCAGCATCGTCTTTCCCGTAATCGGCGGAATCCAGTAGGATTCCTGCACGGAGCCGATTTGTTTCAGGAACAGCGGCACCCACGGCAGATAAGCGGCGATCATGAGGACCGCCGAAATGCCCCATGCCTTCAGTCCGCTCAGTGCCTGCGTCTTCTCCTGCCCGCTCTTTCCTCTCTGCAGATCGCGCAGCAGCGCCGCCAGGTAGAAGAAAGCAATCAGAAAAGCTGCCAGCAGGGCAAAATAATGCGTATACGCGGCTGCGACACCCGTGAGCGCATAGATGACCAGATCTTTTTTCGATCCCGTCTCATAAGCGGACAGCGCACACAGGCCGCATAAAGTGACCAGGAAAAGCGCGAGGGAATACATCCGCACCTGCAGCGCGAATTCCATCGAGCAGGGCAGACACCCCAGAAGGACAGAAAAAAGAAGGCCCGCCATGTATCCGAAGCGTCTGTGGATCCTCGTCGGCCCAAGCACAAGTGTCGCGGTCATCGGAAGGATAGCCGCGATCTTCTGCACTTTCAGACTGTGCCCGAACACAGCCTGAAAGAGTTTTGCATAGTAGTAATAAAGCGGAGGATGTACATCCTGCGCCGTTCCCAGCGTGATCTGCACCGGCGTTCCCTGGATCAGCTGAATCGTGAATCCTTCATCGCTCCAGATGTTCCGGTTGAAAATCAGCGTAAAATACAGGAGCGTAAAAACCGCCGCCGGCAGCCAGATCAGCCATTCTTTCCCTTTTTGTGTCATGTGGATATCATCCCGTTGATCTTACCTGTCATCAGCTCTTTGCGGCAGCCATAGAGATACCGTACAGGCCTGCCGTCTTCTCATCATCCATCATACCGAAGGATTAAAGAGACTTCAATGGCGTAAAGTTCATCCGCCTCCATGTGACAGTTCTGTGCTGATTCCTGTCTTATACTGGCCTTGTTACAAACCAAAAACAACATCTCTGGTTCGCAGAGTTTAAGACAGGAGGAGAACACAATGAGAATCTTAGGCAATATTCTTTGGATTGTACTGGGCGGCTGGATCAGCGCACTTGGCTGGGTACTTGCAGGATGCATGTGGTGCATTACCATCATCGGCATTCCGGTTGGTCTTCAGTGCTTCAAGCTGGCTTCCCTTTCACTGAATCCTTTCGGAAAAGAGGTCGTGAATGACGGCGGCTCCGTCTCCTTCCTCTGCAATATTGTCTGGTTCCTGACGACAGGACTGGAGCTCGCAGCGCTCAACTTCGTACTGGGATGCCTGATGTGCATCACGATCGTGGGCATTCCGTTCGGAAAGCAGTTCTTCAAGATCGCAGCTCTTTCGCTCGCACCGTTCGGGTGCAATGTGACCCGGGTGCACTTCGCATAATTGTTTTCGCAAAGCACAAAAGGCAGGGAAAAATCCCTGCCTTTTGTATTTATAAAATTTCTGATCCGCCCATGTGCTCTGACAGCGGGCCGATTCGCAGATCAGCTCTCCATCGCTGCCTTTAAGATGCCGAGCAGGCCTGCCATCTTCTCATCATCCATCATACCGAAGGATTTGAGAGACTTCAATGGCATAAAGTTCATCATCGCTGTCATCATCGGATCATTTTCATCCATGAGAACCGGGCTGCCTGCTGCCATCTGCGCCATCATGCCCTGCAGAACCGCTGCTGTCTTCGGGTTCTTCATCAGCTCACCGATGGTGATGGAGCCGTCCATTCTCATCGGAACGGTCTTCGCAGTCGCGAAGGTAATCTGTGCGCAGGCCATGATGTGATCGCTCGCATCGCCCACCTGGATCAGGTACTTTCCGGCCGGAGCGAACCAGTCGCCGAGCTTCACTTCGTAATATGAAAGGGATCTCGCATCGATGGTCATGGTCACACTCTTCGTCTCACCGGGCTGCAGCTCCACTTTGACAAAGCCCTTCAGCTCCTTCAGCGGGCGGTCCGGTGTGCCGTTCTCATCGCTGATGTACAGCTGAACGACTTCCTTGCCGGCTATGCTGCCGGTGTTCGTCACGTCGACCGTCACGTCGATCGATCCATTGTCATCCATGCTGTCGGAGGACAGCCGGAGATTGCCGATCTCAAAGGTGGTGTAGGACAGGCCGTGTCCGAATGCAAAGCGGACCGGCTGCTCTTTCTTCTCATAGTATCTGTAGCCGACGTAAACGCCTTCCGCGTAGACACATTTCTCCGGATCCGTGTTGAAGTTCAGATAGCTCGGGTTGTCCTGCACGCGGAGCGGGAAAGTCTCGGCGAGATGACCGCTGGGATTCTTCTCACCGTACAGCAGTGCGTCTGTCGCTGCGCCGACGCCCTGTCCGCCCAGGTACATCTCGAGAATTGCCGCCACATCGTCTGCCCAGGGCATTTCCACCGGGCTTCCGTTGTGCAGCACGACAACCGTGTTCTTATTCACCGCTGCCACTGCCGCGATCAGCTTATTCTGGCATGCAGGCATGTTCATGTTCGGACGGTCATAGCCCTCAGACTCGAAGACATCCGGAAGACCTGCGAAGATCACTGCCACATCGGCGTTCCTCGCTGCTTCGACAGCCTTCGCAATCTCAGCCTCATCCGTCTCATCCTTATCAAACGGGAAGCCCTTGACATACTCGACCGCTCTGCCCTTCTCCTGAGCAGCATCCAGTGCGGAGACAACACGGGAAGCGTTGATGTGAGAGGAGCCGCCGCCCTGGAAGCGCGGTTTTGCGGCATACTCACCGATATAGACGATCTTCTTTCCGGATGCCAGCGGCAGAACACCGTTATTGCTCAGCAGAACCGCGCACTCCGCGCTGATCGCTTCTGCTTTCGCATGATCCGCCTCACGGTCGAAGACGACGCCGGACTGCTTATTATCAAAGTAGTCGTAAACCACCTTCAGCACGCGCTCCGCAGCCTGATCCACCAGCTTCTCATCCAGCTTTCCTTCTCTGACAGCGGCAGCGATCTTCGCATCATTGGCGGCGGTGTCGCCGGGCATCTCCAGCTCAAGGCCGGCGATCACGCCCTGTACACGGTCATCAACTGCGCCCCAGTCGGTCATGACAAAACCTTCGAAGCCCCATTCATCGCGCAGGACCTTTGTCAGAAGCCACTCGTTGTCGGAAGCATAGATTCCGTTGATCTTGTTATAGGAGCACATCACGGTTTTCGGCTGGGATTTCTTCACTGCTGTCTCGAAAGCCGGGAAATAAATTTCCCGGATCGTGCGCTCGTCCGCGACGGAGTCATTGCTCATCCGGTAGAATTCCTGGTCGTTCAGCGCGAAATGCTTGATGCTCGTGCCGACGTGCCGGGACTGTACGCCATTGATATAAGCCGCAGCCATCTCACCGGCCAGATACGGGTCCTCGGAGAAATACTCGAAATTCCGGCCGCACAGCGGACTTCTTTTAATATTGACAGCGGGGCCGAGCACGATGGAAAGATCCTCTGCCTGGCACTCGTCGCCGATGTGCTCACCCATCTTTCCGATCAGCTCTGTATCGAAGCTGGAAGCCGTCGCGCAGGCTGCCGGCCAGCAGACCGCAACAATACTGTCGTTGACGCCGAGGTGATCCGCGTCCCCGTCCTGCTTTCTCAGTCCGTGAGGGCCGTCGGACATCATAAACTGCGGGATGCCCAGGCGCTCAACTGCCTTGGTGTGCCAGAAATCCGCGCCGCCGAGCAGCGAAGCCTTCTCTTCCAGTGTCATCTGTTCTACAAGTTTCCTGACGTCTGTTGCCATTTGTACCCTCCTGTAAATTGATTTCCTTTTTTCTGACAGCCGCTGTGCCGCGGCTGATCACTGACCTTTTATAAGAAAATATTATCAGTTACTCCGACGATTCATGTATAATATTACTGGTTGATACATGATTTTACCGACAATTCTCCGGGGAGGTCTTTTATGCCTGCTTCTCACCGCCATACCAGTCCTGACAGCCGCTCTTCCGACCGGTTTTCTTTCGCCAGCCGCTACTATCAGCCGGACACCTCCATCCGTCCGGACCTGCGCAGCATCCGGCTTGAAATCAACAAGCAGATCTTCGAGGAACAGGACGCGGACAACGGCCCGGTCGGCTCAAGACGGCTTATGGAAAAGTCCATGTTCTATTATGTACAGACCGGCGACATTCAGAAGGTTCTCTCTTTTGCGGATCAGTCCGGCTGGAACCGTCCGGTCGGAAAAAATCCTGTGACCGATCAGGAGATCAAAGTCGGCGAGCTGTCTGAACAGCCGCTGCAGCAGATGCTGGGCCTTTTCATCAGCAATGTCACCCTCTGCACCCGGGCGGCCCTCGACGGCGGTCTCCCGGAGCACATCGCCTATTCGATCAGCGACTGCTATATCCGGCACGCCATCCGGCTCACGGACGTAAAACGCATTCAGCATCTCAACCTTGCGGCCATGCATGATTTTACCTGTGCCGTCCATGACTATCTGTACCGGGACTGCACTCCCGCTACGCGCCAGTGCTGCGAATATATCATGAGCCACATGCACGATCCCATCACGCTCACCACACTCTCGCAGGTCTGCCGGCGCAGTCCGCATTATATTTCGGACTCCTTCGCAAAAGAGCTGGGCATGCGGCCGATGGCATTTATCCGTATGAAAAAGCTGGAGTACGCCCGCGCCATCCTGCAGTCGACCGACCTCTCGGTGACGACTGTCTCGGATCTCTTGGCATTCCCCAGCCCCAGCGCATTTATTACCTACTTTCGCAAACAGTACGGCAGGACCCCGCAGCAGTACCGGCTGCAGCCCTGAAGTCCCGGAATCTGTCAGTGCACGGACACGGCTGCCCTGAAGCCTCTTGCTCTTCCGCTGATATACAGATCATCCGTCACATAGTATTTCCCTTCCAGCCGGATATCTTCGGACGAGCTTCCCACCTGCACGTCAAAGGTACCCTTCTCGACCATCCAGCGCATTTCCTCGTCCAAGAACGCCAGCTGGTCAGCGCGGAGCGTGAAGCACACCTGCTTCTCTTCGCCCGGCTGCAGGCTGACTCTTGCAAAACCTGCCAGCTCTTTCACCGGTCTCGTCATGCTCGCTTTCTCATCGCGAATGTAGAGCTGGACGACCTCCGTGCCCTCCACGGCGCCGGTGTTTTTCACCTTCAGGCTGATCCGGACCTCTCCGTCCGGACGCACAGCCGCAAGCGTCTCCTCCGCTGCTTCTCCTGTCGGTCTGTAGCCGGTGGCGAAGCTGACCTCCGGCTCTGTCCGGAGTGTGATCTGTCCCGCATCCGACTCGATCTTCAGATCCGAGTAGGCAAACTCCGTATAAGAGAGGCCGTGTCCGAAGAAATACCGGGGTGTGTGCGGAAGATCCGCATAGTCCTGAAAACCGATGCTCGCGCCCTGATGCCAGGCGGATCCCTTCGGATGGTTGTAGTAAATCGGAATCTGCCCTGCGTGATAAGCCGCGGAGAGCGGGAGCTTTCCGGACGGGTTGTATGCACCGGTCAGCACATTGGCCACTGCCTGTGCCGCGAACTCTGCCGGCGTGAATGCCTCAACGATCGCATCCAGCAGTTCGTCCGCCGCATCACTGGAGATCGGGCGCCCGTCAAAATGAACACCGGCCATGGGCTTGCCGAGTTTTGCCGCTTCCCGGATAAAAGCATCCTGGCAGGCCGGCAGGTTGATGTTGGAACCGTCAACGCCCTCGCCCATCGTGGCGATGGAGCCGGAGCCGTTCTTGCCGCCCAGTGTCAGAATAACAAAATCCGCCTGCTCCGCAGCTGCGAGCGCCTCCGCGAAAAGACTCTCATCCGCGCCAGCTTTCCAGTAGCCCTGCGCGTACAGAATCTTCGTATCCGGCAGCGTCTCCTGCAGCGCTTCGACCAGATTCAGGCAGTCCGGATGCAGCTGTGTGAGCACTGCGTCAAATTCTTCCGATGCATCGTCCTGAATATTGGTGCCCGGCACGCGCTTCATCTCAATGCCTGTCGTGCTGCCGCCTCCGCCGGTTCCCGCCATCGAATTGGCCGCCGCGTGCATCGCCTCCACCATGGAAAGATGCGTGTAGCCGCCGAAGTAATAACGCGCGTTTGCCGCGTGCGGACCGATCACAGCGATCGTCTTTACGTTCTTCGAAAGCGGAAGCGCGCCGTTGTTCTTTAAAAGGATAATCGACTCCTGCGCCGCGCGGCGGGAAGTCTCATCGTCCTCCTTCCGCTGCGTCACAGCCGTGAGGGCGTCTTCCTCCAGCGCGAAGGGATGCTCGAACAGGCCCATTCGGAATTTTGCCGTCAGGACATGCAGAACCGCCGCATCCAGTATCGCGGGATCCGCCTCGCCGCTCTCAAACTTCGCCTTCAGACCATTCCAATAGCAGGAGGGCATCGGCAGCTCCACGTCCATGCCGGCGGTCAGGCACTTCAGGCCTGCATCCGCGTTGGACTCCGCCGCGCCCTGCACCATGTGCACATTTTCCACTGCGCCGTAGTCCGAAATCACGACACCGTCAAAACCCATCTCCCCGCGCAGCAGGCCGTTCAGCACTTTCTTCGAAGCGTGAACCGGCAGGCCGTCGAGCGATCCGTAGCAGGGCATCACGCCGTGCAGATCCGACAGGGCAATGGCCGCCTGGAAAGGCTTTCCGTAAATCTCATCGATCAGGTGCATACCGGCATCGATATTTGCGCCGTGAATACCGCCCTGCGAATTGTGAAACCCGAGAAAATGCTTCGCGCAGCTGTCCGCATGCCGCCCGTCCACTTCCGTGGTCTGGGCCCCTCTGGTATAGGCTGCACCCAGTGCAGCGGCAAGGGTCGGATCCTCTCCGTAGGGTTCCGACTGCCGGCCCATTCTGGAATCTCTGGAGATGTCCAGCACCGGCGCGAGAATCTGTGTGATGCCGAACGCCAGCTCCTGTCTGGCCACGACCGCACCGATCTGCTCCTCCAGCTCCGGATCAAACGCCGCGCCGCGGTTCACGCCGGACGGAAAGCTGGTGCTGTCCTGAATAAACGCGCCGCACAGTCCCTCCATATGGAAGACCGCGGGAATATGATGCTCGCTGCTCTCCATGACCATCGTCTGGAGCTTCTTCTGCCACGCGGCCGCCTCCTGCGCAGTCTTGCACATCCGAAAGCCCAGTGTGCTGATCTGACCCACGCCGTGCGGAACAAAGTGCCGAAGAGCGTCCTCCCGGCCCTCGAAAGCCATCACGCCGACGATCTGGCCCATCTTTTCGTCCAGACTCATCTGCGAAAGAAGATCCTGTGCCCGCTCCTCAGGCATCAGCGAAGGATCGAGATATTTTGCGCTGTCTGCTGCCATGTCCGTACCCTCCTTAAAAGAAATTTCATAACAGAAATAAAACCACCCTGTCATCATCTTAAGACAGAGCGGTTTCCCGGTATAATCACCGATTCGTCAAAATATATCCGGTTTCGGTTTTTCTCACCCGATACCGAAGATCAGAATGGTCTCCCGGTGATCGTCTCCCTCAAAAAGATCGCGGCACACGATCTCGTCAAAAAACTCCAGTTCCTCCTCGCTCATGAGATAGGCGACCGTCTCATCGGACGGATAATAGAAGAACAGCTTCATCGACCGCTCGTATTCGTAAAACGAGTCCAGGATCCGGCGGATCACAGGCCGCAGAATCGTGACCGAGAACGGATTGAAGAAATAAAAGCAGTCCGCCGTCTGCACCTCATACGTCTCCGCGTCCTGATGCAGGAAATGAACGTCCTGCGCGCCGCTCTCCTTCAGGTTCCGCAGCGCCTTTTCATAGAATTCCTGCTCGCGCTCTATCCCGATCACAGGGCAGCCGACGCGGTGATTCAGGAAAATCGCCGTCCTGCCCAGACCGCTTCCGTAATCCACCAGAAGATTGTGAGGAAAGAGATATCCGCTCTTTGCGAGGCGCTCCAGCACACAGTAGAGCGTGGGCTCGTACGCGCAGTGATGCAGATCCTCCCGCGACGTGTCCGCGTCCTCCGTCCGGATATGCAGTTTTTCATCCCACTCCCGATCCGTCACTGTTCTTCCTTCCGGCAGAATCCGTTACATCTCTTTCTTTTTCAGCAGAATGCGGACGCGCTCCGTCCTGGGTGTGACCGGAACACCTTCCTCCGGCAGCGCCGAAGCCGCCGACAACGCCTCGTCCAGCTCCGCCTCGCCGTCCTCGAGCAGCAGAATGTCAAAGCCTGCCGCCTGCGCAATGTCCGTGATTTCTTCCGTCCGCCAGCCCCGCTGATAGTGCGTCTCCAGACTCCGGGCAAAGCGCCCGTCCTCCTCCATGGCAAACAGGGTCAGATCATATTCATTGATCCGGCTCTCCTCATCGTACCAGTTCTCCCAGATAAACGCGCAGTCCTCCCGGCTCTCAGCAATCGTGCGGTCGCCGATCACCTCGCGGTATTTGTACTCCGTATTGAAATCGAAAAGAAACAGCCCCGGACCGGTCAGATTCTCCCGCACGCAGAGGAACATGGAATACAGATCCTCCTCTGTCAGCAGATAATTGACGCAGTCGCAGACGCTGACAACAGCCTCCGCCGGTTCATCCAGGAAGAGGCTGCGCATGTCCTGTGCAAAATAAGGAATGTCCGGGTCCGCGGCTCTCGCGATCTCCAGCATCCGCTCGGAAAGATCGACGCCGGTCACCGAAAAGCCCCTCTGAAAAAGCCGCCTGGTCATGGCGCCGGTCCCGCATCCCAGATCCAGCACCGGTCCCCGGGGGCAGCCGTATTTTGCCAGAAGAAAGCAGATCCGGTCTGCCCAGGCATCGTAGGGCACATTGTCCATGAAGCGGTCATAGACCAGGGCAAAATCCTGATAAGCGTCCATGCTTAATACTCTTTCACAAATTCCGCGACGCCGTACAGCTCACACAGCTCCTGCAGCTCGTGCGGGCTGCGGATCAGCTTCAGCTCCGTGAACGCGCCGGTCTCCAGATCCTTAAACCCGGCCACCTGTTCGCCGTTGCAGATGCTGCAGCGCAGAACTGCCTTCTGCTTTTCGGGATCAAACGCGAGCTTTTTCGGCTCTTTCTTTCGTCCAAACATGGTCCGTCCTCCCCGGCACAGCCGCCTCACTTCCCGTCCGGGAAGCTGGTGAAGAACGCGCGGTCGATCTCCGGCAGTCCGTATTTCTCTTTCGCGTCCGCGATCGCGCGCATCAGGAACGTCATATTCGCGGCGAGGTTCCGCATCGTCTGCAGTCCCTCCAGGTCCTTCTTCACATCCTCCGCTGTAAAGCCGTGGACCTGGTTCCAGTAGGTAGAGGACGCGACGGGCATACCGCTGATCGTAAAGTACTTGTTCAGCACGTCAAAACTGGCCGTGTTCCCGCCTCTGCGGCAGCTCACGACCGCGGCGCCGACCTTCATGTGCTTGGTAAAGGAGGTGCTGTAGAACAGCCGGTCCATGAAGGCGAGTGTCGTTCCGTTCGGGGATCCGTAGTACACCGGGCTTCCGACGACCAGTCCGTCCGCATCTTCGAACTTGGGCGCCACCTCGTTGACAAGATCGTCAAACACGCACTTTCCGGTCCTCGAGCAGGACCGGCAGGCAATACAGCCGCGGATGTTCTGGCTGCCCACCTGAACCAGTTCGGTCTCCACGCCCTCACGCTCAAAGACCGCGATCATCTCCTGCAGTGCCGTCGCCGTGCAGCCGCTGATGTGCGGACTGCCGTTCAGTAATAATACCTTCATCGTCCCACCTGCCCTTTCTGACATGTCTGTCCGTATATGATGTACTGCCTTACGACTGTTTCAGATTTTTCAGGATCTCCACCGTCTCCAGATCTTCGGCGGTCACTTTGATGTTGGAGTAGAATTCTCTTCCCTCCGGTGTCGTCACTTTCACATCGATGATCGTCCCCTCGCGGATGCCGTTGTCTCCCACATCCTTCAGGAACGCCGGGAACTTCGGGTGCTGGCTCGTAAAAATCCGCAGCCGTTCCCCCAGCTTCATCATCTCCATGGGATTCATTGCCATTGTCTTTCCTCCGGTATTTTCATAATATCAGGGGCATGCCCCCGGCGGCAGAAGTTATAAAACAAACTGTATGATACAGAAACTGAAATAAATGATCAGCAGCGTGATGCCCTGTACGCGGTAGAGTCTCTCCTTCTTCATCGCCGGCACGGTCAGGATCAGCATCACCGCAAACATCAGAGGCAGATCCAGCACAAGCGAGGCGTTGTGACCGAACAGCTGCTTTTCCGCCGGCACCTGAAACGGGCGAAGGGCAATCGCCGTGCCGCTGACCAGCACCAGATTAAAGAGATTCGCGCCGATGACATTGCCGAGTGAGAGTGCACCGTGCCCCTTTGCCACGGAAGTGATCGCCGTGACCAGCTCCGGAAGCGACGTGCCCAGCGCCACGAAGGTGAGGGCGATCACCGTCTCCGGTACGCCGAGGGCCTGCGCGATCAGCGTGCCGTTGTCCACCAGGAGCCTCGCGCCGACCGCGATCAGAGCGGCGCCGACCACCAGAAGAATCAGATCCTTCTTCAGGTTTGACGGAGGTGTATTCCCGGAAGCTTCATCCGGCTCCACATCCGTTGTCGGATCCGTCGCCTTCATCTGACGGATCGTCAGGATCATATAAACCACAAACAGAGCCAGCAGGGTCAGACCGATGGTCCTGGAAAAATAACCGCTGATATAGGCTGTCGCCGCATAGATCACTGCTGCCGTAAAGAAAAAAGTCACCGGCAGTTTCAGGCTCTTGCGGGAAACCGGCCCCGGCTTCGCAGCAATCGTAATCGCCGATATCAGGGCGGTGTTGCAGATCACAGAGCCGATGGCGTTTCCGTAAGCGATGCTGCTGTGCCCCTCCAGCGCGCCGGCCGTGGACACCATGACCTCCGGAAGCGTCGTTCCGATCGAGACGACCGTCGCACCGATCAGAACCTCCGGCAGGTGAAAACGCCTGGCAATTCCGACCGCGCCGTCCACAAACCAGTCGCCGCCCCGGATCAGGCAGGCCAGACCGACCAGAAACAACAGAACAGGTATAAGCATTTTATTTAGTCCTCCTGAGAACTATTCTATCACATCTGACGCCGGAGTCAGACTGTCTGCCTTTTTTTCACGGCATCGACCATGCAGATGAAATCATCTGCACAGGACCACGGCCTTTCAGCGGCTGCGCTGCCGGCGGCGGGTTCTTTATATGTCATGAGCATCTGCAGCCGGAAGGGCCTGTCCTTCCCGGTGCCCGGAATCAGCGCATCGAGCCGCCGCGTATACTCGGTCTCACCGTCTTTTGCCTCAGAAACAGACGCCGTGTAGATGGCGGGAATATCCTGTGCCAGGTAAACCTGTGCCTGTTCCTGCAGTGTCCCGGAAACTTCGGCCAGCTCGGAAAGCTGATCCGTCTCCGACTCCTTCTGCGTGATGATCAGCCGCGCACAGTGACCGTCAGCGCGCAGCGAACTTAAGAAAATCATACTGTCCTCCCGGATCTCCCTTCCCCGGGATACCGGGTTCAGGAAGGGATGATAGCTGTCGGGGATGCGGAAGAGGAAGTCACCGATGGTAAAATCCTGTGTCTTCAGGGCATCATAGTCGGTGCGCTCCTGCGGTGTCTCGCGCAGGAAATAGCGGATATCCCGGCTGTCTGCCTGATGGACAGCCTTCAGCTTCTCCAGGATTCCCCCTTCAGCTGCCCACAGAGTGCCTTCCGATGCTTCTTTGATCAGCCGGTAGTACAGATACATTCCTTCATTCCTCGGAAGCGACCGGTAGCCCTCATAGTAAATCACCAGGTTCTTAAGGGCGGTTTCCGTGGGCTTCATCGCATAAGCGCGCTCCTGCATCATCGCAGCGCCGAGGTCATGCGGCAGCTCGCCTTTTTTATCAAAGTGCAGCCTGAAAGCGCCGATGGCTGCCTCTCTGCTGCCGAGGTCTGCGCCCTTTTCATAGTATTCCAGAGCCTTCACAGGATCATAAAAATCTGCCGACTGATCACTGTACAGATCTCCGAGCAGACGGAATGCTTCCGCAGATCCTTCCTCAGCCGCCGTTTTCAGATACCGGAGGCTTTTTTCGATGTCTCTCGCCTCGCCGCTCTTTTCGCGGCTGTACAGATTCCCCAGATGATAAAGCGCTTCAACATGTCCGTCCTCAGCTGCCTTCTCCAGCATTTCTATGGCCTGCGGGATGTCCCGGACACTGTCATTCCGGTACAGATACTCTCCCACTCGGATCTGTGCCTTCACATTTCCCTGCGCGGCAAGTTCTTTCAGCATGGAGAATCCGTTGTCTGTCTTTTTCAGTCTGAACTCTTTTCCGAAGACACAGTAGTCCGCGTAGCCGTACTCCGCGTCCGCGCTGCCCTTCTCCATTGCAAGCTTCCAATATTGAACTGCCATCTCCGGATCCGCTTTGCTGAAGGGAGCTTCACCGGCGCGGAAGCGCTCCGCAAGTGCACACATTGCATCCGCATCGCCTCTGAGCGCTCTTCCGGCTTCTTCCGAAATCTGCCCGTAGTCCCGGGCAAAAGGCGCCGTAAACAGCATGGAGAAGATATCCTCTGCGGCAGGCGGCAGGAATGTCTGGCTTCTGCCGATGCCGATGCCGGCTTTTTCGCTGCCGGCAGGCGAGCTTTCCTTCGTCTCTTTCTTCTGCAGAAGGTCCTTTATATTGCGCCAGGTATATAGTTGTGAGGGATCCGGCTTTTTTCCGGTCTTCCAGATCAGCTGAACCATTTCCTCACAGGCTGCGGCACTTCCCATCGCCGCCGCGCGTGAGAAAAACAGTCCCGCATATCCCGGTCTGTATGCCTCGCCTTCCTGCTGTATGCAGGCCAGTCCCTTCAGAAGATCGTCCCGCGACGGTGAGCGCAGGAAAGGATCCTGCCAGAAGCCCGGATACGAAGGACGGACCGGGAGATGCGGCCGATCCGCCAGGTCCGGCTGCTCCTCATCCGTAAAGAAGTAAGATGCGTCCCTGCTCCTGCTGCGCACTTTTTCGCTATTCTCCTGCGCTGCCGGATTCATACGCCGATACTCTTCATCATTGGCCTTATAAGTTCTCAGAAGATCTCTTTGCTCTTCCTCATCCTCTGCCCAGCATCCGACCAGCAGCATCGCAATCAGGGCTCTGGTGGATTCCGATATCTCCTGTTCATCCAGAGGAACAGCCGGATCCAGATGAGGGACATAATCTGTCGAGGCAAAGCTCCGGAAAATCTGATGCAGGTTGGTCGGAACTTTATACAGATACTCTGTGTCCATTAAATCCAGAATCTCCAGCAGTTCCGCATAGGCATAAGACGACTTTTTCTTGATAAATCCGTCAATGCATCTGTTTCTTATGGCATAGCACTTTTCCGCCTTTTCTCTGCTGCCCAGCCCGGCGTAAATATCTCCTCGGATTTTCCAGTAGGTGTGTGCTGCCGGGTCTGCATTGTCAGGCAGTCCCTCGTGCGTCCGCAGAAGTTCATCGGCCGCATCCAGAAAGCCCAGAGCAGTCAGTTTCGCTCCGGCATCCCCGATTCCGGAAAGAATGCCTCCGGCGCGCCGGAGGGCTGTCGCGGCGGAATAATAATTGTCGCTCTCCCGGGCAATCCGCAGACTGAGCAGATATTGTTCCTGAAGAATCTTCAAGGCATGAATTCTGTGCGGAAGCTCATAGGATCTTGCAAGAACATCCGACAGATCATCCAGAGCATCCCTGAGTCTGCGCAGATTCCGCAGATCCTTCTGCTCTTCATAAATCTGCCGGGAAAGATCCACGTTTTCTTCCAGAAGGAGCAATGCTTTCCGGTTATTTTCCAGTCCGCCGATCAGAAGCCGGCAGTCCGCGAGGCTCTTTCCGCTCAGAATCAGCTGACGCCTGACACCGGCTGTCTTCCTTCTCTCAAGAAGCTCCTTCTGGATCTGTCTGGCCTGCTCATAGTAATCCAGTGCCTCCTTCTGAACCGAAAGAAGTACGCCGGTTACATTGCTGCAGGCTTCTCCCATCCGGACCAGACAGTTCGCCCTGTTCGCGTCCCGCTCATCGCGCTGCGTTTCATCTTTTGCCGCCTCCCGGTATGCTTCCTCTGCCTTTTTAAAACACCGGACTGCGTCCTCATTTCGGAAAAAATTGTCGTTCTGTTCATAGGTCTGACCCTCGTCATACCACAGATGCCCCAGCAGCCGGAAATCGTCCGGCGTATTTTCTTCCCGCGGGACAGATTCGAGTGCCTGTCTGCCCTTTTCATAGAATGGCCTGGCCGTTTCCCTCGCCTCCTGAGAGGAGTCGGTGTAGGTGATTGTTCTGCCCAGATACCTGTAGGCCTGTGCAATAACCCGCCCGCTGACGTCTTTTACTCTGACAAGAAGATTCAGATTCTTTTCAAGAATCCGCCCGAGAATCCGGTTGGCACGCGCCCCACTCGGAAATTCCGTATAGAGATACAGCGCAGTGAAGCGCACAAGGACGCCGGCGGCCTGCAGCCTCTTTTCCGCTTCGTCAAGAATCGAAAGATAGTATTCACCGCGGTCTTCACGGCAGACTTCATAAACTCTCCGGCCGGCACTTTTCAGAAGTGTTTTTTTCTCCCCTGAAGTCTGTCCCGCGTCCTCCTCTTCCGGATCCAGTATCCCCTCCAGGTACTGCAGGAATTTCTCCGTGTCCCGGGCCATAAGCACATGATAGATCATCTCTGTCCTGCGGACCGGATCCTCCTCCGGCTCCTTCTCAAAAGCAGCCGCCAGCCCGGCGTGGAGCCTCTTCTGATCCCCGCACTGCTCCAGAATTCCTTCGCGCATGCTCTTATGCATGAAGTCGAACCGGCCGTCTTCCCGCTGGATAAAGCTGTCGCTCATGTAGTGGACAAAATGAATAAAGTCCAGAGTGTTGAAGGTATCCGGAAGCGCTGCCTGCAGATCTGCCATCCGCAGACCGGACCTTGAGACAGCAAGGAGCTGTGAAATCTTTTCGATCAGTTCTTTGTTAATGCGCTCTGCCGCGACAGAGAAGACCGCGGCGGCAAGGCTGCCCAGACCTTCCGGCGCCTCTTCAATGATGCGGCACTGGTAGGCGGTGATGGCGTCCATGCCGTCTCCGCTCTCTATGATCGACCTGAAATCCTCGCGGTCCATCAGCAGAAGCCGCGAAAGAAGCTGGGTCAGATACAGCGGATTGTCCGCGGACGTCTTTTCCAGCATCTTCCGGATGACGTCTCTGCCGATCTCGCGCCGTCTGCTCTCCAGCATGCCGGCAATAATGTCTTCCTGCTCCGCCCGGTCCATGGGCAGAATCGTCTCAAAAGCGTACACTCCCGCAGAAAAATCCGACAGGCAGGTCACGACCATCCGGACATTTTTCCCGAGCGTTTTCGGCACAAAGGCCAGTTCGTCCGAGAGCCCGTCCGGGAACAGCTGGTCCACTGCGTCAATCAGGAAGATCACCGGCTCCGTGTCCGCCGAATTCATCTCGCGGCACAGACTCTCAAAATACTGCAGCCACTCCTTCTCATCCTGAAATTCCGTCTCCGGGTGCGTGAAGGAAAGACGTTTTTCCAGCTCCAGACACATGCTCTTTACGAGCGAAAGGGCTGTGCTGCTCTTCAGCGTCAGACAGCTGATATACGGAACGGCGTCCTGTCCGAGTTCCTTCATGCGCATTGCCATGGCGCTCAGGAGCGCACTCTTTCCGCTGCCGGCGGCTCCTTTCAGAACCAGAAGCGGCTGCTCGTGAAGAACTTTTTCAACCAGTGCATCGCGAAGCGTTTTTCTTGCCCGGAAGAGCTCGTTCTTCTCACGGACAAAGCTGTCATGCCGCAGTCTCTCCCGCTCTTCATCGGAGAGCGCTTCATATTTTTCCCACTGCGGAAGGAGCATCTTCCGGATATCTTCCGTCACCATGGTGCAGAAAGCGTCGATGCCCTGTAGTGCACTCCGGTCGGCAGAAAGCGTATAATGCTGCACTCTGCCCCCGGTCAGACGGTTGATTCTGTCTTTCAGCGCATTCAGCTTTGCTTCGTGTTCCGCATCCTCCGCCCTGTAATCCTCCGGTACATCGCCCTCAATCTCCCGGAAGTAAAACAGTGTGTTTTCCAGGTTCGCATCACTTCCGAGTGCGCCGTACTCGATCTCCAGCGCCGTGACACTCATCTCCAGCGATTCCAGCTGCAGCTGCTTGCGCTCGGCGGCATCCCGGATCAGATCCTCGGAGGGAATCCACCCATAGCGCTCACCCAGAATCACAATCATCGGCCGCTGACAGCGGTCGATTTCATCCAGACAGACATCCAGGACTTTGCGGGAGCCCTCCTCCGATTCCAGATCCGAAGTGTCGATTCCCCACCGCAGATCGCAGAACGAAACCGTCTGTCCGTACTTCTCCGCTGTCTCGTTGATCAGCGGCAGTACTCTGGTCTGCAGCGCATCGCGCTCCAGCTGCATATCGCGAAACGTACTGGAAACAAAGATTGTATTCATATGTCAAACCCCGCAGCAAACTTGTTGTGAATACAGAAAACTATATTTTCAGGGCGCGTACCTTGCGCGCTCATATTCCGCATGGAAGGCCTCGGGATCAGGCAGTGCCGACAGGTCCGCGGCCCGCTCGATTTCCGCAGGTGTCTCGGACTGCATGGGCACATCCGGCCGCGCGCGGCGGATGGTCCGCCGGTATTTTCTGCGGATCCGCTCTTTCTGCGTGCGCGGCGGAAGCAGGTTCGCCGCCCGCTGCGCGATCCGGCTGATCCGGTCGTTCTCCGGTTCCAGTGACACAGAAATATCGCCGTTTTCTTCCACCCGCTCTTTATAAATTCTGAGTGTCCGGATCACGGACAGGATCATGCCCCAGACCGCCGCCGCAATGATTGCGAAGCCGATCGCATATGAAATGTAGTCCAGAAGCTTCATCAGCCATTCCGGCGGCTCCCAGGCCTCTTCATTCTCCATCAGTTCCTCCGGCATGCCGCCGGGCCCTATGGCCGGGAAGAAGTTCTCGATCTGCTCTTCCGTGAGCACGTTCTGCTGCTCCGGCCGCGGTTTCTCTGTCAGATAAATCCGTTTTGACCCGAGTGCGGCAGAAAAAAGAGCCGCACACAGAATGATGGCCGCCAGTCCCCCGGTGACCAGAAGGCCGATCCCCCGGATCCTCGAGCCGGGCACATTTTCCAGCCCGTGATGGGCTTCAATATAATCCTGCAGACTGGAGAGCCGGTACCAGATCAGACAGCACAGCGCATAGCAGGCTGCGCACAGCAGAATGCCGTCGCAGAGCACACTGTTATGATGGAACAAAGAGACAATATACAGAAAGGCGTGGAAGAAGAGCCATAAAAAGTTCGGCCGCAGGAATACAAACGAGCTCTCCTGCCAGTCCGGATCATTTTCCCGCATCGCGCGGATGCGGCTGTTCTCCGATATGCGCAGGCGGAACGTGTCCGCCATATACAGAACGGAGACGATCAGGAGCAGAATCCGGTCGATCCCCCCGGTCAGGAAAAACAGTGCCGCAAGCACCGCTGCACAGACCGCGAAGAAAGCGGCGGGCGAACGGAATTTCTTCTCGGCAAACCGCGTGATAAAGCAGACCGGGACCAGCCACAGCCCGGCCAGAAAATGCTGCCTTGTCACACCCGCATCGAGCACCATAATCACCGGGTGCTTCCGGTCTTCCTGGTTCGCATAGTAATATACAAACTGCGAAAGGAACGGCAGCAGCGGCGTGAACAGGAACGGGATATGCAGATATTCGGATAAAGTCAGAAGAACCCGGAAGGGTTTCTGTGATTCAGGATGCTGCATCTTTCCTCCGCTCAGTCTTTTACTGTCAGAAACGGCAGTACCGTAATGCCCCGCGCATCGGACGGCAGGTGCCTCTGCTCATACTCCGCGCGGTCCCGGCAGGGAACCACAAGAAGTATTTTTTCCGGCGCCGCGCCGGCGCCCCTCCCGCGCTTTCTGAGCAGGCCTGAGAGATCCCGCACGAGCGCTTCGTCCGCATTTTTTGTAATCAGTACCGGAATTCCGCCCGGGTCCGCCGCGGAAGTCTGCCGCAGCGCCGCCTCCAGCAGTTCCCGTGCCGGCACCTTCGGATCCTCCGTGAAATCTCTGGTAAAAAAGCGCATGACCTCTGTGATCCGGTTTCCGTTAAAGCAGATGCCTTCCGGCTGTGAGATGGCGCCGGCATAACCGGACAGCTCATCTTCCGCAGGCCGCACACCCACCTGCAGACGGACCGGCTGGTTTTTTCCGGCCAGCAGGGCATACAGCGTCGCTGCGGCGGAAATACTCTGCTCAATCTCCTCCGGCTGTCTGCGTACACCCTCGTCCTCCAGATCCAGCAGAATCCGGATCTGCTCCGAGACCGGTGCCGCATACGTGTTGACCATCAGCTTTCCGGCCCGCGCACTCGCTTTCCAGTTCACGCTCTTCATGGGATCCGTCGTCTGATACTCGCGGATCGATGAAAAGGCAAAAGGATCCTCGTACACCCTGCGCATGCTCTGCTTCTCGCCCTGCAGCACCTCGGCCGCGCGAAGAATCCCGGATACGTCGGATTTTGCCGGATAGACATACAGCGTCTGCTCCGGGTCCGGGAGGTCCGAGAGAAAGACACTCTTGAAAAACAGACCGGGTGAGACGCAGGAAATATGGCTGATGCGGTACTGTCCCCGCTGCGTGCCCGTCAGATGATAGGTGCGGTAGATTTTCTCCATGCCGCGCATCGAAAAGACGTCCCGCTTGTAGACGTAGTCGCTGATCACGGTATTTTCGGCGTCAAGAAACAGAAGTCCCTTCGGCACGCGGAAGGCGACTTCCATTGCGGCGACCGGCATGCGTTTGTGATTCTCGACCGTTTCGACCAGCTCTGTCTGCTCTCCGACACGGATGCTCTCCTGCCCGAATTCGACTCCGATCCGCACGCCGCGGCTCCATGTATTACTGTAGAATCTGGCTGCCAGAAGAAAGAGGATTCCGGTCAGCGCAAGAAACAGCAGCGTCATCTTCTGCCCCAGTCCTCCGTCGGGACCGGCACCGTGTGCAGCAGATCCCGGACCTTCTGTGTCTTTTCCTGATCCGTCATCTCTTCCGAGAGAAAACGGTGCGCGAGCACAGGCACAGCGACCGCCTTGATATCCTCGGGTACGACAAAATCACGCCCCTGTACAAGGGCATATCCCTGTGCGGCGCGAAGAAGCGCCAGGGTTCCGCGGGGGCTCACGCCGCTCACGGCGGATTCGGAGACGTCCGTCTCGTCCCGCCGCCGGTTTCTTGTCTCCTGCAGGAGCCTGGCGATATAATCCCGCAGATCCGCGTGGACATAAACCTCTCTGCAGCAGCTCCGAAGCTCCCGGATTTCCTCCGCACTTGTCACCGGTGTAATTTCCTGCAGCGGCTCATCCTGAATATAGCGGTCGATCATCTGCTTCTCTTCAGCCAGGCTCATCCGCCCCATCCGGATTTTCATAAGAAACCGGTCCAGCTGCGCCTCGGGAAGCGGAAAACAGCCGATGGTCTCGACCGGATTCTGCGTGGCGATGACGAGGAACGGGTCCTCCAGCGGCCGGGTCTCTCCGTCCACCGTCACCTGCTTCTCCGCCATGCACTCGAGCAGCGCCGACTGGGTTCTGGGCGTCGCCCGGTTGATCTCATCGGCCAGCAGCAGATTCGAGAAAACCGGGCCTTCGCGGAAGACAAAATCTCCCTCGCCCTGATGAAAATAGTGAATGCCGGTCACGTCGCCGGGCAGCAGATCCGGCGTGAACTGGATCCTCCCGAAGGACAGATCCATGGATGCCGCCAGCGTCCGCGCGAGGAGCGTTTTGCCCGTGCCGGGCACATCCTCAAGCAAAACATGGCCCTGCGCCGCAATGGCCGCCAGCAGAAGGGTGACCACCTCCTCTTTTCCGACCAGCACCTTCGCGGTGTTTTCCTTTACTCTGGCAATCGCCTGCTGCGCCCGTTCCATCGTTTCAGGCATCTTTCTTCCTCCACTTTAATCAGCTGTTTACAGTCCTGTAAACGTCAGTGCTGCACATTGCCCATCATCTCGGCCATCATCTTCCCGAAGACCGGGCCCATGTATCTCATAAAGACAGGCATCAGCGCGTGATCGTGGTTTTCCCTGACACGCGTATGCGCATCGATGATCAGCGTGTTCTCTTTTCCTTCCTCACAGGCCGGCCAGGACGGGATCGCACCGTTATCCGGGCAGCCCGTACGGGCAAAAGCAAGCACGGATTCAAAGCATTCCTTCTGGATGCGTGCGGAGAGCGTCTCATCCTCCGAAGGCCCGTGCGGGTATTCCACCAGATCAATATTGTTGAAGACATAAGGGATGTCGCTGCAGTGCCACGGTGTATTTCCGCCGTACACCGGCTGGTCCATGTTGAACAGATAGGACCAGGTGCACTTGTTCAGCTTGCTGCGCTCCGCGATATAGTCGATCTCCGGTGCGCGGAAGATAAAATCAAGACGGAGCAGATCGATCAGTCTGCGCTCCGGATAGGCTTCCCGGAACAGCGGGATCAGAGCCTCCGCGCCTTCCTCACCCAGCATCTCGCGGATCCTTGCGATCTGATCCTCCTCCGTCAGTTCTTCGTCCTGCCAGGGCGCAGGAACGAAGGAAGTAAACTCTCCGTAGACACTGCCGACCAGCAGCGGGATGTCCTTCGTCTCTTCGCGGAAGCCGTTCGCGACCGGCTCACCCTTATAGAACGCATTCGGATGCGGCGCGCCGCCGACGTATTTTCCCGCCGCCTGCAGCGCGGGTCTGATCTTTACATAGGCTTTCGCAAGATCATGGTAATCTGCCGCTTCCAGGGCTTTGACACCTTTTGCTCCGTCCGCGATGTCTTCTTCCGGAACCCCCAGTTCGCGCATCAGCGCCTCGGCAAGATCTTTTCCGCTTCCGGACGCATCCGCGAGCACGGGTCCGATGACACCGCTCATGACATAGCCCTTTGCGTACAGGCCGTCCGCCGCGGGAGACTGCAGGAGCGTGGTCACCTTGGCACCGCCGCCGGACTGGCCGAAGACCGTGACATTGTCCGGGTCTCCGCCGAACGCCGCGATGTTCTCATGCACCCAGCGAAGCGATGCGATGATGTCGTCACCGCCCGCATTGCCGGAGTTGGCGTATTCCTCACCGTAATCCGACAGGTCAAAATATCCGAGAATGTTCAGTCTGTGATTGATCGAGACGACGACCGCATCACCGGCCCGGCTCATGTTCGCGCCATCGTATGCGATGTGCTCGATGGCCGAGCCCGCCTCGAATCCGCCGCCGTGCAGCCACACAAGCACCGGGCGCTTTGCGTCATCCGCCGCCGGTGTCCAGACATTCAGGTTCAGGCAGTCCTCGTCCATGGGCCAGAAGCGGTGCGGCACGTTGAGTTCGCCGTTCGGGCGGTCGTTGGTCAGAAGCGGACACACATAACCGTAGTTCGAAGCGTCAAACACGCCCTGAATTTCATCCGGTTCCTCCGGCGCATGGAAGCGCCGTGCCTTTGCGTACGGAATTCCCTTGAAGATCAGAAGGCCGTCGTGCGCATAGCCCTTCACCATGCCCTTTGCGGTCTTCACAAGCGCTGTAGTCTTATCGCATTGAAAAGAATGTTTCATTTTGAACCCCCCTGTAGAGATAAGTTTATGCCTTTTTCATCATACCATTTACAAGCGGTTGAAAACAGGTTTTGTCTTTTCTAAAATGAGACAAAGAGACAGAATCCGGAAGGGCGGCGCGGGCTGTCCGCCTGCACGTCATCAGACCGGATATGAGGTGAAAAGCGATGATCAGAATCACAACAGGAAGCATGATGCATGTCCACGGCGCGCTCGGTACGGGAACCGATTACACCGTGCGGCTCTCTGTCCGGATGACCGATCCGGTGGATCCTGTGATCCTTGAGAAGGCACTGCAGGCCGCGCAGCAGTCCTTCCCGGTTTTCTGCATCCGGCTGCGGGCAGATGAACAGGAATATTACTTCGAGGAAAATCCTCTCCCGGTGGTCCTGCTGCATCAGTCGGAAAAGAGCTGCCTGAACTGTGTCGAGTCCAACTATCATCTCTGGACTGTCTGTTTTGACGAAGACTGGATTCATCTGGATATCTTCCATGGCATGACAGACGGCACCGGCATGTATCAGGTGCTCGCGACCCTTCTGTACTATTACTGCGCGGAGCGCTATGGCATTCCGCCGCAGGAGGATCTGAACACCACCGGTCACCCGGCCGGCGCACAGCGCCGCACGGATCCGCAGGACACGCTCTCGCCGGACACCCTTCCCGCAGACCTTCTGCAGATCGCACAGAAGCCGGTCGGGAATGCCTTCACACTCGAGACAGACGGCGGCCTGACCTCACAGGGCTATGCCGTGATCCGGGACATCGAGATCCCGGAGGACGCATTCGTCCGCTTCACCTCCGCCCACGACGCAAGCCCCGGCACGATGGTCTCGCTCCTGCTCGCCAGGGCGATCGACAGTCTGTATCCTTCCCGGGACAAAAAGATCATCAGCGCCTATGTCGTCAACGCCCGCCCGATGCTGCAGGCGAAAGAGACACTGGCCAACTGCCTGAGCATGGCCTTCTTTCCTTATGAAGACCGGATCCGTGAAATGCCGCTGACAGAGCAGTGCACGATTTATCGCGGAATGACCTTCCTGCAGAGTGACCCCGGATGCGTCCTGCCCTCCGTCGCCGCCAGTGCACAGGCTGTCCGCGCCGCTGCCGCTGCCGCTCCGACGATCGAAGAAAAGAAAAAAACCTTCTCCGCCATGTTTAACGGCGGAGAAGGCCTGATTACTTATCTGGTCAGTTATACCGGAAAATGGCGGTATGCTGACATCGGAAATTATATGCGCGAGTTCTGGGCCCATGCCCCGAACACCTTCGGTCTGACCGTGCAGATCGGCGCGGCGGGCGGGAAGATCTTTCTCTCTCTTCAGCAGCGGTTCAAAGAGGACACGGTCTGCCGCGCATTCCTCTCCCAGCTGGAGCAGAACGGCATCCCGTATGTCGTCCGCCGGGAGATGAAAAGCGACGTCCCGGCCTTTACCACTGACTGTGAATGATCTGACGCAGCCGAATCTTTCCTCCATTCCATCCTCCTGTGAGTCCAATTATTCCGGTTGCTTCTGGGATATCGTGTTCTCACAGTCATTATTTGCAAAATTCAGTCGATATCAATGTGGTCACCGGGATGCAGCACGCGGGCCGGGATCCGCTGATCTTCGCAGGCATGGATGAAGGGCTCCGGATCCTGCACAAGCGCCGGGAAGGTCCCGTAGTGCATCGGGACCGCGAGCTTCGGGCGGATCATGCCGGCGGCTCTCGCCGCGTCGTCCGGTCCCATCGTGTAGACGTCACCGACCGGTGCCAGCAGAACATCGATCTGCTCCTGCGCGAGCAGCTCAAAATCCTTCGTCAGAGCCGTATCGCCCAGGTGACAGATCTTCTTCCCGCCGACCGAGATCACAAAGCCGCAGGCGAGCGCACCGGGAACACCGCTGCCGTGGATCGCGGGGATCAGTTTCACGCTTCCGAAGGGGAGGCGGATCGTTCCGCCCAGATTGCAGGGAAGGCAGGAAAAACCGGAAAACAGGGCTCTGCCGATCTCGACCGGCGTGATAATTTTCGCGCCGGTGCGCTTCGCGATCGCAGGCGTATCCCCCACATGGTCCCCGTGTCCGTGCGTCACCAGAATATAGTCCGCATCGACCTCATCAGGCCCGGCGGCGGCCATGGGGTTCCCCGTCAGGTACGGGTCCGTCAGCAGTACAGTGCTTCCGTCTGTAATACTGAAACACGCGTGTCCGTAAAATGTAATCTTAACCATATCTCCTCCTTTCCCGCTCCTGTCTGCAGGAATGGCTGCAGACAACATCAGTTTCCGAGCGTCAGGTCAAACAGTTCAAGGCCGCTGCTCTCTTCGATCCGCAGGACCGCTTCATACAGCCCGTCCTCCGGCTTCTCCTCCGGCAGCGTGATCTGCGCGGTGAAGGTCTGTGCAGTGCCGGCCTGTTCATCTGCAGCTCCCGTAATGTTCAGTGTTCCGGCTTCTTTCCCGTTCAGCAGCAGCGTGATTTTGCCGCTTCCGGCAGCCGTGATGCTGAACGTACTGTAAACATGTTCCGCATTGAAATAGCGGAAAACCGCTTCGCATCCTTCCTTCAGATTTGTCAGCTTCTCCGGGTACGGCTCTCCCTCCTCCGACAGCCCGATACAGCAGCCACCGCGGACGCCGCAGGCCTCATAGCCCTTCACCGTCTCGCCGGGTCCGAAGGGATCCCCCACGCCCTGGGAGGTCATCTTCACTTCCGGGATCGAGCCGTCCGGCATGATCTGTATTTTTTCAATACACAGCCTTCTGTTCAGCTTATCCCCCTGGCTGCAGCGGTGATAGAAGACGTACCACTGCCCGTTCACACACTCGATCGAGCCGTGGTTGTTCCAGCTGGCCGGATCGCACTCCTGATTGTTAATGATCACGCCGCGGTAGGTGAAGGGCCCGAGCGGAGATTTACTTGTCGCATAGGAAAGCGAAGTGGGCTTCCCGTACGCAATACTGGCGTAGACATAGTAGTAGGTGCCGCCGATTTTGCGCATGGACGAGCCCTCGTGGAAGAAATGCTCCTCCTCCGTGACCAGGTTGTCCGTGATACTTTCAACGTCCAGGGTCACCATGTCGTCCGCAAGCTTCGCGCCGTGGGAGAACAGCTGGCCCCAGTAGTAATAGGCCTGCCCGTCGTCATCGATAAAAATGGCCGGGTCGATACCGCCCACCGGCAGCTGCTTAAAGTCTGTAAACGGGCCCTCCGGCTTATCGGAGACCGCCACGCCCTCCGTGTCATCAGACATACAGAAGTACAGATAATATTTTCCGTCTCTCTCCAGACAGTCCGGCGCGAACAGCAGGCTGGGCTTCGGACCGTTGTCCGGGTTCTCGAAAGCCGCCTTGTCATCCGCATAGTCTGTGAGCATCTTTTTTATAAACGGCGTCGGATGGCTCCAGTCAATGCCCGGGTAATGCGGATAGTCCGGATTGTTGCACCAGGGAATGTCATTCCCATCCAGCGACTTCTCATGTACCGTCCAGGTTTTTAAGTCAGGCGTCGAAGCAACGTGATATTCCTCGCTGCAATACACCTGCTCCAGCGCATCATAGCTGCCGTAAATATACAGCTTTCCGTCCGACATCACATGCGCCTCGCTGTCCGGAATATGCACCCCCAGCGGAAGAATCGGGTTTCTCTGGTTTTCAATTGTCTGCGGAAATTGCTGCTTCTCCTGCTTTTTCTCTGTTTTCTGTGTTTTGTTCTGACTCATAGCTGCCTCACCTTCAATATTGGTAATCCGTCTGTTGCTCTGACTGTATCCTGTTTTTCTCATCTATTGAACTCATTTCCTGCTTTTTCCGAGAATGAGTTCAACTCTCCCTGCCGAAAAAAAGTCCAAGTGTTCATTTGTTGAACTCCCCTGTTCACTTTCAGTAATTCAGGTACAATAATCTGACCTGAAATTCCCGCCGGACAAGCTCACTGAACAATTTCCGGTTGTTTTTTTGTACTTCTTTCCGGAAAAACTCCAGGTCAGTACAATCTCGCAATTCAAGCTTCTTCAAAAGCAGAAGTTCACATAAAATAGTTGTACCCTTTTCTGCCGCTTGCTCAGATTGCGTACAAATGCCGGAAATCCGGACACCTCACTTCTCCCGGGCGCCTCATAATGCCGGAAATCCAGGCGCTTCAAAAGCCGGAAAAGCAAGCACCGTGCCCCGGCGCTCTTATCCCTCCTTACTGCACAGATTCACGGTCAGGCCGAAGAGCAGCGGGAAGACCGCACAGCCGACCACATAAGCAAATAGGAAAGTCATCGGGAACGAACCCAGAAACGCAAAAATCAGTTCCCTCCGGAAGCCCATTTCCGAGAACATGAGCAGAAAGCTCATCAGCGCCGTCATGATGAAGACGATCGCCAGCATGCGCAGAAAATAGAATACTTTACTGTTTTCATCCTTCACAAAGCGGGATGCGAAGGCATTGCCCACTTTCACGAGCGGGATGTAACTGCCCAGCGTGAAGTTGATGCCGAAAGCCGGCACCATCCCCATGCAGAAGCTGTTGAAGGAAAGATTCCCCTGCACTGCCTTTATGAACAGCGTGAGCGCCGCGCTGAAGACCAGTGAGAAGACTGTGTTGAAAACAATACCAAACTGTGACTTTTTAAACATAGCTGCCTGCCTTTCCTGTTGAAAATGAACCCTCGGATGCTGATTCTATTCTACCACGCAGATGCCTTCGGGAACCTCGATCTCGAACTCAGGTCCGTCCTCACCGCGGCGGCCGTTGACGCGGATCGTGCCGTGCGGTGTCTCATAACTGCACGTAAAGCTCTCCATGCCTTCCGGCAGATACGGGCGGATCCGGACGGATGCAAAACCGGGCTCCGCTGCCTCGATCCCGGCGATTCCGTTGTAATACCACTCGATGATATGTCCCATCATGTCGTGGCAGTGGCTGCGCGGGTTCTTTTCCCAGTACTCGCCCAGCGTCGTCTCACCGTCCAGGATGAACGCGTAGTAGCTCGGATGCTCCTCCCGCACGATGTACTGCGCGATCAGTTCATTCATCCCATAGCGCCGCGCTGTCTGGATGATATACGGCAGACCGACCTCGCCGGATACCAGTGCCCCGCGCGCTGTCAGTGCCTCCCGGAATGCGCAGACCACATCCTCTTCCTTTTCTGCCGGCACCATGCCGAAATACAGCGGCAGCGCCTGCGACGCCTGCGTCAGGCAAGGCGCAGCGTTTGTTCCCCCGCGCTGCTCCGCATTCTGCTCCTCGTTCTGCTCCGCACCGTACGCCCGGTAATACCATCGTCCGGCCTTCGGATCAAACACGAGCAGCCGCTCGTTGTAATTATCCCGGATCTTCTCTGCCTCAGCGCGGTAATATACCGCATTTGCCGCCTCTCCGAGCACATCTGCCATCCACGCGAGCCGGACCGCGTCCGCGTAAAGAAAAACAGTCTCGATGTTCTCGCGCAGCAGCTGTCCCTCGGGGTTTCCCCAGTCGCCGAGGCCGTGGCAGATGAATCCCTCCGGCGTCACCTTCGTGAGAAGGTGCGCGAAGTAGCGCTTTCCCGCCCCGTAGTTCTCCGTGATAATCGACGGATCCCCGTAAAACCAGTAGTGCCACCAGGTCCCGAGAATGATCGTGCTTCCCCAGGCGATGATATCGTAGAAGCTGCCCATGCCCGGCACCGGCAGCACGTTCGGGATATAGCAGGGCGCCTGCGAGGGCACCAGACCGTCCCCCGCCGGGATCACATTTCCCTCAAAATCATGAAAAACATCCTCCGGTCCGTGCTGCGCGTCCCGGCAGTCCGACAGAAACTTGCGCCACAGTTCCTTCCCGTTCTTCATGTACATAATCGCCGGCGCCATCAGGTGGTTCGGCTCCTGCCAGGCGAAGCGCTCGATGGTCGGGCAGTCCGTGTGAACGCCGACCATATTGGCCTCTACCGTCTTTTCGATCATGTCGTAAATCCGGTTGAAGCGCTCGTCGCTGCAGGTAAAGCTGCCCGCGCGCTCACAGGCGCTGGTGACGGCATGCCCTTTCAGAAAACCGATCTCAAACGGCTCGTCCGCCTCGACGAGGAAGTACCGTCCGGCAAAATAAGTGAAGGTCTGGCAAAATCTCTCCCACGCCGCGTCTTCGCCGATCACGAAGGTAATGCAGTTGTCGATCGGCATCCAGTTTTTGGCCATCTGGTCCGGAACACCGTTCTCATCAAGCTTCTCCGCGGGGAAGAAGCGGACCTCACAGCCTTTCCGGCCGCGGATCTGTGCTTCCAGAAGACCCGAAATGTTCTGAGAGAGGTCCCAGATCTTCCGCTCCGGTGTATCCAGAAGGAGTGTTCCTTCATGGGTCCGGATCACTCTGACCGGCGGCATGGTCTGCTCTTTCAGAGCTCCTGCTGGAATTTCGTCCTTCTCTGCAAAACATGCTGCCTCCCAGGCACTGTCGTCATAATCCGGCCGGGAGAAAACGGCAGCGGTGATCTCCGCATCCCCGGACACACCGGAGAGCTCCCGGAACCGCCCTGCATCGATCTTCTCCGAACCGTAAACATTGGAGTAAAGCACTGCGTGTTCCGCGGTGCGGAAGCGTTCATCTGTCTCCACGACTTCATGTGTCCCGTCCGCGTAAGTAATCTCCAGGCGCAGCGCTGTCACCAGGCTCCTGCCGAAGGGTCTGTACGGATTGGGGTTCGGCGGCATGAACGGAGGAAAGTGGAAGGAATAGTACTCCCCATCCATGATATACCAGCCGTTTCCGGCCTCCACCAGCAGAGCGTTTTCCCCTTCCCGGAGAAGCTGTGTTACATCGAAAGAAACATAGAAAACTGTCTTTCTGTAATCCGTCCACGCCGGATCCAGCACATGGTCCCCGGCCTTCTCTCCGTTGATGAAGAAATTGAACTGCCCCATCCCGCTGACAAATGCGCGGGCACTCCGGACAGGCCTCTCAATCCTGAAAGTCCTGCGGGCATAGAAGGGTTTTGCCGTATGATTCGTGATCCAGTTCTGCGGTGCGCTCATGCTTTCCCCCTGTTATTTCTGCTATAATGCTGATATGACCATGATACCACTGAACGAAACTGAACAGGCCTTTCGTGAGGCATCCCGCGTCGTACCGGAGCTGAAAGAATGCACCGATATTCTGTCCTCGGATATTCCGGTGTATTCGAAAAAGGCCGGTATCGATCTGGACGCCCTCACGCCGGTTCCTCTGTCGGAAAATCTTTCGGAAGATCAGTTTTTTGATGCAGGGACGAATGTTGCCCTGTTCCGGCATCTTCGATATCTGCCGCCCGTCCGGCACAGTCATCGGTTTTTTGAACTGACTTATGTTCTTTCCGGCACCTGCCGCAACCGGATCGGTTCCGAACTGATTTCCATGCAGGAAGGCGATGTCTGCATCATCGCGCCGGATCATGAACATGCGCTCTCCACCTTTGCGGATGATGCGGTCATTTATAACGTCCTGATCCGGTCCAGCACCTTTGAAACCGCCTTCTTCGGCACGCTCTCCGGCCGGGATGTTCTCTCCGCTTTCTTTTCACATGCGCTGTACAGCGGAGACAGTGCTTCTCATATCCTGTTCCGGACACAACAGGATTCCGAGCTGTCTGCGCTGTTTCAGCAGCTGATCCTGGAGGATCAGGAGGCCCGGAAATACCGCGCGAGGCTGATGGATACCATTATCACGGCTTTTTTCATTCTGCTTCTCCGCCGGCATGAACAGGACATCATCCTGCCGGACTCAAAGAGTCCCGGACAGGATGATAAACTGGTCTATATGCTGAACTATATCCAGGCCAACTACACACATATATCCGTCCGGGAACTCGCTGCGTTCTTCCACTACAGCGAACGGCAGATCTCCCGTCTGATTAAAGAGTATACCGGCATGAACTTCCCGGATCTGATCCGGCATCTGAAGCTGAGCCGGGCCTGTGAGCTTCTGACCAATCCCGATCTTCCGGTCACCACAGTCATGGAAACTGTAGGCTATGCTGATCTGTCCAGCTTCTACAAGGCTTTCAAAGCCTGTTACGGCATGACGCCGGCTCAGTACCGGGAACAGCTTCACGCAAGCGACATCCGCCCGTCCTGAATCCGTACGCCGTAAAACACCGGCCGCTCCATGTACTTGTCATTCGGCGCATGAAGCGTAAAAATCAGATTCCCCGACAGATCTTTGAAGAACATGCCGTGCCCGCCGTTTTCCGGATACAACGGCTCATCCTGCTGCCGCCACGGACCGGCGATGCGGCCGGAGTCCGAGACCGCGACCCCTACCGCGTAGCCATGGACGCTCCAGCTGGAAAAAATCATATACAGCCTGCCGTCTTCGCCTTTCTGCAGGCAGGCCCCGTCTGAAAAATAGCAGTCCCCACTGATGCCGAACTCCTGCTCCGCATAGGGGAAGGGCTTCGCCCAGGCAGTATCAGCCGCGCAGAACAGGCAGACCGGTTCTGAAACCGCGCGGTCCAGCTCCGGCGAAAGCTGCTGCAAGCAGTACTCTCCGCGCAGCGCACTGCCGCCGTCCTCAAAAGCATGGGAATAAACCAGATACGGCACATCATCCTCAAACAGAAGTGTCCCGTCGATACATGTCCAGTCCTCCGGCGTGACCCGACCGCTGCAGACTTCAAAAGGTCCGGTCGGCGCGTCGGCGCGCAGAACGTAAATGCCCTTTTTGACAGTGCCTGAACCCAGTGTGGTCACCAGGTAGAAGGCATCTTTAAATAAATAGCACTCAGGGGCCCAGTAGAAGCGGTCCGCGAAGAACCCCTCCGGCCTGTGAAAGATCTCGACAGGACCCTCAAAGTTTTCCAGATCCGGGCTTACATAGCAGTCAAAACCGTCCATCTCATCCCAGCAGCTCTCGCTGCGGGTCCCGTACAGATAATACTTTCCGTCATGAACCAGCACAAACGGATCACGAATATTGACGTCCTGTCTTTTCATTTTCATACCTCGTCGTTGGCTTTCAGGTGTTCTTTCATCTCGTCAATCTCAGCTCTGTGCGGCTCGATCGGATTGAAGAGCAGGCATACGATAATGATCACGCAGGTGAGTGCGGGGATCGCAAACCGCAGGCTGTTGATAGCGAACATCGCGGAATCCGGCTGTCCTCCGATGGCGTTGGCAATATAGCCGGTCGCAGCCAGGATCGCAAGGATACCGGAGCTGACCATGGTAGATCCGCACTTATAAGCAAAGCCCTTGATCGCAGAGACCATACCGTTCATGGAGACACCTTCCTTCAGCATCAGATAGTCGATGGTGTCATTGACGTAGAAGTTGATCAGGCCCTGCTCCATGGAACTGAACGCAGTCGCAATAAAGGAGATCACAAACAGCAGCGGCAGGGACTTGTTGCCCACGAAGAACAGAATCACATAGCAGACCAGTGTGACTGCCTGGGTGACAATGAAAGCCCTGGTCGGTGTCCTGAAAACCTTCAGAACGATCGGCATGATCACCATCATGGAAACCAGCGCGCCGATGGACAGGATACCCATGTACAGGCCGATCAGGTCGGGGCGCATGATGTAATACATGATGTAGTAGACGGAAGTGGAGAACATGGAGCCGTATCCGACGGACGCCATCATCCAGACAATCAGCATGATGATCAGCTTTTTGTGCTTTAAGAACACACCGAAATCCTTCAGGATCGAGCGGCCCTCTTCCACCTCGGGCTTATAGCGCTCTTTTGTGCTCCTGAAGAGCCAGAGGTTTGCAGCGATCGCCAGGATGCCGTAGATGATCATCAGCGGTGCATAGCTGCCGATTTTTTCCACCCAGCCGGCAGTAAAAGTGGAGGCGATGGTAAACGCGACCGCGATGGAAATGATGCCCAGCTGAATTGCCTGTGCACGCTCCGCGTCATTCTTGGTCACCGCCGGGATCAGCGCCATCTGGGGCATGGTCAGCGCCGTGACGCTCATGCCGAACAGAATGTAGAAAATGCTGAACCACGCGACTTTTGCGCCGGTCGAGGCAAACTGCGGATTCAGGAACAGCAGGAACGACACAACGGTCAGCACTGCCGGCACCCAGAGCAGATACGGCCGGAACGAGCCATATTTTGTCTTCGTGCGGTCACAGATGCCGCCCATCAGCGGATCGTTGATCGCGTCCCACAGTGTTGCGATCAGCATGATCACCGAACCGACTGCGGCCGGGATCAGGACGGTGTCCGTCATATAGACCGAAATAAAGCTGGCGACTGTTGCCTGAATCAGCATGAAACCGCCGCCCTGCGACAGCGCAAAGCTCCACGCCGTACTTTTTGTAAATCCTTTTGCTTCTTCTCTTGCCATGATACCCTCCTCATAACTTTGGCTTCAGGACGAGCCGGAATGTTACCGAATCCTACCGTCTTCAGTCTATCGGGTATCATGAAAAGAGGCATTTGTCCGTCCCGCCAAACCACTTTGGTGAAATCGGACATCTGCCTCTTCTGTTCAGCCGGGGATCACCCCCCGGGTCCTGTCTTATCTGGATAAAAATGCTTCGATCGCGTCCGCCGTCGCCTGCGCGCCGCCGAGCTTCTTCATATCTTCGCTGAAGTCCTTCGCGGTCTCGCGGTAGGAAGGATCCTCCAGAATCTTCACGATCGCCGCTTTCAGGCTCTCGCTCGTGATCTCGTTCTTATCGAGGAAAGCGATGCCCAGTCCCTTGTCCTGAATCACGCCTGCTGTGATCGCCTGCTCATCCATCTGCGGAATCGCGATCATCGGTACGCCGTAGTAAATTGCTTCGCCGGTGCCGCCCATGCCCGCGTGGGTGATGAAGACGGATGCCTGAGAAAGGATGTCGAGCTGCGGAACCATCTGGCCGACTTCGACGTTTTCCGGAATATCCTTCAGAGATGCCGGATCGATCGCGCCCAGTGCCGCGAAAACATTGATCTCGAGGTCGCGGACCGCATCAAACAGGATCGGATAGTACTCCGGCCAGTTGTTGAACGCCGTGCCCAGAGAGGAGTAAAGCAGCGGTCTGCCGTTGTCCGGTGCCTTCCAGGTGCCGAACGCCGCACGCTTGCCGATCTGCACACCTGTGAAGACGAAGCTGTCGTCGAAGCTCTCGTTGTTCGGAACGAGGCGCTTCTGCATCATGACCAGGTTGAGGTCACCGTGTCCGTCGAAGATTTCCTTCACGGTCATCTTCCGGCAGCCGTACTTCTGCACATAACCCTCGGCGATCTGATCCGCGGCGATGCGCAGCGGGTGATCCGCCGGAACGCCCGAGAAGGACTCCGCAACCGAATAAGTATCATTCGAAGGGTAACTGGTGTAAAGCATGATGTTCGGAACCTTTAAGATGTCCGCCGCCATCGTGCCCGCGATACCGGCAAAATCATGCAGGATCGCGTCCGGTCTGTCCTCCTTCAGGACTGCGAGCACGTCGTCAATATAGGCACCCGCCTCGTTCAGGAACAGGAACGGAACGACTGCTGCCACGTTCTCTTCCTGGCCGCCCTTGTCGTCTTCTTTTTTGTCCTCGTTGTGCTTGTCATTACCGGCCATCCAGGACTTGAGCGGTACAAATTTTGCCCCGGTGGGCTCAATGATCTTCCGGAAATCTTCCGTCGTGAAATAGGTCACGCGGTGACCTCTCTTCACCAGCTCCGTCACAAAGGAAAGTGTCGGATTGACATGTCCGAATGCGCCCAGGGAAACTACTGCAATATGCATCTTGAATCTCCTTTCTTTGATACGGGTCCGCTGCCCGTTATTTACATTGCTGTCTTACACACCCGTTCCGATCTTCAGAAGATCCGAGAAGGTTTCGATCACATAATCCGCTTTCTCATACCCGGCCGCGTCCCCGATGCCGATGCCGATCATGCCGCCTGCCTTTGCGGCGTCAATGCCCGCGTATGCATCCTCGACGACCGCACACTCCGCAGGATCGACGCCGAGGAACTCCGCGCCTTTCAGGAACACCTCCGGATCCGGCTTGGATCTGGTGATATTGTTGCCGTCCGAGACCGCATCAAACGCGTCTGTCAGTTCCACTCTCTCCAGGATAAAGGGCGCGTTTTTGCTGGAGGAACCGATGGAAAGCTTATAGCCTCTCCGGCGCAGCTCCGCCAGTGTGTCGCGCACCTCCTGCGTCACATCGTCCCGCGTCATCGTCTCCAGATGAGCGCGGTAAATCGCCTGTTTTTTCACCAGCAGCTCGTCCTTCACTTCCTGCGGCAGTTCCCTGTGATTCTCCCGCAGAATGATGTCCAGAGAATCCGCCCGGCTCACACCGCGCAGCAGGTTGTTCATGACCTCGTCAAAATACAGCCCCTGCTCGTCCGCGACCTCCTTCCAGGCAAGATAATGAAACTTGTCGGTAAAAACGATGACTCCGTCCAGGTCAAAAATAAAAGCTTTCATACTTATACTTCCACCTCCAATCCTGCAGCCGTCCGGATCCTGATGCATCCTTCCGGAGCCGGTCCGACAATAATCATCTGGGCCCGGCCGCCAAAGGTTCCGGTCACCCGTTCGTTATAATTGTGCGCCGGCTTCGGATCACCGCTGCCGAGCGCGATCTGCACATTATCAGGCGCTGTCACCGTGATCTCCTGATCCGCGTCGGTGACAAGTGCCCCGTTCTCATCGCGCAGTTCGATTGCAAAATACCGGAGTTCCCGTGTACTGCCCTCCGCCTGCGCGATCTCCTTCCTGTACCACGGCTCTTCCTTCACGCAGAGCGTGACGGCCTCACCGGCACTCCTGAGTTCCTGCTCTCCGATGACTTCTCCGTTTTCATAAACGATCGCTTTCAGGACTCCCTTCCGATAGACCGTCTCGAAAGTCGTGTAGAAGCCGGCTGCTTTTCCGGACGGCTTTCTGCCCAGACTCACGCCGTCCTGGATCAGTTCTGTCTCATCGCCCGCCGCGTAGACTTCCACGATCACCGGCTTTTCTTCACAGCCCTTAAAGTTCCACGAATGTATCGCGTCGCTGATGACCCACGGTGTCTTCATGAGTGTCTCACCGTAGTGGTAAGGATTCTGCACCGCGATATACGGATCCTTCCGCAGTCCGAAGACGATCTCCCTGAAATACGAGGCAGGCCGCCGGAAACCGGTCAGGTCGATATCGCCGCAGTAGGCCAGCTGGGCCGGGAACTGCGCGCCGAAACCGCCCTCTCCGAAGTGATAGCCGGGGATGCCGACGCCTGCTTCACCGATATAATCCCAGCCTGTCCAGGTGAAATCTCCGATAACATGTGAGAAGCGTGTGATCTCGCCCCAGTTGCGCGCGATCTCCGGCGGATAGGTCTCGCTTCCCACGATCACACGGTTCGGATAGGCCTCCCGGTCCGGCGCGTATCGGGCGGTCATGTAGTTGTAGCCGGCCACGTCCAGAGACGCGCAGGCCTTTTCCAGCCGTTCGGAAACGCAGCGGTGCGTGACAATTTCATCCATGTGGTCATCGGCCATCGTCAGGAACTCATTGACGTTTCCGACGTCGTCGACCGGCCCGCCCATCTGGCCGGACAGGATGTCCTTCATGATCAGTGGCACGGAATCTCCCGCCGCGAAGACGCCGTTGATGCCAGCTGTCGTGTAGCGGGTCTCATCCAGCTCATGGAATTTCGCGCTGACGGCATGCGCCGTGGCAGAGCCCGCATCCATGCCGATTTCCGGAATTTCGTTGCCGATGGAATACAGGACGACAGACGGATGATTGAAGTCTTTGCGCACCATGGCAAGCACGTCCTTCTCCCACCACTCGTCAAAATACAGACCATAGTCGTAGCTGGACTTCATCCGGTTCCACATGTCCGTCAGCTCGTCCATCACATAGACACCCAGCTCATCGCAGGCGCGCAGCATGGCCTCCGCCATCGGATGATGCGACATGCGGATCGCATTGAAGCCGGCTTCCTTCAGAAGCTTCACCTGCCGGTACTGCGCATCCCCGTAAGTCGCGGCACCGAGAATACCGCTGTCGTGGTGGATGCAGGCGCCGCGAAGCTTCACGGACCTGCCGTTCACCTGAAGTCCCCGTTTCGTATCCAGAGAGAGCTTCCGGATTCCGATTCTGTCGCAGTCCCTGTCCAGTTCTGTTCCGTCCGGTGTTTTCAGGACTGCCTCGACCGCATACAGCTCCGGCAACTCATCGCTCCAACACTTCGGATTTTCCACAAGGATCCGCTGCGTCAGCGTGCGCTTTTCTCCGGCGACCAGCCGGAAAGCGGTCTTTTCCTGTCCTGCCGCCGCGCCGGCCGGATCCCGCAGAACCGTCTCCAGCACCATCTCTTCCGGGGATGTTCCCCGGTTCTCGATTTCCGCCGTCACCTTCAGGACCGCCGCGTCCTCCCGGATCTCCTCCGTCCGCACCTGCACCCCCTGCGGGACGATCCGCTGCAGACCGGAAGTCTCAAGCCAGACATCCCGGTAAATGCCGGAACCGGAGTACCAGCGGCTGTTGTTCATGGCGCCGTCTCTCACCAGCACCCGCAGCTCATTGACTTCCCCGAATCTCAGCAGCGAATTCAACTGTGCTGTAAAGCCGGTGTATCCATACGGATTCTTGGCGATAAACTGACCGTTCAGGTAGACCATGGCGTTCATATAGACGCCCTCGAAATACACCTGAACGATTTTCTCCCTCCAGGACTCCTCCGGTGTGAACAGCTTCACATACGTATAGCAGTCGCCGTCCCTGAAGCCCGTACTCGTGCGGTTCGGGCTGCCCGCGTACGGCTTGTTCTCAATCATCGCGTCATGCGGCAGCGTGATGTCCCGCGCGTTATCCGGCACGTTCCAGATCAGCGCGAAGGCATCCTTGTCCGCCCAGAATTTCCAGCCGTCATTCCATCTGACTTTCTGCATAATTCCCCCTTCGAGTAGAGTTTCGTCAAGCATTATGCCGGTTGTTTACCGGATCGTAAACTCCGCAAAATCCAGCGTGCCTTCCTGTGTCCGGAAGTACAGCGCATGGATCCCGGAGACAGGCGCGAACGCGCCGAAAGCGTCTGTCCAGCGGTCGGCGCTGCTCCCAAGCACCGCCATCACCGGTCCGTCCGGCGCATCCAACCGCATCTCCAGTTTTCCCGTTCCGCGGAGCTTTGCGGTAATCGTCTTTTCTTCTCCCGTGAAGGCAAAATATTTAAAGCCCGCAACAGAGCCCTTGCGCAGGTTTCTGATCAGCGGCATGAGCGGGACGAGGTCTTCCCCGTCAATGTCGATGCCGCCTTCTTCACATTCCTCAGTTGTAATCATCGGCCACTCCTCAGGAAGCGGCGGCAGCGGTTCGCCGGGCCCGGCGAGCAGGCAGTTGCCCATCGCGCTGCGGTCTTCCTGTGTCAGATGGCAGGCGATGTAGGTCTGCCAGCGCCCTGCTGCCGGCAGCGGTCCGTCATTTAAACCACAGCTTGTGATTTCGATCTGCGGAATTGTACCGTCGGCCTCGAAATGTACCACGTCGGCACAGCCCTGCCGGGAATACTGCGTGCCGTTGATGTGACGATGCCAGAAGATGTACGTCTTCCCGCCAAACTGCACGAGGCCGCCGTGGTTGTTGCCCATGTAGTTGGTCGGAAGCGTATTGCCCTGATAGCCGATGTCGCCGTTGGAGACGATCACGCCCTTGAACTCGAACGGCCCTTCCGGTGTCTTCGCCATGCCGTAGCAGAGCTCGTTGCCCTGCAGAGACGAGTAGACAAAATAGTACCAGTCGCCGAAGTGACGGATGCTTGAAGCTTCAAAGAAGGGATGCTCCTCATAGCCCGTTCCCTCGGCCGTCTCGCAGCCGTTCGCCACGCAGACCGGGTCGGAGATTACGGTGTGCATATCGTCCGCAAGACGGACCATCATCGATCCCTGCGACGGTCCCTGTCCGGGGAAGCGGAACTTGGGCGCGAAGCCGTAATAGAGATAGTTCCCGCCCTCTTCGCTCAGGATCGCCGGATCAAATTTGATGCCTTCCTCCGGGATGCGCCCGTCCTCATACGTCACATAATCCAGAAACGTGAACGGCCCCGCCGGTGAGTCCGACACGGCGACGGAAATGACACTGGTGAAATCCAGTGCGTAATACAGGTAATACCGCCCGTCCGGCCCCTTCGCCGCATCCGGTGCGAAAAGAGTCCTCGGCTCCTCCGGCGTTCCTTCCGGACAGTGTACCTGCGGGACATCCCTTCCTCCGTGCGCCTCGCTGTCGTACGGCGCGCCGTTTAAAGGATCCTGCATCTTGCTGTAGATCACGCCTTCATAGCGCCAGTTCCCCGGATCCTCCACGGGTGCGCTCCAGCCCACGTAGTCCTGGTCACAGAACGTCGTCCCGTTCAGGGAATCATGGCTGCCGTAAATATATATTCTCCCGTCAAAAACATGCGGTTCCCCGTCCGGAACCGTCTCCCAGAAGGGAAGATAAGGATTCAGACCTGTCGTTTTCATAATATACCCCCTTTGCTGCCTGACGCCTGCCGGAATAATACCGCCCGCGGCGTATGTCCCTTTTCTATTCTACCAAAAACTGCCGGTCGTCGAAACAGCCGGCAGTTGATTTGTCTGTGTTTTTCTGATCGTTTTCCCGTTTGCCTTAAAGGATCAGCCCTTGACAGCGCCCATTGCCAAACCCTTGGCGAAGTACTTCTGGAAGAAGGGATAAATGATGAGGACCGGCAGGATGCCGACGAAGGCGATGGCCATCCGGACTGTTGTGGTCGGCAGATCGCCGATGTTGACGCCGCCCGTCGCGTTGGAGGCCAGGAACTGAATGTTCTCATTGATGTTGTTCAGGATGTTCTGGATCGTGTACAGCTCCTTGCCCTTATTGTCGAGGTAGTACAGACCGTTGGTCCAGTCGTTCCAATAAGCCAGGCCGGTCATCAGACCGCTGGTGGCCAGAATCGGCACGGACAGCGGCAGTGCAATGTGGAAGAAGTTGTAGAACTCTCCGGCGCCGTCGATCCGGGCTGCCTCATAGAGCTCCGCCGGCACGCTGTTCTCGAAGTAATTGCGGACCAGCATGATCATGAAGCCGCTCATCAGCAGGTTCGGGATCACCAGACCCCAGATGGTGTTTTTGAGGTGGAAGGTCTTGACGTACATGACGTAGGTCGGGACCACACCGCCGTTGAACAGCATCGTGAATACGATAAAGAAGTTCAGGATCTTCCGGCCCGGCAGCTTCTTCTGAGACAGCATATAGGCCAGCATTGCCGTGAAGATGACCGAGAGGCTGGTGCCGATGGCCGTCACCAGGATGGTCATCAGATAAGCTCTTCCGATCATCGCCCACTGCTGTGAGATATAGCCGAATGCCGCTGTGGAGAACTTCCTCGGGAAGTAGGAGAAGCCGTCTGTCATCGCTACATGCTCATCCGTGAAGGAGGCAATGATCAGCAGGATAAACGGGAGAATTGCGAGCAGTGAGCTGATTGTCAGAATCACATTGGCTGCAATCTGCCATCTTTTCTGTGACTGTGATTTCATAATCTTTTTCCTCCTTCCTTCAGAATAATGCGCTGTTCTCATCCAGCTTCGAAACAATCTTGTTCGCCGTCACGATGAAGATAAAGCCGACAACGGACTGGATGAAGGATGCTGCCGCGGACATGCCGACATTATTAAGCTGCATCAGAGCCCGGTACACATAGGTGTCGATGGTCTGGGTAACCGGGAACAGCGGCGCCTGCATCATCGGGACCTGGTAGAACAGACCGAAATCCGAGCGGAAAACCTGTCCCAGGTTCAGGATCAGCAGCATCAGGATCGTGGGCTTGAGCAGCGGAATGGTGATCAGCCGGATCTGCTGCCACTTGGTCGCGCCGTCCAGAGAGGCTGCCTCGTAGTAACCCGGGTCAATGCCCAGCAGGCTGGACAGGTACAGGATCATGCCGAAGCCGATGCCTCTCCACTCGTGGACAAAGGTCAGGATGAACGGCCACCATCTCGGTTCCTGATAGAACTGAATAGTATTGCCTGTCAGGCGCTCAATGCCCTTTGTGAACAGGCCTGAGGAAGGGGACAGATATGCATACACCAGGTACGCGATGACGACCATGGACATCAGGTACGGCAGCAGAATCGCAGTCTGGTAAAACTTTTTCGCGACCGCATTCTGTACTTCGTTGAGCAGAATCGCTGCACTGACACCGACGAACATGCCGATGAAAATCCATGCAATGTTGTAAGCCAGTGTGTTGCGAACCATGACAAACGCGTCCTTGGACTTGAACAGGAATTCGAAATTCTTGAATCCGATCCACGGGCTGTCCCACATGCCTTTTGCAAAATTGAAATTCTTAAAGGCGATCTGCAGTCCGGCCAGCGGCATATAGTTGTTGATGAAAATGTAGATCAGCCCCGGAGCTCCCATCAGATAGAACGGAAGCCAGTGAAGAAAAGCGGCGCCGAAGGATTTTTTATTTCCGCCTTCAGGCTTTTCATTTTTTTTGCCTGCCACGTTTCTTTCCCCCTTTTCTGAATGCGGAAGGGGAACCGTCTGTATGCTGCCCTCATTCTGCTCCGGGCGGGACGGTTCCCCTTCTCATTAAATTCTGTCAGTTACTTTCTTAATCGTTACGATCTGATATCGGGATTACTTGCCGAGATATGCATCCAGCTGTTCCTGGTTGCCTGCGATCACATCGTTCATGCCCGCCTGATCCAGAGCTGCCTTCAGATCTTCCACTGCTGCATGTACATCCGAGACCTGGCCTGCGTTGAGCATCGGAAGCTTCTCCTGCAGGACTGCGGAGATCGCAGCTGCCTCAGTGGGATACTGATCGGCGTTGAAGGAATAACCGAATGCCTTGGAGGTTCTTGCCTCGTCGTTGAAGCTCTTCAGATCGTCATAGTACTGATCTGTCACGGGTGCAACCACCACTCTCTTCATCGGATCGCCGAAGTGTGAGAATGTCGTGTAGTATCCGCTGTGATCCGCATTGGGGGTTCCGTCAGCCGTGATGACATGCTCTGTGCCTTCCACCTTTACATAATCCAGGCCTTCCACACCGTAGTTAATGAGTGTCGCGAGATCTCCGTCCTCATAGATGAGATTCAGCAGATCCATGCACTTGTCAGGTCTCTCGGAGGTTGCTGCAATACCGAGCATCATTTCAACTGCTCCGCCGGTCGTTACAAGCGGCTCCGCCATACGGATCAGTCCGGATTCAAAATTCGGATTCGTCCAGACTGCAATCTGATCCGGAGTATAGGAAGTGGAAGTCATGAAGACCTTCTGGTCCGCAAACAGCTGCTGGACAGAAGTGGAATCCGTCATCTGGTCAGCCGGCAGGTAGCCGTTGTCAAACCAAATCTTATTCCGCTCGCAGAACTTCTCGAACAGTTCGCTCTCATAAACGTTTTCAATCTGGTCGGAATCGGCCGGATTCATGAGAATGCCGTATTCTCCGCTGCCGCCGAATACATCGAATCCGGACTCAAACTTAAGGTTCAGCTGAGAGGAGTTGCCGTACTTGGTGAGATAAACGCCGTGCTCCTTCAGGATCTCGCCGGCTGCTGTCAGCTCGTCCCAGGTCATCTCATCGTGCATGTCGATGCCGTACTCATCCGCCATTGTCTTGTTGTAAGCGATACCGCCGGTGATCGCACAGTACGGATAACCGGAAAGTGCATAGGTCACGCCGTCGATCTTCTGGGCCGCAGCCACATTCTTCGTCACCTCTACCGCAGCAGGACCTCTCTCTGCGAGCAGATCATCGAGCGGAAGCAGAACGCCGTCCGAGACTGCATTGCTCAGGGAATAAACCAGACCGACGGTCACGATGTCCATCTTCTCGCCGCCGGCGATGCCCATGGTTGTGGTGGTGCCCATGTCGCCGATGAACAGCGGCTGGATATCAACGGTTGCGTTGATCTTGGGAAGGGTGATCGCATTGACTGCTTCTTCTACCTTCTCCAGGTCATTGTTGGACTCGTTCAGGCCGATGATCGTGATCGCGATCTCGTAAGGATCTTCGTCAAAATTAATCTCGGCTGCGCCGGCTTCCGCTGCCTCTGCACCTTCTGCCGCCTCTGCTGTCTCCGCAGTTTCTTCCTTCGCACCTTCCTGTGCAGGTGCTTCAGCCTTGTTTCCGCATCCTGCGAGGACGGTCGCTGCAAGTACACCGGTCAGGATCATGCTGATCACTCTCTTCTTCATTCTTTCCTCCTTGATATCAGTGAATGCTCACTGTGCTGGTTAAACCCGTGCGGGCTTCTGACGTTATCAGAATAACAAATGAGGATTGTCCGAAAATAGAACAATCCTCACCTGAAATGGTCCGATAATGACACCTGCTCTGATCCGGTTATGACAAGTGGCTCTGCCGGTACTGCTTCGGACTCTCACCGGTCGCCCTCCGGAAGATCTTGGTGAAATAAGAATAATTTGAGTAACCGACCGAGTCCGCTACCTGGTTGATCGGATAGTCTGTCCGGACCAGCAGTTCCTTTGCGATCTTGATCCGCTCATCCGTGATATACTCCAGGATTGAGACGCCCATTTCCTTTTTAAACAGACGCATCAGATACTGGGCGTTCAGGTGAACCTCCTCCGCGATATCGTCGATACAGATATCCTCCTGGATGTGCCTGAGAATATACTCTTTTGCCGCATGGATCAAGGTGTTGTGCGGTTCCTTCGCTTCCTGGATCGCCAGATCCATGCGGATCGTATCCGGAATGGCCGCCTGCTCTCTCACCCGTCCGATCCTTTCGACCAGCTTCTGCAGGACGCCGTCCAGTTCTTCATAGTCAATGGGCTTTAAGATATAATCCGCGCTGCCGAGCCGCATCGCATCGCGCATATAGTCATATTCGGGATGGCAGGTCACATAGATACACTCCGTCGCCGGATAGTGCATCTTGACCCACTCAAAGAGCTCGATCCCGTTCCCCTGCGGCATCTCGACGTCCGAGAGCATGAAATCGACCTTCTCCCGGCCGAATACCTCCTGCGCCTGCTCCATGGAACCGGCGGTAAAGACCTGGTCCACGCCGTATTTTGCCCAGTCAATCCGGCGATTCATCGCATTTACGACGACCGGTTCATCGTCTACGAGAAGTGCATGCAGCATCCTCTATTCCTCCTCTGCTTCCTCACCCTGTCTGCGCGGAAGGATGATCTCGATCCGCGTCCCGTGCGGTTCATCCCTGGTGATCTCAAACTGTGTGTCCGCACCGTACAGGACATTCAGTCTCTCAATCGCGTTCTGGATTCCGATTCCCAGCCCTTTCTGCCGCTCGCCGGTCCTGCGGAATTCATTGATCCTCTCGATCAGCTCCTGATCGATTCCCTGCCCTGTATCCAGCATCCGGATCCGGATCCTGTCCTCTCCGAGAGGCTGTGCGATCACGAAAATATTGATCTGGTTCCCGATTTTGATCGAGTGCTTGATGGAATTTTCGGCAAAATTCTGAATCAGCAGCGGCGGCACCAGACAGGACGCAATCGAATCATCATACTCTACAAAAGCAAAGAATGTGTCCGGATAGCGCGCCTGCTGGATCTCAAAGTAATTGCGGATGTGGTCCATTTCCGCGCGCAGCGGCACCTCGTCCCGGTTCGCGTTCACGATGTATCGGAAATAGCGGGACAGACACAGTATCATTTTCTGAATCAGCGGATATTCATTCTGCTCATAACTGTACAGAATATTCAGCGTATTCAGGATGAAGTGCGGCTGGATCTGCTGGCTTAAGAATTTCAGACGGATATCCTGCTTCTCGAGCTGCTCTTCGTAAACATTGATCTTGAGGTTCGACACTTCCTCCATCATCCGGTTGAACTCATGGTTCATGCGGTCAAACTCGGAGCCGCTCTCGCTCTCTTCAATCCGGTAGTCCATATTGCCGCGGCTGATCTCTTCCATCGCGTCGTTCAGCTTGCGCACCGGACGGATGATCCACCGTTTCATGAGGGAAATGATCACAGGCAGTGCCAGCAGCCCGATCACGGACAGGCCCAGCATGATCCGCAGGAAGAGCGGAAAAGCACGCAGGACTCTCTGCACGGAAACACCGCGGATCACCGTCATTCCGCACAGAGTAGAAGATGCCGCAACCGCCTCCATTCCTTTCTCCAGCACCGGGTGCGCAGGATCCAGGCCCTCCGCCTGAAAATCCTCTGCCGCACCGCATCTGTACAGGATCTTCCCGTCCTCATCCAGAAACAGAAGCCATTCTCCCTCATCCGCCATACCGAGTTCCCGGATCAGATCGTCGAGATCATACCAGGCTCCGAAATAGCTCTGGCGGTATTTGGACATATAGAACAGCCTCGCCTCATCCCCGACGCTGCAGAATTCCCATTTGCCCATATTCCGTTCTTCGGTGAGCCGCCTGTCCAGGTATCCCTTCATGGCGTCTTTATGCATGGAATAGCTGTAGCGATTGTCGCGGATCACCTGCAGATCCGCCTGCGGAAAGATGGAATACATACCGGAAATGGTGTTGTTTTCCTTGAAGAAATCGCCGTATTCGTTGTACAGCTTTACGGTCGCCTGCATTTTGTCGTCGTCTGTTCCGTCCTCCGGTGAGCGCAGGCGGGAAAAATAGAGGAACGACTGGCTCTCGCTGCTGATAAACCTGCTCCTGGTGGATCCGCTTGTCAGGTCTGATTCGATCCGGCTCAGATAGACTTCCAGAACACCCTGTGTGTTCTCGCGCATCTGGGAGACCAGGCCCCGGATCGCAAACGCGCTCATGATCAGCGTGATCAGATTCATCGGGATCAGGATCACAATGATCAGCATCATCAGCCGTACGGAATATAGTTTCTGTGTCGCCTTTTCGTTCATGTATCTTCCTCTGTATACGGGGTGCATACATATTCATTTTTACGCTATCAGCGGCATTTTCATTTGTCAACTGTCCGCCCGGAGATGCTCATTATCGGTTCATTTCAAGTCATATTTGTTTTATTTTCCCCGTTTTTTCCATGGTAAAATAAATATGGAATAACATCATTCTGATCGGGATACCGTCACAGTCCCGGCTCATCTATGGAGGAACGATTATGAACGATCTTGTGTTCAGAACTGAGAAACTCACCGGCCGAATCACGAGGATTCATGCTTTCTGCGGAGAGATAATGTACCTGGTCGAGGGGGCTGATCGCGCCGCGCTGATCGATACCGGCAGCGGCATCGGCGATCTGAAAAAATGTGTCGATCATCTCACCGACAAACCCTGTATCGTACTGCTGACCCACGGACATGTGGATCACGCCATGGGCGCCGCGCAGTTTGATCCGGTATACATGAACTTCCGTGACGAGCATATCTTCCGGCAGCACGCATCGCAGGACTTCCGCGAGGAAAGCCTGCAGACACTGGTTCCGCCTTATCAGGCTGATGCGTCGGACCTGCAGCCTTCGCCGGATCCGGGATCGTTCCGGGATCTGGAGGAAGGAGACCGGTTCGACCTCGGCGGGATCACGGTCGAAGTATATGCCTGCCCCGGACACACACCCGGCTCCATGGTCATGCTATTTCCGGAGGAGCGCATCCTCCTGACCGGGGATGCCTGCAACCCGTTTACTTTCCTGTTTGATACTTATTCCACTTCCGTCGAGGAGTACGAGGAATCCCTCAAAGCGCTGGATGAAAAACTCTCCGGCCGCTTTGACCGGATCCTGGTCTCCCACGGCAGCGGGGAAGGTTACCCGGAAATGATCCGCGATGTCATTCAGGTCTGTGAGGATATCAAAGCCCGCCGCACGGATGACATCCCGTTCGATTTCAGAAACCGCAAGGGGGCAGGTCTGATCGCGAAGGAAACTTTCTTCTCTGACGATCCGAATGTCCGCATGCCCGGCAATATCGTCTACAACCCGGACCGCATCCGACGGGAACAGATCCGCAGGGCGGGAGCGGAAGAGATCGAGGCACGGGTGCAGGATCTTCTCTCCCGCATGACGCTTGAGGAGAAGATCGGCCAGACGAGACAGTGCGGTCCGTCCCTGGTCGGCGCTTTCGGCATGAGCTTCGAAGAGGCGCTGAATATGATGTTTGACGGAAAGCTCAGCAAGGCCGATTTTGACAAAATGCTGGCATCTGCCGAGATGGACTTAAAGGAGGACGATATCCGCGCAGGGCGGATCGGTTCCTTCAACGGCGTGAACGGCGCGGAGCAGGTTCATCGTATCCAGCAGATCGCCGTGGAGGAATCGCGGCTCGGTATTCCGCTGCTGATCGGCTGCGACGTTATTCACGGACACCGGACCATCACACCGATCCCGCTGGCGGAGAGCGGCGCTTTTGAGCCGTCCCTGTGGGAGCGGACCGCACGGATGTCCGCGAAGGAGGCGGCCGCAGACGGAGTCAAATGGACCTTTGCCCCAATGGTAGACGTCGCGAAAGATGCACGCTGGGGCCGCATCAGTGAAGGTGCGGGCGAAGATACGCTGATGAACAGCCTGTACGGCGAGGCCAAGGTGCGCGGATACCAGACAGGGGATCCTTCCGCGTCTGATGCCATCGCCGCCTGTGTCAAGCACTTTGCCGCCTACGGCGGCGCGGAGGGCGGACGAGACTATAACCGCGTCGAACTCTCAGAGCAGCGCCTCAGGGAAGACTACCTGCCCTCTTATGAAGCGTCCGTAAAAACCGGCGCGCTCACGGTGATGCCCGCCTTCAATGATATCAGCGGCGTTCCCTGTTCCTGCAATTCCTTCCTGCTGACCGCGGTCCTGCGGGGTGAGTGGGGGTTCGAGGGCATGACCATCAGTGACGCCAACGCCGTCGCGGAGCTGGTTGCCCACGGCGCGGCGGCGGACCGCAGAGATGCCGCCCGCCTCGCGATGAACGCAGGTATGGATATGGACATGACCTCCGAGTGCTTTATCGAAGAACTGAAGGGGCTGGTCGAGAGCGGCGCCGTCAGCGAAGAAACCCTGGACCGCGCGGTCGCGGACATCCTTCGTGTCAAGTTCGCCCTCGGATTATTCGAAAACCCGTATTACATGGATGAACAGGATCCGGAGACGGCCTTCCTGAAGCCGGAATACCGGGCGCTCGCAAGAGAAGCCGCGGTCAAGTCCATCGTCCTGCTGAAGAATGATCCGGCGGCGGAAGGCGGTGCTCCGATACTTCCGCTCTCCCGCGATCTGCATCTGGGGATCTGCGGAGATCTCGCTTCAAGACGGGATGAAATGCCCGGCACCTGGGCTGTCAACGCCAGATCGGATGAGCATGTGAGCGTGATCGATGCCTGTGAGGCGCAGAAGGTACATTACACATATCTGAAGGCGGCTGACGCGGACGAGATCGCCGCACACGCGGCAGAATGCGACGTTTTCGTCGCGGTCATCGGCGAGCCGAGAGAATGGAGCGGAGAGGCCGCGAGCCGGTCTGATCTGAAGATCTCCGCCGATCAGCTGGAGATGGTTCAGCGCCTGCTTGACACCGGCAAGCCTGTCGTCACGGTGCTCTTCAACGGCCGTCCGATCGAGCTGTCCTTCCTGAAGGAGCATGTTCCGGCGATCGTGGAAGCCTGGCACCTGGGTGTGGAGGCCGGCAATGCCGTTCTCGACATCCTGTTCGGCGATGTCAACCCTTCCGCCAAACTGACGGCTTCCTTCCCTTACAACGCGGGCACCTGCCCCTGCTACTACGACCGGCCGAACACCGGCCGTCCCGGCGGCAGGGCCAAGTTTACTTCGAAATACTTTGATGCCCCGCTGGCACCGGTCTACTCCTTTGGCGACGGTCTGTCCTATACGACCTACGAATACACGGATCTGTACGCCCAGGCAGGGCCGGACGGCATCGACGTCCGGATCACCGTAAAGAACACCGGCAGCCGCGCAGGCGACGAAGTCGTTCTGTGCTTCTTCCGCGATCCCGTGGCGGAGCGCGTCCGTCCCGTCCGGAAACTCGCGGCATTTGAAAAGGTTCCGCTGGTGCCCGGTGAATCGAAAGTGATCCGGTTCCGCATCGCCAGAGAGCAGCTCGGCTATTTCAACAGCCGCATGGATTTTGTCGTGGATCCCGGCGAGATCGATATTTACGCCGGCGGCAGCCTCAGTACCTGCCTGGAGACATCCGTGCAGATGTGAAGTCTGCCGGAGTTCATTCAGATGAAATGTCCGCGATAATACATTCTTTCAGATGAGACGAAAATCCCGTCGGTTTAATCCGGCGGGATTTCTGTTTTTTATGATTCAGAAGAATTCTGCTGCATTCTCATCCCTGAACGTCAAATCTCATGACAAAAGGATCGTCGATCGTACACTTGCGCCAGTCCGCACCGGGATCGCCGTTCTTCATGAAACCGGTCCAGCAGTCCAGCATCCGGTCACTGAGCGCGAAGTCACCGTCCGTGAGCGGCCGCCAGCAGCGCCCAAGCGTCCCGAAGACGTACCAGAGCTCCGCGGAGTGGAAAGCACCGGCTTCGTCGCCGGGCATCTGCCGCGTGAAATAGTAGGCGTAAGGCGGATTGTTCTGTATCTCTTCTTCCCTGTGTGCAAACTGAAGTACGCCGTTGTAAAGCATGCCGTACTTTCCTGCTGACTGCTCTTCCTTCGAAACACATCCGATATCTTCACTGTTGCTGCCGAGCATATACGGAATGTTACAGAGTTTTCCCTGATCGATCGTGTCGTAGTAGCCCTGCTCCAGGACATAGCCGTCGATGCAGGGAATCATCGGAAGACGCACGTTTTCGAAGCCGCCGGCCTCCGCTATTTTTTTGCCTATATACGCGTCAAACTGTTCCATCAGCTGCTGTGCCGGAATCTCTCTGAGTTCCTGCAGGCTGTGGATATTCATGCTCTCCACAATTTCCGTTCCGTCCTGCATGGCCTCTTCCATCGGCACGTCGCTGTGAAGCCCCACACCGTAGCTGCCGCCGCTCTGCAGGATCGCGCGGGCGAACATCCCCTTCGCAATCGGAGACGAGCAGATGGTCTGAACACTCATAGCGCCCGCCGACTGACCGAAAATCGTGATGTTCTCCGGATCGCCGCCGAAAGCGGAAATGTTCTCGCGCACCCAGGAAAGGGCTGCAATCTGATCCAGCGTGCCGTAGTTGCCGCACAGGCCTTTTTCACTCTCCTGCGCAAGCCATGGATGTGCCAGGAAGCCGAAAATGCCGCAGCGATAATTGATGGTGACCAGGATTACGCCCCTCTTCGCATAGGCCTCGCCGTCGAATTCCATTTCACTTCCGGCGCCGCCCATGAAGGCACCACCGTGAATATAAAAACCCACCGGGAGCTTCGCGTTCTCGTCCGCGTCATCGGGCGTCCAGATATTCAGATAGAGACAATCCTCGCTGACCGGCAGCTGAAATTCAGGGACAGAGTAGAATTCCTTCCCATAGAAAGGATCATGACCTCCCTGCATGCAGCGGTTCCCGAAATGATCTGCCTTTACAACACCGTCAGAAGCTTCAGGCTTCTGCGGCGGCGCGAAACGCAGTTCGCCCACCGGCGGCTTTGCATAGCCAATGCCGAGATAAGCGCGGTATCCGTCCTTCTGTCTGCCAATATAGGCTCCGCTTTCTGTCACGACCGGTTTCTGTGTCAATGCCATTTTTTGTCCCTCCCTTGTCCTGTGCCATACCGGCAGGTTCGAGAATTACGTTCTCTCACTGCTTAAACGCAAAAAGTACAGAACATTCCATTTTCATGAATGTTCTGTACTCATCTTACAACAGGCATTCTCGAGCAAATAGAAATTTCGTGACTTATCCTGTCAAAATCATGACTCACGCAGCCTTGTTTACATCCACTCCGACGGATCTGACCAGCCCCGCGCTCCAAGGTATTTCTCCAGCGGCATTTTCGCAATCTGCTCCTTTGTAAGACCCGAATTCATCATGCGGGCCCAGCCGCCTTCCGCCTTCTGACCGGAGATCGCGTCCGATGGCTTCATGAGATTCAGCAGCGGTTCTCCCGCCCTGAACCGGCGTGCGTTCTCGCGGATAATATCAATTGTAGCCGCCTGCCGGTCCGGCACCTGCGGCGTGCAGTGCGGCGTGATATAAACCGTCGGCATATGCCAGAGCGGGGAGTCCGGAGAGAGCGGCTGCTCCTCGAAAACATCCAGCCCGGCGCCGGAAAGCGTTCCGTCGTTCAAGGCCTCGATCATATCTTCCGTGCAGACCAGGCCTCCGCGTCCCATGTTCACCAGAAACGCCCCCTGCTTCACCTGTCTGAAAGTTCCCCGGAAAAGGAGAAAACATGAAAATCGGATTTATCCGACCAGTCGAGAAGACTCCCGCCTCTACAGTCGCCTCTACATGCCTCTACAGGCGGTGAGATGAATCGACTAAATTAATATTTGATAGTAGAACATGTGTTCGATTTCTGATATAATTAACATGTACCGATTCTTCCGCCATAAGTGCCATAAGTGCCATAAGTGAGGATCAACATGGATAATAAGGCTTTCAGATATCGAATATACCCTAATATGGCACAGCTTGAACTGATACTGAAGACCATCGGCTCCTGCCGCTTTGTGTATAATGAGGCACTGTCTGCGAAGGAAGGTGCATATAAAGACAGCGGAACAGTACTAAGTAC
>JAFRIW010000040.1 GCA_017432565.1 Lachnospiraceae bacterium
AAAGAAGAAACAGTTTTATGGAAGTTCAATGTCAAAGATCTCATCAGAGACCCGGGGGAAGCTCGCCTTGCTGGCACACGAACAATACCTTCGATCTCTGGCCGCTTAAGCGGCAGGAGGTGCAAGGCACCTCTTGGTAACTATTGAGCACCGCACCAGACGGCAGTCAAGGCTGCTATGGAGCAAGGCGTTGCCGGGCCTTGACTGGTGGTTGGGAAGGTGCTACTGCAACTGAGTTATAACAGGATTTAACTTTTACACCACATTTAGGACTTGACCTGAAATCGGATGGCGCCGACCTGAAATCGGATGGCAGCGGCCTGTCAATGCCACACTTTCCCGATTTTGTGTAAACCTGCACAAAAAAATTAAACGCTTTAGTTTGGTTTTATTCTTTTTTCACAAATAGAACATAGCAATTCCACGTCGTACATCATATAATGATGTCAGAGAGGTTCATCCTCTCTTGAGAAACATAGGCAGAAGGGGACATTAACATGAGTACAGAAAAGAAGGTTGCATTATTCCTGGCAGACGGCTGTGAAGAGATAGAGGCTCTTACGGTCGTTGATTTACTTTTCAGAGCTGGAATTCCCTGTGACACTGTTTCTATCAATGAGACGGCCGCGGTGACTTCTTCTCATAATGTAAAGATTACTGCGGACTGTGTGATCGGCGATCTTGATTTTGACGCGTACGACATGCTCGTTCTTCCCGGCGGCATGCCCGGAACGCTGAATCTGGAAGCCTGCAGTGCGTTGACCAAACAGGTTAAAAAGTTCTATTCTCAGGAAAAAATGATTGCAGCCATCTGTGCGGCGCCCTCGATTTTCGGGCATCTCGGACTCCTGGAAGGCAAGCATGCCACCTGCAATCCCGGATTCCGCGCTGAACTGGAAAAATCAGGCGCGATTCTGAGCAAAGCTCCGGTTGTCAAGGACGGCAATATTATTACCAGTCAGGCAATGGGTACGGCCATCTCCTTCGGACTATGTATTGTTGCACATTATCTTGGACAGGAAGCAGCAGACAGCCTGGAGGCCAAAATAGTTCATATGTGAGGATCCGGCAAAACAGGCATACGGTCTGCTCTCCTCCCAACAGGAAAGGACCGTTAAGAATGAACATTTTGTTTTTTCTGACGCCCAAGGTAGACGTCACTTATGTAAATGATTCAGATTCCCTGCGCCAGGTACTGGAGAAAATGGAGCGCAGGCAGTACAGCACCATTCCAATTATTAATGAGAAAACCGGCAAATATGTCGGCACCCTTTCGGAAGGAGATCTGCTCTGGGAAATCAAGAAACACTGTAACCTGACACTGAAAAGCGCGGAAGACCGCCCTATGCGGGCTGTGAAACGGCGCAGAGATTACCGCTCAGTAAATATCAGTTCGGATATGGAAGATCTGCTTCCATATGCCATGAGTCAGAATTTTGTCCCGGTAACGGATGACACCGGTGCATTTATCGGCATTGTCACGCGGGCAGATGTCATGCGCTACCTGATCGGTGACAAGAAGAGAAATGAGAAACCGGCTGCGGAAAGCAGAATCACCGATCAGAAGGAGTTCCGTGTTCTGTATCGTCAGGCCTGAGGGCCCGCGGCAGAACGGAATCCGGGAATCATCATAAGCAGAAAAAATACGGAAAGCTTCACAGCAGAAGCATACACGGAAAGTTTCAGAACAAATGGAAATCGAGCGGAAATTTACCATCAGGCAGTTGCCTGAGAACTTACAGGAATACCCCTGCCGGCTGATCGAGCAGGGGTATCTTTCCACTGAACCCGTTGTGCGCGTGCGCCGCGACGGGGATGAGTATTATATGACCTACAAGGGCGGCGGCATGATGGCCAGGGAGGAGTACAATCTCCCGCTGACGGCAGATGCCTATGAACATCTGATCCGGAAGTCGGACGGCATCGTCATTCGCAAGCGCCGTTATGTCATCCCGATTCCGGATGAACGGAATCTGAAAATCGAGCTGGATCTTTTTGAAGGTGTATACGACGGTCTGATCATCGCGGAAGTCGAGTTTCCTGATCTTGAAGCTGCACAGGCCTATCAGCCGGAAGACTGGTTCCTCGAAGACGTTACAAACGACCCGCGTTATCACAACTCTTTCCTCAGCTCTGAGGATCGGACTGCCCTGTTTAAGTGAGTCACGGGACCTGTCCCCGTGACTCATTGTGCGCTTTTTAATAACCGAATTCCTGTGCCCAGTACCATGTGCCGTCGCTTGCCTGATGGATGGCGATTGCACCGGAGGTGAAACCGGACATGATGTTCGCGCGGTGGGTCGGGGAAGCCAGCCATGCATTGACTGCGGAATTCGCATCGTAGTAGTGCATTGCAAGGTTCTCACCCCACATCAGATCGCTGTTGACGGTCCACCAGTCTGTTCCGTTAGGTCTGGTGTGTGAAAAGAGGCTCTGGCACTCCTGTGCCCGGACGTAGCAGGCCTGCTCGAGTCCCGGATTCCAGGTCAGTGCGTTGAGGCCGGCTGCCACTCTGGTCTGGTTGACCAGATCGAAAGCCGCTTTTGCGGTGCCGGCTGTCTCAGTCGTTGCGGCATCGGCTGCCAGGGCGATTGCGTTCTCATCGATGTAAACAATATCGGAAACATCCTCGGGACCTCTGCTGGCAGCGACCTCATCCAGTTCTCCGACTTCTGCTTTCTTGGCGCAGCAACTCAGGGCAGTCATAGCAATGACCAGTAATGCGCATAACAGATATCTCTTCATTGTCTCTTTCATCTCGCTCTCCTTTTTTATATCGGTCCGTGTTATTGTCCTTGTTTTTAAGGTATATTGTGTGCTTTGTAACTGTATAGTATCATGGCTTTTATCATAAATCAAGTACTTTTTGCAAAAATTTTTAAAAATATGATATTTCTCTGATTTTCCTTGATTTTCAAAGCTTTCAGGCTGCTTCGCACACCTTATATCAGTATGTCCAGCGGACTTTGTGGACCGTCGCGATGAAATCCGCGTTGCTTCTGGTCTTGGAAAACAGATCCAGAACGTGATCCACAGCCTCATCCGATTTCATTCCGTTAAAGGCGCGGCGCAGCGTGTTGATACTTTCGAGCTCCTCCTGTGTCAGAAGCAGATCATCGCGGCGGGTTCCGGATGCCTGCATATCAATGGCAGGGAAAACTCTGCGCTCGGAGAGCTTGCGGTCAAGAACCATTTCCATGTTGCCGGTGCCCTTGAACTCTTCATAGACGACATCATCCATTTTGCTGCCTGTTCCGATCAGCGCTGTCGCGAGAATGGTCAGGCTCCCGCCCTCCCGCATATTGCGGGCAGCGCCGAAGAAGCGCTTGGGCATGTGAAGGGCCGCGGGATCCAGACCGCCGGAAAGGGTGCGGCCGCTGGAGGGCTCAGTCAGGTTATAGGCTCTGGTCAGTCGTGTGATCGAATCCAGCAGGATGACCACATCTTTGCGATGTTCCACCAGGCGCTTTGCGCGCTCGATCACCATCTCGGCGACACGCTTGTGATGCTCCGGCAGCTCATCAAAGGTGGAATAGATTACTTCCACGTTCGGGCCGGCGATCGCTTCCTTAATATCAGTCACTTCCTCCGGCCGCTCATCGATCAGAAGAATGATCAGGTGACATTCGGGGTTGTTATATTTGACAGAGCGGGCAATTTCCTTGAGCAGCGTGGTTTTGCCGGCCTTCGGCGGCGAGACGATCATACCGCGCTGGCCTTTGCCCACGGGGCACATCAGATCCATCACGCGCATGGCAATGCTGGCGCCCGGCTTCTCCAGCCGGATTTTCTCATCCGGGAAGATGGGTGTCATATCTTCAAAAGCAAGACGTTTCGAGGCTTCCTCCGGCGACAGGCCGTTGATGGTTTTCACATACAGGAGCGCGCTGAACTTTTCGCCCTGTGTCTTGACTCGGATATTTCCTTTGATGATATCGCCGGTCTTCAGACCGAAGCGGCGGATCTGACTGGGTGCGACGTAGACGTCGTTGTCGCCCGGCAGGTAATTGGCGCTGCGGATAAATCCGTAGCCGTCCGGAAGGACTTCGAGAATGCCGTTGGCCATCTGCCCGCTGTCGAGCTCACTCGACGGTTCCTTGGGTGCTTTCTGGTTCTGGCGGGGCTCCTGCTGAGCCTGATTCTGCTGAGCCTGGTTCTGCTGAGCGGAACTCTGCGCAGCCGGCTGGCTTACAGCTTCCTGTGAAGCGGTTTCCGGTGAGGCCGTTTTATTTTCCGGTTTGTTTTCCGGACGCTTTTCAGCCTTCCTCCCCTGCTTCTGTTCCGACTGCCTTTCCGCCTTCTGCTCGGACTGTTTCTCCGGTTTCTTTTCGGGCTGCTTTTCAGCCTTCTTTTCCGGATTCTTCTCAGCCTTTTCAGCCCTGGATCTGGTTCCGGGCTTTCGGCCCGGCTTCTTCTTTTCACCGGCCTCGGCCTTCGGAGCCGGATTCTGCTCCGGCGTGGGCGCTTCCGCCTTCACTTCCGGCGCAGCCGCGGGTGCTTCAACCTTCACCTCCGGCGCAGCCGTGGGCGCTTCCGCCTTCACCTCCGGCGCAGGCTTTTCAGCCTTCTTCTTCGGTGCCAGCGCAGGTGCAGGTGCCGGAGCGGCTTTCGCTTCCTCATCAATGCGGTCCTGCTCGAGCATCGCATCAATGAGCGCAGCTTTCTTAAGCGTGGATGTACCGCGCATTCCCCGTGCTTTTGCAATTCCCTTCAGATCAGAGAGTGCAAGAGACTCATATTGTTCTCGCGTCATAAAAACCCTCACAAAAAATGAAAATAAGATAAGAAAATAAAATTGTCGTAATCAGGCGTTTTTCCAAGAATCATGGATGCATAAGATGTCGTGAAATAATACCTTAACGGATTCGTCAAGCCGATTATAAGGGGTTCAGAAAAGATTATCAATTAAAAAAGCGTATATTTCCTGATTTTTCTCCCGCCAGGCTTCCGTGATATGGATCGCGGTGGGCGCATCCGGCACAGTCAGACGGATGTCCACGACAGGCTCATTCTTCTCGCGAACGGCGAGGTGCGCCTCAAAATTGCCGAAAGAATTCCGGTAATAGTCCGCCGTAAGAGACTGCTCGTTGCGCAGCTGACGACCGTTCTCTTTCAGGAAGACGCGGATCTGGTCCCGGATTTCGGCGGAGAGGTCGTTCACAAAAAAGCGCAGCGTCTCCTCACCTTCCTGCGTGATCGACAGGAAGGTCCGCTCCTCTCCCTCCGTGCGGGTGCTGACCAGGCCGTTCTCTTCCATCTCTGAATAGGTCTGCACCAGTGAGGAAAAGCCGGTGTAGCCGTTCTCCAGAAGAAATGCCGAGATCATCGGGACGGGGATTTCCCCGCCCGCGCGATCCAGCATATATAAAATCGTTAATTTGTAAACTGCAAGGGGCGATGCCATCTGCCTCTTTCTTCCTTTCCTGCCGGGTGCTGCACCTGCGGTGCAGGCCGGCTCAGATTTCTGTTCTGATCCTGAGGCAAAATCCGGCTCAGATTCTGCGGTTGTCCGGCGCGATGTTATCGCGGACTGCCTTGGAGACCGCATCTGCCACGATCGGATTGAACGCTTCCGGAAGGATGTAGTCCTCACTGAGCTCTTCAGGCTTGACCAGTGCGGCAAGTCCTTCCGCTGCAGCCAGCTTCATCTCTTCCGTGATCTGAATGGCGTTGCCCTCGAGCGCGCCGCGGAAAATGCCGGGGAAGACCAGGACGTTGTTGACCTGGTTCGGGAAATCACTTCTTCCGGTGCCGACAATGCGGGCGCCGGCTTCTTTTGCCAGATCAGGCATGATTTCCGGAACCGGATTCGCCATGGCAAAGAGGATTGCGTCTTTATTCATGCTGCGGACCATGTCCTGCGTGACAACGCCCGGTGCGGAAACGCCGATGAAGATATCCGCGCCGACCATGGCATCGGCCAGAGTGCCGGAAATATCGTCTTCGTTGGTCACCTTCAGCATTTCTTCCTTAATCCAGTTCATCTTCTGGGTCTTGCTGGAAAGAATGCCCTTGGAGTCACACAGAATCAGGTGCTTGAAGCCGTAGAGGAGAAGCAGCTTCGAAATGGCGATGCCGGCCGCGCCGGAGCCGTTTACGACGATGCGGCAGTCCTCGACCTTCTTGCCGACGATCTTCAGTGCGTTGATGATGCCGGCCAGAACGATGATGGCTGTTCCGTGCTGATCGTCATGGAAGACCGGAATACGGAGCAGCTCTTTCAGTCTTCTCTCAATTTCAAAGCAGCGGGGTGCGCTGATGTCCTCGAGGTTGATGCCGCCGAAGGTCGGCGCAAGCAGCTGAACCGTGCGGACGATTTCATCGGTGTCCTGTGTGTCCAGGCAGATCGGGAAAGCATTGACGCCGCCGAATTCCTTGAACAGGACGGATTTGCCTTCCATGACCGGCATGGCTGCTTCCGGACCGATATTGCCCAGGCCCAGAACAGCGGAGCCGTCCGAGACGACCGCGATGGTGTTCTGCTTGATTGTGTAGGTGTAGGCCGCTTCCTTATCCTTGGCGATGATTTTGCAGGGCTCTGCGACACCCGGCGTATAAGCCAGTGCCAGATCCTCACTCGTCCTTACCTTTGCTTTTGCTTCCGTGGAAATCTTTCCCTTCCACTCCTTGTGCAGTTCAATTGCTTTTTCTGCGTTTGTCATGTTTTCCCTCTCCTTTGATTTTTATAATATGTTGGTTTCTGTTCTTACTTATATGAATTCTTATCCTGTCAGCTGCCCGGGCTTCAGTCCGGCCGCGGCATCAGATCCTCCGGCTGCGCATATTTGACTTTTCCGGTCAATCTACTCATGTGCTCCCGTATCCGGCGCTCATAGCCGTTTTCGGAGGGCTCGTAGAGCTGTTCATCCCGGATTTCCTCCGGCAGATTCGGCTGTCCGCTGTAATGCCCCTCGTAGATATGGGCGTACTCGTAGCCGATTCCGTGGCCGAGGTCCTTCGCATGAGAATAATGCGCATCCTGAAGATAAGGCGGGATCGGCAGATTGCCGTACCGCTCGTTCAACTCGTTCGCCTTCTCGATGGAATCCACGGCGGTATTGCTCTTGGGCGCTGTCGCCACATACTCCGCAGCCTGTGCCAGGATGATCTGGGACTCCGGCATACCGATCCGCTCCGCCGCTGCAGAGGCAGCCACCGCTACCTGCAATGCCTGCGGGTCCGCGTTGCCGACATCCTCGGCGGCGCAGATCATGATGCGCCGCGCGACAAATTCCGGCTCCTCTCCCGCCATCAGCATTCTGGACAGATAGTAGACCGCCGCATCCGGATCCGAGCCGCGCATACTTTTGATAAAGGCGGAAATCGTGTCGTAGTGATTATCGCCCTTTTTATCATACCGGTGCACCCGCTTCTGAATGCACTCCTTCGCCACATCCAGCGTGATATGAATTTTGCCGTCCGCGGCGCGGTCCGTCGTCAGAACGCCCAGCTCCACGGCATTGAGCGCGTGCCGCGCGTCGCCGCCCGCGACATCCGCGAGAAAAATCTCCGCGTCCTCGTCAATCACGGCATCGTAGGCGCCCATGCCCCGCTCTTTGTCATAGACCGCGCGCCGGATCAGTTCCCGCACATCGTCCACGGAGAGCGGCCGCAGTTCAAAAATCATCGACCGCGAGATCAGCGCGCTGTTGACTTCAAAATACGGATTCTCGGTGGTTGCGCCGATCAGGGTGACCGTTCCGTCCTCGACAAAGGGCAGCAGATAGTCCTGCTGGCTTTTGTTGAAGCGGTGAATCTCGTCGATAAAGAGAATCGTCTTCTTACCGTAGCCGCCCCGGCGCTCTTTCGCCGCCGCGACCACCTCCTCCATATCCTTTTTGCCGGAGGACGTCGCGTTGATCTGAACGAATTCCGAACTGGTGGTATTGGCGATGACCCGGGCCAGCGTGGTTTTGCCCGTTCCGGGCGGACCGTAAAACAGGATGCTTCCCAGCTTGTCCGCCTTGATGGCCCGGTAGAGCAGCTTGTCCCTGCCGATGATGTGCTCCTGCCCCACGACCTCATCGATCGTGCGGGGCCGGAGCCGCGCGGCCAGCGGCGCCTCTGCCTCCTTATTCTTTTCGTTCATGTATTCAAATAAGTCCATTTTATTCAGTCATCTGCCGGTTCTGCCGGCGCCCCGCACGCTCCTACTGCCTGCGCACGTGCCAGACTTCCCGGTTGTACTCCGCGACCGTGCGGTCTGCCGAGAAATAGCCCGCCATCGCGATATTCACCAGCATCTTCTTCTGCCAGCCGGCCCGGTCCTCATAGTCCGCAAAGCACTGATTCTTCACTGCAATATAGGCATCCAGATCCCGCAGGGACCGCGAGCGGTCCGCGGCAAAATCCGTCTTCAGCCGGGCATAGATCTCCGGGTCGGCGAGCTCCTTCACCGCATCCGATCCGAGGAAGGCGAGTGCCCGCTTCGCCGCGTCGGACAGCGCATCCTCTCCGGCCTCTCCCGCCGGAAGGGGATCGTCGCCGAGGCTGATGACCTCTTCCTCATTCAGGCCGAACAGATAAATGTTGTCTTTGCCCACCAGCTCCAGAATCTCGTCATTGATGCCCTCCGGCGTGCCGATCGTCACCGCGCCGCTCAGCATCATCTTCATGCCGCCCGTTCCCGGCGACATGCGCGAAGCCAGCGAAATCTGCTCCGAAACATCCGCCGCGGGAATCAGCCGCTCCGCCATCGACACCCTGTAATTCGGTCCGAAAACCATCTTCAGATATGGCCGCACCGCTTCGTCTGAACGAATGATTTCCTGCAGCACGAGCAAAAGATGGAGAATATCCAGTGCCCTCCGGTCCGCCGGGTCTGCCTTTCCCGCAAAAATGAACTGCAGCGGACGCACCGGCGTATGGCCGGCTTTGATTTCCAGATACTTGTCAATGATATACAGCGCATTCAGCTGCTGCCGCCTGAACTCATGGATGCTGCAGATCTGCATGTCAAAGATGCCTTCCGGCACCAGCTCTTCGATACCCTTTTCGCGCAGATACGCACACAGTTTTTTCTTGTGCGTCAGCTTGATCTCATCCAGTTTCTGGAGAACATCGGGCTCTTCCTGCAGCGCCAGGAGCATCTCGAGTTTTGATGCGTCCTTTTTATAAGTGTCCAGGATTTTCTCCGAGAGGTAGTTGGCCAGCTCATGATTGCAGGTCAGCAGCCATCTTCGGAAGGAAATGCCGTTGGTCTTGTTGCCGAACCGCTCGGGATACAGTTCATTGAACTTGCGCAGAATGCTCTCGCTCAGCGTCCGTGTGCGCGTGCGCGATGTGCCGCTCACGGAGAAGGTAAAGTGCAGATCGATGTGCGCCACATTGACTGCGCGGCAGCCGTCTTTCTCCTCAATGATGGCCATATCCGGATCCTGCACCATCTCCCGCACTCTGCGGTCCAGATCCTCGATCACCGGGACCAGCTGCGGCACGATTTCCTGCAGATCATCCATGCGCCAGTATTCCAGCATCTCCCGGGAGGAGATGTAGTTGGTGTAAGCACAGGTTCTGGTGACGATATCGACGACCTCGTCATAATTCATGGCCTTCTCATAGACCATGATCCGGATCAGCTCCGGAATAATCATCGTCGGACGCGTGTCATTGATCTGAATCACGGCGTGGTTGTAGAGGAAGCGCAGGTCGTACTGTCTTGCCTTCATCTCCCGCAGGATCCACTGCGCCGCGCTGCTGGCGAGGAAATATTCCTGATAAATGCGCAGCTTCCTGCCCGCCGGCGTGGAAGTGTCAGGATAGACGAACAGAGTCAGATTTTGCTCAATCGCCTCCTGGTCAAAAGAGATGCCGTCCTGTACGAGGCTCTCGTCAACGCCCTCCAGATCGAACAGGCGGATCATATTGATGCCGTTGTCGTAGCCGGCAACTTCATTGTTGATCATCCGGGAGAGCACCTTGCGCGTGCCGAAATCCACGTCAAACGCGACGTCCGAGCGCTTCTCCCAGCTGCCGGTCCCGTCGTTGTCCCGGTAGAAATCAGTCAGCCACTCGTCCTTCTGCGGCACCTGCTGCCGGTTTTCAAAAGTCTGTCTGAAATGTCCGAAATGATAGTGAAGACCCATTGCTTCGCCGGGCAGGCCCAGCGTCGAGATCGAGTCCATGAAATCATAGGAAAGCCTGCCGAGTCCGCCGCTTCCGAGCGCGGGCTCCGGCTCCAGACCGGTGAGCTCCGCCAGCGAGCGGCCGTGCTTTCTGAGCATCTCGGTCACCCGGTCATACAGCCGCAGGTTGATCAGATTGTTCTCCAGGAGTTTTCCGGGCAGGAATTCCGCCGTGAGATAATAGACCTTCTTCTCTCCGACGTTTCGCTCTGTCACCGATAAGATGCGCCTGCAGAATTCCATGACAATATCGTAGAGCTCTTCCGCCGCGCAGTCCCGGATCGTGCTTCCGAACCGTTCCTTCGCCAGCTCCGCCATCTGCTGCTCCATGTTCAGAATCAGCACATCGCGCCGCATATTATCTCTTCCCATACACACCTCCTGCCATGAAATCAGACCGGTTTCTGACCCATCTATTTATTTTACCATAAAAGAAGGCCGGTGGGTGAATCTGCATTTCAGCCCCCATTACATTTTGAAAAATAGTGTTCCACTGTCTATAATCATGTTATGCATAACCTGCATACTTCTGACAAAATTCAGAATGCCCGGGGCAGGCGCAGATCTTCCGTTTTTCGCGCTCTCCTGCTCCTGATGCTTCCGGTGGCGGCGGCCGCTCTGATTTCCTGCGGCAAAAAAGACCCGGGCGTCAGCGATCTGCCCAGCCGGTCGATGCCGGGCCTCGGCTCAGATACCGAAGCAGGCGGACAGACACTTGAAGTCTGGGAGCCGGACACTTCCGTCAAAGGCGAGCGCGACAACACGCCGAATGTGCTGGTTCCCGAGGTGCCGGATGCACCGGCATCCTCCTCTCTCTCCGGAAATGACGAGGTTCAGCTCGATTTTACCCACATTCAGGACGGTTATTTCAGCGCGCGGTTTCCGGGCGAGTCCAAGCGCGTCAAGCTCCAGGTGACCGGCCCCAACAGCGTCGTCTACACCTACGACCTGATTCCCGGCGATGAAAAATTTGAAGTTTTTCCCTTTACCGTGGGCAGTGGAACCTACAAAATCGGCGTCTACTCCAACATTGAAGAAACCATGTACGCGACCGTCTTCTGTGAAGAGATCGACGTACAGCTCGAGAACGAATTTGCTCCCTTCCTCTACCCCAACCAGTACGTCTGGTTTGAGAAAGACACCGAAGCCATTTCCGTCTCGCAGGATGTCTGCCACCCGGCCAACAACGACCTCGACGCGGTCGCGAATGTCTACTACTACGTGACCACGCACGTCGTCTACGACTGGAACGAGGCCGAGACCGTGCAAAGCGGTTATCTGCCTGACGTTGACGAGGTCCTCGACACCGGCAAAGGCATCTGTTTCGACTACTCAGCCCTGATGGCGGCGATGCTCCGCTCCCAGAACATTCCGACGCGTCTGGAGATCGGCTACGCGGGAACCGCCTATCACGCCTGGATCAGCACCTACATCAAGGACATCGGCTGGGTCGACGGCATTATTCAGTTTGACGGCGAGAACTGGTCCCTCATGGACCCCACTCTCGCTTCCCAGAACGGCAGCGACGATTTCACCGAATTCATCGGTGACGGCAGCAACTACCAGCTCTGCTATATGTATTAAAAGAGGTACACTATGGACGATCTGTACAACTATCTCGATTCTGATTTTGACCCGGATTACAAGTCCGAGACACAGCCTGAGCAAAATCCGGCGCAGCCCGATGCATCTGCCGCGGGCCCGGCCGGCAATGCCGACGCTGTGGCAGCTTCGGACGCCGAAGCCCCGGCTGCAGATGCTTCGCCTTCCGCTGACCCGATTGGTCAAAAGCCCGTAAAAAGCGGCAAAATCAAGCCTCTCAACGCCTATGAGGTCTCGACACTCTGCGAGCAGCTCGCCATCCTCTTCCACACCGGCATCACGCCGCGGGAGAGCATGGAGATCCTGATCAAAGACTCTCATAAGAAAGAAGAAGCCGCGCTGTTTCAGCAGATGCTGGACGCGCTGAACAGCGGTGCGCCTCTGCACACGGCCATGGAGCAGACCGGCGTCTTCCCGCCCTACGTCGTGCGCCTGTGTGCGGTCGGCACCGAGACCGGCAAGCTGGACATCGTCATGCAGTCCCTCGCCGACTATTATGAAGAAGAGTACAATCTCCGCGAAAACTTAAAGAGCGCCGTCTCCTACCCGCTGGTCATGGTCGCCATGATGGCTGTCGTCATCATCGTCCTGCTCTCCCGGGTCCTGCCGGTTTTTGAACAGGTCTTTGAACAGCTCGGCGCATCCATGGACGGTTTTGCCGGCACGCTCCTGCACGCCGGCCGGATCATCAGCAATTACACGGCCGTGATCGGCGTCATTTTCGCCGTCATTCTTGCGGTTTTCCTGTATTTCTATCTGACATCCTCCGGGCAGAGGGCCTTCGGAAAGCTCGCGCAGCGCTTCCCGCTGACCCGCGGCTTCACCGAGCGCCTCGCCGTCAGCCGCTTTGCCTCCGCCCTGCAGCTGACGCAGTCCAGCGGCCTCGACACCTATGCCAGCCTCGACCTGTGCGCCGACCTGGTCGGCAACGACCACATCAGGGAGCGCGTGCTGGAGTGCAAAAAACAGATCGCAGAGGGACAGAGTTTCTCCGAAGCCCTGTCAAAAGCCGGCATTTTCCCGGATTTTTACTCAAGTATGATTGATATCGGCGCGCGCACCGGCAACCTGGACCGCGTCATGAATTTTATCGGCAAGCGCTTCAAGCAGGATACCGACGCCTCTATCGAGCGGGTCGTGGGCAGCATCGAGCCCACCCTCGTCATCATTCTGTCCGTGGCTGTCGGCCTGATTTTGCTGTCCGTAATTCTGCCGCTGATGGGCATTATGTCCAGCATCGGCTGAACGTAGGGAATAATAGATGAAAAACCGCTTCACCGTAAATCAGAATACAAAGCGCCGCAGGCTGCCGGCCGCAGCCCTGCTGCTGATCGCGTCTCTCGTCATTGCAGGGGGACTCTATGCCGGCATGCGCCTTTCCGCGGACAACATCAGCACCGACACGCTTCTTCGCGAGAAGGAAAGCATCGAGCGCGCGATGGAGCGCGACATCACCGCCTGCTATGCTCTGGAGGGCATGTATCCCCCGGATCTGGAGTATATCCGTGTACACTACGGTCTGACTTATCCGGAGTCGCGCTTCTATGTCGACTACCGCCCCATCGCCTCCAACATCCGGCCTGACTATACCGTGATCTTGCTGCGTCAGGAGAAAGGAGGCGGACAGTGAGCAATTACTCTGAATCCGGCACATTCAGCACATCCGGCAGCAGCACTTCCGGCAGCAGCGGCAGTTCCGGTGCGCGCAGGCACTCGATCGACTTTCTGTTCGTCATCGTCCTGCTCCTCTTCCTCATGGTCACGTCGGTTCTCATGATTTTGCTCGGAACCGGTGTCTATCGGCGCGTGCTTGCGTCCATGTCCGACAACTACGACGCCCGCACCTGCCAGGCTTATGTCCTGCAGAAGGTGCGCCGGGGGCAGGCAGCAGGACAGGTGGAGGCCGGCGAACTGGAGGGCGTGTCCGCCCTGCTGATACATGAGGAAGTCGCCGGCAGGCCCTTCGTCACTTATCTTTACGCATACGACGGGCATCTGAATGAGCTCTTTACTCCCGAAGACAGCGGCCTCGGCCTGATCGCAGGCAGCGCAATCCTGCCGCTTAACGACATTCAGTTTGATCAGCTGAGTGACCGCGCCGTCCGCGTCAGCTTCACCCTGGAAGACGGGAAAGCCTCTGCTTTTCTGGTCCACATTCTGCCTGCAGTGAGCAGTGAGGAAGGAGGTACGCCGTGAACAACAACCGGTTTGAATTCAAATCCTCCCTGCTGCTGATCGAAATCATCATCACGGTCTTCTTCTTCGCGCTGTCCGGGATCGGCTGCATCCGCCTCTACCTGAAGGCGCACGACCTGGCTCAGCAGGCGCGGCAGAGCACGGGTGCCGTCGTCGCCGCGCAAAATCTGGCCGAAGCCTATATCTGTGCCGGGGGAAATCCGGAGCAGGCCGCACAGCTGCTGGGTGAAATCGGTGCCGGTGCCGCGACCAGAAAAGACGGAAACAATGAAAGTCTCAGCATCTATTACGACAGTGACTGGATGCTTCTCGGAAGTGCCGCGAGTGAAACGGAAGCTGCATTCCACGCTGTTTTAACCGAATCAGTCAACAACTCGACTGACGCTTCAGGAGCGAATAGTGGACAGCCTCAGTTGCACACAGCCCGGATCGTAGTGACGGATTCTGCCGGAAAAATGATTTATGAGATTCCGGAACTGAGTGTACTGGAAGGAGGTGAGACGCCGTGAAGGAGCGCAAGTTTTCCTTTCATGTCCAGGGCGGTATTTCTCTGATCCTTCTGGTCTTTGTAGTGCTCTCTCTCCTGAGTTTTGCCTGCCTGTCCATTGTCAGTGCACTCTCTGATCTGCGGCAGAGCCGCCGCTTCGAGGAGCGGACAGCCGCTTACTACCGCGCTTATTCGCAGGCGCAGGAATATCTGTATGAGCTTTATGAGGAAGGTGAAAATTCGGATGAGGTGATGACGAAGGTTTTCCCCGTCGATGAAGATGAGAATCTGATTCTTCAATATCGCCTGTCAGGCGGTTCTGTTGAACTCATTGGCGAGCGCATCGAGCATATCGGCCCTGAAGAGCCGGATACTTCCCTCTCCGTGATGGGCGGCCAGGGGGACTGATATGGCCTCTTCAGGATGACTTGATTAGCGATTGGATTGTGCAGTCTCTTGAAATCAGTAAATTAACCTTATAAAATAAAGGTGGTGCTACCGATAGACGGTTAGCCCAGTGGATTATTCTTTATAAAGAAATAACCGCGACCTGGGTGGGGGCGGTTATTTTTTTGTGCTGTTTACGGCAACAATGACTGCTGTGATCAGCAGCGCGAACTGAATTAATTCAGCCCATGTAACCATATCCATCACCCCCTTTCGGGGACTAACCGCCTACCGTTAAGGGCAGCACCGGCAATAAGCATATCATATCACCACATTATAATCAATTATAATAAATACGCTATTGCATATTGCACGATTTAGTTCATAGTATGAACCAGTATACAGGTCCGATGACTCATTCTGTGATAGATTAAAAAATTTGCATGTTATATGGGAAAAAAGAAAAGAACGAAAAAGCAGCAGCGCCTCACAGCCCCAGCTTGTCTTTAGCCTTCTGGGCTTTTTCCTCGATCGCCGCTTTTGTCTCCTGCGCCTTCGTCTCGATCGCCGTTCGTCTCTCCTGTGCCTTTTCGTGAATGCTGCGGGCGCGGTCCTGCACATATGTCGTGTAGCTTAAGAATTCATCCAGAAAATCGTCGCGTGTAGCATAGGCCTCCGCGTGTACCTCGCCGAGGAATTCCATCAGCTTTCCGTGCGATTTCATGAACAGATCCCGGGGCTGGTGTAATCTCTGATACTGCCCGCTCTTATGACGGTCCAGCACGATCTCATAGCGCTCTGTGGCCCGCCTCACGGCTTCTTCCCACGAAATATACAGCTCCTTCTGTGCAGCCAGACCGACCTCTGCGGCCTTGGTCTCCTGCTCGTAGAGCCGGAGCAGGCAGTCCGCCATCGACTCCGCATTGCTGTCGATCAGGAAACCGTTCCGCCCGTCGGTCACGCCCTCGGACGCACAGCTGCCGCCCAGCATCACTGTGCCGGTTCCGCAGGCTGCCGCCTCGCGGACAACCAGACCGTTTGTATCATAAGCGGACGGGAACAGAAGCAGGTTTGCCCTGCTGTACCACGCGCGCAGTTTCTCTCTGTCGCGGATCGGGCCTGTGAAAATACAGAAAGGCGTCAGATTCAGCTTTTCTGCCAGTGCCTTTACTTCGTCAAAATCTCCCCCGCCTCCGATGAACAGCATGCGGAAGTCCTTCCGGTGCTGACGAAGTCTCGCGAGTGCCTCCAGAATGATGCGCAGGCCTTTATACCACTTCATCCGTCCCACAAACAGGAAGACCGGCACGCCCGCCGGCAGGTCATAATCTTTCGTGATCGCATCCACTTCGTTTTCTGGCGCGCTGCCCAGCGGCAAGTCCACGCCGTTCTGCATGACAATGATTTCGCCCTCGTAGCCGAAATTCCGAAGGTCATCTCCGGCCCCCTGGCTGACAGCCCACACCTCGTCGCAGGCATTCACATTAGAAAGCACCGTCCGCATGACTTCGTCGCGCACCAGTCTGCTGTGCACGATTGCCGAAATATCTGTATCAAACTTGGAGTGCCATGTCAGAATCAGCGGAATATCCCGGGTCTCCCGCAGCTGCCAGGCGAGCATCGCAGACACCATCGGGCAATGCAGATGGAGCAGATCCGGATTTTGCTGCAGGACGTTATAGACCGTGCCCGGAGCAAAAGGATTTCCCGTCACATAGCCGAAGGCTTTGCGCGTGTCGATGCTGGGATAGCGGATCACGGGGTAGGGAAATGCGCTGTCATCCGCCCCGCCCGGAATTTCCGGGGTAACCACAAAAGCCCTGCCGTAGTGCGCATTGATGTTTGCGGCATAGTTCACCACAGTGTTCGCGACACCATCGATCACGGGCGGAAAAGAGTCGTTCAGCAGACAGATTGTGCGTTTGTCCGTCATGATAGTCTTCGAAGTCCTTTCGGGTAATGATTCTTGAGGATGCCGCCGGCGGCTTTGCCCCAGCCCAGGGACACGCCGCGGTATGTCACCAGCACCCAGCCTTTCAGTGGGCGGTCAGAGCCGGGTCCACCGGCTGATGCTGCTTCGGCTGCTGCTTCGGGTGTTGAATCAAGCGGGATCGTCTCGCCGCGCAGGTATCGCAGCGCCTGCTCATCGCTCAGTTCAAATGAGTTTATCACCTCGTCATATGTCAGCGCAAGGGCAAGCGCATGAGACGGCTCAAAGCGATTCTTCCGGAAAGTTCCCAGATGCAGTCCCGGCCTCAGGACCTTCAGTCCGGCCAGCTGCGGCGCGGACAGTCCCTCCGGCAGAAGACTCAGCTCCTCTCCGAAGCACACCGCGCGTTCGGGCGTCAGAGATCTCAGAAGCTGTGTCAGATCAGACCCGCTGCGGCCCTGTGCCGGCGCGGAATCCGGCTTAAGCAGCTCCTTCGCGAAGGCATTCCATGCATTGACCGGTTCGGTTAGTTTGCTGTTATTCCGGGCTTTTCCGGGTCCTGTTGGTCTTGTTGGCCCTGCAGTCCCCACCGGCACTCCGGCCTTCTGAAACAGTGCGACAAAATGTCCCTCGCCCTGCACTTTATGCGGGTACAGGCGCCTTTCCAGTACCAGCTTCAGCTCCGGGTGTGTCTTAGCGAGCCACGCCGCGTTCTCTTCATTTTCTTCTCTCGAGAAGGTGCACGTCGAATAGGCGAGCACTCCGCCGTCCGCGAGCATCGTAACCGCCTGCTCCAGAATCTGCTTCTGACGCTGGGCGCACATCGCAACGTTCTCCGGACTCCACTCCCGGACCGCCGCCTCCTCCTTCCGGAACATGCCCTCGCCGGAGCACGGCGCGTCCACAATAATCAGGTCAAACCAGGAAGGGAACCGCCCCGCCAGCTTCTCGGGGCTCTCGTTCGTGACAATCGCCCCGACTGCGCCGAAGCGCTCCAGGTTCTCGGAGAGAATCGCCGCCCGGGAAGGAATGATTTCGTTGGAGACCAGGATACTGCCCGTGCGTTTTCCGTCCGTTTCCCGCAGCAACGTCAGCAGCTGCGTGCTTTTGCCGCCCGGTGCTGCACACAGATCCAGCGCGCGGAAAGGCTCTGTCCGTCCGCTTTTTTTCAGATAGTCCTCGAGCTCTCCCACCGTCGCCATCGCGCTGGGCTCCTGAATGTAATAGAGGCCCGCGTCATGCAGCGGATTCCTGCCCGGCCTCTGCTCTTCCGCGTAATAATATGCGTGGCTTGCCCAGGGCACCGGCTCCAGCTGCTCCGGCGCTGTCTCCAGCACCTCAGCGACAAGCGCGGCGGCCTCTTTCGCTGCTTCCGCTTCCGAAGCGGTCGCCGCGCGGCCATATTTTGCCGGATTCAGACGCAGAGCCTGCTGCCTGGGCGCACGATAAGAGGCGAGGAACGCCTCTGCTTCCCCGCCCAGTTCCTGTTTCATTCGATTGCAGAACGCCTCCGGCAGTTCAAGTCCGCCGGCGCCGCACACTTTTTCCTGTTGGTTCTCGTTCAGATTATTCACAGTTTATTATGCTCTAACTTTCTCATGCTCACCGCCAGAGGTCGACTTTGCATCTGATACAAACTCTAATTTCAGAACCATTCCCATCCCCCTGGCAAGCCGTTTGACCATTTCAAGGCTGGGGTTGCGGGTTCCGTTCTCAATTCTGCTGATATCTGCCTGTGTAATACCAGTCTTCTCAGAAAGCTCTTTCTGCGTCATATTCTGGCTTTTCCTGGCTTTGATCATTGCCTGAATAATATCATACTCCGGTCCAAGTGCATCATATTCTGCTTTCAGCTGTGGATCTTTTTTTAATTCTTCATCACGATATTTCACATAACTTCCCATGACACTACCTCCCATCGGGATGTCTCATTTCGTAATTCTCTCGATATCTTTTCGCCAATTCTATCTCTCTCTTTGGTGTCTTCAAAGTCTTTTTTACAAAACCGTTGGTCAAAACCGCTTTCTTTCCTGTAAAAAAGAAATATAGAACCCGACTGATATCATTGCTCTGCTTTGCACGGAGTTCAAAAATACCATCATCGATATGTTTTGAATGTGGTTCTCTCAGATTCGGTCCATTCATGACCAGTAAATCAATTTCCCGGTACATTTTTGCCCGCATCTTAATGTCAAGACTGTTCAGGAATACTCTGACTGGTTCAGTTCCATCAGGCATCTCAAAAAAGTCAACATCAATATTCATCTTTAATCCCCAATATACAACGTCATTATATGTCTTATGCGACATATCGGTCAAGGATACTATCGTTCCTTCTTACTGTGCAATGGCCTACTGTGCAATGGTCCTCTTTGCATCCTGTCTATCTTGTTATATAATGTAACCAATGGATACCTCCATAACTATGGTATGGTATCCATTGGTTACTGTCAATGGTCAGATCACAGACTGGAAGGAAAACTCAATGGAAACATTATTCTTACCGGAAAGATTAAAGAAAGTGCGAGAAGACAGGGGATTTAACAAAGCCGAGGCGGCAAGACTGCTTGGATTGTCTAAAATGGGATATCTGCGGTATGAATCCGCTGCGAGAACACCTTCCTATCAAACAATTGTATTCATGGCACAAAAGCTGGGGATCTCCCCAGCTTACTTAATCGGTACAACTGATGACCCCGAGCCAAACGAATACATTATATCCAAGTTTGACGATCCTGCACTGTTTGAATTGATCACAGATCTGATCGATAAGAAAAATCCAAAACGCGACCGGCTCCTGGCGTATTACAAACAGCTGAAGTCCCCGAAAGACACATAAAGCTTTCCAGCTCAGGCCGGCCACGCGTAGTGTAATGCCTATTCGGTCTCAATAATCATCGCACGCAGCACGCCGGCTTTCTTATATTCGCGCTTGCCGGCGCCCAGACCGGTCTTTTCAACGGTAAAGCTCTCCGGCAGTTCCTCGGAAGTGCGCACCGCCGCCGCGATTGCTGCGCCCGTCGGCGTCACAAATTCACCGGGCTCATGCATGATGTGCAGACGCAGTTTGTTGGCTGCCGCGATGGCTGTGACAGCCGGCACCGGCACCGGGATGACGCCGTGCTGGCAGCGGATCGTTCCCGTTCCGTCGTACAGAGTCGGAACGATGACGTCCGAGATTCCCAGACTGCTGACAAGATTATCGAAGCAGACCGCAAACGAGACGATGTCAACGATCGAATCCACCGCACCGACTTCATGGAAATGGACCTCCTCCGGGGCTTTGCCGTGTACCTGTCCTTCTGCCTGCGCAATGATTTCAAAAATACGCAGTGCCAGGTCTCTCGCGCCTTCGGTCATCTGCCCCGCGTCGATGATCTCGCGGATATCCTTCATCGAGCGATGGACGTGGTCATGATGGTGGTGATGGTGATGATCATGCTCATGATCATGGTGGTCGTGATCATCATGGTCGTGGTCATGGTGATGATGGTGCTCATGGTCGTGGTGGAATTCCTCCGCCTCGCTCCCGAAGAGCCATTCCATGTCATGATCATGATTTTCCTCGTCCAGGATGACGTCAAAGTCGCAGGCATTGATGCCGGACTTCTGAACAGTCGAAATCTTCGTCGTATATCCTTCCAGCGGCAGAGATGCAAGCACCTGCTCCAGCACCTGCCTGTCCGCACCCAGATCCAGCATTGCTCCGACAGCCATATCGCCGCTGATTCCGGAATAACACTCCAGATAAAGTTGTCTGCTCATTATTGTTTTCTCCTATGAATCTTCACAGCCCTTCCTCGCGGATCCGCCGGTTCAGGGTATTCAGGACGCGCTTCTTGTCCAGGCACCACAGCGGCGCGATCAGCAGTGCGCGGGGCCCGTCGCCGGTCATGCGGTGGATCACTGTCTCCTCCGGCAGAATGCGCAGACTTTCGATCACAAGCCCGATGTACTCCTCCATCGAAAGCAGCGGAAAAGGCTCCTCTTCATACTGCGCAGCAAGCTGTGAGCCGCGCAGAATCTGCAGCATCTGCAGCTTGATCCCGTCCGGAACAGGCTTTAGTGCCGCCAGTTTCCGGACCGTATTCAGCATATCATCCCGGGTTTCGCCGGGCAATCCGAAAATAACGTGCACGATCACTTGAAGTCCCGCACTTTTCAGTCGATAATACGTCTCCTCAAATACCGCATAAGGGTAGCCGCGATGCACCGCCTCCGCCGTCTCATCCCGCGCAGTCTGCAGCCCCAGCTCCACCCAGACCGGTTTGATCTGATTCAGTTCCGTCAAAATCTGCAGCATCTCCGGTCCTATGCAGTCGGGGCGTGTCCCGATGGAAAGAATCGCAATCTCCGGCCTGCGGATGGTCTCAAGATACAGAGCCCGCAGCCGCTCCGGATCTCCGTATGTATTTGTAAATGACTGGAAATAAGCGATGAAGCGTGACGCATCGGTCTTGGAAGCAATCCTTGCGCAGGCCTCTTCGATCTGCCGGTCGATCGGCGCTGTCTGCGCCGCGAATTCGCCCGAGCCGCCCTCGGAACAGAAGGTGCAGCCTCCATAGCCCAGCGTTCCGTCCCGGTTCGGGCAGGAACAGCCGGAGCTCAGCGAAAGCTTGTACACCTTCTCCCCGTATTCTTCTTTCAATACATCAGATAGTCTGCGCACGCCTTCGACACCACCGCGGAAATCTATCCTGTCCGTGCTTCTACGACACCACCACGGAAATGCCGTTGGGGATACAGGTCAGGGATGCGTTTTCCCCCTTCAGAGCGCGGGCCATGCGATACGCCTCATCGAGCGAGGCGGCATATTGAACCTTCAGCCCTTCAATCATCTCGCGCTGTTCCGGATCCGCGACGAAGATCACGGTAAACTTTCGGGCGATGCGGGCAAAAATCTGCGAGCACCACTGATCGGGCTCTGTCTCATTTTGCGGCGTGTCGAGAAATTTCTGATAAGCTGTCTCAATGTCCGGCTCATCCGCGATCAGATGATAATAATCGTCGCCGCCCGTGCCGTCGCTGCAGGAAGCCAGCATGATAATGACGCCTCCCTCCTTCACCGTCGCTTCCGCAGCTGTCATGCCTTTCGGCGACTGGTACGCGTTCTGGTCCAGCGGGTACCCGCCGTTCGTCGTGATGACGATATCGGCCGGCACCGGGGAGACGTGGACATAGGATTCAATAAATGCACAGCCCTGCAGATGTGCCTCTTCGAAATCTCCGGCAAAAGCCGCAACAGTCCGGTGCTGATCATCGACGACAACGTTCACGATATATGCCAGATGCGCCATGCGAGCAGCCGCAAGCATATCTTCGTGCATCGGATTTCCTTCCAGAATGCCGGTGCGGCAGCAGGGATGGTCGATAAACTTTGAGCAATGGTTTCCCATGACTGTCACCGCATCCGCAATGCCCGGCAGGATACTTTTGCGCCCGCCCGAAAAGCCGGCAAAAAAATGCGGTTCTATAAATCCCTCCGCAATCAGAAGAGATGCATTCACCGCCACTTTGTCCAGAATACAGTCCGGCCCGGAAGGAAGCACCCCGACTTTTACATTGGATGCGGGGTCGTGCGCATTGTGAATCACTATGCGGTCCCGGAATTCGGAATAGAGAGCGGTGCCCAATTTTACCTCCAGCTCCTCCGGCCGCGTCGCGCGGTGGAATCCCGTTGCCACCAGCAGCGTGATTTCAATCGCCGGATTGCCCTCTCGCAGTTCCCGGATCATCCCGGGCAGAATGTCGCGGCTCGGAACGGGCCGTGTGTGGTCGCTGATAATAATGACACAGTCCGGTCTGCCTGCTGCCAGTTCCCGCAAACGCGGACTTCCGATCGGATGCTCCATGGCAGCCCGCACAATTGCGGCACCACGATTTTCATCCGCAGGCTCCGCATTTCCGGCACCGCTTCCGCCGGCGAGCTCGTCTACACGCGATACCAGCACCGCAGTCTCATCCGGCACTTCCAGGGAATACGTTGTATGTGCGTAGGGAAATGTGACCGTCTTCATGATCCGATTCCTCCTGTCTTTTTACTCACCATATGTACTCCGATCGCCAGCGTAACCAGGAAAATCACAGCGCCGGTGATGCCCACGATGTGGAAACGAAAAGCTCCGGCTTCCGCGCCGAACCTGGCGATCATGGCAGTTTCCAGGCCCTGCAGGGACAGCAGAGCGTTGACATAATCCACGTTCTTCACTGCGTCCAGCGCCGGGTGATGATACTTCCGATACCGGAACAGATTGATCGACGAAAGAATGACATTGTAAAACACAATGGCTGCCATGCCGTATATCAGATATCCGCGATAGTCATAGCTGTATCCCTGCAGTTCCATCATGACAAGAATCGCAGCCAGCGGAACACACAGGATCAGAACCAGCACGCCGACCCTCCGGTAAAGCTTCCGGCCTTCCGCACCCGCGTCTGTGCCGCGAATGTGCTGGCCCAGAATGACGGATTTTGCCCCGCACAGCACCAGGAAAAAGAGACCGAGCAAAATCTGCCACAAAGCCCCTGCTTTCAGCCCGGCCAGCAGGTGAATGACCGCATTCAGAAAAGAAATCAGAAAGCCGGCGCTGAAGGTGATCTGCTTCCGGAACGGAAAATCCGTCACCAGCCGGTAAAGAACCGGGAAGTCTTTCAGGTGATTTCTGAATAACCGGTACAGGTCTCGCAGCGCCCAGATGTCCGCGACGAGAGCAGCGGCAGAAAGCGTGTAGAATATGTAGCTGACCGGCGATCCGGTCATGCCGGCCGCAAACACGTGAATCAGCCCGGCATATGAAAAAATGGAAAAAACAACGATCAACAGGTAGCGCAAAAATCCGTTCTCCCGAACTCCTTAAATATTCTGCATCGTCCACAGGAAAGCTTTGGCCATCCGAAGATCCGGCTCTTTAAAGTGATTGCCCTGGTTCCACTCCAGTGTGCAGGTCACGTCCGCATCACTCAGAAACCGATGTGCTTCCCGGATACAGTCGCCGACTGTCGACATGACCGGATTCCGGGCTTTCTCTTCTTTGTCGCCAAGACTCAGATAAACTGCCCTGCTGCCGATCTCGTGCTCTTTCATATAATCCACAAAACCGGGAAACCACATGGACGGCGATCCCGCCGCCACGCCGGCAAACACATCTGTCTGATACACTGCCCAGAGAGCAAACAGGCCTGCCAGCGAATAGCCGCCGATGATGAAGGTTTTCGGGCAGGAATTCACACCCATCTGCTGCTCTCCTGTCTGCTGCTCCCCCAGTTGCTGCTCCCCTGTCTGCTGCTCCTGCCGGACAATTTTCAGGATCTTCTGCAGCGTATTCTCCGCGCCGCTTCCGAAGGGCTCTTTCCCGAAAACCGGCGGCGCCTCCCAGGGAGACAGATCCCTGTTCCAGTCATCAACCAGCAACGCAATCAGGCGGAAGTCCCGCCCCGCCTGTTCCTGAATCAGGCTCACTTCGCTTTCCATCCCGGACAGATCCTGCTCGTCCGATGGCTGAATCAATACCAGATCTGCATCCGGATTGCCGAATTCATAAATCTTCAAGCTGTCATTCCTCCACATCCGTAACCCGGAAGCCGTTCTCTGTTAATTCTTCCACGTCCACAACCCGGAAGCTTTTCTCCTGCCATTCTTCCACGTCCACAACCCGGAAGCCGTTCTCCATCAACAGCTGAGCCGTCACGCCAGGTGCGTCGATCAGTCTGCCGGAAAAAGTCCCGTCGTACCGCTGCCTGACACCGCAGCTGGGGCTCCTCGACTGCAGCACAATCAGATCCGGCTGCTCCCGCTGCGCAATCTCCAGACACTTATGCGCGCCCAGCCTAAACTCCCGGTCCACACAGATTCCGGCATGATTGACCACAACGCCGTCCTGAATCTCAGAAGGAATGCGCGGCGTCGGAAGCCCGCCCATCACTTCCGGACAGACCGGTATCACCTCGGTCTCTTCGCTCACTCCGGTCCCGTTCAGCAGCGCCAGCACCTTTTCATTCAGGTTGTTTCCGCCGTTATATTTGCAATTTTCGCCTGCAAGGCAGGCACTGACCATGATCTTCATACTATATCGTGTAAACCTGGATTTTACGGTTGATTACATCCCTTTCATTATACCATGCATGACCAATGTGAAATGTGCCGGGAGTCGGCAATTAATTTCCGATGTGCCGGAAACCGACGATTAATTTCCGATGTGCCGGAAGTCGACGTTGTACCCATTCCTGCCAATGCGGGAAAACAAGTACAAGTATTTTATGTGATTTTATGTTTCTGAAGAAGATGGAATAGCGTGATTGTACTCATCCGAAGCAGTTTTCGAAAGCAGGTACAATTATTTAATTCTATTTTCTTTAACATAAAATAGCAAGAATTCCCCCATCCTCTTAGATAATATGAAGTGACCTCACATTTGTAGCAACGTGGATTTACCTGTATACTGATGATTGTCAAGATCAATGGTAACAGGGATTACCGCATACAAAAGGAGGTCACCTATGAATAGAATAATCAAAATCGGAATGGATGTCCACAGTACAAACTATACTTTATGCGCAATGGAGCCCACGATCGGGTCGGAAGACCGAATTTTCGGTGAAATACAAGTTGCCCCAGACTACAAAGAGGTAGTCTGCTTCATTGAATCTCTGAAGATGAAACTCGGTCCTTATGATGATTATTCTATTGAATGCGGTTACGAGGCAGGATGCCTTGGGTATACGCTGTACCACCAGCTTACCAATGCCGGGCTCAAATGCGTCATCCTGGCACCGACTACTATGCTAACGCAACAGGGGCAGCGTGTTAA
>JAFRIW010000041.1 GCA_017432565.1 Lachnospiraceae bacterium
CATTGTACCGGTCCCCCTGACTCACCCCCTGCTATAATTAGAAGGGAGAAAACAAGGATGAGGCGGCCGGGGCAAGGCCGTCGGAAATTTAAAAAGGGGGGAAAATTCCGAATGCTGAAGTACAGACAGAAAAATGTATCGGATATCAATCTGGAGGATTATCTGGGGGAATATGAAGGCAGACAGGCGACGGTGAAGGACATGATCTATGACCGGAGCCGGGCCCGGGAATCTCTGAACGGTCTCTGGCACTATGCGGTGGATCAGTACGACACCTGCATCCGTCAGCACTGGTTTGAGGAGCGGAAATTTGACGCAAACGGGTACACGCTGCCCGTGGATTATTCCTTTGACGAGTGGCCGGTCATGAACCTGCCCTGCTGCTGGAATACGGAGAGCGAGAAATTCCTGCTCTATGACGGAAGCATGATCTTTACGCGGACCTTCCGCAACGTGAAAGCGGAAGGAGAGCGCGTCTTTTTAAAGCTGGGCGGTGTGAATTACATCTGCCGCGTCTTTCTGAACAAACAGTATCTGGGCATGCACCGGGGCGGCTCGACGCCGGCTTATTTTGAGATTACCGATGCGCTGCAGGAAGAGAACCGGATTATCATCCAGGCCGACTCCACGCGCCGGCCGGAGCAGGTTCCGACAGAGAACACCGACTGGTTCAACTACGGCGGCGTCTACCGGGATATTGAGCTGATCCGGGTGCCGGCACTGTTTATCAAACGTTTCCGGATCGCACTGGTGCCGGGATCGGATTTTGGCAAAATCTGTGTGCGCGTGCAGCTTTCGGATGCTGCGGAGGAGACCGCCGTTCTGCGGATCGATGAGCTGGGCATCCGGCAGGAAATCCGGGTCAGCGGCGGAGAAGGCGAGGCTGTCTTCGAAGCCTCTCCTGAGCTCTGGACGCCTGAAAATCCGAAGCTTTATCACGTGGTCCTGTCCTGCGGCGGCGACGAAGTCAGCGATGAGGTCGGCTTCCGGGAAATCCGCGTAGAGGGACGCGACATCCTGCTCAACGGCAAGCCCATCTTCCTGCGCGGCGTCAGCTGCCATGAGGAGAGCGTGCCGAACGGAAAGGCACTGACCGACGAAGAGCGGCTGGAGAATATCCGGGTCGCCAAAGAAATAGGCTGCAACTTCATGCGCTGTGCACACTATCCGCACAATGAGCGGATGGCGCAGCTGGCAGACCGGGAAGGCCTGCTCCTCTGGGAGGAGATTCCGGTCTACTGGGCGATCCGCTTCACGCGGGAAGCGACTTATCAGGACGCGGAAAACCAGCTTCTGGAAATGATCAACCGCGACTGGAACCGGGCCAGCGTCATCATCTGGTCCGTCGGCAACGAGAACGCGGACTCCGACGAGCGGCTGGAATTCATGAAGAATCTGGCACAGCGCGCAAAGAAAGAGGACGAGACAAGGATGGTCTCCGCGGCCTGCCTGGTCAGCTATGACGAGATGGCCATCGCCGACCGCCTGGCGGAGTACCTGGACATCATCGGCCTGAACGAATACATGGGCTGGTACACGCCGGATTTTGCCCTGCTGAATACGCTGTTTGATAACAGCAATCCGTCCAAGCCCGTCATTGTCACCGAATTCGGTGCGGACGCGATGCCCGGACACTGCGGCAGTAAATACGACAAGGGAACAGAGGACTGCCAGACCTATGTTTTCGAGCGGCAGGTGGAAACTCTGCGCGGCATTCCTTACGTCAAAGGCATGACGCCGTGGATTCTCTATGATTTCCGCTGCCCGCGCCGCACCAGCCTGATTCAGGGCTACTATAATCGCAAGGGCCTTCTGTCCCCGGACAAAACTTACCGGAAACCGGCCTTTTACGTGATGCAGAAATTCTACCGGGAACTTGCCGGACAGACTGAAGAATGAATCATTCCGAAATGGTAAAAAAAGCCGTCAGGATTGCCTGGCCGGCCGTGCTGGAGAGTTTCTTTGTGTCCCTTGCGGGCATGATTGACACCATGATGGTCAGCACGATGGGCAGCTATGCAGTGGCTGCGGTCGGGCTGACCACACAGCCGAAGTTTATCGGGCTGGCGGTCTTCTTCGCGATGAATGTGGCCGTCTCGGCCATTGTCGCAAGACGCAAAGGAGAAGAGCGTCAGGAGGGCGCGAACGAAGCCCTTCTGACAGCGCTTCTTCTGGCATTGGTGCTGTGCTTTGTTGTGACCGTGCTGTCGCTGCTGGCGGCGGAGCCGCTGATGCGGCTGGCCGGAAGCAATGCAGACACGCACACCGCTGCGGTGGAATACTTCCGCATTATCATGGGCGGAACCATCTTCACGGTCATCTCTCTTGTCATCAATGCAGCACAGCGGGGCAGCGGCAATACGCGCGTCGCCATGTACACCAACGTGACGTCGAGCGTAGTGAATGTGTGCTTCAACTATCTCCTGATCGGCGGAAAGCTCGGCTTTCCGGCGCTGGGTGTGCGCGGCGCCGCGATTGCGACCGTACTGGGAACAGTCGTGGCCATGTGCATGAGCATCGCATCGCTCTTCCGCCGCACCAGCTATGTCCGCATGGAATTTCTGTTCGGCCCCCGGCGGGTTCATCCCACCCGTCAGGTCTTTTCGAGAATCATGCAGATCGGCAGCACGCTTCTGGTGGAAAACGTCGCCATGCGCGTGGGCTTTGTGGCAACGGCTGTGCTGGCGGCGCGCCTGGGTACGGATGAATTTGCGGCGCACAACGTGGGCATGAACATTCTGGGTCTGGCCTTCTCCTTTGCGGACGGCATGCAGGTCGCGGCGGTCGCACTCACGGGAGAGGCGCTCGGTGCCGGCAGAAAGGATCAGGCCAAAGGATACGGTTCCATCTGTCAGCGCATCGGCTTTGTGATCTCAGTGCTTCTTTCCGTCGCTTTGCTGCTCGGCGGGCGGGCTTTCTACGGACTGTATTTTTCGGAACCGCATATTATTGAAATGGGGGTCCTGATTTCCAGATTTACCACCGTCATCGTGCTGCTGCAGATTTCACAGGTCATTTCCAGCGGGTGTCTGCGGGCCGCGGGCGATGTGCGCTATGCGCTTTTTGCTTCCCTGATCAGCGTGACAATCATCAGAACGCTGGTCACCTGGCTTCTGGTCAGCGTTCTGCACATGGGCCTCGCCGGTGTGTGGATCGGTGTTTTAAGTGACCAGGCCTCCCGCTTTGTGCTGATGGGACTCCGTTTCCGTCAGGGCAAGTGGGTGGATCTGAGGCTATAATAATTAAATAGTACAGAAAAGATGCTCTACGACAGACAGATCAGGGAACCGCTTTTTGATTTCCTGGAGAAGACTTACGGAAAGATCAGAATACTGGAAGAGAAACAGACCGGCTCCTCCCGGGCGGACGTTGTAATGGTGATGGAGGGGGCGGTCGCCGGCATTGAGATCAAATCCGATGCGGACACCTACGCGCGGCTCGCGGGGCAGGTGGAGGACTACGATCTCTATTATGATTTCAATTATGTCGTTGTCGGCACCTCCCACGCCCAGCATATCGAGGAGCATGTGCCGGACTGGTGGGGTATCATCACCGTGGAGACCGGAGAGGGCGAGGCTCTTCCCGCTTATGAGCAGTATGCGGAGTGGGACGAGGAGACGGTGGAGGGAAGCTTTACCGGCGGTTTCGGCGCGGAGGAGACTGCGGAAGAAGCAGAAAGCGCACGGGATTATCTGAATCCGCTGGACTTTTATATGCTCCGCAGACCGAAGCGGAACCCGCGGATGGTACTTGCCAGAAAACTCTCCATTCTCTGGCGGCCGGAGCTGCAGCATATCCTGGCCCTCAACAATCTGCCGGTCTATAAACAGCAGAGCAAGAAATTCGTGCAGGACAAAATCCTGGAAAAGGTGCCGGAGGAGACGCTGAACCGGCAGATCAGCGACGAGCTGTTTGAGCGGGATTACACGACGATTCTGGAACAGATCAATGCGTTCCGCAAAGAGGCCGGGCAGCATCCGAGACGGAAGAAGCGCCGCAGAAAAAAGAAGGCGGCAAAGTGATCAGGGTTAAGGGGTGACAGAAAATGCGGACGATCTTTCATATTGATGTGAATTCCGCGTTTCTGTCCTGGAGTGCGGTTAAGCAGCTGAAGGAAAATCCGGACGCGGTGGATCTGCGCACGATTCCCTCTGCGGTCGGCGGGGACGTGACCACGCGGCACGGTATCATCACGGCGAAGTCCATCCCGGCGAAAAAGTACGGCGTTCAGACCGGCGAGCCGGTGGTAAAGGCACTGCAGAAATGCCCGGAACTGGTACTGGTGCGGTCTGATTTTGCCACCTACAGAGCGTATTCCGCAGCCTTCATCGACATCCTCCGGAGCTATTCCGAGATCCTGGAGCAGGTTTCCATCGATGAAGCCTATCTGGATGTCACGGAGCTGATCGAGGACAGCGACGGGCTCACCGCGGAGATGCTCGCGGGCATGATCCGGAAGGAGATCCGGGAGAAGCTGGGCTTTACTGTCAATGTCGGGATTTCCGTCAACAAGTTTCTGGCCAAGATGGCCAGTGATTTTGCAAAACCGGACAGAACCCACACGCTTTATCCGGAGGAAATCCGCGAAAAGCTGTGGCCGCTGCCGATCCGGGACCTGCACGGGTGCGGCGCCAGCACGGCGCAGAAGCTCATGCAGATCGGCATTCTGACCATCGGAGACGCAGCCGCGATGCAGAAGGAACTGCTGCAGTCCTATCTGGGACAGAAAGCCGGCGAGTATATTTACGAGCGGGCCAACGGACGCAGTTCGGATGTCGTCCACGCGGAGTCGGAGAAGGCGAAGAGCTATTCCAATGAGACGACGATGTCCGAAGACATCACAGCGGAAAACTATGATGAAAAAGCGGACCCGGTCCTGCGCGGCCTCTCGGAGCATGTGAGTGCGCGGATGGAGCGCGGACAGGCCAGGGGGCTGACCGTGAGTGTGAGCGCCAAGACCGATGATTTCCGGCGCCGGTCCAGGCAGACGACGCTGGAGAAGCCGACCAGGGACGCAGATGTGATCTACGCGACGGCGCAGGTGCTTCTGCGGGAGCTGTGTTTCGGAGAGACAGCGCTGCTCGCGGACGGACGGGGCATCCGCCTGATCGGCGTGGGTGTGTCGAAGCTGGATGAAGGCGGATACGAGCAGACGGATCTGTTCGACTGGATGAAGACGCAGGAAGAGGAAAAGGAGAAAAAGCAGCAGGCTGCCGAGCGGCAGCAGAAAACAGAGCAGCTGGACCGGATGATGGAAAATATTCAGGCGCGGTTCGGTAAAAAATCTTTACAGAAAGGCATCACAGAAAGGGGAACAGAATGAGCTATCAGGCAAGTGACAATCGGTATGAGCACATGGTTTACAACCGGGTCGGGACAAGCGGCCTGAAGTTTCCGGCGGTTTCGCTCGGCTTCTGGCACAATTTCGGCACAAGCGGCGACTATGAAAACATGCGGGCGATGTGCCAGACCGCTTTTGACAACGGCATCACACAGTTCGACCTCGCGAACAACTACGGACCGGAGTACGGTGCAGCGGAGGAGAACTGCGGCAAAATCCTGCAGCAGGACTTCATGCCCTACCGGGACGAGCTGGTCGTGACCTCCAAGGCCGGCTACGATATGTGGAAAGGCCCTTACGGCGACTGGGGCAGCCGCAAATATCTCATCGCCAGCTGCGATCAGAGTCTGAAACGCCTGCAGCTCGAATATGTGGATATTTTCTACCATCACCGCCCGGATCCGGAGACCCCGATGGAAGAGACCATGGAAGCCCTGGCTCAGATTGTCCGCAGCGGCAAAGCGCTCTATGCCGGCATCTCCAATTACAATAAAGAGCAGACCGCGAAGGCGCAGGCAATCATGAAGGAGCTGCACTGCCCGCTGATTGTGAACCAGCGCAGATATTCGATTTTTGACCGGGGCATCGAAAAAGACGGCGTCAAGCAGTACTGCCGTGAAAACGGGCTGGGCATCATCGCCTTCTCGCCACTGGCACAGGGCATGCTGACAGACCGCTACCTGAAGGGAATTCCGCAGGACAGCCGCATTGCAAAAGACGGCCGATTCCTCCACTCCTCCGATCTGACCGAAGAGAAACTCTCCCAGATCCGCGAGCTGAACGAAATCGCCGCACAGCGCGGCCAGACACTGGCAGAGATGGCCCTTGCCTGGATCTTAAAGGACGGCGACGTCTGCTCCGTGCTGATCGGCGCGTCCAGACCGTCCCAGATTCTCGACAATATCCGCGCGATCGCCAACACCGCCTTCTCCGAAGAAGAACTGCGCAGAATCGACGAAATCTCGATGAGATAAAAGGGAGTCAGGGGGAGTCAGGGGGACAGGTTCCGTGACTCATTGTGC
>JAFRIW010000042.1 GCA_017432565.1 Lachnospiraceae bacterium
CAACAAAGTAGCAGGAGGCTGTGGTCAGACCCTTTCTGAAACCATCACGTGGTAGGAGAGAAACACTGATCCACAGCATCCATAACAGCATAGCCATTTACCAAGAACAGGTAAAGATTGGCTACACATAATAATACGAGGTGAGAAAGTCTATGGCAGAGAAGAAAACGCTGAACATTGCAGTGATCGCCGGAGACGGAATCGGCCCCGAAATCGTGCGGGAAGCGCGCAAAGTCCTGGATCACACCGCGGCAAAATATGATTTTGCCCTGCAATACACCGACCTTCTGATGGGCGGCGCCTCGATTGATGTGCACGGTGTGCCGCTGACTGACGAGACAATTGAGAAGGCGCGGGAAAACGGCGCCGTGCTGATGGGCTCCATCGGCGGTGATGCGGCGACATCTCCCTGGTACAGACTTGCCCCGAATCTGCGCCCCGAGGCGGGCCTTCTGAAAATCCGCAAGGAGCTCGGACTGTTTGCCAACCTGCGCCCCGCATATCTGTATCCGGAGCTCTCCGGGGCGTGCCCGCTGTCGAATAAGGACGGGAGCAGAAGCTTCGATCTGCTGATTGTGCGGGAGCTGACGGGCGGCCTGTATTTCGGTGCGCGCCATACGGAAACCGTAAACGGCCTTCGCACGGCAACGGATACCATGACCTACAACGAGGAGGAGATCCGGCGGATCGCCCGGACGGCTTTTGAAACCGCAAGAAAGCGCAGAAAGAAGGTCACCAGTGTCGACAAGGCGAACGTGCTGGACACCTCAAGACTGTGGCGCGCTGTCGTGGAGGAAACTGCCGCGGATTATCCCGATGTGGAACTCTCGCACATGCTGGTGGACAACTGCGCCATGCAGCTGGTCCGCAATCCCGAGCAGTTTGACGTGATCGTGACCGAGAATATGTTCGGAGACATTCTCTCGGATGAGGCGAGTATGATTACCGGCTCTATCGGCATGCTGTCCTCCGCATCCTTAAACGAGACCAGCTTCGGTCTGTATGAGCCCAGCCACGGCTCCGCACCGGACATCGCGGGAAAGAATCTCGCGAATCCGATCGCGACCATTCTCTCCGCCGCCATGATGCTTCGTTACTCCTTCGACATGGAAGAGGCGGCGGACTGCATCGAAAAGGCGGTTCAGAAAGCGCTCCGGGACGGCTACAGAACAGCGGACCTGATGGGAGCGGGAGAGAATCTGAAGCGCTGCAGCTGCAGTGAGATGGGAGGCGTGATCTGTAACTATATCTGATTCTAAAAGTGAAAAGATTTTTTCAGGGAGGTAGAAGAGATGATCAGTGACAGCGTCAAAACCGGAATCCAGCAGGCTCCGCACCGGAGTCTGTTCAACGCGCTGGGCTTTACGGAGGAGGAGCGCAGAAGGCCGATGATCGGTATTGTCAGCTCCTTTAACGAAATTGTTCCGGGCCATATGAATATCGACAAGCTCACCGAGGCGGTCAAGCTCGGCGTCGCGGAAGCCGGCGGCATGCCGGTGGTATTCCCCGCCATCGCGGTCTGTGACGGCATTGCCATGGGACATGTCGGCATGAAGTATTCCCTGGTGACACGTGATCTGATTGCGGATTCCACCGAATGTATGACACGGGCGCACGGATTCGACGGCCTGGTGATGATCCCGAACTGTGACAAAAATGTTCCCGGCCTGTTAATGGCTGCCGCCCGGCTCAATATTCCGACGATCTTTGTCTCCGGCGGTCCGATGCTGGCCGGAAAAGTGAACGGTATGAAGCGCTCCCTTTCCTCCATGTTTGAGGCGGTCGGGTCCGTTGCGGCGGGCACGATGAGTCTGGAGGAGCTGGCAGTCTATGAAGAAAACACCTGCCCGACCTGCGGATCCTGCTCCGGCATGTATACGGCCAATTCCATGAACTGCCTGACCGAGGCGATCGGCATGGGCCTTCCCGGAAACGGAACCATTCCCGCCGTCTATTCGGCGAGAATCCGTCTGGCCAAGTGTGCAGGCTACCAGATCATGGAGCTGGTGCGCAGGAACATCTGCCCTCGTGATATTCTCACGAAGGAAGCCTTTGAAAATGCCCTGACAGTCGATATGGCGCTGGGCTGTTCCACCAATACCATGCTGCATCTTCCCGCTATCGCGCACGAGGCCGGCATCGAGATCAATATGGAGATCGCCAATGAGATTTCCTCGCGCACGCCGAATCTGTGCCACCTGGCACCGGCAGGGCCGACCTACATGGAAGATCTGAACGAAGCGGGCGGCGTCTATGCGGTTATGGCGGAGCTTTCGAAGAAGGGACTGCTGCATCTGGATCTTCCGACGGTCACCGGAAAGAATGTCGGTGAAAACATCAGCGGCTGCGTCAACCGGAATCCCGAAGTTATCCGTCCGATTGACAATCCGTATATGCAGACCGGCGGCATCGCGGTTCTCAAGGGCAATCTTGCGCCGGACACCGGTATTGTCAAGAAATCCGCCGTTGCGCCTGAAATGCTGAAGCACGAAGGCCCCGCGCGTGTTTTTGACTGCGAAGAGGATGCAATCGACGCCATCAAGGGCGGCCGGATTCATGAGGGCGACGTGGTGGTAATCCGCTATGAAGGCCCCAAGGGCGGTCCGGGCATGCGCGAGATGCTGAACCCGACCTCCGCCATCGTCGGAATGGGTCTGGGCTCCACCGTCGCGCTGATTACCGACGGCCGGTTCTCGGGTGCTTCCCGCGGCGCGGCAATCGGACATGTCTCTCCGGAAGCCGCAGTCGGCGGTCCGATTGCACTGGTGAAGGAAGGCGACCGGATTCTCATCGACATTCCGAACAATGAGCTGACACTCCTTGTGAGCGACGAAGAACTGGCACAGCGCAGATCGGAATGGGTGCCGCGCACGCCGCAGATCACCTCCGGATATCTGGAACGCTACTGCGCGCTGGTCACCAGCGGAAACCGCGGAGCTGTTCTGGAGCTTCCGAAGCAGTAATGAAAGACTAAGCGATAGAAAGGAAGAAAAAGCATGATTCTGACTGGCGCTCAAATACTGATTGAATGTCTGAAGGAACAGGGCGTAGATACCATTTTCGGATATCCGGGCGGAACCATTCTGGATGTCTATGACGAGCTGTACCGGCATCAGGATGAAATTCATCACTACCTGACTTCCCATGAGCAGGGTGCCGCACACGCGGCGGACGGCTACGCCCGCGCGACCGGAAAGGTCGGCGTCTGTTTTGCCACCAGCGGCCCCGGCGCCACCAATCTGGTCACCGGTATTGCCACGGCATATATGGACTCCATCCCGATGGTGGCCGTCACCTGCAACGTGACGCTGCCGCTGCTCGGAAAGGACACCTTCCAGGAAGTGGATATTGCCGGTATCACCATGCCGATCACCAAACACGGCTATATTGTCAAGGATATTTCCATTCTGGCCGAGACGGTGCGCAAGGCTTTCCAGATTGCGCGCTCGGGACGGCCGGGACCGGTCATTGTCGATATTACCAAGAACGTCACCTCCGCAAAGGCAGAGTTTACGCCGATGACAGAGGAAGAGAAGAAAAAGCGCTGGAAGCTTCCCCGCAAAACGGCGTATACCGAAGAGGATCTCGAAACCGCAGCGGAGATGATCCGCTCAGCGAAGCGCCCGTTCATCTATGTGGGCGGCGGTGCGGTTTCTTCCGGTGCAGCCGGAAAAGTCCGGGAGCTGGTGGAGAAAATTGACGCACCGGTCTGTGACACGCTGATGGGCAAGGGCGTCATCAACGGCTATGACCGGCATTATACCGGAATGATCGGTATGCACGGGACCAAGACGTCCAATCTGGGTGTATCCCAGTGTGACCTGCTGGTTGCCCTCGGCGCGCGCTTTTCGGACCGCGTCACCGGCAATGCCAAAAAATTCGCCCCGCATGCGAAGATCCTGCACATCGATATCGATGCCGCCGAGATCAACAAGAATATGAGAGCCACTTTTTCTCTCGTGGGAGATCTTGGTGAGATTCTGGAAGAACTCAATAAACGGATCGAGCCCGCAGAGCACGCAGAGTGGATGGCCCATATTGAGGAAATGAAGGAAAAGTTCCCGCTTCTGTATGACGAGAGCGTTCTCACCTGTCCGATGATTATCCGGAAGCTGAGCGAACTGACCGGAGAGGACACCATCATCACGACGGATGTCGGCCAGCATCAGATGTGGGCGGCGCAGTTCTATACCTACACGCAGCCCAGAAGCTTCCTTTCCTCCGGCGGTCTGGGCACCATGGGCTACGGCCTGGGTGCCGCCATCGGCGCCAAGGTTGCCTGCCCGGAGAAGACCGTCATCAATATTGCCGGCGACGGGTGTTTCAGAATGAATATGAACGAACTCGCGACGGCCAGCCGCTACGGCATTCCGGTTGTCGAGGTCGTCATCAACAACGAAGTGCTGGGCATGGTCCGTCAGTGGCAGACCCTTTTCTACGGGAAAAGATACTCACAGACAATATTGACGGATCGCGTCGATTATTGTAAGGTTGCCGAGGGACTCGGATGCAGGGCCTTCCGGATCACGAAGCCGGAAGAAGCGGAGCAGATTCTCCGGGAAGCACTTTCCTGCGGCGAGCCCGCACTGGTAGAATGTGTCATTGATCAGGATGACAAAGTATTTCCGATGGTCGCGCCGGGGACTTCGATTGAAGAAGCCTTTGACGAGCGGGATCTGAAGGAGCGGAGTAAAGAATGAAAAAAATCAGAAAAGCAGTATATGCAGTGACAGCCCTTCTGCTTACCGTCGCATGCCTTGTCGGGGCTTTTGCCCTGAATACGCGCGCGGATTCTCCGAGAGTGCCGGACTGCGATATCATCTATGATTTCGGAAACGGCCAGGCTTATGAAATCAAGTCCGGTCTCGCGATGAGTATGATGCGCACCAATCCGGACGGCAGCTACTACATCAATCCCGAATCCGGCAGCTACGAACTGGATCCGGCCAAAATGAACGGCTTTTTCTATGCGCTGTCCATGATGTATCCGATGCAGAGCAACGATCTGCTGTTCCGCGCGACCCGCGGCGATGTGGTACAGATCAGCGGCGGCAGCCAGAAGCAGCGCTTCCTCGATACCGGCGTGGAAATTCCCTACCTTGCGAACGCCATCATGACCGGCAAAAAAGAAGTCCACACACCTGTCTGGGGCATCGGCGGAACCTATATCGAAGTCGATATGACCAATCAGCATCTGTATTATTATCTGAATAATGCGCTGGTCACGGAGACACCGATCGTGACCGGAAATGTGCGTGCAGGTCATAAGACGCCGACCGGCGTCTACTATGTCAACAGCAAGCTGCGCAACATCAACCTGGTCGGACCGGGCTATGTTTCCTTTGTCAATTACTGGATGGCCGTGATCGGAAGCAGTATCGGCATTCACGACGCCACCTGGCGCAGCAGCTTCGGCGGAGATATTTATCTGACGAACGGTTCGCACGGCTGCATCAACGTGCCGCTGACCGTCATCAAGGATCTGTACCCGCTGGTGGAAAAAGGAACCATTGTTGTGATGTTCTACTGATCTTCAGTCAGAAAGTGCATCCCGGCATCGGAATAAAGCATCATTGTGAGGAGAGAGGTTATGAGAAAAGTCTACAATTTTTCAGCCGGACCGGCCATGCTGCCGGAGGAAGTACTGCGGGAAGCCGCGGAGGAGATGCTCGACTATCAGGGCAGCGGCATGTCTGTCATGGAAATGAGCCACCGCGGAAAAATCTTTGACGGGATCATCAAGGATGCGGAGCAGGACCTGCGGGATCTGCTTTCCGTTCCGGACAATTACAAAGTCCTGTTCATGCAGGGCGGCGCCTGGACGCAGTTTGCCGCAGTCCCCATGAACCTGATGGTGAACCGCAAGGCAGTCTATATCGTGACCGGCCAGTGGGCGAAAAAGGCTTCCCAGGAAGCGGCAAAATACGGAGAAGTCATTATTGCCGCGTCCTCCGAGGATCAGACTTTCTCCTATATTCCGGACTGCAGTGATCTGGAGATCCCGGAAGATACCGATTACGTCTATATCTGTGAAAACAACACTATTTACGGAACCAAATACCACACGCTGCCGGACACCAAAGGTCACACACTGGTGGCGGACGTCTCGTCCTGCTTCCTGTCGGAGCCCATGGATATCACAAAATACGGCGTCATCTACGGCGGTGCGCAGAAAAATATCGGACCTGCCGGTGTGGTGATCGCGATTGTCCGTGAAGACCTGATCCGGGACGACGTGCTCGAGGGCACGCCGACCATGCTGAAGTGGAAGACCCACGCGGACAACGGTTCCCTGTTCAACACGCCGCCCGCCTACGGCATCTATATCTGCGGCAAAGTCTTCAAATGGCTGAAGGCGCAGGGCGGCCTTGAGGCAGTCCGCGACAACAATGTGAAAAAGGCAGCCATCCTGTATGATTTCCTGGATGAGAGCAGTCTCTTTAAAGGAACTGTGCGCAGAGAGGACCGGTCCCTGATGAACGTTCCCTTCGTAACGGGAAACAAGGACCTCGACGCGGAATTCGTGAAAGCGGCCGAAGCCCAGGGGCTCGTCAGTCTGAAGGGCCATCGCAGCGTCGGCGGCATGCGCGCTTCGATCTACAATGCCATGCCCATCGAGGGTGTCGAGAAGCTGGTCTCCTTTATGAAGGATTTCGAGAGCAGCCATAAGAACGGCTGAGCGCAGAAATTTCACGAATAAAAAAGGAATTCAGAAAGGACAATCATCATGTACAAATACGCCTGCTTAAACAACATCGCCGAAGTCGGTCTGGAGCATTTCCCGGAGGGCTTTGAGCGCACCGAAAATATAGAAGAAGCGAACGGAATTCTGGTCAGAAGCGCCTCCATGCACGACATGGATTTCAGCGACAACCTCTATGCCATCGCCAGAGCCGGTGCGGGCGTCAACAATATTCCGCTTGAGGAGTGCGCAAAGAGAGGCATCGTGGTCTTCAATACGCCCGGTGCCAATGCAAACGGCGTGCGCGAGCTGGTTTTTGCCGGCATGCTGCTTGCCTGCCGCGATATCGTGGAAGGCGTGGACTGGGTCCGCGCCAACTGGGATAATCCGGACATTGCCCAGAGCGTGGAAAAGGAGAAGAAAAAGTTTGCCGGCATCGAGATCCAGGGCAAAAAGCTCGGCATCATCGGCCTGGGCGCCATCGGCGTGCGTGTCGCGAACGCTGCTTCCAGCCTCGGCATGGATGTCTACGGCTACGATCCTTATGTGACCGTCGATTCCGCCTGGAACCTCTCCCGCAAAATCACGCACGTCCTGAACGTCAACGACATTTACGAGAACTGCGATGTCATCACGGTTCACGTGCCGCTGCTGGAATCCACCCGCGAGATGATCAATGAGGAAGCCATCTCCAGGATGAAGAAGGGCGTTATTCTGATCAACATGGCCCGGGATCTGCTGGTAGACGAGAAGGCTGTGATCAAAGCCATTGATGAGGGCAAAATCCGGCGCTACGTCTCGGATTTCCCGAATCCGACTGTCGCCGGCCACCGCGGCTGCATCACCACGCCGCATCTGGGCGCATCCACGGAAGAGTCCGAGGACAACTGTGCGGTCATGGCCGTCCGGGAGCTGAGAGATTTCCTGCGCTACGGCAATATTTCCAACAGTGTCAACTACCCGAACTGCTCGATGGGTGTGTGCGAGCAGGCCGGCCGGATCGCGATTTTCCACCAGAATAAAGCCAATATGATCACGCAGTTCACTACGCTGATCGGCAGCTCCAACACCAATATTCACGCGATGGCAAACAAGTCCAGAGGTGAGCACGCCTATACGCTGATCGATCTGGACACGCCCGCGGACGACGCTCTGATCAGCGGTCTTTCCGCCATTGACGGCGTCTACCGCGTCAGAGTCATCAAGTAAGCAGAGGATTACGCTATGGCAGTGGTTCGTCCCTTCCGGGCCTTCCGGCCCGCTAAAGGAAAGGAGGCGGCGATCGCCGCGCTTCCCTATGATGTCATGAACCGACGGGAGGCTGCGGAGATGGTCCGCAGCAATCCGGACTCGTTCCTGTGCATCGACCGGGCCGAGACGCAGTTCCCGGACGATGTGGATACCTATGCGGACTGTGTGTATGAAAAGGCTGCGTCCCTTCTTCGGGAGAAGATGGCGGACGGCACTTTTGTGCAGGATCCGGCGCCCTGCTATTATCTCTATGAGCAGACGCTGAACGGACGGGTTCAGACCGGCATCGTCGGCTGTGCCGCCATTGACGATTACTTGAACGGTATTATTCTGCGCCATGAGAACACCCGGGAAGAAAAGGAACTGGACCGCATCCGCCATGTGGACACCTGCGGCGCCCAGACCGGCCCTATTTTCCTGACTTACCGGAGCCGTGCGGATCTGGACGCGCTCACTGCGCGCATCCGCGCAGGCGAGCCGGAGTGCGATTTTGTCTCCGCCGGCGATGTGCGCAACCGGGTCTTTGTGATCGACGCACCGGATGATATTGAGATCATCCGGAAAGCCTTTGAAGAAACACAGCATCTGTATATCGCCGACGGTCATCACCGCTGTGCGTCGGCGGTGAAGGTCGGCTTAAAGCGCAGACAGACAAATCCGGACTATACCGGCGAAGAGGAATTCAACTATTTTCTTTCCGTGCTGTTTCCGGAAAAGGATCTGATGATTCTCGATTATAACCGCGTGCTGAAAAGTCTCGCAGGACAGACCCCCGGGGAGATCCTTTCCCGCATCCGTGAAGCGGGTTTTGACATTTCGGAAGAGGATTCCGGGGAGCCGGCAAAGCCTTCCTGTAAAGGAGAATTCGGACTTTATCTGTCTGAAAAGTGGTACCGGCTGCGCGCAGATGCCGGGCTCTATCCGGGGGATCCGGTGGGCGATCTGGACGTCTCCGTTCTGCAGAAGAATATACTGGAACCGGTCTTCGGAATCCTTGATCCCCGGACCGATCCGAAAATTGATTTTGTCGGCGGAATCCGCGGGCTTCACGAGCTGGAGCTTCGCTGCCATACTGATGCGGTCTGTGCTTTTGCAATGTACCCGACCTCCATCGAAGAATTATTCGCGGTTGCGGACACCGGCGCGCTGATGCCGCCCAAGTCCACCTGGTTTGAGCCGAAGCTCCTTTCGGGGCTCTTCATCCACGAAATTAACGCTTGAAATATGCGGGGAGAGTCAGTATAATAGCTCTTGCGTCCGACGGATGATAAGGCGGACGTACGCCAACGTAGCGCAGTCGGTAGCGCAACTGATTCGTAATCAGTAGGTCACGAGTTCGAGTCTCGTCGTTGGCTTCGGAAAGCGGAATTCCTGTGGAGTTCTGCTTTTTGTGTATATAACAGACAGAAAGGATGGGTACGACCATGGCACAGCTCTGGGGCGGCCGATTTACCAAGGAAACCGATCAGCGCGTGAAGGACTTCAACGATTCCCTGCGCTTTGATATCCGCCTTCTGCAGGAGGATATCCTGGGGAGCATGGTCCACGCGGGGATGCTCGCGAGAGTCGGTGTGCTGACCGGCGAAGAAGCGGATGCGATCATAGAAGGCCTGTGTCAGATCGGCGAGGACGCGGAGAATGGTAAGCTGGATACATCGGAAGGCTTTGAGGATGTACACAGCCTGGTCGAGGCGAATCTGATCCGCCGGATCGGCGAGACCGGAAAGAAGCTTCACACCGGAAGAAGCCGCAATGATCAGGTGGCACTGGACATGCGCCTGTACACACGGCGCCGCATGACCGAGACCGGACAGCTGGTCGTACGTCTTCTGGAGACACTGCTTTCACTGATGAAGGAGCATACAGACACTGTTATGCCCGGCTTTACACATCTGCAGAAAGCGCAGCCGGTGACCCTGGCACATCATCTGGGCGCCTATTTTGAAATGTTTCGCAGAGATGCGGACCGGCTGACGGACGGTCTCGCCCGCATGAACGAATGTCCTCTCGGAGCCGGTGCGCTGGCCGGGACGACTTATCCGCTCGACCGGGAATACACGGCAGAGCAGCTCGGCTTCTTCGGACCGACCGCGAACAGCATGGACTCCGTGTCGGACCGGGACTATCTGCTGGAATATCTGTTTGATCTCTCCGTGATCATGATGCACCTGTCCAGATTCTCGGAAGAGATTATCCTCTGGAATTCCGACGAGTACCGGTTTATCGAGCTGGATGATGCTTTTTCCACCGGGAGCAGCATCATGCCGCAGAAGAAAAACCCGGACATCGCGGAACTGGTCCGCGGCAAGACAGGGCGGGTCTACGGCGAGCTGATGGCGCTGCTGACCGTCATGAAGGGGCTCCCGCTCGCGTACAACAAGGACCTGCAGGAGGACAAGGAAGGCGCCTTCGACGCCATGGACACCGCGAACACGTGTCTGGAGCTGTTCACAGACATGCTCGATACCGCTTCTTTCCGGAAGGACGTGATGGAGAGAAGTGCGAAAAGAGGCTTCACCAATGCCACTGACGCGGCGGATTACCTGGTCCGCAAGGGCGTGCCCTTCCGGGATGCGCACGGTATCATCGGCAGAATGGTCGTCGAGTGCATCGGACGGGGAATCGGCCTGGAGGAAATGACGCTGGAGGAAATGCAGGCCTTTTCGCCGGATTTTGACCGGGATATCTATAAGGCCCTTTCCATGAAAGTCTGTGTGGACCGCCGCGCCACGACCGGTGCGCCGGGAAAAGCGGCCATGGAAGAAGAAATAAAGCACGCCGAAGAAGTCCTGGCGGAGCTGACGGATCTGTACGATTTTGAAGATTCTGATGACGAGGATTCCGACGAGGAGGATCCGGAGATCATCTTTTAAAGTTTTTTACAGCTGAAAGAGGAGGAGAAAGTCATGGAAAAATTACGTGTCGGTATCTTAGGCGGAACGGGTATGGTCGGACAGCGTTTCATCTCGCTGCTCGAGAATCATCCCTGGTTTGAGGTGACGGAGATCGCCGCCAGCCCCAGATCCGCGGGCAAGACCTACGAGGAGTGTGTGGACGGACGCTGGAAGCTGGACGACCGGGCGATTCCGGAAGCAGCGAAGAAAATCGTCGTCAAAAGTGTGGAAGACGTCGAGGCGGTGGCCGGGAATGTCGATTTCTGCTTCAGCGCAGTCGATATGAGCAAGGATGAGATCCGCCGGATCGAAGAAGAATATGCGAAAACCGAGACACCTGTCGTTTCCAACAACAGCGCTCACCGCTGGACGCCGGATGTTCCGATGATTATTCCGGAAATCAACCCTTCCCATGCGGATGTCATTGCGTACCAGAAGAAGAGACTGGGCACAGAGCGCGGATTTATCGCCGTCAAGCCCAACTGCTCCATCCAGAGCTATACACCTGTTCTGGCAGCCTGGGCGGAATATGAGCCTTACGAAGTGGTCGCCACGACGTATCAGGCGATCTCGGGAGCCGGCAAGAATTTTGCCTCCTGGCCGGAGATGGAGCACAATATCATTCCGTTTATCAGCGGCGAAGAGGAAAAGAGTGAACTGGAGCCGCTCCGGATTTTCGGACATATCGAAGACGGCCGGATCGTGCCCGCGAAGAGCCCGCTGATTACCTGCCAGTGCATCCGTGTGCCGGTTCTCTACGGCCACACTGCCGCAGTTTTCGTACGGATGAAGAAGCGTCCTTCGAAGGAAGAGCTGATTGAGAAGATGACCGGATTCGCCGGCCTTCCGCAGCAGCTCGGTCTGCCGAGCGCACCCTCGCAGTTCATCCGCTATATGGAAGAGGAAAACCGTCCGCAGGTTCTCTCCGATGTCAACTATGAGAACGGCATGGGCGTCTCCATCGGACGTCTCCGCGAGGATACTATGTTCGACTGGAAGTTCGTGGGACTTTCTCACAACACGATCCGCGGCGCGGCCGGCGGCGCGGTCGAGTGTGCCGAGCTCCTAAAGGCACTTGGATATATCGCGGCAAAATAATTCCGAAGCCGTATAAAACCGGCTCAGGGAAAGTCAGGTTTATTTGAGCAAAGTTGTATTTATCGCCGAAAAGCCGAGCGTTGCGCAGCAGTTTGCGCAGGCTCTGGATCTGAATTTTTCAAGAAGAGACGGCTATCTTGAAGCCGAAAACACAATTGTGACCTGGTGCGTCGGGCACCTGGTCACAATGTGTTACCCGGAGAGCTACGACGAAAAGCTCCGCCGCTGGTCTCTGTCTTCACTTCCGTTTATCCCGGAAACCTACAAATACGAAGTCATCCCGGATGTAAAAAAACAGTTCGGGATCGTGAAAAAGCTTCTGACCGATCCGGATGTCGGGACGATTTATGTCTGCACCGACTCCGGGCGCGAGGGCGAGTATATCTACCGTCTGGTCGCCATGCAGGCCGGCGTGACCGGCAAGCAGGAAAAGCGCGTGTGGATCGATTCCCAGACACGGGATGAAATCCGCAGGGGCATCCGTGAGGCGAAGGATGAAAAGGAATATGATGCCTTAAGCGCCGCAGCTTTTCTGCGCGCGAAGGAAGATTATCTGATGGGCATCAATTTCAGCCGCGCGCTCACGTTAAAGTATGCGGACGGTATTAAAAATGCGCTTCAGACAGACCGGTGCGTCATTGCGGTCGGGCGCGTCATGACCTGTGTGCTCGGCATTATCGTGCGGAGAGAGCGCGAAATCCGGGCTTTTGTCAAGACGCCGTTCTACAAGGTGCAGGGCCTGTTCGGACCGGAGGGCGTCCTTTCAGCCGAGTGGCAGGTCTGCCCCGAAAGCCGCTATAACGGACATCCGCATCTGTACAAGGACAGCGGCTTCCTGAAGCGGGAGACCGCCGAAGAACTGGTCCGGGATGTGAAGGAAATCTGCAGCCGGACCGATCCGGTGATCCGCACGCTGACCCACAAAAAGGAGACGAAAAATCCGCCGCTGCTTTACAATCTGGCCGAGCTGCAGAATGACTGCTCCAGATTCTTCAAAATCAGCCCGGACGAGACACTGCAGGCAGCGCAGGAGCTCTACGAAAAGAAGCTGACCACCTATCCGAGAACGGACGCGCGCGTTCTTTCTTCCGCTGTGGCAAAAGAAATCACGAAGAACCTGGGGGGCCTCGGACAGCTGGAGGAATACCGCGGTTTTGTCCGCGCCATCGAACAGAGCGGCAGCTACAAGACCATCGGCCGCACCAGATATACGAACGACAAGGCAATTACGGATCACTATGCCATCATTCCGACCGGACAGGGACTGAGTGCATTAAACAGCTGTTCCCCGACAATCCGGAAAGTCTATGAGCTGATCGCAAGACGCTTCCTGGCTGTCTTTTATCCGGCGGCTGTATTTGATAAAATGCAGTTGGTGATCGACATCCGTTCTTCGGACCGGACGGAAGCTTTCCAGGCCGCTTCCAGAAGGCTTCTGGAAAAAGGCTATCTGGAGGTCATGGATTATTCCTTCCACGCAGCCGGTCCGGACGAGGAAGCCGGCGCGGGAAAAAATGACAATGCGGCGCAGGAAGCTTATCTGAAGACGCTGAAGAAGGGAATGACGCTTCCGCTCTCGGATCTGCAGATCCGTGAGGGCGAGACCACACCGCCCAAGCGATACAACTCCGGAAGCATCATTCTGACCATGGAAAATGCAGGTCAGTTTATCGAAGAAGAAGAGCTTCGCGAACAGATCCGCGGAAGCGGCATCGGGACCAGCGCGACACGCGCGGAGATTCTGAAAAAGCTGATCCGCAACCGCTATCTGGATCTGAATAAAAAGACGCAGATTCTGACGCCGACCCTGCTCGGCGAAATGATTTACGACACAGTGGACTGCAGTGTGCGCCCGCTGCTGGATCCGAAGCTCACCGCCAGCTGGGAGATGGGGCTGACCCGCGTGGCAGGGGGCGAAGTGACCGAAGAAGAGTATCAGGCAAAGCTGAATGACTTTGTCTCCCGCAGGGTCGTCCAGATCAAGGACGCGGATTATAAGGCGTATCTCCAGACCCGTTACCGGGAGGTACAGACCTGCTACCCGAAGCCGTTCCGGTACGAGCTGTCCGCGCCCGGCACAAGAAAAAAGACAGCCCGGAAAAAGACAGCAGAGAAGAAGTAAGACAGTGAACAGGAAAGGATGAATTCATGGATCTGACAAGAAATGTCGCCTTTCTGGAATTGTTCCTGGATATCATAAGCAGACGGACAGGAGACATCGGAAAGGTCAGCTACAGGCCGCAGAAGCCGGCTTTTGACTTCTCCGTGCAGGATGATACGGCGCTGGAGCGCTCCACACCCGAGCGGGAGGGCGTTCCCTCAGGGTGGGTCGCCGGCCTCGTACGGGATCTCGGGGAGGCAGACCCGGTCCATATTCACCAGCTGATGATCCTCCGGCACGGAAAGGTGATCTACGAAGGCGCTTATGCCCCGTACCGCACCGGGATCTGGCACACGACCTATTCCATGTGCAAGAGTTTTGCCGGCATGGCCGTGGGGATTCTGTGCGACGAAGGAAAAATCCGGCTGTCGGACCCGGTCATGGATTATTTTCCGGAGAAGTGGAATCCGATTCACGCGGTCCGCTTCCGGGATCTGACCATCCGGCATCTTCTGAATATGTCCTCCGGTGCCTCTTTCAACGAAATGGGCGCCATCGCGGGCGATGACTGGACATCCGGCTTCTTTTCTTCTTCACTGAAATGGCCGCCGGGCTCCGGATTCCATTACAACAGCATGAATACCTACCTGTTGTCCGCGATTGTGACGAAAGTAACCGGAAAAACCCTTTTCGCGTTCCTGCAGGAGCGGCTTTTTGAACCCATGGGGATCCGGCAGGCTTTCTGGGAATCGACACCGATGGGCATTACAAAGGGCGGCTGGGGCATGTATCTGCGCCCGGAGGACGCTGCAAAGCTCGGTCTGCTGTATCTGCATAAAGGACAGTGGATGGGCCGGCAGCTGATCTCCGAAGAGTGGGTGACGGAGGCAGTCCGCCTTCAGATCTCCACCGGCCGCGAAGTAAATCCCGGCTACGGCTACCAGGTCTGGATGGACATGCTGCCGGAAAGCTTTGTTTTCAACGGTATGCTGGGACAGAACGTCCACGTTTTTCCGACACTGGACCTGATACTGGTTACCAACGCCGGAAACGCGGAAATATTCGCAGACCGGAACGGCATGATGAACCGGATTCTGGCAAAATATGTCCTCGGGGAAAACCCGTTCAGGGAGGAACCGCTTGAAGATGATCCGAAGGCATACGGGCAGCTGATGATGCTGAAGGCACATTATGCGGGCGAGGATGCGCAGGAGACGCCTTTTGCCCCGGAGCAGCCGGAGAAACAAAGCAGAACGGCGCCTGCCCGTTCCGCGGTGAGAGGCGGCTGGAAGAAGCGCCGCAGCGGCGCGAGGCTTTCAAGGATTCCGTCTTCCGCTTTATCCGTAAAGCAGCCGGAGCCGGCTCCGGATCTCCGCACTCTGCGCACGGAGGCGGAGCGGATCGCTCTGCAGGCGTTCTGCAGTCTTGACGGCAGAACCTATCTGCTTCAGACGGGCGGAGTCGGACTTCTCCCGCTGATTGCACAGGTTGTGCACAATAATTATACGAGAGGAATCACCGCGGTGCGGCTGTGTACGGATGAAAACGGCCTCATGCTGCAGCTGACGGAAGGCGCACAGGTACTGACGCTTCCCATCGGATTCGGCCGCGGGAGGATTACACAGATTGAGGAAAACGGAGAACCTTACCTGATCGGAACGACCGGAACAGCCGGCCTGGATGAGACGGGTGCACCGGTTCTGACACTCAGAATCTCCATGCTGGAGGAGGCAAATGAGCGTGATCTGAAAATCCGGCTGCTTTCACCGGAGAAGATCGAGCTGAGCTTTTCCGAGACGCCGGGGAACGCGATCGCGGAAAACCTGCTTCTTCGTGTTGCGGAGAACGGAGATTCCAGATCGCTGAAGAGCCAGCTTCTGTCCAGACTTTCGCCGGAAGCGATCAGCGCTCTGGTCAGAAGTGCCGTCGAACCGGTTGTGACAGCTGTTGCGGAAGAAAAAGGATTATTGGAAGAAAAAGGAGATTATCATGAATCAGCAATTACAGACAGCATTTGAGTACATTCGCTCCCGGACCGATTTTGTTCCCAGAGTCGGCATGACGCTCGGCTCAGGACTTGGCAATTTTGCCGACCGTCTGGACAAAGTATGTGAAATTCCTTTCGAGGATATTCCGGGATTTCCCATTTCCACGGTGCCGGGGCATGACGGAAAGTTTGTGTTCGGCATGATCGGAAAAACGCCTGTTGTCTGCATGAAAGGCAGAGTGCATTATTACGAAGGCTACGATATGAATCAGGTCGTCCTTCCCGCGCGGCTTATGCATGCATGCGGTGCACAGATGATGCTGCTGACGAATGCGGCAGGCGGAATCAAAGACGATTATTATCCCGGCGCGCTGGCGCTGATCACGGATCACGTCTCCCTGTTTGTAAAGAATCCGCTGATCGGTCCCAACGATGCGGACGAAGGGGTGCGTTTCCAGGATATGAGCTGTCCTTATGACAAGGAGCTCGGCAAGTGCGTCCGTCTGGCTGCGGAGGAGGAAGGCATCGACCTGAAGGAAGGCGTGTACGCGCAGCTCACAGGTCCTTCCTTCGAGACACCGGCCGAAATCCGGTTTCTCAGGGCAGTCGGCGTCGATCTGGTCGGCATGAGCACCGTCGTCGAGACCATTATTGCCCGGCATATGGGAATGCGGGTCTGCGGTATCTCGCTCGTTTCCAACCTGGCTTCGGGCCTTTCCCACAACGCACTTTCCCATGAGGAAGTGCAGATTTCGGGCAAAGCGGCGGAAGAGAAATTCAGCCGTCTCGTATACAACGCGATCCAGCGGTTCTGATACCGGAAAAGGAGGATACAGATGAAAACCAGAATCATCAATGCGCGGATCCTGACCATGGAGGAGGGATCGGAAATTTTTGAAGGCGAAATCCGGATTGACGGAAGCCGCATTACCTATGTCGGCGCGCCGGCGGAAACAGACGAGGTCTTTGACAGCGTCATTGATGCAAAGCGGAATCTGGTCCTGCCCGGTTTTAAAAATGCGCACACGCATTCGGCGATGACCTTTCTGCGCTCGTCCGCGGATGATCTGCCGCTGCTGCAGTGGCTGAATGAGCAGGTCTTTCCCTTTGAGGCGAAGCTGACGGCCGACGATATCTATTCGCTGTCAAAACTTGCAATTCTCGAATACGTGACCAGCGGCATCACCTCAGTCATGGAGATGTATATGCAGCCCGAGGCGATCGCACAGGCTTTCGACGAGATGGGCATGCGCGTCGTTCAGGTGGGTGCGGCCAATAATTTTTCGCAGTCTACCGAGCTGGTGGAGCACTGGTACAAAACGCTCAACGGAAAAAGCGAGCTGACCGGCTTCCGGATCGGCTTCCACGCCGAGTATACCTGCTCGGAGGACTTTATCGAGCGGATCGCGGATATCGCTGAGCGGAACCGGCAGCCGGTCTTCACCCATATTTCGGAGGGACAGCCTGAGGTCGATGAGTGCATCGGCCGCTACGGGATGACACCGGTCGCTTTTCTTGCCAAAAAGGGTGTGTTCCGCTACGGCGGAGCCGGTTATCATCTGGTGCACACGACACCCGAAGACATCGAAATCCTGAAAGAAAACAGGATTGCGGTCGTGACCAATTCCGGCTCCAATATGAAGCTGGCCAGCGGAATTGCGCCGATTGAGGATTATCTGCGCGCCGGCATCCCGGTCGCCATCGGCACAGACGGACCTGCCAGCAACAACTGCCTGGATATCTTCCGCGAAATGTTCCTGACGACCGGTATGGCGAAGCTCCGGGCCGGCAGCGCCGCTGCGGTTCCCGCCCGTGAAGTTCTGAAGATGGTCACCTGCAATGCCGCAAAAATCATGACTATTCCGGACGCCGATGTCCTCGCGCCCGGCAAGCTGGCGGACCTCGTGATGATCGACCTGAATCAGCCGAACATGCAACCCATCAACAAGATCGACTGCAACCTGGTCTACAGCGGCAGCAAGCAGAATGTGATGATGACCATGGTGCACGGACGGATTCTGTATGACCAGTTCGACGGCCGGCAGAATTATCATTTTGACCGGGAACCGGAAGAAATCTATGAAGTCTGTCAGAAGATCCGCGACCGCATCCTCGGATAAGGCGGTCTGAGAAAACCGCAGTAAAGCAATTTCAGGAGAAAACACGTCATGCAGAGCGGCTCCTTAACTTTTCCCATATTGTTTGCAGCCGTTATCGCGCTGCTTGCTCTGATCGGCCTGCGTCAGCGAAAAGAAGCGGATGCAAAGCTGACAAAAGCACTGACGGATTCCTTCGGCAGGAATCCGGATGAGCCGGGTTATGCCCTGAAAAGCATGACTGCGGAGCGCTATGCGCAGGTTCCGGCTTATTATCTGCATCACCCGGCAGCTTTTCAGATTGACGATATCACCTGGAACGATCTGGAGATGGACCGGATCTATCAGCGGATCAACCAGTGTATGTGCGCCGCGGGCGAAGAGTACCTTTACTATCTGCTCCGCACGCCGGCAGGCCGCAGCACTGACCTGGCCTATACGGAAAAACAGCTGTCTTTTGCCTCGGAAGATGCGGATTCCCGCTTAAAGCTTCAGAAGCTTCTGCATGGCATTTCCACGCCCGGAAAATACTCTCTGTACCAGTATCTGGATCTGCTGGACGCTCTGCCGGAGCAGTCGGCGCTCATCCATATTGTGCTGGATGTGCTGCTGATCCTGTCATTTATTGTCATGATTACGGCCGGCGGCTTCGGTGTCCTGTTTTTCATCGCGATGCTGGCGGTCAATGTCGTGACTTATTTCCGGCAGAAGGCAGCCGTCGAGCCATATCTGGTTTCGTTTTCCTATCTGCTGCGCATGGTCCGGGCCGCCGGGCCTGTCTCGGAAGTGCCGGTACAGGCTTTTTCCGATGAACTGAGCCGCCTTTCACAGCTGCACAGGAGCTTCGGCGGTTTCACGAGGGGCGCGTGGCTTCTGGTCCGGAGCGGGGAAGGGAGCGGGAATCCGCTGGATATTCTGCTCGACTACGTCCGGATTGTGTTTCATCTGGACCTGATCAAATATGCCCGGATGCTGCGGGAGGTAAAAAACCGCGGCAGAGATTTCGATGAAATGGTGACTATTCTCGGCCGGCTGGATGCCGCCATCAGTATTGCTTCTTTCCGGAGCAGCCTGAAAAACGGCTTCTGTATCCCCGAGACCGCCGAGTATGCGGAAGGGAAGGCACCGATGCGGTTTGAGGCAGACGGACTGTATCATCCGCTGATTCCGGAGCCCGTGAAGAATTCCATCCGGGCGGACCGCTGTGTGCTGCTGACCGGCTCCAACGCTTCCGGCAAATCGACCTTCCTGAAGGCGTCCGCACTGGCCGTGCTGCTCGGAGAGACCATCGGGACAGTCTGTGCCGGTTCCTGCCGGTTCACCTTCTTCCGGGTCTGTTCCTCCATGGCCCTGCGCGACAATCTGCAGGGGAGCGAGAGTTATTTCATCGTGGAAATCAAATCGCTGAAACGGATTCTGGACGCGTCCGGAGAAGAAAATGCCGCCCCGGTGCTGGCCTTCGTGGACGAAGTGCTGCGGGGCACCAATACGGTCGAGCGGATTTCCGCGGGCGCGGAAGTGCTGCGGGGCTTTTCGGAAAACGGCATTCTGTGCTTTGCGGCTACACATGATCTGGAGCTGACTGAGCTGCTTGCGGACTGCTATGACAATTATCACTTCCGTGAGGAAGTCCGGGGAGAGGACATTTTCTTCCCGTATCTGCTGATGCCCGGAAAGGCCACGACACGCAATGCCATTCTGCTTCTTAAGACCATCGGCTATGACGACGGAATCGTAAACCGGGCCGCCGAAAGAGCCGCAGGATTTATCGAAACCGGCAAATGGAGTACAATCGATGCTGAAAAATGACAGGCCGTATGTAAAGATTTTTTCGGACGGGTCCGCCCGGGGCAATCCGGAGGGGCCGGGCGGTTACGGCGCCATTCTCCAGTACACGGACTCCGCCGGAAATCTTCATGAGCGGGAGTATTCGGAAGGTTTTGCCGTCACCTCCAACAACCGGATGGAGCTCTTGGGTGCCATCGTCGCACTCGAGGCGCTGAACCGTCCGTGCCGTGTGGATCTTTATTCGGACTCCCAGTATCTGGTCCGGGCGTTCAATGACCACTGGATCGATCACTGGCAGGCAAACGGCTGGAAGACCAGCGGAAAGGATCCGGTGAAGAACCGCGATCTGTGGGAGAGGCTTCTTGAGGCTCTCGCACCGCACGAGGTGACCTTCCACTGGGTGAAGGGCCACAACGGCCACCCGGAGAACGAGCGCTGCGACAGGCTTGCAACACAGGCGGCCGATGCGCTAAAATCCGTTCAGACACAGAACAGAGCAGGAGTCAGCAATGAATAAAACTCAGGCACAGGAAATCCTGATTCACTATTTCTCGGATGAGGCTGAGCGCCTGCATCCGATCGCGGGAAAATCCGACTGGATTGATCTGCGCGCGGCGCAGGATGTCACACTGAAGCAGGGTGATTTTGCCATGATTCCCCTCGGCGTCGCAATGAAACTCCCGGACGGCTATGAGGCACATCTGGTTCCGCGCAGTTCGACTTTTAAAAACTTCGGGATCATTCAGACCAATCATATGGGCGTGATTGATCAGTCTTACTGCGGCGACCACGATGAATGGAAAATGCCTGTCCTGGCCATGCGCGACACGGTGATCCGGAAAGGAGACCGGATCTGTCAGTTCCGGATCATGGAAAAGCAGCCGGAGCTGATCTTTACGGAGGTTGAGCACCTGACGGCGCCGGACCGCGGCGGGTTCGGCAGCACCGGCAAACAATAATCAGTAAATTTTAAGAGTCAAAGGAGATCTATATCATGAAAATTCGTACACGCTACGCACCTTCCCCGACCGGAAGAATGCATGTGGGCAATCTGCGGACAGCCCTCTATGCTTATCTGATCGCCAAGCACGAGGACGGCGATTTCCTGCTTCGGATCGAGGATACCGATCAGGAGCGTTATGTGGAAGGCGCCGTCGAGATCATCAACCGGACGTTGGAGCAGACCGGCCTGATTCCGGATGAGAGCCCGGACAAGCCCGGCAGCGTCGGCCCTTATGTGCAGAGTGAGCGCCAGGCGTGCGGCATCTATATGGAGTACGCCAGACAGCTCATCGAGCGGCATGAGGCGTATTACTGCTTCTGCACACCGGAGCGGCTGGCCGGCCTGAAGCAGACCATCACCGTGGACGGCGAGACCAAGGAGATCAGTGTCTATGACAAGCACTGCCTGCACCTGTCTCAGGAAGAGATCGACGAGAAGCTCGCCTCCGGCATCCCCTATGTCATCCGCCAGAACAATCCGACCGAGGGCACGACGACGTTTCATGATGAGCTGTACGGGGATGTGACCGTCGAGAACCGTGAGCTGGATGATATGATCCTGATCAAATCGGACGGTTACCCGACTTATAATTTTGCCAACGTCGTGGATGATCACCTGATGGGCATTACGCACGTGGTCCGCGGAAATGAGTACATTTCCTCCTCGCCCAAGTACAACCGGCTGTATGAGGCATTCGGATGGGAAATTCCGGCTTATATCCACTGCCCGCTGATCACGGACGAGGAGCATCACAAGCTCAGCAAGCGGAGCGGCCATTCCTCCTATGAGGATCTGATCGAGCAGGGCTTCCTTCCGGAAGCTGTGGTCAACTTCATCGCGCTGCTCGGCTGGTCGCCGAAGAGCGACAACGAGATTTTCTCACTGGAAGAGCTGGTCCGCGAATTTGACTACACACGAATCGGAAAATCGCCGGCGGTCTTTGACTACACGAAGCTGCGCTGGATGAACGGAGAGTATCTAAAGGCCATGGATCCGGAGAAGTTCTATGAGCTGGCGAAGCCTTATCTTCAGGATGTGATTCACCGGGATCTTGACCTGAAGCGGATCGCCGAGATGGTCCGGACCCGTATCGAGATCTTCCCGGATATCGCCGGTATGGTGGATTTCTTCGAACAACTGCCGGACTATGATATCAGCCTATACACGCACAAGAAGATGAAGACCGACGCGGCTTCCTCCCTGAAGGTGCTGAAGGAGCTTGAGCCGCTTCTGCAGGCACAGGAAGATTATTCAAACGATGCACTGTTTTCGGCGCTGAGTGCTTTTGCACAGGAGAAGGGGTATAAGAACGGCTATGTTCTGTGGCCGCTGAGAACAGCTGCGTCCGGAAAGAGCGTCACGCCCGCCGGCGCGACGGAAATCATGGAGATTCTCGGGAAAGAAGAGACCCTGAGAAGAATCCGTACCGGCATCGAAAAGCTGGAGGCTGCTTCTGCAGACGCCTGAGCAGGCCTCCTTTCAGGCTGATTCCGCTCAGCTTGAGGCAATCTGTCATGTAACCGGGCCGTGCCGCGTGCTGGCCGGCCCGGGAAGCGGAAAAACCCACGTCATGATCCGCCGCATTCTGAATCTGATCCGGAATGCGGATGTTCCCCCTTCTCAGATCCTCTCAGTTACCTTTTCAAGAGCCGCCGCGCTGCAGATGCAGCAGCGGTTTTATTCGCTGTGCCGCAGTCCGGTCACGTTCAGCACACTGCACGCGCTCTGCTATCAGATTCTCCGGGAAGAATCGGGCTTTCGCCGCAGTGTCATCGGCAGTGCGGAAAAAAGTGCGCTTCTCAGACACCTCGCCGCGGACTGCTGTTCACCGGAGGAACTAAATGCCCCCGATCTGATCCAGGATCTTTCCTTTTATCTGGGAAGGCAGAAGGAGAGCGGGCAGATCCCGCCGTTTCTTCCGGTCTCGGAGAAGTCCTTTCAGGGCGTGCGGGAAGGCTATGAGCGGTGGATGCGCGAAAACGGGAAAATCGACTTTTCGGATATGATCACGGACGCGGCCGGACTTCTGAAGGATCACCCCGGAATCCTCCTGAAATGGCAGAAGCGCTTTTCTTATTTTCTGGTCGATGAATTCCAGGATCTCTCGGATCTACAGTATGAACTGATCCGCCGTCTTTCGCGGCACACAGACAATCTCTTTGTCGTCGGGGACGACGACCAGTCCATCTATGCCTTCCGCGGCGCATCGCCTTCCGTCCTGCAGCGTTTTGCGCAGGATTATCCGGGGTGCAGAGATGTGCATCTGATTATCAATTACCGCTGTGCGGAGCAGATCCGGAAAGCGGCCGACCGGGTGATCCGGGAAAATAAAATGAGGATTCCCAAGAAAAGCAGGGCTTACCGCGGGGGAGGCCGGACGCAGCTGCAGGGCTTCGTCTCCGAGAAGGAGGAGCTTGCCTTTCTTGCGGCACAGCTGAAAAAGCTCAGCCCGGCGCAGCTGGATCAGACTGCCGTCATTGTCCGCACGCGGGTGCTGAGAGAATACTTCCAGCGAAGTCTTGGTGAAAAAGGCATCGCCTGCCGCGGCGCATCCTGGGAGAGAAGCAGTGCGGGAGCCGAAGTGCTCGGGGATATCAAAGCCTATTTCCGGTTCGCCGCAGCGTGCGGACAGGGCGGAGCAAGACAGGACTTTTACCGGATCATGAACCGGCCGGAGCGCTATCTGACAAGAGACCTGGCACCTGAGCCGGCGGTCACCGAAGCATCTGTGCTGCGGCACGCGGGCAGACGGAGCGAAACCGTGCGGACGGCGCGGGAGCTGTTCGGGGATCTGAAAGCGCTGCGGCAGATGAAGCCCGAAAGCGGGCTGAAGTACCTGATGAACACCATGGGGTACCGGGAATACCTGCAGGAAGCCGGCGGAAAGGACTCCCGGGAGCCTCTGAGCGGGCAGCTGTATGAGGAACTGATGCGGGCGGCGGCTGCCTGTCCGCGTCCGGATCAGTTTGTCCGCTATCTGGAAGGGGCGGAAAACCTGCCGCAGAAGACGCGGCAGCCGGAGCAGGAGAAGACGCAGGACCACGGCGTTCATGTTCTGACGATGCACGCCTCCAAAGGACTTGAGTATGACCGGGTCTTTCTGCCGGAGCTGAATGAGGGAATCATTCCCGGCCGCAGAACCGCTTCTTCGCAGGAAGGAGAAGAGGAAGAGCGCCGTCTTTTCTATGTCGCCATGACAAGGGCGCGGAAGGAACTGAAGCTGTATTATATTTCCGGAACGCCGCAGAATACGCGCGCCGTCAGCCGGTTCCTTCTTCCGCTGATGCCCATGAAATAAGGCACCGGACCACCTGACAAAATGCGGGTCCGACCCCCTTCGTTCGTTTGTATCTTTGACGTCATTGTGATAAAATTTCTTATATATGCGCAAAAACAAAAACATGTAAGAACAGGGGTGAAAATATATGTCTGAAAAATTTATTGCACAGATCTCACCTGCATATGATCTGCAGCCCGGAACACGGGTCCTGCCTGAAGGCGTCGTCTTCAGCGTGGTCCTCAGAGACTGCAGTGAGTGCGGCCTGATTCTTTATCATCTGCCTGAATTAAAGCCGGTCCGGATCCCCTTTGAGGACGAATACCGCATCGGCAGTCTGTACTCGGTGCTGGTCCGTGATATTAATCCGAGAGAGTGGGCTTACCGCTATTATCGCGATGATTACGAGTTTGTCGACTCCTGTGCGCGGGAGCTGATGCGCGTGAAAACCGGCGATACACAGGCCCTCTACGGCAAGCTTTTCCCCATTCCGGAGTGCAGTGCACTTCCGGCGCCCGCTCTGCCGGAAATGCTCTGGCAGGACGAAGTTCTTTACTGCCTGCATGTCAAAGGCTTTACCGCCTCCAGGACATCCCGCGTAAAGAAGAAGGGAACCTTTGCAGGTCTGACGGAAAAGATCCCGCATCTGGTCCGTCTGGGCGTGACAGCGGTTGAGCTGCTTCCTCTCTATGAACTGCGGCCTGAAAGCTGCACCACCGGAAAGGTGAAGTCCCGCCGGCTGAAGCCCGAGACAGAGACAGAGCGCCCCAACTACTGGAACTTCGGCGAAGGGTGCTATTTTGCCCCCAAGGCCTCTTATTCAGACGGAACATCCCCGTCCGATGAGCTGTACCGCATGATTGAGAAGCTTCACGAAGCCGGCATCCGCGTCTATATGCAGCTTTATTTCCCGGGGACTGTCTCCATCCAGACTGCGCTGGAAGCGGCCCGGTTCTATAAGCTGAACTATCACGTGGACGGCTTCCACCTGAAGGGAGACGACGCATCCCTCAAGCTGATCGCCTCGGATCCCATCCTGTCTGATTCCGCACTGTTTTACTACAGCTTCCCGTACGCGGAGCTGCAGGAAGTGGACCGCGAGAATCCGGAGAGCGGCATTCCGTCGGTTTATCACCTCGCGGAGTACAATGACCGGTTCAGCACGCTGCTGCGCCGTTTCGTGAAAAGCGATGATCTGGTGCTGCGGGAATTCATCCAGGAATTTGTCCGCGTCGTCCCGGATCACGGCAATGTCCATTACGTGACCAATTACGAGGGCTTCACACTGATGGACCTGGTTTCCTACAACCGAAAGCACAACGAAGAAAACGGTGAGGACAACCGCGACGGAAATGATTACAACGAGAGCTGGAACTGCGGCGTGGAAGGAAAGAGCAGACGGGGTGTTGTCCGCCAGCTGCGGCTTCGCCAGATCAAAAACTTCCTCGCGCTCCTGTTTCTGTCACAGGGAACGCCGCTTCTGTACGCCGGCGACGAGATGTGCAATTCCCAGGACGGCAACAACAACGCCTATTGTCAGGACAATGAGCTGGGCTGGACCTGCTGGCGCGACACGGCGGACAGCCGCATGATTCTTTCCTTCACGGAACAGATCAGCGCCTTCAGAGCTTCCCACGGCGTCTTCCGGGCGAAGAAGCCTTTTACCATGACCGATACGCTGGTCTGCGGCTACCCGGACCTTTCCTTCCACGGCAAAGAAGCCTGGAAGCCGGATTTTGGCGGCTACAATCACACGATCGGACTGCTGCTGTGCGAAAATTACGCGCCTGCCGAAGAGACCTTCGGGGACGATGAGGCAGAGGAGCAGGAGGGCGTCAGACTCCTGTATCTCGCCGTCAATATGCACTGGCATCCCCAGGAGCTGGGCGTGCCGACACCGCCCGCCGGGACGAAGTGGTATAAGGTGATGGATACCTTCGAGGAGGAATCCTTCCCCGGAACGCCCGTTCCGATCCGCGATGCGCAGCAGATTCTGGTGCCGGGCAGAACCATTCAGATTCTGTGCAATCTTCCGGACAAAGGCGGCAGGACAGTGCCGGAGACCGTGAAGAACTCTGCGGCGGAACCCGAAGCGAAGTCCGGAACAGAATCCGATAAAGAGGACACAGATGCAGGAAAGAAATAAAACAAGGGCACCTCTGACGGCGGAGAAGACCCTGGCCCATTTTAAGACCATCACGCGCCACAGAATGCTGGTCGCAAAAGGCTGTTTTGCCGTTGGACTGTATTATCAGGGTCTAACGCATGATTTATCCAAGTATGCGCCGACTGAGTTTCTCGTCGGCGCGCGCTACTATCAGGGAAACCGCAGCCCGAACAATGCCGAGCGGGAGGCGGAGGGGCTTTCGCGCGCCTGGATTCATCATAAGGGACGCAATCGTCATCACTATGAATACTGGTACGATTATCCGACAGACTGGACTTTCATCGATCAGGAGGCCAATCCCTCCGGCACGATCCCGGTCAAGATGCCGGGACGCTATGTCGTGGAGATGTTCATGGACCGCATTGCCGCCTGCAAGGTATACCGCGGGAAAGATTACACCGATGCGGATCCGCTTGCGTATTTTTCCAGGAACGCGTCGCACAACAAAATGCATCCGGAGACAGCTGCTCTGCTGAAAAAGCTTCTTGTCATGCTCGCCGAGGAGGGCGAGGAAAAGACATTCGCTTACATCAGAAGACATCTGGTCCGGTAAAAAGGAGAAGAAAGCAGCATGGTTTTTACAGACAGAAAAGAAACGGCAGAGCGGTTTATCCGCTATGCCTCCATCTGTACACAGTCGGAAGAAAATGTGCCGGATACCCCCTCGACAGCCATTCAGCGGGATCTGGCCATACTCTTGTATAGGGAACTGAAGGAGATGGGCGCTTCCGATGTCGTCTACGACGAGGAGAAGTGCTACGTCTACGCGGAGCTTCCTGCCAACCTGCCGGCGGATGAGGAAACTGCGGCAGCACTTTCCCGCCGCTCAGACACCGCGGGCAAAAGAAGGACGTGCCTCGCGCCTGTCATCGGTTTTGCCGCGCATATGGATACGTCCAACGCCGTGTCCGCATCGGAGATTCATCCGCGTCTGATTGAAAGCTATGACGGCGGAGTGATTACCCTGAATGAGCAGGAAGGGATCTGCCTCTCACCGGAAGAATTTCCGGATCTGAAGGATCAGACCGGCGCCATGCTGGTTGTCACGGACGGAACCTCGGTCCTCGGAGGCGATGACAAGGCCGGCGTCACGCAGATCATGGAACTGATGCGCTTCTACCTCGCCCACCCCGAATATCCGCACGGGACGGTCCGGATCATGTTCACACCGGACGAGGAAGTAGGCAACGGCACACTGAATGCGGACCTGAAGCAGTTTGCCGCCGATTATGCCTACACAGTGGACGGCAGCACGGTCGGAGAGCTGGAATATGAGAATTTCAATGCGGCCGGCGCCAGACTGATTCTGCACGGTCTCTCCACACATCCCGGGGATGCGAAGGACAAAATGCGCAATGCCCTGCAGATGGCCATGGATCTCCACGCACTTCTGCCCGAGGCGGAGCGTCCGGAGCACACGGAAGGCTACGAGGGCTTCTTCCATCTGATCAGCCTGGAAGGGACCTGCGATGAAGCCCGTATGGAATATATCATCCGGGATCATGACCGGGGCCGTTTTGAGCAGCGCAAGGAGCTGATGCGGGAGGCCGCTCACACGATTGAAGCGCGCTGCGGGGAGGGCACTGTCGATCTCATTCTGGAGGACAGCTATTACAATATGGCGGAAAAGATTCTGCCGCACCCCGAACTGATTGACATCGCCTCGAAGGCGATCCGGGACGCGGGGCTGACCGTCCGGACACAGCCGATCCGCGGCGGGACGGACGGATGCCGTCTGTCCTTTTCAGGCATTCCGTGCCCGAATCTGGGCACCGGCGCCTACCATTATCATTCACGCTATGAGTATGTCAGCGTGGACGAGATGGTCCGGGGCGTCGAGGTCCTTGTGCGCATCGTCGGCACGTTTGCCGGATACCGGCTGAATGATGAGACTGCAGGCGAATAAGCGTCTGCGGCGCCTGAATGAAAGGGTATTATGAATTCCAATGTTAAATTTGACCGGGAAGCCTCCGCGCAGGAGGCAGAGCGGCAGGCTGCATTTATAGAGCGGGGAAAACTTCTGGTATCGGCGCTGTCCCGGGAACTCGGACGAAAGCCGAGAGCCTGCACCGTGACCTTCGGCTGCCAGATGAATGCCAAGGATTCCGAGAAAATCGCCGGCATTCTGCGGGAAACCGGCTATGAGCTGACCCAGGACGAAGATGCGGATTTTGTCATCTATAACACCTGTACCGTGCGGGACAACGCAGATCAGCGGGTGTTCGGAAGGCTGGGGCGCATCAGCCACTATAAAAAGAAAAATCCGAAGATGAAAATTGCGCTGTGCGGCTGCATGATGCAGGAGGCACAGAATGTGGAGAAAATCCGTACCAGCTATCGCTATGTGGACCTGGTGTTCGGCACACACAATCTCTACCGCTTTCCGGAATATCTGTGCGGGCTGCTCGAGGAGGATCACAGGATCTTTGAAATCTGGAACAGCACGGACCGGATTGTCGAGACACTGCCCTCCGAGCGCAAATACAGCTATAAGTCCGGCGTCAATATCATGTTCGGCTGCGATAATTTCTGCACCTACTGTATTGTTCCCTATGTCCGCGGCCGGGAGAGAAGCCGGGAGCCGGCCGATATTCTGAGAGAAGTTGAGAGACTCGCCGGCGAGGGCGTGACCGAGATTATGCTGCTCGGTCAGAACGTGAACTCCTACGGCAAGGACCTTGCGGTGCCGTGTACCTTCGCGGAGCTTCTTGCGGAAGTTGCCCGCACGCCGGGCATCCGCCGCGTACGCTTCATGACGCCGCACCCGAAGGATTTTTCCGACGAACTGATCGAGACGATCCGGGACTATCCGAATATTGCAAGACATGTCCATCTTCCGCTGCAGTCCGGCAACACCGGAACGCTGAAGCGGATGAACCGGCACTATACCAAAGAGCAGTATATCCGGCTGGCGGAGAAAATCCGGCGGGAGATTCCGGACGTCTCCATCACCGCCGATATTATCGTCGGCTTCCCGGGTGAGACGAAGGAAGAGGCGATGGACACAGTGGACGTAGTAAGAACGCTGTGTCTGGACAATGCCTACACCTTTGTCTATTCAAAAAGGCAGGGGACGCCGGCCGCATCCATGCCGGATCCCGTCTCCGAGGCTGAGAAAAAAGAGACCTTTGATCTGGTGCTCAGTGCTGTTCAGGAATGTGCCAGGATCCGGTCCGAGGCGCTGACCGGACGCATTATGGAAGGTCTCGTGGAAGAAATCAACGGACAGAACGAGCGCTATGTGACCGCAAGACTGTCCAACAACATGCTGGTTCACGTCCCGGGCGACGCATCGATGATCGGACAGTATTACAATATCCGTCTCACCGAGTGCAGAGGATTCTATTTCTTCGGGGAAATTGTTGCGGCTTAAAGCCTGAAGTGAGGAGAGAAGTGCCGAATATCAGTGAAGTTTCACCCATGATGCAGCATTATCTGCAGACAAAAGAGGCTTATCCGGACTGTATCCTGTTCTACCGCCTCGGCGACTTCTATGAAATGTTTTTCGAGGACGCCGAGACCGCCTCAAAAGAACTGGAGCTGACGCTGACCGGGAAAGCGTGCGGCCTGGAGGAGCGCGCGCCTATGTGCGGCGTCCCTTATCACGCCGTGGACACCTATATCTCCAGGCTGGTGGAAAAAGGCTACCGGGTCGCCGTCTGTGAACAGGTGGAGGACCCGCGTCTCGCCAAAGGAATGGTGAAGCGGGAGGTGACAAGAATTGTCACGCCCGGCACCAACATCGACATGGAGTCCCTGAAGGAGGGACAGAATAATTATATTTTCTGCATCGCATACGGGCCGGGCATGTCCGGCATCGCTGTCAGCGACGTCTCCACCGGCGAGTTTTATCTGACACAGATCGGAGACCGCCGCAAAATCTATGATGAGATCATTCGCTACGCACCCTCCGAGATTCTCTGCAACGAAGCCTTTCTGATGAGCGGCATCAGCTTCGACGAGCTGAAGGAGCGCCTCGGCATTACTGTCACGACGCTGGATGTGCACTATTTTGACGAGGCTTCCTGCATCAGTCTGCTGAAGGATCATTTCCGCGTTTCTTCGCTGATTGCGCTCGGCATTGATGATTTTAAGAGCGGCATTCCGGCAGCCGGCGCGCTGCTTCGCTATCTCTATGACACCCAGATGAATGATCTGGGCAATATTACGGGCATCACGGCTTATCTGACCGGCAAATACATGCTGCTGGACAGCGCGACCCGCAGTAATCTGGAACTGACGAAGACACTTCGCCAGAAAAACAAATACGGATCGCTTCTCTGGGTCCTGGACCACACGAAAACCGCCATGGGCGCCCGCCTTCTGAACCGTTTTCTCGAACAGCCTCTGATTGACCGGAGTGCGATCGAGAAGCGGCTTGACGCGGTGGAAGCGCTCTGCAGCTTCAGCGTGGACCGCGATGAGCTCCGCGAATATCTGGCACCGATTTATGATCTGGAGCGGCTTCTGACGAAGATGTCCTATCAGACGGCCAATCCCAGAGATCTGATTGCCTTCCGCAATTCCATCCGCATGTTCGCGCCGATCCGCCAGGTTCTCGCCTCTCTGACGCAGGAGACGGCAAAAGCCGGCGAGGGTTCCGCCATCCGCGGCATCCTCGACGATCTGCAGGATTTCCGGGATCTGGTGGATCTGCTGGACCGTTCCATTGAGGAAGAGCCCCCGCTGGCCATGAAGGAGGGCGGCATTATCCGGGACGGCTTTGACCCGGACATCGATCATCTGCGCCTCGCCAGAACGCAGGGACGGCAGTGGCTGATGGACCTGGAAGAGTCAGACCGGGAGCGGACCGGAATCAAAAACCTGAAGATCAAGTACAACAAGGTCTTCGGCTATTATTTTGACGTGACGAACTCCTTTAAGGACCTCGTGCCGGACGATTACATCCGCAAACAGACGCTGGTCGGCTCCGAGCGCTATACGACACCGCGCCTGAAGGAACTGGAGGACACCATTCTCAATGCGGAGGAGAAGCTGAGCGACCTGGAATATGACCGCTTCTGTGAGATCCGGAATACCATTACACAGCAGATCGCGGAGATTCAGAAGGCCGCGCGCGCCGTGGCGCTGCTGGATGTGCTCTGCAGCCTCTCCCTGACCTCGGAGCGCAATCGCTATGTCCGCCCTTCCTTCAACGAAAAAGGCGCTATAGACATTAAAAACGGCCGCCATCCCGTTGTCGAGAAGATGCTGTCGGGTGATTTTGTCCAGAATGACACCCACCTGGATCAGAAAAAGAACTGTATCGCGATTATCACCGGGCCGAACATGGCCGGAAAATCAACCTACATGCGTCAGGTGGCGCTGATCTGCCTGATGGCCCAGACCGGATGCTTTGTCCCCGCCGACTCCGCGAATCTGTGCGTCGTCGACCGGATTTTCACGCGCGTCGGCGCCTCCGACGATCTTGGAAGCGGCCAGAGTACCTTCATGGTGGAAATGAATGAAGTCGCCAATATTCTGCGCAATGCGACAAAGGACAGCCTTCTGATCCTGGACGAAATCGGCCGCGGAACCTCCACCTTTGACGGACTCTCGATCGCCTGGGCAGTGATCGAGCACATCAGCAACAAGAAAATCCTCGGCGCGAAGACACTTTTTGCCACACATTATCACGAGCTCACCGAGCTGGAAGGCAAAATGGACAACGTGACCAATTACTGCATCGCCGTCAAGGAGAACGGTGACGACATCGTCTTCCTGCGCAAAATTATCCGGGGCGGCGCGGACAGAAGCTACGGCATACAGGTGGCGAAGCTCGCCGGCCTTCCGGAAATGGTGATCGGACGGGCAAAGGAGATTGCCGAACAGCTTCAGGAAAATGATATCACGGAGAAAATTCATTCCATTGAGGCAAAATCCGGCGACGGCCGCGCTGCGAAGGTTCATCATTATGACGAAGTGGAACTGACGCAGATGTCGCTCTTTGAGACCTCCAAAGATGAAGATGTGCTGGAGGAGCTGAGAAAGGTTGATATTTCCAACCTGACGCCGCTGGACGCGCTGAATACACTTTACAGACTGCAGAACCAGCTGAACAACCGGTGGGATGCCGGAAAACAGACACAGTAAGTGACAGGAAAAGCTTATGCCGATACACATTCTGAGTGACGAAACCATCAACCGGATCGCGGCGGGAGAAGTCGTCGAGCGGCCGGTCAATGTCGCCAAGGAGCTGATCGAAAATTCGATCGACGCCGGGGCGAACGCAATTACCATCGAAATCCGGGACGGCGGGATCAGTCTTCTGCGCGTGACAGACAACGGCTGCGGCATTCCGCAGGAGGATGTGACAAGAGCCTTCTGCCGGCATGCGACCAGCAAAATAGAAGACGACCGCGACCTCTCCAATCTGACCACACTCGGCTTCCGCGGAGAAGCACTCTCGAGTATTGCGGCGGTCGCACAGGTGGAAATGATCACCCGAACGCCGGGTGCCTTAAACGGCGTGCGGGCTGTCAATGACAATCTGCCGGCATCCGCTTCCTCGGACGATGTGGCCGGACACCTCTATGTACAGGAAATCGGCGCACCGGACGGAACCAGCGTCATCGTCCGCAATCTGTTTTACAATGTGCCGGTCCGCCGGAAATTCCTGAAGACTGCCCAGACCGAAGCGGGATATATCACGGATCTGGTCGAAAAGCTGGCGCTGTCTCACCCGGATATTTCCTTCCATTACCGGGCAAACGGCACAGAAAAGCTCCACACGACCGGAAACGGAAGCCTGAAGGAAGTGATCTACCGGATTTACGGGCGCGAAATTTCCTCGTCCCTTCTGCCCGTGCAGGCACAGGAAGGTGACTATACGCTCACCGGCTTTATCGGACGGCCGGAGATCAGCCGCTCCACCAGAGGCTCGGAGGTTTTCTTCGTGAACGGCAGATATCTGAATTCCGACGTTCTCTCCAAAGCGCTGGAGGCCGGCTATCGGACTGATCTGATGCAGCACCGCTTTCCTTTTGCCGTGCTGCGTCTCGATCTGCCGCCTTCCCAGGCGGATGTCAATGTACATCCGGGCAAGATGGAAATCCGTTTCTCCGACCAGAACAGCATTTACACTTTTATTGATGAGTCTGTCCACGCCGTGCTGCATCAGACCGAACTGATTCCGAAGGCGACGCTGGACACTGCGAAGGAAGAGCTGGCGAAACAGCGCGAGGAGACGGCTGCCGCGGCGGCAGCGCTGCAGGACGAAGCGTCCCCGGAGCCGTTTGAACATGAGCGCGCGCCTTATTTTGCCCAGCCCGCTCCGGTCTACGAAACAGAAAGGCCTTCCTTCCGTGAAGAACCGGCAGAAGCATCTGCGGAAGTCTCTTCGGATGTGTTTGTATTTGATGACCGCCGGCCCGCCGCAGAGGAGCACCGGCCTGTTGAAGAAGACCGCCGGTCCGTCGAAGAGGAGCGCCTTCCCGAAGCACAGATCCGGGAGAAACCGGAGCAGATGAGTTTTGCGGATCTGCAGGATAAAATTCTGACGCCGAAGAACGCCCGGGAGTATATCATCGTCGGGCAGGTCTTCGAAACGTACTGGATTCTGCAGTTCCGGGACCGGCTCGTCCTGATGGATCAGCACGCCGCCCACGAAAAGGTGAATTTCGAGCGGATCATGAACCGGCTGTCCGTCAAGAATCCGGAGGGAATTCCTTCCCAGCAGCTCATGCCGCCTCTCGTCGTTCATCTGACCGGCAGGGAAGAAGGCATGTTCCTGCAGTACCGGGATGTTTTCACCCGTATGGGCTATGAGATCGAAGAGTTCGGCAGCGGCGCCTACGCGATCCGCTCCGTGCCGCTGGAGCTGTACGGAAACGAGCCGGAAGCACTTTTCAGAGAGACGCTGGAGGAGATGCTTGAAGAGAAAATCGGCGGAACACCGGACGCGGTCCTCTATAAAATCGCCTCCATGTCCTGCAAAGCGGCGGTAAAAGGCAATATGGCCATGTCCCGCGAGGAACTCATGGCACTGATCGATGAACTGCTTTCGCTGGACAATCCGTATCACTGTCCGCATGGGCGGCCGACCATGATTACCCTGACGCAGAAGGAAATTGAGAGGAAATTCAAGAGAATTGTCTGAGAAGCCTTTAACTGAAAAGCCTTTGATCATTCTTGCCGGTCCCACGGCGACCGGCAAGAGCAAAACCTCCGTTGCGCTGTGCAGGAAGCTCTCCGGCAGTGTGATTTCCGCTGACTCCATGCAGGTTTATCATGATATGCCGATCGGCTCCGCGCGTATTCTTCCGGAGGAGATGGGCGGTATCCCGCACTATCTGGTAGATCTGATTGATCCGGCAGAGGAGTGGAACGTGGTCCGCTTTCAGAAAGAGGCTTCCGCCGCAGTGGAGGAGATTCTGGATCAGGGCAGACTGCCTTTTGTCGTCGGCGGAACGGGTTTTTATATCCAGGCGCTGCTCTATGATATCGATTTTACTTCCCAGGAGCAGGATCCGGAATTCCGTGTGTATCTGGAAAAGCTCTCGAAAGAAGATCCGGAGACTCTGTGTCAGATGCTGATCGCGGCCGATCCGGAGGCCGCCGCGGAGATTGGTCCGTATAACTTCAAACGGATGATCCGGGCGCTGGAATATGTGCATCTGTCCGGTGAAAAGATCTCCGATCACAACCGCAGAGAGCGGGAAAAGCAGAGTGCGTATGATGCGCTTTATTTTGTCCTGACGATGGACCGGGCGCTTTTATACCGGCGGATTGACGAGCGGGTCGATCAGATGATCCGGGACGGACTGGTGGACGAAGTGCGCGCACTCAGAGAGCGCGGACTGAAAGCCACGGATCAGTCCATGCAGGGGCTGGGCTACCGGCAGCTGTTTCCTTACCTGGAGGGAAGCTGCAGTCTGGAGGAAGCCGTCAGCCGCATCAAACAGGAGACCCGGCATTTTGCCAAGCGTCAGCTGACCTGGTTCAGACGGGAGGAGAAAAGAAGCCGGATCCGCTGGGTTTACGCGGACCGTTACAGCTCGCACGAGGAGATGGTGCAGGATCTGTATGAAACCATATGCGGGCATTATAACCTGAAAACAGAATAAAACCGGTTTTGGATTCCGAAAGCCGGATTCAGAAGGGAAATCAGCAGCAGAAATGACAGACAACAGTGAAACCATGAATGCACTTTATTTATCGCTCGGCATTTCCGGGAAGGTACTTTCCTTCGCGGAGCCGGTTCTGCAGTCTCTGAGCGGACGCTTTGAAGAGATCGACCGGACCGCCGAATACAATCAGCTCCGGATCATCCGCGCCATGCAGGAAGCCCACATCGGAGAAGCCAGCCTGAAGGGAACCACCGGCTACGGCTATGACGACATCGGACGGGACGGACTTGAGGAGGTCTATGCCCGCTATTTTCACACGGAAGATGCGCTGGTCCGTCCGCAGATCACCTGCGGAACCCACGCGCTTGCCCTCGCACTGATGAGCAATCTGCGCCCGGGAGACATTCTGCTGTCCGCGGCCGGGAAACCCTATGACACGCTGGAAGAGGTGATCGGCATCCGTCCTTCGCGGGGGTCTCTTTCGGAGTACGGCATCGGCTACCGGCAGGTGGACCTGCTTGGTGACAGCAGTTTTGACCTGGACGGGATCCGCGAGGCTGTCCGGGAACCGGCGGTCCGTCTCGTCACCATTCAGCGCTCCAAGGGCTATCAGTCCAGGAAATCCCTGTCCGTCGGGCAGATCGGAGAGGCCATTGCCGCAGTGAAGGAAGTCCGGCCGGATGTGATCTGTATGGTGGACAACTGTTACGGAGAGTTCACGGAACGCATCGAGCCGAGTGACGTCGGAGCCGATATGGTTGTCGGGTCTCTCATAAAGAATCCGGGCGGCGGACTGGCCCCGATCGGCGGATATATCGCCGGCACAAAAGAATGTGTCGAAAACGCGGCCTGCCGCCTGACTTCGCCGGGACTGGGCAAGGAAGTCGGCGCTTCACTGGATGTTCTGCCTTCGCTGTTCCAGGGCTTTTTCCTGGGACCCACCGTGACGGCATCGGCTCTGAAGGGGGCGGTTTTTGCCGCAGTCTGCTACGAGAAACTCGGCTTTACGGTGCTGCCGGGCGGAAGTGAGACACGCCATGATATCATTCAGGCCATAACCTTCGGAACGCCGGAGGGCGTGATTGCTTTCTGTCAGGGCATCCAGGCCGCTTCGCCGGTCGACAGCTTCGTTTCCAGCGAGCCCGCTCCGATGCCCGGCTATGACTCGGATGTCATTATGGCCGCCGGTGCTTTTGTGTCCGGATCCTCCATCGAGCTCTCAGCGGACGGCCCCATCAAACCGCCGTACAATGTGTATTTTCAGGGCGGTCTGACCTGGCCGCACGCCAAGCTGGGGATTCTGAAGACGCTGCAGAATATGCTTGACCGCGGTGTTGTCACCTTCTAAAATGGTAATCACCTCATTTCCGGTGCCCGGAGAGGCCGGGAAGAGAGGTTATTATGAAGCACCCTGAAATGCCCTATGAACGTTTTCTTGCGTACGGCGCGAAGAGCCTCACCGACGCGGAACTGCTCGCAGTGATTCTGCGGACAGGGACGGCGCAGATGAGCGCAACCGAGCTGGCCGGACAGGTTCTGTCCCTGCGCGAGAGCACAAATCAGTCGCTGTCCGTCCTGTACGATCTGACGATGGCGGACCTGAAAGGGATCCGCGGGATCGGCGAGGTAAAAGCTGTCAAGATCCTGTGTCTGTCAGAGCTGGCGGGCCGTATGCAGCAGGGCCTGAAGGAGCGCAGTCTGCAGTTTTCCAGACCGCAGACCGTCGCGGATTATTATATGGAAACCATGCGTCACCTGGAGCAGGAGCAGGTTCTGCTTCTGCTTCTTGACAGCAGGCTGGCCCTGATCAGGGAACAGATTCTGTCGATCGGGACCGCAAACATGGCAGTGCTTTCCCCCAGAGATGTTTTTCGGAACGCTCTGAAGGACAGCGCGGTTTTTGTCATGCTGCTGCATAACCATCCGAGCGGAAATCCCGCTCCGAGTGACGAAGATATTGAACTGACGAAGCGGATCGCTTCCGCCGGCCGCATGCTGGAGCTGGAGCTGATCGACCACATCATTATCGGGAACAGGCGCTTTGTCAGCATGAAGGAAGCAGGATACCTGAAATGAAATCGATTTTCCGGAAGAAGACAAGAACACAGAGTGAGGTCCGTGAGGACATACAGCGCGGAGATGTCAGTGTCGGCAATGTCAGCAACACCTTCGGCATTGACCTCGGCACTTATAACATCAAGCTGTATTCCTCCTCGTCGGATAAAATATCCGTGCAGAAGAACATGGTCGCCATCGCGGACCGGAAGCGCATGATCGCTTACGGCAACGAGGCGTACGAGATGTTTGAAAAAGCTCCCGCCAACATCCGGGTCTCGGGGCCGATCAACAACGGTGTGATCGCGGATATCAACAATATGGAGCTGATGATCCGCTCCCTGATCCGCGACGAGCAGGGCGGCATCCGGCCGGGTGATTACTATATCGCCATTCCGACTGATGTGACCGAAGTGGAGCGGCGCGCGTTCTATGATCTGATCAAGGACGCCGGCGTCAAGGCCCGTCGGATCATGGGCGTGGAGAAGGCCATTGCCGACGGCCTGGGCATGGGCATCGACGTCAAGAACTCCCAGGGCGTGCTGGTGGTGGATGTCGGCTATGATACGACCGAAATATCCGTGCTCTCGCTGGGCGGCATCGTTCTGTCCCGCATGATCAAAGTCGGCGGGCGGGTTTTTGACACTTCCATTGTTAACGGCGTCCGCAGAGAGTTTAATCTGGTCATCGGCATGAAGACCGCCGAAGCGGTCCGCCTCTCCATCGGAGATCTGAACGAAAACGGCGGGAGAGTCGTCGTTTTCGGCCGGGACATTGTGACCGGTCTGCCGATGGAGCGCACACTGACCAGTGAATTTGTCGAAGCGACCCTGGAGGAAAACTTCCACACAATCGTCGACAGTGTCCGGGTGATTCTGGAGCGGACGCCGCCGGAGCTTTCCGCCGATATTTACCGGCACGGCCTGTTCATGACCGGCGGGGCTTCTCAGCAGAAAGGCCTTGCACAGGATATCAGCAATGACATCCGGCTGAACGTCAACCTGGCGGACTATCCCGTCAACAGCTGTGCGCTGGGGCTGGCGCAGGTCATCAAGCGCGGCAATTACCGCTCGCTGGCTTATACCATTGAGGGACTGAACGCGTAATGGATTCTGCAAAGCGGAAAAAAAAGATTGAACTGAATCTTCATATTCCGGACAGGTACCTGCTTCTTCTGGTCACTGTCTTATGCATTGTCATGATCCTGCTCACTTACGCGACGAACCTGTTTGCCGGACCGCTGAATCTGATCTCCAATTATCTGGTGGTTCCGTTTCAGGACGGGGTCAGCGCCGTCGGCTCCTGGATGGTGAGTGAGACGGAGATGATGAAGCAGATCAGTGAGCTTCTGGAAGAGAATGAACAGCTTCGGGCACAGAACGCGGAGCTGATTGCCGAGAATACGCGCATTCAGCAGGACAAATATGAGCTGGATGAGCTGCGTGCTCTGTATCAGCTCGATGCTGACTACGCAGAATATGAGAAGACCGGCGCCCGGGTCATCGCGCGCGACGCGGGGAACTGGTATCACTCCTTTGTCATTGATAAAGGCGCCGATGACGGTATAGAAACTGATATGAATGTGCTTGCGGGAAGCGGTCTGGTCGGACGCATCACTGCCGTAGGTCCGGACTGGGCCAGAGTGGAGAGCATCATTGACGACGGCTCCAACGTCACGGCAAATGTGCTTTCCACCTCGGATCAGCTGATTGTCTCCGGCGACCTGACCCTCTATGAAAAGGGCCTGATCCGCTTCAGCCGGCTGACAGACTCGGAAGGAAAGGTTTCGGTCGGAGACAAGGTGGTCACCTCCAACATCAGCGACAAATACCTTCCCGGCATTCTGATCGGCTATATCAGCGAGATCAATAAAGATGCCAACCGGCTGACTTCCTCCGGAACGCTGACGCCCGCCGTCAGCTTTGACCGGCTGAATAATGTGCTGGTCATTCTAGAGCGCAAGCAGACAGTCGAATGAGAGTCGAATGAGAAAAATCAGAAACGCGTTCATCATCTTCATAACGGTGATTGCGGCTTTTGTCCTTCAGAGTTCCGTATTTCCGATGCTGCCGGTCTCAATCATCACGCCGAACTTCCTGCTGGCGCTGACCAGTGCGTACGCACTTCTTTTAGGCTCCCGCAAAGGTCTGGCCATCGGTTTTCTGTGCGGACTTCTGTACGATATTTTCTTCGGAAGCGTCATCGGATTTCACACACTTGTCTATGCCGTCATCGGCTTCGGCTGCGGGCGTTTTGAACATCTGATGTTTGTGGAGGATCTGAAATTTCCGGCACTGCTTGCCGCGGGAAGTGATTTCGTGTACGGGTTCCTCTGTTTTGTTTTCCAGTTTCTGGTGCAGAACCGGCTGATTTTCAGCTATTTCCTGACACACATGATTCTTCCGGAAATGCTTTACACCGCGCTCGTTTCCTTTATCATTTACCCGATCGTACTGTGGCTGCACGGAAAGTATCTGCGCGATATCAGAGAGAGCGAGAAAAATTTTGTTTAACGGCATTCACATCCGCAAGGATGTAAAAGAATTTATCGAAAAACTGAATCCGCGTGTCATGCTTCTGCTTCTGGTTACGGTCGTCATGTCGGCCGTCCTGATTCAGAGGCTGTTTGATCTGCAGATCATCAACGGCGAAACCTATCAGTCCAGCTTCAAGCTGCGCATCCGCCGGGAGGTGACTGTGGCGCCGACCCGCGGGAATATCTATGACCGCAACGGCAATCTGCTCGCCTACAATGAGCTTTCTTATTCCGTGACCATCCGGGATCAGTTCGATAATGTCACCGGCCGGAACGAGATGCTCAACGACATCATCGACCAAACCATCACCATCATCGAGCGCGGCGGAGACGAAGTGAGCGGAGATTTCTCCATCACGCTCAGCCGCTCCGGAAATTATGAATACACCGTTTCCGGACAGACACTCCTGCGGTTTCTCGCGGATATTTACGGTCAGGCCGACACCTCCAAGCTTTCCTACACGGAGCGCACCGGCACGGCTGCCGATGCGATGCATTACCTGTGTAAACGCTATGAGGTGGATGAGGCAAAATATGACGCGCGCAGGGCGCTCCAGATCGTCACGATCCGCTATCAGCTGAGCCTGAACAATTATCAGAAATACATCCCCACCACCATCGCACAGAATATCAGCGAGCGCACGGCATCCATTCTTCTGGAAAATGCCGATACGCTGCAGGGTGTGGATATCCAGGACGACACGGTCCGCAAATATGCCGACAGCAAATACTTCTCACACATTCTGGGCTATACGGGCAAAATCTCCCAGCCTGAGCTGGAGGATCTGCAGGGACAGGGACTGGATTATTCCGCGACTGATATTGTGGGCAAAAGCGGCATCGAAAAATCCATGGAGACCTATCTGCAGGGACAGAAGGGAAAGAGAACGGTTTTCGTCGACAATCTCGGCCGGATCATCGAGACCACCAGTCAGATCGATCCGGTGTCGGGAGATGATATCTATCTGACCATCGACCGTGACCTGCAGATCGCAGCCTATGACATTCTCGAAAAGAAACTGGCTGAAATCTTGATTTCGAAGATCCGGCCGATCAAAGAATATGTACCGGACGCGACGCCTTCCGCATCGGAGGTCGTGACGCCGATTTATGATGTGTATTACGCGCCGATCAACAACAACCTGATCGATATCAATCATTTTGACGCGCCCGACGCAACGCAGACCGAGAGAGAAGTCGGCACTGCCTTCCGGACGTATCTGTCCGAGACCCTGGATCATCTGGATCAGGAGCTGCACAGCAGCGGAACCCCTTATGCCGAGCTGCCGAAAGAGTACCGCTACTACGAGAGTTACTATGTCAATCTTCTGTACAGCGACGGCGTGCTGATGCGCGAAGTCATCGATACGGAAGATGAGTATTACCAGAACTGGCATAAAAACGAGACCATTTCCATCTCCGCCTTCCTGCAGCACGCAATCTCACAGGGATGGGTCGACGTGACCCGGCTGAATACCGGAAACAAGTATTCGGATACCGCCCAGCTGTTCGAGGCACTCTGCGATTATACGAGAGAGCGTCTTCTGGAAGATCAGGATTTTGCCAGACTGGTCTATAAATACGTACTGCAGGCAGACCGGATCACCGGCCGGCAGATCTGTCAGCTGCTTCTTGACCAGGAGCTGATCAGTATTCCTGCCGCCGAGCGGGCTGCCTTTGAAGCGGGGACAAGAGACTCCTTCGATTTCATGATCGACCGGATCCGACAGCTGGATCTGACGCCGGCACAGCTTGCCCTGGATCCTTTTTCCGGCTCCATGGTCATTACGGACGTCAACAACGGCGACGTCCTCGCACTGGTTTCTTATCCGAGCTATGACAACAACCGGATGAGCAACGGTGTGGATGCGGAGTATTTCTCCAGGCTGCGGCACGATCTTTCCAGCCCGCTGCTCAATTACGCGACGCAGCAGAGCACGGCGCCCGGTTCCACGTTCAAGCCTGTCACGGCGACTGCCGGACTCATGGAAGGCGTTATTGATCTGTCTTCCATCATCCAGTGTACCGGTGTTTACCGGAAGGATTCCGCCGAACCCCGCTGCTGGGTCTATCCCGGCGGACACGGAGAGCTGACGGTTTCCGGCGGTGTCCGGAATTCCTGCAACGTCTTCTTTTATGAGGTCGGCTGGCGCCTGAGTCAGGTCGATGAAACCTATCGCTCCGATACCGGTGTGGAGAAGCTGGCAAAATATGCTTCCATGTATGGCCTGGACGCCCTCTCCGGAATCGAGATCGAAGAGGCGATGCCGCAGGTTTCCTCCGAGGACGCCATCCGTTCTTCCATCGGACAGGGAAACAGCAACTATACGACTGTCGGCCTTGCCAGATATGTGACAACCGTCGCCAACGGCGGTACCTGCTATGACCTGACGCTGATTGACAAGACGGTGGATCCCTCCGGAAGCTTTTCACAGACCCAGGAGCCGAAGATTCACGGCATCATCCGGATGGAGCAGGCTTACTGGGATGCCATTCACGAAGGTATGCGGGGCGTCGTGGAAGACATGAGCTTCTATAAAGACATGCCGATTGAAGTCGCCGGCAAGACCGGTACCGCCCAGCAGGATGTCAACCGCCCGAACCACGCACTGTTTATCTGCTATGCGCCTTACAGAAATCCGCAGATTGCGATGGCGACACGCGTGGCCAACGGCTACACCTCCAGTTATGCGGCACAGATCACGCAGGAGGTACTGAAATACTACTTCGATGTCGCGGATAAGGAACAGCTGATTCATACCGACTCCATTGTAGAGACGACAGTCGGTGACTGATCAGGCAGTAGTACAGGAGAAAATAAAAATGAGTGATGCAGTCAGAATAAAGAGCTATCCGAACGGACTGAGGCTTCAGATGGACCCGGAGGCTTCTTTTGAAGATATCTACGCAAGAGCGGAGGAACTGTTTTCCTCCAGCAGAAGTTTTTTCAAAGAAGCGGCTATCGCACTGAGCTTTTCGGGAAAGAAGCTCTCGGAACAGGAAGAGGAGCTTCTGGTCAGTCTGATTGAGGAGCAGACCGAACTGCATGTCCTGGTCATCTATGACGAGGATCCGGAGCGCGAACAGCTGAATGTGCGCGCCATGTCCATGTTCTATCTGAATGCGCTCTCGTCCAGGGAAAAACCCGAGGATCCGGGGACGACGCAGTTTCATACGCTGTACCGGAGTCTGCATGCGGGAGAGAGTGTCAGCGTCAGGAAAAACATCCTGATTCTGGGGGATCTTCCCGCCGGTGCAAGTGTCGAGACACCGTACAACCTGATCGTGACAGGGAGCCTTCTGGGCAGTGCGGAGGTCGGCAGCCGCGGAAAGGGAACGCACATGATTCTGGCATCCCGGGTGGAGCCGGAGAAGCTGATTCTTGACGGAAAACGGCTGATGAGCGTCGCCCGCGAACCGGAACAGAAGACCTCTCTTTTCCGCAGAAAGAACAGGGAGGAAACACCGGACAGCGGCATGAAAATCGTACTGGCCGGGGAGGATGGCCTTGCGGTCCGGCCGGCGGAAGAGGTGCTGGCGGATCCGCAGACTCTGACGGCTTTTGATGGGATTAATTATGTTTAAAACCTTTTCAATCAAGCGGTTTGACTTTCTGCTGGTCTTAACCGTTGTGCTTTTGAATTTCATCGGCATCATGGCGATCGGTTCTGCCAAACCGACACTTCAGGTCCGTCAGATTCAGGGCCTTGTGATCGGTCTGGTCGTCATGGCCCTGGTCAGCACGCTGGACTATACCCGGCTTCTCAAGCTGAGCTGGGTCTACTATGCCGTCAACCTGGTCCTGCTGTTTCTGGTGCTGTATTTCGGTGAAAGCAGGGATGAAGCGCAGCGCTGGCTCACCATCGCCGGCATCCGTTTTCAGCCCGCTGAGGCGACCAAATTATTATTGATTTTATTCTATGCGCAGTTTATCATGAAGCTTAAGGATAAGATGAAAACACTGCCTGCTGTCCTGGGCTGTCTTCTGTTCATTATTCCGCCGCTGTATCTGGTTTATTCACAGCCGGATCTGTCTACAGCTATCATGATTTTCATTATTTTTTCCGTGATGCTGTTTGTCGGAGGTCTGAGTTTCAAACTGGTTGCGGCTATTCTGGCAGTAACAGTCCCGGCATTTATTGTGTTTCTGACACTGGTGATTCAGGAAAACTCAAGTATTGCAGGTCTGCTGGATCCATATCAGAGGAACCGGATTCTGGCATGGCTGTATCCGGAGGATTATCCGGACATCGCGTATCAGACCATCAATTCCATGCAGGCGGTCGGCTCCGGGCAGCTGACGGGAAAAGGATATAACACCAATGAGATCGGGTCCTTTCTGAACAGTGGTTATATATCCGAATCCCAGACCGACTTTATCTTTACGGTTATCGGAGAGGAATTCGGTTTTGTCGGCGGCTGCACGGTGGTCATCCTGGTGGCGCTGACAGCCATTCAGTGTTTTCTGATTGCCCGGGCTTCAAAGAACATAGCAGGATCTGTCATCGCGGCAGGAATCGGTGCATGGATCGGTTTTCAGGGATTCATGAACATAGGGGTAGTGACGGGGGTGCTCCCCAACACCGGCATTCCGCTTCCGTTTGTCAGCTACGGTCTGACCAGTCTTGTTGTGCTGTATGCAGGAATCGGATTTGTACTCAATGTGCGAATGCAGAACAAATAACTGAAATGGGGTAAGGCATGAATATCGCGTTGATAGCACATGATGCGAAGAAGAAGCTGATGCAGAATTTCTGCATCGCCTACCGCGGGATCCTGAGCCGCCACACACTCTATGCGACCGGCACAACGGGCCGTCTGATTGAAGAAGTAACCAATCTGAATATCCATAAGCACCTGGCCGGACATCTGGGCGGGGAGCAGCAGATCGGCGCACAGATCGAGCAGAATGAGATTGATCTGGTTATCTTCCTGCGGGACCCGCTGACACCCAAACCGCATGAACCGGATGTGGGAAATGTCATCCGCCGGTGTGATACGCATAACATACCGCTCGCGACCAACCTGGCTACGGCCGAGCTTCTGATCAAGTCCCTTGACAGAGGTGATCTGGAATGGCGCGAGATGTACAAATAACGGAACACATGAAAAAAGCTTTATTGATTTTGCTGATAATGACACTGGTACTGACCGGCTGTGCCGGGACTGTGCCGGTGTCATTTGAAAGTAATATGGCAAACAGCAACTATAATTTCATGGTTGCCGAATCGGGTGATGCCGCTGTTGCGGATGCTTTTGCATCCGGCCTGGCTGTCATGGACGGGGATGTCTCCCCGGAAGCGGCAGGAGAGATCGGCGATGTCACGGCGATCGGCCTTTTTGATGTCCGCGGCGGGAATGTCATCTGTTCCAAAAGCGCTTTTACCAAGCTTTATCCCGCTTCGCTGACCAAGGTCATGACTGCGCTGGTTGCCCTGAAATATTCTTCTCCCGACACCATTCTGACAGCAACCTCCAGTGTCAACATAACGGAAGCAGGCGCACAGCTGTGCGGTCTGAAGGAAGGCGACACCATGACGCTGGATCAGGCACTTCATATCATGCTGATCTATTCCGCCAATGATGCGGCCGTGCTGATCGCGGAGGGCGTCGGCGGAAGCGTGGAAGGCTTCATCGACATGATGAACCGGGAAGCGAAGGCCATCGGTGCCACGAACACCAATTTCATCAACTCCAACGGCCTTTCCGATGAAAACCACTACACGACGCTCTATGACATGTATCTGATTTTCAATGCAGCCATTCAGTATAACGAATTCAACGAAATCATCAGCATGCCGGAGTATTCCACGATCTATCACAGCGCGGACGGCAGCGAGCGGAGTCTGAAGGTCAGCACCACCAATCTGTTCCTCAACGGGCGCTATAACGCACCGGGAAGCGTAACGGTCATCGGAGGCAAGACCGGCACGACCAACGCCGCAGGCCACTGTCTGGTTCTTTTATCCCGTGACATCAGCGGAAATCCGTACATCTCCATTGTCATGAAAGCACTGGATCAGCAGACACTTTATGCCGTGATGTCCGGTGTCCTGGGACTGATTCCGCAAAGTTGAGTTTAAGTTGTTTTTTTATACTGAATCCCGTATAATGAGTTATGCGGACGAGGGCCGCTAAATATAGTGTATCAGGAGGGCAGACCAATGGTTCAGCTTATTGTTGGCAACAAAGGAAAGGGCAAGACAAGATGTCTTCTCGACAAGGTCAACTCTGACGTCAAGAGCATTCTCGGCAGTATCTGTTATCTCGATAAAAGCACCAAGCACATGTTTGAACTGAATAACCGGGTACGGCTGATCTGTGTACCGGATTACAAAATCGCGAACACAGATATGTTTCTTGGATTTGTAGCAGGAATCATTTCGCAGGACCGCGATCTGGAGCAGATGTATTTTGACAGCTTCTTAAAGATTGCGTGCCTGGAAGACAAGGACATCACAGACGCTGTAAAGAAACTTCAGGAACTGAGCGAGCTTTTCCACATTGACTTTTTCATCAGTATCGCGCTGGATGAAGCGGAGATTCCGGAAGAGCTGAGGCAGTATATCACAATTTCTCTTTAATCAGACTTACGTGAATGGGAAGCCCTGGTTCATCCAGGGCTTTCTTTCTGAGACGGCCGGACGGGCCGGGCAGGTTATTGGCTAAAAAACAATCAAAGGTAATTCAATATCCCAGGCGGGGCGGATTAAGCATCGGAGCGATCATTTTTGTGGCAATTATGCTCTATGTGCTGATCGGTCTGATTCGCTATGCCGCGACAGATCACGTGGCGGGTTATGAAGTGCGGACGGGTTCACTGTCCGCCAATACCGTCTACAAGGGAATCGCGCTTCGAAAAGAGCAGATCGTGGAAAGCCCCTACAGCGGCTATGTCAATTACTTTACCCGTGAGTCGGATCGTCTGGGCGCGGGCAAGCTGGCCTGTACCGTCGATGAATCCGGAACCGTCAGCGACCGTCTGGGGGCGGAGGCCGCGGGAGAGAGCATTTTCTCCGACCAGGACTACCGCCAGATGGAATCCGATATTATCGGTTTTACGTCCGAATTCAGCGAGCAGAACTTTTCTCCCGTCTATGATTTCAAGAGTTCCTACTCCAGTACGGTACAGAGTCTGACCAGCAACAGTATCCTGATGGATATCACTTCCATCGGAGACGGCGGTGCGATTCATTACTGCAATACGCCTGTGAGCGGATATATCACTTATTCGACGGACGGCTACGAAGACAAGACCTTCGAAACCCTGACGCTGGCGGATTTTGACTACGCAGGCTATCAGAAAAAACCGCTCTCGAACAATGAGCTGGTCACATCGGGCAGCCCGGTTTACAAGCTGGCTACAGACGAGCACTGGTCCATCGCCATTCAGGTGGATTCGGAGGAAACCGCACAGGAGCTGCTGGAAATGGAAGTTGTCCGCGTCCGCTTCCTGAAGAACCAGCTGGAGAGCAACGCAGCGATTACCGGCCGGGTAGATCAGGACGGGCATCATTACATCAATCTGGCGTTTACCAATTCCATGATGACCTTCTGCACGGACCGTTTTATTGACATCGAACTGATCACATCGGCCAGGAAAGGGCTCAAGCTCCCGCTGTCCGCTCTGATTAACGGAAGCTTCTTCATTGTTCCGGAGGAATATGTCACGATCGGAACGGGATCACAACAGGGCGTTCTGCGCAGAACCATGGACAAGGACGGAAATCTTTCTTCAGAGTTTGTGGCTATTACGCCTTACAGCCTGAAGGACGGGTACTATTATGTGGACATGACGGTCCTCGGACAGGGTGATGTCCTCTTAAAGCCGGATTCCAATGAGACCATGCAGGTCAGCGCCACGGATCAGCTGACAGGCGTCTATAATATCAATGCCGGCTATGCGGATTTCCGCGAAGTGACGATTGAAGCGCAGAACGAAGAATACGCAATCGTCCAGCCGAACAGCACTTATGCGCTCAGGGAATTTGACTTCATCGCGCTGGATGCGGGGAGTGTGCGCCCCGGCGAGTTTATTTATGAATAAGGCGCCTTTGTAATTGCGCTCCGTTTTTTATTGACAATATGAGCAAAAGAAAAGATAATTAAATAGTGTATGAGCATTTCATTTTTTGACAGGGAGTTATTGGAATGGGCTTTTTAGACAGTATTATGGATATTGCTAAAGCTCGTCCTGATCGCGATGATGATTTTGTCGACGATTACGACGAGGAATATGATGACGCGGAAGAGCCTGCAAGAAAGCGCTCTTTTTTCGGAAGCAAGTCTTCTTCGGATGAAGATTCTTACGCAGAAGAAGCTGCACCTCAGAGAAAGTTCCGCGCACCGGCGATCCGGACGCCCGGTTCCGGACGTGGGGTATCTCAGCAGCAGTTCGAGCGGGCCGGTAACATGGAAGTCCGCGTCGTAAAGCCGCAGACCATGAGTGATGCGCAGGAGATTACGGAGATCCTGCTTTCCAACCGCACCGTTCTGATGAACATTGAAGGATTGAATCCGGACATTGCACAGAGAATCGTGGATTTCACTTCCGGTGCCTGCTATGCGCTGAACGGCAAATATGAGAAAATCTCCGAGTATGTCCATGTCATCACACCGAGCGGAGTCGGGATCAGCGGCGACTTCCACAATCCTGCCGCAGCAGCAGCCGGTTACGGCGGCTACAATCCGAATCCTGCTCCCTATTCGGATCTTCCGTTCGGCAGCTGATTCGTATGCATATGAATGACAGATTAGTGCGCGAGAACCGTCTGACTGTAAAGAAAGACGGTTTTCGCTGTTATGATATACTTTATTCCACCCGTCCGGGCGATCTGGCAGAAGAGCTGCGGTCGCTTGGACTTTCTTCTGCACGGGCAGTTCTTGTCACCGATTCAAACGTAGCTCCGCTTTACGCCGAAACCTTCCGTGAGGTGCTGCGGGACGCATCCGATTCACATGAGCTTCCGCCGGTCTATGTGCTGCCGGCGGGGGAAGAACATAAAAACCTGGATGAAATTGCGGCATTGTACCGCTTTCTGATTGAGAACCACTGTGACCGTTCTTCTTTCCTTGTCGCTCTCGGCGGGGGTGTCGTCGGGGATATGACAGGTTTTGCCGCAGCCACTTATCTGCGCGGAATCGATTTTATTCAGATTCCGACCACACTGCTCGCACAGGCGGATTCCAGTATCGGCGGGAAGACCGGCGTGGACTGCTCCGGCTATAAAAACATGGTCGGTGCCTTTAAAATGCCGCGGCTGGTTTTTGCGGACGTCGCTCTGTTAAAAACACTGGACGGAAGGCAGTTCTCGAGCGGCTTTGCCGAGGTCATGAAACACGGACTGATCAAAGACCAGGCTTATTATCTCTGGCTGGTCGATCATCTCTATGAGATTCTTGAGAGAGATGAGGAGACGCTGTCGCAGATGCTTTACCGCAGCAACGAGATCAAGCGGGATGTGGTTGAGCGCGATCCCTATGAAAAAGGTGAGCGCATGCTGCTGAATTTCGGGCATACAATCGGACATGCCATCGAAAAATATCTTGATTTTCAGATGACACACGGCGAATGCGTCGCCCTCGGCTGTGTCGCGGCAGCTTACCTTTCCTGGCAGCGCGGTCTGATTCCGATGGAAGAGTACTATGAAATCCGGGATATGTTTGTTCCGTTCGGGCTTCCGATTACGGTGACGGATATCGACCCGGAGGAAATTGTGGAACTGACAAAATCCGATAAGAAAATGCGCGGCGGACAGATCCGTTTTGTCCTTCTGAACGGGATCGGAGATGCTTTTACAGACTGCACAGTCCGTCCGGAGGAAATTCTCGCGGCAGTAAAGGAAATCATGTGGGTTGAGGAGGAGAACGCTTAATGCAGGAATACAGTAAGAAAAGCCTTCTGATTATGGATATCCTTCTCAGCGCTTTTCTGGTCGCGCTGGACCAGCTGACCAAAATGCAGGCCGTGCGCCTTCTGATGGGAAAGCCGGCAATTCAGCTGATTCCCGGTGTGCTGGAGTTCTGTTATCTTGAAAATACGGGCGCGGCGTTCAGCATTCTGCGGAATGCGCGGTGGTTCTTTGTCATTGTTGCGGTGATTGCCTGCATCGTCATCGCCGCATTACTGCTTCGGATTCCCCGCACTGTGCGCATGATGCCTTTTCACCTGTGTCTCGTCTTTATCTTAAGCGGTGCTCTCGGCAATCTGATTGACCGGCTGACGCTGGGGATCGTGCGCGATTTTATCTATTTTTCCCTGATCAATTTTCCGGTCTTCAATGTCGCTGATATCTACGTCACCTGCGCGACCTTTGTGCTGATTATCCTGATTCTGTTCCGGTATCAGGAGGAGGATTTTCATCTTGGGAAGTGAAATGAGCACATCCGCCGGGAATTCCTTTCTCGTCCCGGAAGAACTGGACGGAGAGCGGCTGGACAAAGTGCTGGCTGCCGTGCTTCCGCAGTCCCGCAGCTATCTCCAGAAACTGCTGAAGGAAGATCACGTTTTCTGTACCGGCAGGAAGGTCAAAGCCGGCACCCGGGTCCGGGAAGGTGAAGAGATCTTCTTTGACATCCCCGAAAAAGTTGTTCCGGACATCCTTCCCGAAGACATTCCGCTGGACATTTTATATGAGGACGATGACCTGATGGTCATCAACAAACCGAAGGGTATGGTCGTCCATCCGGCGCCCGGTCATTACACCGGCACACTGGTCAACGCTGTTCTGTTTCACTGCGGGCAAAATCTGTCAGGCATCAACGGCGTCCTTCGCCCGGGCATTGTTCATCGCATCGACAAAGACACCACGGGCTCCCTCCTGGTCTGTAAAAATGACCTGGCACACCGGAGTCTGGCGCAGCAGCTGAAAGACCACAGTATCCGCCGGGAATATCGGGCAATCTGCCGCGGGGTTCTGAAGCAGGATGAGATGTTCATAGATAAACCCATCGGGAGAGATCCTTCCGACCGGCTGAAAATGGCAGTTGTCCCGGACGGCAGATCCGCACAGACGAATGTGCGCGTAATCCGCCGTTTTCCGGCTTATACGGAAGTCCGCTGTATTCTGAATACCGGACGGACGCATCAGATCCGCGTTCACATGGCTTCCGTCGGTTATCCGCTCCTGGGCGACCCCCTCTACGGTATCTCCGGCAGGGGCGGGCAGCGCGCAGCGAAAGAACAGACCGTAAAGGGCCAGGTCCTTGAGGGGCAGTGTCTTCACGCGGAAATTCTCGGTTTTACCCACCCGAGGACGGGCGAATATATCGAGACGACCGCCCCGCTCCCTGAGTATTACCAAAAACTGCTGGATGTATTATAATAGCCATGTCAGAGCGTTCTCGGACAGTTCTGTATATCAGAATCTTAAGGAGGGTCAGATGAATACATTAATCACAATCGGAAGACAGTTCGGGTCAGCCGGAAGAGAAGTCGGAGAGATGGTCGCACAACATTTCGGAATCAGCTGCTATGACAAAAATCTGATTGCCAAGGTAGCCGGAAACAGTGATTTCTGTCATGAGATGATCGAACATCACGACGAGCGTCCCACCAGCTCCTTCCTTTACAATCTTGTGATGGATACCTATTCCTTCGGATACAATGCTTCGAGCTTTGTGGATATGCCGATCAGCCAGAAAGTTTTCCTCGCGCAGTTCGATACCATCAAGAAACTCGCCCAGGAAGGTCCCGCGGTCTTTATCGGCCGCTGCGCCGACAGTGCGCTGCAGGATTTCCCGAACGCCATTCATCTGTTCCTGATGGCCGACGAAGACTTCCGTGTAAAGGATGTCATGGCCCGGTTTGATGATATTACAACACCGCAGAAGGCGCTGGACATGATCAATAAGAAGGATAAGCAGCGCCAGAGTTATTATAATTATTATTCCGCCAAGAAGTGGGGCCGCGCAGACAGCTATGATTTCTGTCTTAATGTCGCGAAGCTCGGGATCGAGGGAACGGCGAAGCTGATTATCCAGATTGTGGAAGATTTTGAAAAACCCGAAAATTCTTGACAAGTATTCCCGTTTTTGGTTTAATACATGAGTATGCCGCATGGTGAGGTTTTATAATTCCTTCTGCTGTCAGGTACTGCAGCAGGGGATGAAAACTGATCTGCAGGCGCGTTCCGACACAGCTTTTTCCTGCGGGATAAGATGTGGGGACAGACCGGAAGACCAGTACCGTAATCAGCGAGTTTTATAAAGAAGGAGGTACCGAGCATGTACGCAATTATTGCAACCGGCGGAAAGCAGTACAAGGTTTCTGAGGGCGATGTCATTCGTGTCGAGAAGATCGAGGCGGAGAAAGACGCCGAGATCACCTTTGACCAGGTTCTTGCTGTCGGCGGAGATGCGCTGAAGGTCGGCGACGACGTTAAGGGCGCTTCCGTCAAGGCCACTGTACTCGAGCAGGGCAAGGCCGACAAGGTCGTTGTCTATCGCTACAAGAGAAAGTCCGGCTATCACAAGAAGAACGGACACAGGCAGCTCTTCACCAGCGTCAGAATCGACAAGATCAACGCGTAATCCGGAGAAGAGATGACAAACGTTCAGATATTCCGTCACGGCGGGGAATACCGTTCCTTCCGGTGCTGCGGACATACGGGGTTTGCAGAAGCGGGCGAGGATGTCGTCTGCGCAGGCGTCTCGGCGATCGTCATCAACACGATCAACTGTCTACAGGATCTGCTTCAGGAAAAGGTGGAAGTGCAATATGACGAGGAAGACGGAGACATTGTCTGCAATTTTCTCTCAGCACCCGGTGAACGGGCCGCTTTCCTTCTGGATTGTATGATTCACGGGCTGAAATGGATTCAGTCGCAGTACGGGAAACAGTATCTGAACTACGAAATCAGGGAGGTATAGAACCATGTTGAATTTAAGCCTTCAGTTCTTTGCTCATAAAAAGGGAATGGGATCCACCAAGAACGGCCGTGATTCCAATGCCAAGAGACTGGGCGCGAAGCGTGCGGACGGACAGTTCGTCAAGGCCGGCAACATCATCTACAGACAGCGCGGGACTCACATTCATCCCGGTGTCAATGTAGGGATCGGCGGAGATGACACCCTGTTCGCAACAGCGGACGGCATTCTGCGTTTTGAGCGTCTCGGAAGAGACAAGACAAGAGCTTCGGTTCATCCGGTAGAGACAAACTGAAAACCGGATTGACTGTATTTGCGCAGCAAGCTGATAAGCCTCGGGCATTCCTATGCCTGAGGCTTTTATCGGTACAGGGAAAGAAAAGAAGAATTCATTATGTTTATTGATCGCGCGAAAATCATCGTCTCCTCCGGAAAAGGCGGAGACGGGCACGTGTCTTTCCGCCGTGAGAAATATGTGCCGGCCGGCGGACCGGACGGCGGAGACGGCGGCAACGGCGGAAGTGTCATTTTTGAAGTGGACAAGGGGCTGAACACCCTCGTCGACTTCCGTCATGTGCGCAAATATGCCGCAGAAAACGGCGAGGACGGTAAAAAGAAGCGGCAGGCCGGAAAATCCGGACAGGATCTGGTGATCCGTGTGCCTGAGGGCACAGTGATCCGGGATGCGGCCAGCGGCAAAGTGATCGCCGATATGTCAGGGGGTCTTACGCGCTATTGTCTTCTGAAGGGAGGACACGGCGGCAACGGAAACCAGCACTACGCCACCAGCACTATGCAGGCGCCGAAGTATGCTCAGCCGGGACAGCCGTCCCGGACGCTCGAGATTCTTCTGGAGCTGAAGATGATCGCGGACGTAGGACTGGTCGGATTTCCCAATGTCGGAAAATCCACGCTGCTGTCCATGTGCAGCAACGCGAAGCCCAAGATTGCCAATTATCACTTTACGACGCTGTCACCGGTTCTGGGGGTGGTCGATCTGCCGGACGACGCAGGTTTTGTCATGGCGGACATTCCGGGCCTGATTGAAGGCGCCGCGGAAGGAGCTGGCCTCGGGCACGAATTTCTGTCGCACATTGAGCGGACCAAAGTCCTGATCCATGTACTGGATGCAGCGGGATCCGAAGGACGGGATCCGCTGGAAGACATGGATGCCATCAACCGCGAACTGGAAAAATACGGCGCGGGAGAGGCTTCCAAGCCTCAGGTCATCGCGGCAAACAAGGTCGATCTGATCATACCGGAGGAAGGCGTGGAAGATCCTGTTGAGCGTATCCGGAAAAAATGTGAGCCGCTCGGCATCGCAGTTTTTCCGATCAGCGCCGCCACCGGAAGCGGAATCCGGGAGCTTCTGTATCACGTGAGCGGCATGCTCCGGGAACTTCCGAAGGAAACGCTTGTCTACGAGCAGGAGTATGATCCGGAGACAGAGCTTTCCGCGTCCGACGAACCGTTTACGATCGTTTATGACGAAAAGGCCGGAGAATACGTCGTCGAGGGACCGAAGATCGAGAAAATGCTTGGTTATACGAATCTGGAGACCGAAAAAGGCTTTGCCTTCTTCCAGAAGTTCCTGGATGATAACGGAATCAGCGACCGGCTCCGTGAAATGGGAATTCAGGACGGAGATACTGTCCGGCTCTACGGCCACACATTTGAATTCTGCGAATAAAAAACTTCGAAGACAGGGAAATACAAAGGAGAAATAATTATTATGTTGGAACTGACCAGCAAACAGAGAGCCTACCTGATCGGTCTGGCCAATCATCTGGATCCGATCGTTCAGATCGGCAAGAACGGCGTCTCGCCGGATACGGTCGAGGCAGCTGAGGATGCCTTCCGCAGCCACGAACTCATCAAGGTCGGCGTTCTGAAAACCGCGCCGGATACGCCTTTTGACACGGCGGCCATGCTCGCGGAGCGCACGCATGCCGTCAATGTGAAGGTCATCGGAAGAAAAGCCATTCTGTATCGGCCTGACAAGGAGAAACCGGTGATTGTACTCCCGAAATAAAGGAGATCTCACAGCGTGAAAGAACAGACTGCGAAAGAGAGCCGGAAGCGGATCGGCCTGCTCGGAGGGACTTTTGATCCCATTCATATCGGACATCTGATTCTGGCACAGGAAGCCTATGAGAATTTTGACCTGGACCGGGTTCTTCTGATGCCCACAGGTCACTCTTACTTCAAGGATACCCGGGAGGAAAAGGTCTCGGATCCCGCTGTGCGCCTTGAAATGACCCTGGAAGCAGCCGCGGGCGATCCGCGTTTTGCCGTGTCCGATCTCGAGGTTCTGCGGCCCGGCAACAGTTATACCGCGGAGACACTCACCGAGCTTCACGCGAAAGACCCGGAGGCATCCTATTTTTACATCGTAGGTGCGGACACTCTCTGCATCATGCGCAAATGGTATCAGCCGCAGACGATTTTTGACCTGTGTACGGTCATTGCTGCCGTCCGGGACGATCAGACGGACACGGAGACGTTTTGCCGCGAGGCAGAGGCTCTGCGGGCCGATTTCGGGGCAAAAATCGAAATGCTGCCTGCCCGGAATATTGATCTCTCTTCAACGGAGATCCGGGCCAGAGTGCGCGCGGGACTTCCCATCCGCTATATGGTGAACGCACCTGTTGAGGCATATATAACTTCTCACGGACTTTATACTTCGTGAGCGCTGAGCGCAGAAGATGAGAAAGACGAATCAGCCAGAAGACAGCAGAGGGACCGACAGCATGAAAAAAGATCAGCCCACCCGCTTACGTCTTGTAAAAGCGATGGAAAAAGAACTGAATTACAAGCGCTTTCTGCACAGTATGGGCGTGGCGGAAACAGCCGCCGCCCTGGCGATGCGCTATGATGCGGATATTGAGCAGGCGGAGATTGCGGGTATTTTGCATGACTGTGCCAAATACATGGACGACAAGGAACTGATCAGTATCTGTAAGAAACATTCCGTCCCCATCTCCGAGGCGGAATATGATAATCCGGCTCTGCTGCACGCCAAAGCCGGAGCAATTCTCGCCGAGGAGAAATATGAGATTGACGATCCGGAAATTCTGGAGGCGATCCGCTGTCACACCACCGGAAAGCCGGCAATGAGCCTTCTGGACAAAATTATCTATGTCGCGGATTATATCGAGCCGGGCCGCTGTCAGGCCCCGAATCTGTCAATTATCAGATCTCTGGCTTTTGAGGATCTTGACCGCACGCTGTTCAAGATTCTTGAAGATATCCTGCTTTATCTGCAGGCCACCGGTGCGCGGATTGATCCGATGACCGGTAAAACTTATCAATACTATCGTGATGAGCTGGGTTTTTAGAAAGTGAAGAGAGGAGCTTAAATGGAAGAGAAAAGAAATGCCGATGCAATGCTGAAGCTTGTACTGAAAGCGCTGGACGACAAGAAAGCCGCAGACATCCGTGTGATCGATATCAGCGAAGTCTCTGTGCTGGCGGATTACTTCATCATCGCGGGCGGCAGCAACCGGACACAGATCCAGGCTCTTGCCGATTCAGTGGAGGAGCTCATGGGCAGAAACGGGTATGTCACAAAGCAGGTGGAAGGGTATCAGAATGCAAACTGGATCCTTCTGGATTTCGGGGATGTCATCGTGCACATTTTCGATTCGGAGAACCGCCTTTTCTATGATCTGGAGAGGATCTGGAAAGACGGAAAGCCGGTCGATCCCGACACCATCTGAGCATAAAAAAAGGTGATCCCTGAAGGAATCACCTCATTATTCTGAATACTCCGAACACTTTTCCGAGGATCACACAGCTGTCGACCAGGATCGGTTCCATTGAATCGTTCTCAGGCTGCAGCCTGATGTGGTCCTTCTCTTTATAAAACCGCTTGACTGTAGCGGAGTCATCTACCAGCGCCACAACAATTTCTCCGTTCTCTGCCGTGCTGCAGGAGCGGACAAAAATCATATCACCGTCAAGGATGCCGGCATTGATCATCGAATCTCCGTGTACATTCAGAACATAAGATTCTCCGCCGGGAACCATTTCCGCGGGAACCGGGAAATAGCTCTCAATATTCTGATGAGCAAGAATGGGCTCGCCGGCTGCGACACGGCCGACAACCGGAAGAGAGACCATTTCCGTGCGCACCATCTGGAAGCTGTCGTCACAGATCTCAATTGCGCGGGGTTTAGTGGGATCTCTGCGGATATATCCGTTCTTCTCCAGTGTTTCCAGATGAGAATGAACCGAAGAAGTGGACTTGAGATCCACTGCCTCACAGATCTCGCGGACTGCAGGCGGGTAACCCTTCGAGAGAATTTCCTGCTTGATAAAATCCAGGATCTGCTGCTGCTTTCTGGTGATTCTTCCGTTCGCCATTCTGATCTCCTCCGTACGTGTACGCTGTCTGCAAAGAACAGTGCCGATGTACATTTTTTTGTATATCCTACCTGCTATTATAAGGACACGGACAGGAAAAATCAAACATATATTCCAAAAATATGTTCGAAAAAATCCGCCCGGACGCATTGACATTCGAATATCTGTTCGATATAATAGCAGAGTATCGAACAAATGTTCCGAACAAACCGGCGAACATTTGCAAAGGAGGTTTACAATGCTGACTCAGTCCATTCCCGAGAGAACCGATCATTTTCTGGTCCGTGTAGCGGAGAGCAGGGCGCGCAGAGCGCGGCAGATCCGCAGAAACTGCATTCTGCTGACCGTTGTTGTGATTATTCTCCTGGCCGGACTCGGTATGATTCTGTTCGGTATGAAGGCAAATGCCGCGGAAGAACCCGTTATCCCGAAGCAGAAGTGCTTCACCAGCGTCATGATCGGCTGCGGAGAGAGCCTCTATGACATTGCGGAGCGCTATATGGATGATGCCTATTATGATGATCTGGAGGATTATGTCGACGAGGTCTGCAGCATCAATCACCTTGACCGCCTCAACTGGGCTTCCAGCAAAGCGCTGAATGCAGGCAACTACATTATTGTCCCGTATTACTCCGAGACTTGAAACTGCCCCCAAATTTGTGTGCTGTTACACATTTCTTTAAAAGCCCTCTGCAGACACTCACTCTGCAGAGGGTTTCGTCTGTCAGGAATCAGCATTTATGCTACAATAGTAGCATCATGCTGAAGCCGTTATTTCAATCTTACATTTTCATATTCGCCTTTCTGCCGGTTCTGGTTTTCGGGTTCTTTCTGATCCCGGGCGGAGCCGGCAGGAGCGGACGAAGCGGGGGCCTGCGGCGCGTCTTCCTGACCGCCATTTCGCTCCTGTTCTTTGCGTGTTTCGGCCTGAAAAACTTCGCGATTTTCCTGGCGAGCGTCGCGGCAAACACCGTGTTCGCGCTGCTGATCGACCGTGCCGCCGATGCAGAGAAAAGAAGAAAGGCACTGCTGTTTACAGCCATTGCCGCAAATCTTGCGCTTCTCGGGTTCTATAAATATTCCGGCGCACTGCCGATCGCCATCAGCTTCTATACTTTTCAGCAGATTTCTTTCCTCACAGATCTTTCCCGCGGGGAGATCGAACTGGATCTGCCGGATTATCTTTTGTATATCACGTTTTTCCCGAAGATCCTGCAGGGTCCGATCGTCCGGTACCGCGAAATGAAAGAGCAGTTCGACCGGGCCGGCGAGACGCGGTTTTCCGGCGAACGCTTTCTGCGCGGCCTGTTTCTGTTCACCCTGGGGCTCGCCAAAAAGGTGCTTCTCGCGGATTACCTGTCCGGCTCCGTCGACTACGGCTATTCCATTCTGCCGCGCCTGACCTGGCTCGACGCCATGATCGTCATGATCGGTTTCTCCCTGCAGCTGTATCTGGATTTCTCCGGCTACTGTGACATGGGCGAAGGTGTCTGTGAGATGATCGGCATTGAACTGCCTGAAAACTTCCATCTGCCGTACCGCACCGGCAATATCCGCGATTTCTGGAACTGCTGGCACATTACGCTCAGCCGCTTTTTCCTCAAGTATCTCTACATCCCGCTCGGCGGAAACCGCAAAGGCAAGGCGCGCACTTATCTGAACCTGATGATCGTTTTCCTGCTCAGCGGAATCTGGCACGGCGCCGGCCTGACCTTCCTTGTCTGGGGCGGCATGCACGGCGTCATGAGCGTGCTGCACCGGTTTCTGTGTGACGTCAAAGCATCAAAGCAGGGGAGGAGCCCGAAGGAGATCACACTCCTGCCGGATCATCCGGTGTTCCGGTTCTGCTCGGTTATCCTGAATTTCCTCTACGTCTCGGTGGCCTGGGTCTTTTTCCGCGCGGATTCCGTGCACCAGGCCCTCCAGCTGTTAAAGATCGTCTTCAGCAAGCCCTGGCTTCGCTGTTCCATCCGCCTGGCCAAAAGCTGCCAGCTGGACGAGATCTGGTACGCGCTGAAGATCCTGCATCTGGACAGCTGGCAGTACAGCGGCTACGTCAGTATGTGGATCGTCCTGATCGTTTCGGCCCTGATCGCATTCAACCGCCATACATTCCGCGAGTATGCGCAGCGCCACCGGATCGGCACCTTCACGTACGTCCTGCTGGCTGTTCTGTTTGCGTGGTGTGTCATCTCCCTCGGAGAAGTCAGCACCTTCCTGTACTTTAAGTTCTGAAAAGAAAGGTTCGTAAGAGAGCATTGAAGAGACTGTTTGAGGGCAAAATAAAGAATACCCGGGAGGACGGCAGTTTGTCAGTCCGCCGCGCCGGCACTGCTTTTGCGGTGACCGCGGGGTTCCTGTTCGCCGTCTGCATCCTGCTGACCGTGGTCGTGGACCCGTTTTTCCACTACCACAGGCCGCTGCCGGGCTTTCCGTATGTCGTGGACAACCAGCTCTCGCAGAACCCCGGCATGGCGCGGAATTTTGCCTATGACAGCTTCCTGACCGGCTCTTCCATGACGCTGAACTTCGATACCGACGATTTCGCTGAGCTGATGGACCTGCGCCTGATCAAGCTCTCGAGCAACGGCGCCTACCCGAAGGATCTGTCCAATGTGCTGTCGTTTGTCTACGACAGGCGCTCCTACGCGCGGAAGACGAACGACGTAAAGCGCGCCTATATTGCGCTGGATGTCTCGACCTTCACGGCAGATCCGGCCGAGACCAAGTATCCGCAGCCGTCGTACCTATATGACCGGTTTTACCTGAACGACATCGCCTATGTCCTGAACAAGGACGTACTCCTGCAGTACATCCTGCGGCCGATTGCGGAGCGCGAGGCAACTGATCTGTCTACCGTCTACATGACCGAATGGCAGACCGAGGAGTACTTCGGCGAAGTACCGGTCATGCAGGGCTTTGCGCCGGCACAGGCTGTCCCGGAGCCTCTGCCGGAAGACGCGCTGCTTCCGCAGAGCCGCATCAATCTGGCGCAGAACCTGTTCCCGTATATCGAGGCACACCCGGAAACCGAATTTGTTTTCTTTTATCCGCCGTACAGCATGCTGTACTGGTATAATGTCAATCAGGAGAACCGTCTGGACGCAGTCCTTGCGCAGTACCGGGACATCTCGGAGCAGCTGCTCGCTTATCCGAACGTCCGCGTTTACTTCTTCCCGGACATGAAAGAGATCGTCACGGATCTGGCCAATTACTCAGATTACCAGCACTACAACAAAGAGGTCTGCCGGGAAATGGTCAACTGTTTCGCGGACGGCTCCCACGAACTCACGCAGGAAAATCTTGAGCCGGCCCTGCACGGCATGCGCGCATTCATCGAAGAACAACTGCCGCATTTTGCATCCCTTGTTGAAGCTTATCACTGAAAGGAGGAATCACTATGCTGCCTGTTTATTCCCCTGAAGAGATCAAATCACTGAATCTCGGACTGAAAGGACGCACTGCCATCATTACCGGCGCCACGTCCGGAATCGGAAACTGCACCGCCGACTATTTTCTTTCGCAGGGCGCCAATGTCGTGATGAGCGGCCGCAATCCGAAGGTCGAGGAAATGGCCCGCGAAATGGGCGGGGAAAAGGCCGTCGGCGTGCGCGGAGACGTCTGTGACAGGGAGCACCGCGAAGCGCTGATCCGCACCGCAGAAGAAGTGTTCGGCGGAGCGGATATCCTGGTCAACTGCGCCGGTATCACACTTCTCGGCAACGCGGAAGAACTGTCGGAAGAGGACTGGAACAAAGTCATCGAAGTCAACCTGACCGCCAACTTCCTTATGGCGCAGGCGTTTGGCAAATATCTGATCGACCATGAGATCCGCGGCTGTATCGTCAATGTCGCTTCCCAGGGCGGTGTGATTGCATTAAAGCGCCATGCCGCATACTGCGCGTCCAAGGGAGGCGTCATCATGATGACGAAGGTCCTGGCACTTGAGTGGGGCGATTACGGGATCCGGGTCAACGCCGTTTCTCCGACTGTTGTAATGACCGCCATGGGACACCAGGCCTGGGACGGCCCGCACGGAGAAGCGCTGAAAAAGGAGATGCCTTCCGGGCGCTTTGCGGAGCCCGAGGAAGTCGCGTCTGTTATCGCTTACCTGTGCAGTCCCGGCGCATCGATGATCACCGGACACAACCTGATTATTGACGGCGGATACACGATTAAATAACAGAGCAGAAAGACATTTACGGAAAGATAATGCAGTTTGAAATGAAATCGGTTGACAACGAAGTTTTTTACGGCAAGCTGAAACAGATCTCCCTGCCGATCATCCTGCAGAGCCTGATGCTTTCTCTGGTTGCTGCGGGAGATGCGCTGATGCTGGGCCGGGTTGCGCAGGAGCAGATGACAGCTGTCTCCCTGGCGACGCAGATCCAGTTTGTGCAGAATATGTTTCTGTTCGCGATTACCGGTGCCGCCTCAATTCTGGGCGCGCAGTACTGGGGAAAAGGAGATGAGAGCACGCTTCGGAAGCTCTTCAATCTGACACTCCTGTTTACAGGGCTGACCTCCGTTCTCTTTTTCTCAGCCTGCGAACTGGTTCCGGAGCTCCTGATGCATATTTTTGCCGCGGACGAAGGCCTGATCCGGATCGGCAGCGCCTATCTGCAGATCGCGGGATGGTCTTATCTCATCACCGGTATTTCCCAGAGTTATCTGGCGCTGATGAAGGTCACGGATCACGTAACCGAAAGTGCCTGGATCAGCTCCAGTGCTGTCATTTTCAACATTCTGCTCAACGCCGTCTTTATTTTCGGTCTGCTCGGAGCACCGAGGATGGAAGCCCGGGGCGCCGCGCTGGCGACAACACTGGCCCGCGTGATTGAGCTGGGGCTGTGCCTTGTCCTGTCAGCCAGGAAAGACTACATTAAGCCGGATCTGCGGCATCTTTTCAGCCTCAACCGGGAGCTGACATCCGATTTTTCCAAACAATGCCTGCCTCTGATGGGCGGCTCGCTGTTCTGGGGCGTCGGTTTTACTTCCTATACCGCCATCATGGGGCATATGGGCGTGGACGCAGCCGCCGCCAACTCCGTCTCCGCGGTCGTGCGGGATCTGATCTGCTGCGCCTGCAACGGTGTCGGCAGTGCCGCGGCAATTATGGTCGGCAATGAACTCGGCGCCGGCAATCTCGAGCGCGGCAAGGCGTACGGCATTAAACTGAAAAATCTGTCCTATGTCATCGGCTTTGCCTCCATGGCGCTGGTCTTCGCTGTGACGCCTTTTGTTCTGCATTTTGTGATTCTGACCGATCAGGCACAGAGCTATCTGAAGGGCATGATGCTCATCATGGGCATTTACATGATCGGGCGCTGCGTCAACACCGTGACCATCAACGGCGTCATAGACGGCGGGGGAGATACACTTTTTGACATGTACAGCCTGGCTGTCTGCATGTGGGGCATTGCCATTCCGCTGGCCTTTCTGGGGGCCTTTGTTTTCCACTGGCCGGTGCTGCTGGTTTACGCCTGCACCTGCCTGGATGAAGTCGGCAAAATCCCGTGGGTCATGCTGCATTTCCGCAAATACAAATGGGTGCGGAACCTCACAAAAGATCTGGAGGAGTAGGAATATGTCAAATGAACACGCAGATTCTATTCAGATTGCTCGTAAATACATGGATTCTCTCGTGATCGAGGGCAGAGTGCTCGGAAGCATTCACCCCTCTGCGAAAGTCCGCATTCTCGGAACGGAATTTGAGACGCCGGTCATGACGGCGGCTCTGAGCCATCTGAAGGACGGCATGAAGATTTATGCGGAAGGCGCCGCGATGGCCGGTGCTTTCTGTTCCATCGGCATGGGCAGCGTGGAGGAGATGAAAGAGGTCGCTTCCGCGGGCGGACGGATTATGAAAGTCATCAAGCCCTACGCGGACCGGGAAGAAATCTTCCGCAGGATCCGCTGCGCCGAGGAAAACGGCTACTTTGCGGTCGGAATGGACGTGGAACACGCGACCAACTCTGACGATGATGAAGACTCTTTTGTAGCCGGTTTTCAGATGAAGCAGCCGACGCTCGAAGAGCTGCGGGAATATGTGTCCTGCACACGGCTTCCTTTCTTTTTCAAGGGCGCCTTAAGCGTACAGGACGCGCTGACAGCACAGAAGCTCGGCGCGGCCGGCGTGATCCTCGGACATCACAACAGCCTGATGAAATGGGCCATTCCGCCCGTAAAGCTCCTTCCCGACATCCGAAAGGCAGTGGGAGAGGATTTCATCCTGATCGCCGACGGCGGCATTGAGGACGGTTTTGACGCCTTCAAGGCACTTGCCCGCGGGGCGGACCTTGTCAGCGTCGGAAAGCCTCTGATGGCCGCTTATATGCAAAATGGTGCGCAGGGCGTCGCCGATACGATCGGAACGTTTACGAAGCAGCTGAAGGCGATGCTGCTCCGTACCGGTTCACCTGACCCTGCGCATATTGATCCGTCAGTTGTGTATGAAGCTTACTGGTTAAGCTGATTAAGGTAATGTATCTGTCGGAGGTTCGTGCGGCATTTCTCCTTCGGGCATCTCAGGAGGCGTTCCGCCCGGTCCGCCCGGCATTTCCGGACGTTCTCCGCCGTTTTCCGGCATTTCCGGGCGTTCTCCGTCTGCGGGCATTTCAGGCCTTTCTCCGCCGTTTCCCGGCATTTCCGGTCTGTCTCCCATGCCTGCGGAGCCGGAAGAGAGGACCAGCGCTTCTCCTTCAGAAGCAGTTCCTTCGGTATAAGCCGTACCTTCTATATAAAGCGTAAATCCGTTCAGATCAATCGCACTTTCATTGCAGGTAAGCGACGAGATATACGAATCTGCTGTCAGTTTCCAGGTTGATCCTTCCTCAATCTCAACATAAACGTCTCCTTCGTCAGCTGCATTGATTGCACCGCTCCAGCTGCTGTTTCCGGAAAGACAGAGATTGACAGCGGAAACCTCGTCTGCAATAATGTCACCCTCCAGCGTCTGATTCTTAAGATTCAGATTCACCTTGCCGCCGTTGGTGCCTTCATTTCCCCATCCGGCCGCCTCGGCTCTCAGCAGCACGCCGGCCGGATCTTCATTTATGATCTCAACATTTTCCAGCGTAATATCTGCCACAGTATTGTTGACAAAGAAGATGTCCCCGTTCTTATTCAGCAGCGTACCGTCTGTCATGGTAAAGGAAGCCAGTCCTTCCGCAGCATCTCCGGACATGGACTGATAAATCATAACTGCCTGGTATGTATCGGATTTATCGCTGTTTTTCGTATTGTTGTCCGCAGTCAGGCTGACATTATTCAGCGTCACACTGTTTTTCCCTTCGACAACAACACCCTGAGAAGCCGTTGACACAAGCGACGCGTTGCTCACCGTAATATCAGCGGTTGAATAAATCGCAGGAGAGCCCGTTCCGTCCGTCGTATACGAGCCGCCGTCCACATTGACAGTCCCGCCGCCTCTGTCGGAGCGGATCGCGGCAGAAGAGTTCCCGGTAGTGTGAATCGTAAGGTCCTGGGCGATCATGGTTCCGCCTCCGGTCGTCATCAGACCGCCGGAACAGTCTCCGGATGTCTCAATTACCGAATCGCTGACTGTCACCGTTGTGCCTTCTCCATACGAAAAAACGGCATTGGCGTGCTTCCCGTCGGTCTCGACACAGACATTTTTCAGTGTGAGAGAGGCGCCTTCAGCCGCATAAACAGCGGCGTTATCTCCATAGAAATCCGCCTCGTCACCGAGATCGGAATTGCCGGTTTTGACAACATGTACGTTCTCAATAGTCTGTTCCCCGCCGTCTGCTTCAATCGCATGCTCTCCGTCTTCCGGGCACACGATTTCTTCCTCATACTCTGTACTTTCTTCGGGCAAAATCTCACTTGCGGCCTCAGCTTCGTCTGTTTCTGCGTTCCCGATACCGGCGGCGCCGGAAGTGTTTTCCGCGGAGCCGGTCCCGCAGGAAGCTGCAAAGACGACCAGTGAAAGGGCAATTGCGACTGCAGATGCTTTTATCAGATTTCTTTTTATCATATTCAACTCCTTATCTGTTTTTTTCTGACAGGAACAGTCTAAAGCATGAACCTTAAAGAAACTTAAGAATCAGGATTGCAGAAGAGAATTTCTTATGGGAAAATTCTTCTATATAAATCTGAGAGTAGAAAAAGACGAAAAAAAGAGATGAAAAAATCCACCTACGGAACGCGCCTGTATCAGGCGGCTGTCATGCTGTTCTGGTTCTCGCAATATACCTATGTCCCGCATCTTTCCGCTTATCTGAAGGACCTGGGGGCTTCGCTGACACTGATCGGAATCGTGACAGGAAGCTACGGGTTTACCCAGATGCTCGCCCGTATTCCCCTTGGCATCCTTTCCGACCGGATCGGAAAGCGCAAGCTGTTCGTCTGCCTGGGGATTTTTCTTTCTTTTGCCGCAAACATGCTGTTCCTGCTGGTCCGCAGCGACTTCCTGCTGGTAACGGCACGCGGAACGGCAGGACTGGGTGCGGCTTCCTGGGTCATTATTACCGTTCTGTTTTCCAGCTATTTCCCGGCAGAGGAGACCACACAGGCTATCAGCAGACTCAGTGCGGTCAATAACCTCGGAAGACTTCTCGGTATGCTGATCGCAGGTGCGGCACTCGCTGTCTTTTCCGGATACAGTTCGATGTTCGCAATCGGCGCTGCCAGCGCTGCGCTCGCCTTTATACTGAGCCTGTTTATTCAGGAAAAGATTCCGGAAAACCGCACCCCGATGACACTGAAGGGGTTTGTTTCCGTCATCCGGGACAGACGGCTTCTGTGCATGGCCTGTGCCATGCTGATCGGGCAGCTCTATATTGCCGGCATGGTGACCGGCTTTACGCCGCTTCTGGCGACCGGGCTGGGGGCTTCCTCCTTCCTGCGCAGCATCCTGAGCGTCACGGACATCGCGATGGGACTGATCGGCGCACTGCTGGCCGGACGCGCAGGGTCAGACGGAGCGGGAGAGAAGAAATATCTGTTTTGCAGCGCTGCCGCTCTCAGCATTCTGACTGTCTGTATCGCGTTTTCACCGAATCTGCCGGTCCTGTTCGTTCTGCAGGCTCTGGCCGGATTATTCTCAGGAATCCTGACTGCTCTGACCATGAGCCTCGCCATACGACATTTTCCCGGCGACCGGCGCTCTACAGCTATGGGCTGTTATCAGGCTATATACGGAATCGGTATGTTTGTCGGCCCCATTCTGGTGGGCCGGTGTGCAGATCTTTTCGGAATGAAATCAGGCTATTTTCTGGTTGCTGCCATTCTGCTGCTGATCATTCCGCTGTCGGCAGCCTGGGCCCGGGAAGAACGGCGGGCTTAAAGTCCCGGAAATCATACTTCGGCATCATCATACTATGTACTGGTCAACAGCGGCGACGGACAGACAGCTTTTGCCGGCTGCAAACTGCTTCAGGACCAGGTCATGCTCGATAATGAAGCCCTGATTAAATATGTTGAAGAGACACTTTCCGGAGAGATCGGCGGGGACTACGCAGATCCGTACGGGCAGGGAAGAATTACAATCATCGAAGCGAAAGATTGAACCTCCCACCGCCTGCAGAGGCGGGGGATTCCTGCTTCATCGCTATAGTTTGCCGGCTAAGACGTGTCTTTGCCAGGCAGTGACCATCGGCTCCACAGGCGTTGACTTCGGACAGTTCCTGCCCTAGTGATTCTCTTCGTTTTCAGCTTGCTTTTTGCTTCTCGATATCATTAAGGATTCGGAGCGCTTCTTTCCTGATATTGACCGCTGCATTGATGTCACGGTCATGCACTGCCCCACATGCCGGACACTG
>JAFRIW010000043.1 GCA_017432565.1 Lachnospiraceae bacterium
AGGTCCGGTGACTCATTTTGATAAAAGAGTCACCGGACCTTTCCCCCAGACTAACTTAACGGAATCAGAGATGGAAAAGTATATAGAAGGAAACAAAGAAGCATGGGAGGAGGCTTTTGACAACAGGGATGCCTCCTGGGGAGCCGACATAACAGAACGGATTCAGAATGAAGACTATCCGTTTTTTGAAAAAGAGATGGCAGACATCCTGAGGGAAATGGATACGGAGGGAATGTCTGTCGGTCAGTTCTGCTGCAATAACGGGCGCGAGCTTCTTTCTCTGGTGAAATGCGGAAAAGCTGCAAAAGGGACAGGCTTTGACATTGCCGAGAATCAGGTCGCCTTCGCGAATGCAAAAGCGAAGGAACTGAACCTGCCCTGTACGTTTGAGGCTGTCAATATCTACGACATCGATGGTCAGAATAAAGAACAGTTCGATCTGGTGATTATCACCATCGGGGCACTGTGCTGGTTTGAAGACCTGAACCGCTTTTTTGCAGTAGTGGCAAAATGCATGAAGCCGGGAGCGGTGATTGTCATCAATGAACAGCATCCCTGCACGAATATGCTTGCTGCAGAGGGGGAAGAAGAGTTTGACCCGGCGCACAGGTATGAATGCCGTTATTCTTACTTTGAACATAAGTGGACGGGAAATGACGGCATGTATTATATGACACAGAAGAGCTATCACTCCAAGACATTCACTGATTTTACGCACCCGATGTCTGAGATCATTTCCGGAATGTGTAATAACGGAATGGTTGTGACCGGACTTCAGGAGTTTGATTACGATATCAGCAGCGCATTTGCCTCAATGGATCACGGCGGTTTTCCGCTCTCCATGATTATACAGGGAAAGAAACTGTAATGCGCAGCGAGTCACGGGGACAGGTTCGGTGACTCATTTTGAACAATGAGTCACCGAACCTGTCCCCGTGACTCAGACGCAGAGGAGAAGAAGTATGGCTGAAGAGACCATCCGCAGGATCCGGAACCTGCCGCATCTGGGGCAGCGGATTATCAAAACGTCCATCGCGGTATTCCTGTGCCTTGTGATCTATCACATGCGGGGTTACCGCAGCGGCAGTATGCCCGTCGAATCCGCGATCACGGCGATCGTCTGCATGCAGCCGGTCGTTTCCACCGCGGGTGAATTCGCACTGAACCGCTTCAAAGCCACGACGATCGGCGCCTTCTGGGGCATCCTGTTCGTCGTGTGCATGGACTTCCTTCCGGCTGCTGTGTCGGGCACCCTGATTGTCTACGTCTTCATGAGTCTCGGCGTCCTGCTTTCGCTCTACAGCGCCGTACTGCTGCACAGACCGGACATGTCGAGCCTGTGTGCGATCACCTTTCTGTGCATCGCCATCTCTTATCCGAATATCGAAGATCCGATCCGCGACGCACTTCTGCGCGTCGTGGACATCATGATCGGCACGGCGGTCGCGGTCTGCGTCAACATCTTCCGGCTTCCGCGCGACCATCGCAGAGAGCGGGTCTTCTTCCTGTATCAGCGGGATCTGATCCCGAGCAGTTCCGCGACGCTCACGCCGGCGCTGCAGTTCCAGCTCAACAACCTGTACCGGGACGGCGCCCGGATCTGTATCCAGTCCGAACACGCGCCGGCCTTTTTTGCCATGCAGTTCCACAGCGTCAATCTGGCCCTGCCGCTCATCGTCATGGACGGCGCGGCAATCTTTGATACGAATGAAAACCGCTACCTGTGGGCGGAGTACATTCTGCCGCTGGACTACGAGCGGCTCAGCCGCGCGCTGAACGACGCGGGAGAGCCCTATTTTATCTACACACTCCACAGGGACCGGATCTGCATCTTCCACAGGGGAGAGATGCAGGACGAGGAAAAGCTCGTCTACGAGCGGATGCGCCGTAGCCCTTACCGCATTTATCTGGAGGGGGAAGTCTACGACCCGAAGGAAATCGTCTCGGTCAAGCTGATTTTCCGTAAAGCAAAAAGAGACGAAATCAGCGCACTGCTCGAGCCGGTGCTTGCGGAGTCTCAGATGCGGATGGTAATCCGGCCGCAGGAAGGCGCAGAAGATCTGCTCGCGGTTTACCTGTACAACGACCTCGCCACACTCGCACACGCCCGGGAGCGCATCATGGAGTATCTGGGCAAAGATGAGCCCGGCCTGATCCCTCAGATCATCACGCTTGAGGGCGGCTGCCGCGACGAACGCGACACGCGCGAACTTTTGCGCCGCGTTGAGAAAAGCTACGAGCCGGTGCGCCTGCCGATTTTGTCGGACAGACCGGAGTAACGCCGGGGCAAAATCAGGAGCAGCGCCGGAGTAAAGAAAATTTACCACTATATGTAGCGCTCTGCGAGAAATGTGATACAATACAAGCTAATAAAAAACGATGTTTTCAGAATTCAGTTATTTGTTTACGGTAACAGGTTTTATTGAAGGAGGCAGGTATGGCGATTTTTAAAGGATCGGGCGTAGCTATTGTTACCCCGATGAAGGAAAACGGCGACATCAACTACGAAGTATTTGAGGCACTTCTTGAGGACCAGGTCGCAAAGGGCACGGATTCCATCGTTGTCTGCGGCACGACCGGTGAGGCTCCGACACTGGATGATCCGGAGCACCTGGAGGCGATCAAGTTCACAGTAGATGTCATCAAGGGAAGAATCCCGGTCATCGCAGGCACCGGCTCCAACAATACGGCGCACGCGGTGATGATGTCCGAAGAAGCTGAGAAGCTCGGCGCTGACGGCCTTCTGCTGGTGACACCTTACTACAACAAGGCAACACAGGACGGTCTGTATGCCCACTATCGCACCATCGCGGCAGCCACCAAGCTTCCGTGCATCGTTTACAACGTTCCTTCCCGCACCGGCACCAACATCCTTCCGGATACCATGGTCCGTCTGGCAAAAGATACCGAGAACATCGTCGGTATCAAGGAAGCAACGGGCAACATCGCTCAGGTTGCAAAACTTGCCGCACTTGCGGACGGCTGTGTTGACATTTACTCCGGCAATGATGATCAGGTGGTTCCGCTCTGCGCACTGGGCGGCCTGGGCGTCATCTCCGTTCTGGCAAACGTTGCCCCGAAGGAGACCCACGACATGGCGATGGCAGCCGTCGAGGGACGCTTTGAGGAAGCGAGAGCAATTCAGCTGAAGGCGATTCCGCTGATTGATCAGCTGTTCTGCGAGGTCAACCCGATTCCGGTCAAAGCCGCTCTGGAAATGCAGGGCTTCAAGGTCGGCGCACCGCGTCTGCCGCTGACTGTGATGACAGAAGCGCATCAGGCGAACCTGCGCAAAGCTATGGTGGAGTTCGGCTGCCTGTAAAAAGCTGCGGAGGAGATCGGTTGTCTGTAAAGGTCATACTCTGGGATATTGACGCCACGCTCTTAAACTTCGAGGCAGCGGAGCGCGAAGGCATCCGGATGGGATTTGAAGCCTTCGGACTCGGCCCCTGCACCGATGAGATGATCGCCCGGTATTCTGTGATCAACAGAAAGTACTGGGAGGCACTGGAGCGGGGAGAGATGACCAAGCCGGAAATCCTTGTGGGGCGATTCAGGGAGTTCTTTGCAAAAGAAGGACTTCCGGTCATGGTCGCGCCGGCGTTCAACGATCTCTATCAGGTCAACCTGGGTGAGACCATCTGCTTTTATGACAATGCGTATGATCTGGTGAAATCCCTGAAGGGACGCGTGCTGCAGTACGCCGCCTCCAACGGAACCCGGATCGCACAGGAAAAGAAACTGGACAAGTCGGGACTGGGCGCGCTGCTGGACGGCGCATTCATCTCGGAAATCATCGGCGCGGAGAAGCCCACAGAGGGCTTCTTCGACGCCGTTTTTGCGGCTCTTCCGGAATATGAAAACGACGAGTTTATGATCGTCGGCGACTCCCTGACCAGCGACATCCGCGGCGGCATCCGAGCCGGCATCCGGACCTGCTGGTACAACCCGCAGAGCAAGCCGAACACCACCGGCGAGCAGGCGGATTACGAAATCCGCAATCTGTGGGAAGTCCCGGAGCTGCTGGAACAATAGCCGCAGCCGCGTTTGCCGCCTGCGTCTGTCGGCTGCCGCTGCGTCTGCTTTAGGAAGTTATCATGCACATCATTCTTCACGAACCTGAAATCCCCCAGAACACCGGAAACATCGGCCGCACCTGCGTCGCGACCGGCACGGATCTGCACCTGATCAAACCCATGGGTTTCTCCATCGAAGAAAAGTGGGTCAGGCGCTCCGGCCTCGATTACTGGCCGCGCCTGAAAGTCCGGACCTGGCAGAATTTTGACGAATTCCGCGCGCAGAATCCGTCCGCGGTGATCTGGTATCTGACCACGAAGGCGCATCAGTGCTACACCGACGTGCAGTTCGGAGAAGATGACTACCTGATGTTCGGAAAAGAGAGCGCCGGTATCCCTGAGGAAATCCTGGTGGAAGATGAGGCCCACTGCATCCGGATTCCCATGCTCGGTGACACACGCTCCTTGAACCTTTCCAACTCCGTCGCAGTCGTCCTGTACGAAGCCCTGCGTCAGCAGTCCTTTGCCGGCCTCAACCGCAACGGCGAGCTGCACCGCCTGCACTGGAAAGTATAAAATTGGGGCTTGAAATTTCGGGAGCTTGTCAGTATAATGGCTTGTGCATGGAATCGTAGCTCAGCTGGGATGAGCGTCCGCTTGACGTGCGGGAGGTCTGGAGTTCGATCCTCCACGGTTCCACTGCTTGCAGGAAGTCCGAAAGGACTTCCTTTTTTTATTCCCTGGGAATTGGTAAATTGGTAATATTGCGCCTCACCTGAATTATTCTGCCGTGCCTGAAATTCCCAGGAGAGTGCGTTTGTACCTGGATGGAGAATATGCGCTGATTGAGAACAACAAATCTATGTGAATTTCCGGATTCCGGCGCGGCGGGATGAGCGGAATGTACTCAGATGCCGGAAAGCCCATGTTTGAGTACAACTTTTTTAAGCAAGCAAGTATTAATCAAGGGTGAGCTTGTCCGGGAATTGTACTCATATCCCGGGAAGCTCTCGCCTGAGTACAATTATTGAAGCTTGCGCTGTTTCTCAGACCCGGAAAATTGTACCCGGAATACAGAAAAAGCAAGCTTGGGTACAAAAAATGAGCAAACCGGAAAAAACCGGGGCAAGCATCGCAAGCAAGCCCCACAGTTTCCCCAGATAATTGCGAATTCTCCCTGCATCCGTTAAAATAGAAAGGTAAGGCTGAATGCGGGCAATTCAGCACTGATACGGGCTATAAAGCACAAACTTATATAAATTTTATAACAGGAGGGGCATATGTTAGTTAATACCAAGGCTAAAGTCGGCGTCTTTTCCATCGCTCTGGGAGCTTATCTTCCGCAGTTTCCTTCGCTGGTGCCGGAATTTGAGGCACAGTATGCAGCATTCAAGAAGACCATTCCGGATACCGTGGAGCTGATCGACGGCGGCATCATCACCACCAAGGAGCAGTCTCAGGCGGCGGGCGATCTGTTCCGCGCGGCAGACGTAGATCTGGTTTTCCTGCAGCTGCTGACCTATGCGACATCATATAACATGCTTCCCGCAGTAAGAGATCTGGATGTACCGGTTGTTCTTGTCAATGTTCAGAAGCTGAAGGCACTTGACTATGATCACACCGATATCGCTTCCTGGCTGGGCGAAGGCTATGCCTGCGGCGCGGTCGGCGAGATGGTTGCGGACCTCAACCGCTTCGGCAAGAGACATGCGGTCATCACGGGCGTCGTCGAGGGCGGCGATCCGGCAGTGCAGGCGGAGATCGATGACTGGTGCCGTGCAGCACAGGTGAGAAGACGTTTCCGTGACACCAATATTGCTCAGATCGGAAGACCTTATCCGGGCATGATGGATCTGTACATCGACGAGTCCAACCTGTATCGCAGAATGTTCCTCTATACCAAGCAGTTTGACTGGGAGAAGATGTGGGCGATCGCGGACAACATCACCGATGAAGACGCCATCCGCGCGAAGGCACAGGATATTCTGGACACCTTCGACATCGAGGGCGGCGGAAGCATCGAGGAAGTCTGGGAGATGGCAAAATATGTCGTCGCCTTCGAGCAGTGGGTCAAGGACGAGAAGCTCGGCCTGATCGCGTCCCACTACGACGGATTTGCGACCGGCAAGGCCGGCGTGCTGGACAGCATGCTGATCCCTGCGTTCTCCATGCTGATCAAGCAGGGCACCGCCTGCGCAGTTGAGGGCGACATGAAGGTCGCTATGGCGATGAGCATCATGAAGACCATCAGCGGCACCGGCCAGCTGGCTGAGATGTACTCGATCGACTTCAATGACGACATCGCGATCATCGGCCACAGCGGCTCGGGCGACGCGGATATCTCCGACAAAAAGCCCACGATGAAGATCGTAAAGGTCTTCCACGGCAAGACCGGCGGCGGATATCTGACCCAGTTCTATCCTTATCTGGGACCGGTCACCTATCTGGCAATCACGCAGGACGGAGACGGAAAGTTCAAGTTTATCGTCGCCGAGGGCGTGAACGAAGAGGGCAAAATCCTTTCGATCGGCGATACCAACATGAGAACCCGCTTCACCTGCGGCGCGACCGAGTTCGTGACCAGATGGAGTGAGACCGGACCGACTCATCATTTTGCGGCAGGCACAGGCAGACACATTGATACCATCCTGAAGGTTGCGAAGATCTTCAACGTTCCGGTAGAGATCGTAACCAGATAACTGGCTGGCTGAATGGCGAACAGAAGAAACAGACGAAACCGAAAAAAGAAGCAGACATTGATGAATTCCGGAAGGCTTGCGCTCATCGCAGGCCTTCTGCTTTTCGTGCTTGTGGTGCTGGGCGTGGTTCTGCTCCGGAATTCCGGCAGCCTTCCCGACAGCTTTCGCAGAATCTTCGACAGATGGGCAGGCAGTGAGGAGAACACAGAAACAGCAGCTGCGGGGCACGACACCTTTTCTGTACATTTTATCGATGTGGGACAGGCTGACGCGACGCTGATTCTGTGCGAGGGCGAGTCTCTGCTGATCGACGGCGGCAATCAGGAGGACGCACCGGCGGTGCTTTCCTATCTGCGGCAGCAGGATGTAGAGCGGCTGGATTCTATTCTGTGCACCCATGCCCATGAGGACCACTGCGGCGGTCTTGCGCAGATCATACGGGAAGCTGCCTCTGCAGATACGCAGGTGCTCGCACCCCAGGCGGATTCAGACAACTGGTTCTTTCATGATTTTGCCAAGACAGCACAGGCCAAAGGCTGTGCCGTCCGGGTTCCCGCTTATGGGGAGTCTTTCGAAGTGGGCTCCGCCAGGGCGCAGATTGTCGGACCGGTCCGGCCGGCAGAGGAAATCCTGAAGGATGAGTACGGGCTGGTGAATAATACTTCCCTGATGGTCCGCGTCGAGTATGAAGGCTGCACCTTTCTTTTCTGCGGGGACGCCCAGTGGCAGGAGGAGAGGGAAGTTGTGGAGGCCGCCGGGCAGCAGGCAGGTGCAGGAGCCGGGCAGCAGGTGGTATCCCTCGAGGCGGATGTGTTGAAGCCCGGGCATCACGGTTCGGCCAATGCGACGTCCTATGCCTTCCTGATGGCAGTTAATCCCTCCTGTGCAGTGATTTCCTGCGGGAGCGGCAATGAATATGGCCATCCCCATGAGGACACGCTGGATAAGCTTGCGGAAGCCGGCGTTCAGCTTTACCGGACGGATCTGCAGGGCACAATCGTCTGCCGCTTAAGAGACGGGAAGCCGGATTTTGCCGTGGAAAAGGATCCGGGGGCTGCCGTGTACCTGGCTCCGCCGCTGCCGGAGCTTATCCCGGAGGATCAATAGCTGCGATTCAAGAACGCCTCGGCGTTCCTGGTGCTGGCTGCAGAGGAGTTCGCCGGCAGGTGATCAATAGTTAACGGAATAATATAAAACATAATACTGAAAATAATAGCAATACTGCCCGCTGTTTTTCCCGAAAGCTTAGCGCTTCTGTACAATGGATTATTTCCGGAAAAATGCTATAATCGCAAAGGCATTCTGAAATTACTCAGAGGAGGGAGAAACAAATGGGAGTCACAGTATTCCTGATTCTGTTTCCGCTGCTGGTTGCGCCGGTGATGTATCTGGTGAAGAACAATCTGCTGCGGGGCAGGATTGCGTATGTCGCTGCCGGTATTGAGATGGCGGCTGTTTTTGTTTTAATCGGTCAGTGGGCCCGGAACGGGTTCAAGCCGATGGAGTTCTTTGTCAGAACCCGCGGGGCGGATCATTTTATTCTGGACGCGGAGATTCTGCTGATGATCTTTGTTACTTTCATGTGCTTCAAGTACAGAAAGTACTGGATCAGCCTTCTGTCCATCGTGCCGACTCTGCTGATTATGTGGTTTGAGTTCTTCGGACCCGAATCCGTGGAGTACGCACATATCCGCGTGGACTACTTAAGCGTGCTGATGTGCCTGATTATTGGCATTGTCGGCGGCTTCATCATCGTCTATGCTGTCGGATATATGCACGGCTATCATCACCATCATGTCAATATCGAGGACCGCAGACCCTATTTCTTCATGATTCTGTTCCTGTTTATCGGAGCCATGTTCGGTTTTGTGCTGTCCGCGAGCCTGCTCTGGATTGATTTCTTCTGGGAGATCACCAGCGTCTGCTCCTTCCTGCTGATCAGCTACACGAAAGAGGAGATTGCGATTCACAACGCCTTCCGCGCGCTGTGGCTCAACCTCCTGGGCGGTGTGGCCCTGGCAGTCGGTATCGTGGGCTTCGGTCTCACCTATGGCAGCACCTCCCTGTATGATCTTATCGAGCAGGGCGTGGCGGGCAATCCCGCTGCGGTGATCCCGGTGGCGCTGATCGCCTTTGCCGCACTGACCAAGGCGGCGCAGTTCCCGTTCTCGAGCTGGCTGCTCGGCGCCATGGTTGCGCCGACGCCTTCTTCGGCACTGCTGCACTCCGCGACCATGGTCAAGGCCGGCATCTATATTCTGTTCCGCCTGGCACCGGCCATGGAAGGAAACCTGACGGGAAATATGATCGCCTTCATCGGCGGCTTCACCTTCTTCGTCGCTTCGATTCTTGCCATTTCCCAGCATGACGGCAAGGGCGTCCTGGCCCTGTCCACCATTTCCAACCTGGGTCTGATGACGGCCTGCGCAGGCGTGGGACGGCAGGAGACGATCTGGGCCGGCATTTTCCTGATGATGTTCCACTCCGTTTCGAAGTCGCTGCTCTTCCAGGATGTCGGTGCGACTGAGAACACCATCGGCAGCCGTGATATCGAAAACATGCACGGTCTGCTGTATCGTCTGCCGATGCTGGCGAGCTTCATGATCATCGGTATCGCCGGCATGTTCCTGGCACCCTTCGGCATGCTGATCGCCAAGTGGTCCGCACTGAAGGCATCCATTGATGAGAACAACATGCTGCTGATCCTGTTCATCGCCTTCGGCTCCGCGACGACCGGCTTCTACTGGTCCAAGTGGCTGGGCAAGCTGATTGCCCGCTCTCATGAGACCGGACTGCGGGCTCATGACAAGACCAAGCGCAACGAGCAGATCTCGCTGTGCGTGCACGCAGTGCTGATGGTCGGCCTGTGCGTGCTGCTGCCTTTCATCTCGATCCGCTTTGTAGATCCGCTGGTGGCGGAGATGTTCGGATCCTATGAGCAGGTGCTTTCCCAGGGACTGCTGATCACCATGGTCGCGATCATCGCCCTGATCTTCCTGATTCCGATCGGTGCCTACCTGATTTCCAACAGACAGGCGACCAACGTCAAGCTCTCCTATATGAGCGGCGCCAATGTCGGAAACAACAGCGAATTCGTGGACTCCTTCGGCGGAAACAAGAAGCTGTGGCTGTCCAACTACTATTTCGCAGACATCATCCATTTTGACGAAACCATGCGTTACTGCACAGTGGGCTCCGCAGCGGTGATTGTCGTGATGCTTCTGCTGGTGATCGGAGGTGTACTCAGATGAGTCCGATACAGATCATTTTCCCGATTTTATTCATCATTCTCGGCCCCTTCGTCGGCGGGCTGATGGACGGCATTGACCGTAAGCTCTCCGCAAGACTCCAGGGAAGAATCGGTCCTTCGATTCTGCAGCCCTTCTATGACGTGCGCAAGCTCATGAACAAGCAGGTCATCGGCGTCAACCGCGCCCAGTACGCGCTGCTGCTGTCCTACCTGCTGCTGATGATTGTCACCGGTCTGCTTTTCTTCTCCGGCAGCGACATTCTGATGAGCGTGTTCGTTCTGTCGACGGCTTCGATCTTCCTGTATTTTGCCGTTGTGGAGACCGGATCACCCTACAACACCATCGCCTCCAACCGTGAGCTGGTGCAGATAATGGCCTATGAGCCGGCAGTCATTCTGATGTGCGTCGGCTTCTACCTGGTCGCCGGTTCCTTCAACGTACATGACATCATGCAGTCCGAGACGATCATGATCACCCGGATGCCGGGCTTCTTCATCGCCTTCCTGTTCGCCCTCGCAGTCAAGCTGCGCAAGTCACCTTTTGACGTGTCGACGGGACACCACGCACACCAGGAGCTGGTGCAGGGTATTAAGACCGAGATGGGCGCGCGCAACCTGGCAATCTTCCAGATCGCGGAGTGGTACGAGAGCGCACTGCTGATGGGCATGGTGGCGCTGTTCATCGTAGACCGCAGACCCTTAAGCTTTTTCTTCGGCGCGCTGCTGGTGCTGGCCGTCTATCTGTTCATGATCCTGCTGGACAACACGGCCGCGCGGATCAAGTACACGAAGATGCTCAAGATTGTCTGGATCGCCACGATCCTGTTCTCAGGTCTGAACCTGCTGGTTCTGATGCTGATGCGCTGATGAGGTGAAGAAGATGGCTAAAGTAAAAGAATCCCCCTGGGTATTACACTATGACGGTTCGAGCTGCAACGGCTGTGATATTGAGGTGCTCGCGTCTCTGACACCGGTGTATGACGCGGAGCGGTTCGGTGTCGTGAACACCGGCGATCCGCTGCAGGCAGACATCCTGCTGATCACCGGCGGCATCAACACACAGAACCTCAGCGTCGTAAAGCAGCTTTATGATCAGATGCCACGGCCGAAGGTGGTCGTGGCAGTCGGTACCTGCGCCTGCACCGGCGGCATTTTCAAGGAGTGCTACAACATTCTGGGCGGCGCGGACAAGGCGGTTCCGGTGGACATCTACGTCCCGGGCTGCGCTGCCAGACCCCAGTCGATCATCGACGGGATCGTACAGGCGGTGGAACTGTTCCAGAAGCGTTCGGATGAGCACGATGCAGCAGTCGCTGCGGCAAAATCCGGCACACAGGCGAAATGATTAAGCAGAAGGAGATACTATGAGCAAGGTTATCTGTCCTCCGAACGTGCTGGAGGAGATCAGACTGGATGAGCTGCTGAAAAGAGTGATCGAGTTGAAGCATGAAGGCCTGCGTCTGGCTCAGGCCTGCGCAGCGTATGCGCAGGGAAAGCTGGAGCTGTCCTACTCGTTTGCCAACGATGAGACCTACGAGCTGACGACACTTCGCGTCATCGCAGATGTGGATGAGGAAGTGCCGAGCATCACGGAGATCATTCCGGCGGCCGTTTTCTATGAGAACGAGATGAAGGAAATGTTTGATGTCAAGATTCAGCAGCTGAGCCTGGACTACGACAAGAAGCTGTACCGGATCGAAGAGGATGCGCCGCTTCTTCCGGAGAGCGTAAAGGAAGAAAGGAGAGCGGCGGCTGCAGCAAATGAGGCAGCGCAGGCAGCAGAAGAAGAAAAGAAAGAGGAGGCTCAGGACTGATATGGGTAAGAGAAGTGTTGTTCCTTTCGGACCGCAGCATCCCGTGCTGCCGGAGCCGGTGCATCTGGATCTCGTCATTGAGGACGAGAAGATTGTGGAGGCTGTGCCGTCCATCGGTTTTGTACACCGCGGACTGGAGAGCCTGATTGCAAAAAAAGATTACAACGAGATGGTCTATGTCGCGGAGCGGACCTGCGGAATCTGCAGCTTCATGCACGGCATGGCCTATGTGGAGAGCATTGAGTCCATCATGAATGTGGAGGTGCCGGACCGGGCTAAATTCCTGCGCACCATCTGGGCTGAGATGTCCCGCATTCATTCCCACCTGCTGTGGCTGGGACTGCTGGCGGATGCTTTCGGCTATGAGAGCCTGTTCTATCAGTGCTGGCGGATCCGTGAGAACGTGCTGGACCTGATCGAGCTGTCCACCGGCGGACGCGTGATTTTCTCCGTCAACAAGGTCGGCGGCGTCATCAAGGATATGGACAGCGACATGCTGGCACATTTCCTGCGCGAGCTGGATAAGATTGAAGAAGAGATCCGTGAGATCCAGAAGACCTTCCTGCTGGATTACTCCGTGGAGACGCGCTTAAAGGGCGTTGGCTATCTCTCGAAGCAGCAGGCACATGACCTGGGCTGTGTCGGCCCCTTCGGACGGGCCAGCGGTCTGCCTTCTGATACCCGGACCCGCGGCTATGAAGCGTATCCGCAGATTGATTTCGAGCCCATCGTCAGTGAGATCGGCGACAGCTATGCCCGCTGCGAGTGCCGTATCCTGGAGCTCTATCAGTCCATCGACATCATCCGCCAGGCCATCGCGAAGATCCCGGACGGCGAGCTGTCCGTTCAGGTCAAGGGCAATCCGGACGGTGAAGTCTTCACCCGCGTGGAGCAGCCCCGCGGCGAAGCCATTTACTATGTGAAAGGCGAGGGCAAGGCGAACCTGAACCGCCTGCGGATCCGCACCCCTACGTTTGCGAATCTGCCGGGGCTCTGCGAGACCCTCAAGGGCGCTGATTATGCGGATGTACCGATTCTGATCCTGACGATCGATCCCTGCATCAGCTGCACGGAACGATAAGAGCGTAAGGCGTTCTTAAGTAGAGGAGAAGGAGCATATAAATTATGTCTAATATCTTTAATTTCACACCAACGGTCTTGAAGAATCTGTTCCATAAGCCGGTCACGAAGAATTATCCGGCGGAGCCGGCGCAGTATCCGGAGCGCAGCCGCGGCCATATTGAGATCGACATCGACGAATGCATTTCCTGCGGCATGTGTGTCCGCAGCTGCCCGACAGGGTGCCTGGCCGTTGACCGGAATGAAGGCACCTGGACCATCAACCGCTTCGACTGCATTGCGTGCGGATACTGCACGCTGAAATGCCCGAAGAAATGCCTGCATCTGACACCCGGCTATCAGACGCCCGGTCCGCAGAAGAAGGAAGCGGTCTATCAGAAATCACCTGAGGTGCTGGAGGCAGAGAGACAGAAAGCCGCTGAAGCGGCTGCAAAAGCTGCCGCTGCCAAGGCTGCTGCCGCCGCGAAGGCTGCAGCTGCGAAAGCTGCTGCAGAACAGGCGCAGACCGCTGCAGAACCCGCTGCCGCTGTGAAGGAGTGAGAAGCCATGCATGAACTGGCTGCCTCCCAGGGACTTGTCAACCTGGTGATCCAGGAAGCTGAAAAGCTGTCCGCCGTGCGCGTGCTGCAGGTCAATGTGGCCCTCGGCAAGCTCTCCTGCCTCATGCCGGAGATCGTACAGGACTACTACAACCTGTTCGCAGAGGACACCATCGCGCAGGACGCGAAGCTGTCTGTCCGCAGGCTGGACGGAGCGGAGTTTTATCTGGATTCCATTGAAATCGAAGAACCGGACCCGTAAGGGCCCGGTTCTTTTCTGTGCAGATGTCTGTGAAGCGGGAAGGAAACCGGCTTCAGCCGTATTTTGGCCTGCGCATGCTGACCATGAGGTCGTAGAGCGGTGAGCCGGTGTGTCCCTCCTTCGGATATTCGCTGTCGGCGATTTCGAAGCGATAGGATTCGTAGGCGTTGATGATTTTGGTGCCGCACTCGTGGGGCATAACCCGCTGGAAGGTGTGTGAGTAGGTTTTGTGGACGTGTCCGTGGAGCATGTACTTCGGATGGTATTTGGTCAGGACGTCGTTGAAGCAGGCAAAACCCTGATGGGGCAGGTCTTCCATGTCGCCGTAGCCTTTCGCGGGGGCGTGGGTGACCAGGACGTCAAAGCCGTTTTTCAGCAGGATGTCACGGCGGACCTTGGAGATGCGGCTCTGCATTTCCTTTTCGGTATACATGTACGGCCCGGGTCTGTAGCGCATGCTGCCGCCCAGTCCCAGAATCCGCAGGCCGTGGTAGTCAAAGACGCGGTCCTCGATGCAGATGCAGCCCTCCGGCGGGTGCATCTCGTAGCGGCTGTCGTGATTGCCGCAGACATACAGAACCGGGCAATGGGCCATCGTGACCAGAAATTCGAGATAGGCCGGCTTTAAGTCTCCGCAGGAGATGATCAGGTCGACGTTCTCGAGCTTGACCGGATCGTAAAAATCCCACAGAGATTTGGACTCATCGTCCGCAATTGCCAGAATGTTCATCTTTTGCTCCTTTAAGCGCCGCTTCCGGCAGGTGTTCAGGATTCCTGTCCGTCCTTCGCCGCGGCGACGCCGCTGACCAGAACCGTTCCGCGCGCCTGGTCGATCAGATCCTCCGCGGAGGGGATTTCGCCCATGACGTTGTCCGCGAGCCAGTTCATGGTGATGATTTCCTCATAGGAGAGCTTTCCGCTCTCGGAGCCGGTCACCTTGTCCGGTATTTCCGTCGCGCGCACGATGCCCTTGCGGGAGTGCAGCTCACCCTCGAAGGGAGACAGGGATCCCGCGATGATGGCGGACTTGAGCGCCGCGACGAGCTTTCTTGTGTAGTAGGAGAGCTGGTCCGAGAGGATGACGTCGATGACGCCGGCGGACAGGCCGTACCAGTAGTTGGTCGCCGTGTCCTTCTTCGAGACGGACCGGTCGTCGTAGGATCCGTCGAGGATCGAGCGGATGATCAGCTCATAATATTTTCCCCAGTTGTATAAAGGCGTGGCCAGATTCGTGACGGTCCCGTCATCATCATAGCGGTAGACGCCGTAGCGCCTGTCCGGAATTCTGGGAACGATCAGATCCGATCCGGAGATGATGTGCAGGTGCTCCGCGTGCATCTCGTCCTGCCAGCTGCGGTTCTTCCAGCTGGACCACTTGAGCGAGATTTTGCAGGAAGGATCCACCATGGCCGCGCCGATGGCAAAAGCGTTGATGTTGGCGATGGAGCCGTAGATCGGGTAGTCGGCAAGATAACCGATGACGTGGTCGTCCGCGACGCTGGCCGCGATGGCGCCCATCAGGAACTTGGCTTCATACATTCTCGCATAATAGGTCCGGACCGCGTTGTGCTGCAGGTGGATGGAGCAGTTCAGGAAGCGGATTTCCGGATGCTCCACGGCCGCCCGGAGCGTGACCTGCATCATGGAAGGGGAGGTGGTGAAGACCACTTCGTCTTCGTCGGCGATGGCTGCCTGGATAGCGTGCTCCACAAACTCGTCCGACTGGCAGTTCTCCAGCTCGATGGTATCGACCACGCCGCCGAAGGCCGTTTCGAGCTGATTGCGGCCGAGCTCGTGGGCGTAGACCCAGCTGGAGTCCTCAGGATTGCGCTCGTAGATGAAGGCGACCCTGAGCGGGTTGGACGGGCTGTAGCGCGGGAAGGTGGTCAGAAGGTCATGGATCAGGCCGGTGTTTTTCTGAATCAGCTCCGGGTGCTCGATCAGCGCGAGATGATCGCCGGAGGTGCTGGTCAGGAGCTCGTTCCAGATCCGCATGATGTTCTTTCCGATCTGATCCGATGAATCGTGAATCAGGGAATCCAGCGGGAAAATATTCAGGTAGACCAGGAAAGCGTCGCCCGCGCCGATGTCCAGACGCGAGCCGCCTTTTGCCAGATAGACCATCTCAAACTGCTGGAAGGCATAGCGGAGATTCTCGATCATTTCTTCCGGCCAGTGATCGGTGAGATTCTGTCCGAGCAGTTCGGCGAGCTTCTCGTAGCAGCCGGACTCGGAGAAGGAAATCAGATAGAGCCCGGTCACGTTGTAGAACTGAACGAATTCATAATAGATAACAATGCTCTTCTCGTCGGACTTGCGGGGGAGCAGGCGGATGACGTCGGCGCTGATGGATACCGCGTCGACAAATTTCATGACGGAGACCCGCTTGTTGCCCTCCAGGACGTAGAAGCGGTGCATGTATTCATAGCATTTGATGGGGTCGCGGAGGCCCTCCTCCTGCTGTGCGTCGTACAGGTCCGCCCATTTCATGGCGAATTCCGTGTTCTCTCTCAGGATGGGCATAAAGTTGCTCGCGAAGGAGCTGGTGCGTCCCTTGGTCCTGGTTCCGACAATCATGTTCAGCGGGATTTCCTGCACGCCGAGCGGGACTTCGGCCAAAATATCGCGCTGCTCCAGGAAATCGTCCAGTGCGGGCAGATAGGGATAGGAACCGGTAGCGATGGCGCGGGCCCTTGCCCGGTCGCCGAGACGTTTCGCTCTGACATAATCTTCTTTACTCATTGGATGTAATACTCCTTTCGATCCGGAGCGCCGCGCATTTTCCGGCTTTTTACGGAAAAGCGGCGCTGCAAAATCTGGCTGCTTTTTTTCAAAGATTGGCAAGCAGTTCGTTTCAGTTTATTGTATCATTCAGTCCAACAGGAAGAAAGGAGAAACACCGATTGAGAATTGAGAAGATCGATGATCTCGGAAAGCTGATTGAAGTCATTGATTCCTGTGAGGGTCAGGTAGAGTTGGTTCTGGACAGTGGAGAACGGCTGGATCTGAAAGAAAAAAGTACACAGCGCAGCAGCCTGAAACTGGTGACGGGCGATGACGGAAGCGTCAGAGACGTCGAGCTGGTGGCGCAGGATCCGGCGGATTCGATGAAGCTGATTGACTTCATGATGGCCGGCTGAGCATCAACAAAAAACTGAATAAAGGCATATACAGATCATGAAAATGACCTGTTCCCATATTTGTAACCCCCCTTTTTAACGCCCGTGGAGACACGGGCAGCATAAGTCCCCCCTTATGTGTGAGAGATAGCAGGATCCGGAAGGACCCTGCTGTTTCTGTATGCGGAAAAACATCCGGAAAAAAGCAGAAAGTCACGCCGAACAAAGACGCGCGAAAGTATGGAAGTGTGGTAGAATAAGAAAGGTTTTTATTTAAGCTTTTTATTGCGCACTCTGCAAGTGCAGCTGTCAAGGAGGATTTCACAGTGATCATCAGACCGACTTTCTACAACGAATTCGGCGGGGAGGACATTTTTTCCCGTCTTCTGACAGAGCGGATCGTTCTGCTTTTTGACCGGGTGACGGATGACCTGGCGCAGAGCATCATCGCTCAGCTTCTGTATCTTGAATCCGTCGATGCCGAGGCGGATATTCAGCTGTATATCTGCTCGCCCGGCGGAAGTGTTTCCGCGGGACTCGGCATCTACGACACCATGAAGCACGTCAAGTGCGACGTCTCCACGATCTGTGTGGGCATGACCGCAAGCATGGGCGCGTTCCTTCTGGCCGGCGGCACCAAGGGCAAGCGCTACGCTCTGGAGAATGCGCAGGTCATGATTCATCAGGTGCTCGGCGGCTCGGAGGGACAGGCGTCCGATATTATTCTCGAGGCGCAGCACATCGATCAGGTGAAAAAGCGGATGAATAAGATTCTTGCCGCGAACACGGGGCATACCGAGGAAGAGATCGAGGCGGCCACCGACCGGAACAACTGGATGTTCCCGGAGGAGGCGCTGGCATACGGCCTGATCGACAAAATTATTGAATAACGTGTTTCATCGGATAATGTATTGAATGATTGAATGAGGACAGGACACAGATGAAGGAAATACACATCACACTGAGCACGGATTTTGTCATGAAGAATTTCTCCGGCGGCAAAGTCCCGACCAACCTGATCAAGGACGCGCTGGATGACGTGGATGCGATCTCCGTCGTTCAGAAGAATCCCTATGAGCTGGTGGTCACCGTGAAGGACCCGGCAAAGCTGGAAGATTCTCTGGACGGAATCCGCAGCATTGTTCTGAATGAGCTGGCGAAGCAGTACAGCGTCTCGGCGGAAGAGGTCAGCCGGATCGTCGACTATGAGATCAGCGACCGCGAGGAGAAGAAGGAGAACGAAAAGCGCGAGGAGCCGGCAGAACGGCACGAAGAGAAATCCGAAGAGGACACGCCGATCCGGAAGGATGAGAGCGGCGCCTCAGAGAGCAGCAGGGCGGAGAAGAAGGCCGGGAAGGAGCCTGAGAAGGCGGCGGGCAGCGGCGCCGAGGACGTCATGGAGAAAATCCGCGCCCTGAAGGGATCCGAGGAGTTCCGCGCCCTGGCGGAGGAACTGCACCGGATGGCGCCCGTGCTGAAAGAAAACAAAGCGGAAAGTGTCCTGGTTCAGCGCAGTTATCTGTTCTCGGTGGATCCGGGCTTCGGACTGACCTGCTCCCTGAACTGCCTCGCGGATCTGCTCCGGGAGGACGGCCTGATGCCCGTCAAGGGAGAGGCAAAGGAGGTCCTGCTGGAGGCACCCGGCGGAAACAAAGATGTGCTCGCGGAGGCGGCGGATCAGTTCCGCATGACGGAAAACCGGGTCGTCTGCTTCGACATCAGCAACTGGTCCGATCAGGTCGGCACGCCGGAATTCCGGGACTTCCTCACGAAGCTTCAGAAAAACGGCAGCAAGCTGGTTTTTGTCTTCCGCGTTCCCTATCTGGAGCAGAGTGTCCTGAACCGGATTTCCTATGCACTGAACGACGTGATGACGGTGAAGACGATCACCTTCGTGCCGCTTGAGACGAAGCAGCTCTGCGAGATCACAGAGAAAGAGCTGGCAAAATACGGCTTTACGGCGAGTGAAGACGCGATGGAGCAGTTCGTGCAGCGCCTCGCGGATGAAAAATCCGACGGCCGGTTCTACGGAATCCAGACCTGCATCAAGATTGTCAGCGAGATGGTCTATGACAAGCTGCGCACCCTGGTGGAGAATCCGGACAGCGCATCGCTCTCCGAAGAACAGCGGACCACCATCACCGCAGCGGATTTAAAGGCAGACTTTACGAGAAAGGGCCGCGGCGAGAAGACAGCGGATGAACTGTTCTCCGAGCTGATCGGCGTGGACAAAATCCGCCGCCGCATCGAAGAGATCGTCACACAGATCGAATATGCCCGCAGCAATAAGACCGTCCAGGCCCCGGCGATGCATATGCGCTTTGTCGGCAACCCGGGCACCGGCAAAACGACGGTCGCGCGGATCGTCGGACAGCTGCTCAAGGAGCGGGGAATTCTCGCACACGGCTATTTCTTCGAGCACGCCGGCTCCGATTTCATCGGCATGTACGTGGGCCACACGGCTCCGAAGACGCAGGCGATCTGCCGCGATGCATACGGCTCGGTCCTGTTTATTGATGAGGCCTACACCCTTGCCGACGCCAACTACAGGGACGGGCAGGGTTTTGCCAAGGAAGCCATCGACACGCTGATCGCCCAGATGGAGAATCACCGCGAGGACATGGTCGTGATCATGGCCGGCTATCCGAAGGAGATGGAGGAACTGATGAACATCAATCCGGGCCTGGAAGGTCGGATGCCTTATCTCATCGAGTTCCCGAACTATGACAGGGATGAGCTGCGCGATATCTTCTTCCTGATGGTGAAGCAGAACAGCTTCGTGCTCGGAGAGGGCGTGAAAGAAGACGTGGAGTCCTATTTTGCCGGACTCAGCGACAAGATGCTGAACGCGAAGGATTTTGCCAATGCCCGGTTCGTGCGCAATCTCTTCGAACTGACCTGGAGCAAAACCATTATGCGGGCCCAGATGGACGGCTCCGATCCGCATATCATGAAGAAGGAAGACTTCGAGGCCGCCTGCAGCGAGAGCGGCGAGCGGCTCAACAGCAAAAACCGTCCCGGCCGTGTGGGGTATCACGTAGGGCTGGTTTAATAATGTAAATGTGATTCGGGCCGGAATTATATGGGATTCGGGTCGGAATCATGTGATAAAGCATAATAAAGAGGAGGGTTACAGACATGGCAGACGAAAAAGAAATGGCATTATCGAAGAGCGTATTCGACGCGCTGAATGCTCACCTTCAGGAGATCGGCCTGAAGTTCAGGACATCCGAGCGGGGAGATGACTATGTGATCGAGTTCGGAATGAACGGCGATGATATTCCGATGCAGTTCTATGTCATCGTGAATACGGGCAAGCAGGCCCTGATGATTCATTCCCCTCAGCCGGTCCGGTTTTCCAAAGAGCAGTTCGGCGAGGCCGGCATTGTTCTGAATGCGATCAACTACAGACTGGCCTGTGGCAGCTTCCAGCTGGATATCTCGGACGGCACGGTGGTCTTCTGCATGAGCACGCTGTTTGCGGGAAGCCTGATTTCCAACGAGGTCTTTGACCAGATGATCGCGATGGCGGTTCACACGGTTGACGATTTCAATGACAAGCTGATGATGCTCAGCAAGGGCATGATCGAGAAGGAAAAGATCATTGTCGATATGCTTCATTATGATGTCGATCTGTAATCGGGTGACTGATTCCGGCAAGGCGACACTTTGCTGATTTTGTCCGATGACTTTTATACCTCCTGAATTTATAATCCATAAGAAGATTTGGGTTATTGGATTCAGGAGGTTTTTTTATGGCTTCAGCAATTGAAAATGCAAAACATGCTGCGGAGCGCCAGGCATTCGGCCTGATGATCGACGGATTTCTCAAACATCTGTCCAAATCCGAAGACCGCGCGAAGACATATGTAAAGATCGTGGATGCCGCAGAGAAATTCTGGGGCGGCGCCACAAATAAAGAAAAGTTCGATGCGGTCCGCAAGGTCGTACAGGATCCTGATAACCGCTGGATGAGATTTATCAACCGGATCATCGATGAGACGGATCCGCATTATCTTAAGATGATGGCGCTGAACCTCGGCTATGAGGCATTCCTGCGCGGCACCAGGCTCATCCGCGAGAACCGTGAGAAATATGACTGCAACATTCCGTGGCTGATTCTGTTTGATCCCACCATGGCCTGCAATATGCACTGTGTCGGCTGCTGGTCCGGAACCTACGGCCACAAGAGCAACCTCTCCTATGAGGATATGGACAAAATCGTGACCGAGGGCAAGGAGCTGGGCGCCTATCTGTATATGATGACCGGCGGCGAGCCGACGGTCCGCATGAAAGATATCTTCCGCCTGGCCGAGAAGCACAATGACTGCTTCTTCGGTCTGTACTCCAATTCCACGCTGATCAACGACGAGATGTGCGAGAAGGTCCGCGAGCTGGGCAATATCACATTCATGCTGTCCCTCGAGGGCACGCCGGAGACCAACGACTCCCGCCGCGGCGACGGACATTACGAAGCCGTCATGAAGGCAATGGACTGCCTGAAGCGCCACGGAATCGTCTTCGGCACCTCCGTGTGCTACACCCGCACCAATATCGAAGCGGTGACCAGCGACGATTTCTTCCACCTGCTGGAGGAGAAGGGTGCGCGCTTCGGATTCTTCTTCCACCTGATGCCGGTCGGAAACAATGCGGCGCCTGAACTGATGCCGACGATCGAGCAGCGCAGAAAGATGATTGACCGCATCCGCTATATCCGCTCCAAGGACTGCAATCTGGAGTTCTTCCCGATGGATTTCCAGAACGACGGCGAATTCGTCGGCGGCTGCATTGCGGGCGGACGCAACTATTTCCACATCAACTCCAACGGCGATGCGGAGCCCTGCGTATTCATTTACTTCTCGAATACCAACATTCACGAGAATTCGATTCTCGAGATGCTCCAGAGCCCGCTGTTCAAGGCTTACCACGAAGGCCAGCCGTTCAACCGCAACCACCTGCGCCCCTGCCCGATGCTGGAGAACCCGCAGCTGCTGCGTGAGATGGTCAAGGCAACCGGCGCACATCAGACCAATCAGGAGTCTCCTGAGGAAGTTGATCATCTGTGTGCAAAATGCGATGACTATGCAAAGGAATGGGCTCCGGTGGCGGAAGAGGTCTGGGCATCCCAGACGCACCGCAGACCCTCTTATGAGAACTACACGCCCGAGAAGCGCGAGCATCCCGAGCTGAGTGCTTTCGAGCACGCCGACGGGACGAACGGCATCGAATCCGTCGAACCCGTCGAGCCGGGCGAAGCAGTCTGAGCCGGGAAAAGCAGCCGGGGACGAGCCTGATTTTGCCTGAAAGAAGCATGAAATAAGCCGGAAATTAAACGGAAAAGAACGCTGTCTGCATTCAGATGTGCAGGCAGCGTTTTATTGTCATTTGTAAACGAATTCGATATAATAGCAATGATGAGCAAATTTTGTCACTATCAGGAGGACAAAAAATTGAAAAAGTATCGCAGAATAATGACAGCTGTTCTGGTAATGATGCTTGCAGCGGGCCTGGTGGCAGGATGCAGCCAGAAGGAAGAGGAACCTGTGCAGCTGGTACTGGAAAAGATTCCGGAAGATGACCCCGCTCTTAAGCCCAAGCCGGTCGAGCCCGAGCCGGTTGTGGAAGAAGTAGTCGAAGAAGAGGTCGAGGAGACCATGGAAGTTCCGGAGGGCATGTATCTCTCCGAGCTGACCGGCCTTCCGATTTCCGAGGATTTAAGAGACCAGAGACCCGTCGCGGTCATGGTCGATAACGAGAAGATCGCGCTGGATCACTTCGAGACAGCCGAGTGCGACATTGTTTATGAGATCATGAACAGTACCGCAAACGACCGTGTCACCCGTCTGATGTGCATCCGGAAGGACTGGAAGCCGATTCAGCAGATGGGCAGTATCCGTTCGACACGTCCCACCAATATCCCGCTGGCAGCGGAGTATAATGCGGTGCTCGTTCACGACGGCGGCCCGTTCTATATCAATGACTGGCTGGCAAGAAGCTATGCGCGTCACCTGTCCGGCGGCTTTGCCCGTATCAAGAACGGCAAGAACTACGAGTTCACTGAGTACATCACCAACGGCGAGCTGGAGTCCCGCATGAAGGCGGCCGGCTACTCCGAGACCTATGACAGTGCGAAGCCCGAGCGCGACACGCACTTCATCTTCGGCGAATACGGAACCGATTACAAGCTCAGCGAGACCGATTATGCGACCGTCAAGACCGCGAAGGACATCAAGATGCCGGTCTTCAAGCACAACCAGTCCGAGCTGAAGTACAATGAGTCCACCGGAACCTATGATTATTATGAGTACGGTTCCATCCACAAGGACGGCGAGGACGGCGAGCCGCTGTCCTTCAAGAACGTTCTGCTTCAGAACACCACCTTCTCCCAGCTCGATGAGAACGGCTACCTGATCTACAACATGATCAACACCGGCGATCCGAGAAAGGGCTACTACATCACCAACGGTGAGTGCGTGAACGTCACATGGCTCAAGGATTCCGAGACAGCCATCACCAAGTTCTTCGACGAGAACGGCGACGAGATTATCATCAACCCCGGCAAGACCTACATCGGCCTCATCCCGAGCGACGGCTGGGACAGCGTCTCCATCCAGTGAGTCAGGGGGGACAGGTCCGGTGACTCACACCGGAGAAATTAAAAAATCAAAGAAATCAAAAAGACGGCCGCACCGAAAAGGGCGGCCGCCTTTTATTGTTCAGTTCGATGAGTCAGTGGGGACAGGTCCCGCGACTCATTTTGCGCAATGAGTCACGGGACCTGTCCCCCTGACTCCCCCTGGCTTATCAGATCTCGAGTTTGCTTCCGGTGAGCAGTTCGTAGGCCTCGAGGTATTTCTCGATGGTCTTGTCGATGACGTCCTGGGGAAGGTTGTAATCGCTGTCCGGATTCGCCTTGAGCCAGTCGCGGACAAACTGCTTGTCAAAGGACGGCTGGCTGTGGCCGGGCTCGTAGCCCTCCACGGGCCAGAAGCGGCTGGAATCGGGGGTGAGCATTTCGTCCGCCAGGACGACCTTTCCGTTCTCGTCCAGTCCGAATTCGAACTTGGTGTCCGCGATGATGATGCCGCGGGAGAGCGCGTAATTCGCGCACTTCTTATACAGCGCCAGCGTGCAGTCGCGGATCGCTTCCGCGTATTCCTGTCCGTGTCCGGGGAAATCTCTCTCCAGGACCTCGATGCTGCGCTCAAAGCTGATATTTTCGTCGTGATCGCCGATTTCGGCCTTCGTGCTGGGAGTGTAGATGGGCTCGGGGAGCTTGTCGCTCTCAACAAGGCCCTCCGGGAGCTGAATGCCGCAGACCATGCCGGTTTTCTGATAGCTGGCCCAGCCGCTGCCGGTGATATAGCCGCGGACGATGCACTCAATGGGGAGCATGGTCAGCTTGCGGCAGAGCATGCTTTTGCCCCTGAATTCTTCCGTGCGGAAGAACTCAGGCATGTCAGCCTGATCGGTGCTGATCATGTGATTCGGCACGATCTCCTTCGTAAAATCGAACCAGAAGCGCGACATCTGCGTCAGCACGGCGCCCTTATTCGTGACTTTGTTCTTTAAAATGACGTCGAAAGCGGAAATCCGATCGGTGGCGACCATGATCAGATTCTCTCCGACATCGTAAATCTCGCGGACCTTTCCCTCTTTAAACGGCTTATATTCCTGCATTGCTGTTCCCTTTCCATAATGTGCTGGTGATTCCGTACCAATATCAAGTATAATCTTTTTGAAATACCGGGAAAATGGACAGATGAGAAGAATTCTCCGCAAAATCAGACTATTTGTGGGCAGATTTACCAACCGGATCATAAGAGAATGCAAAATCAGATTTCACTCGGAATTCTGGCACATGTAGATGCCGGAAAAACAACCTTATCGGAAAATATCCTGCTGCACACGGGCGTCATCCGCTCCGCCGGCCGCGTGGACCGCGGCGACACACATCTGGACACGGACGAGATGGAGCGGGAGCGGGGCATCACGATCTTCACGCGCCAGGCGGTCTTCCCGCTCGGAGAAGACACGCAGGTCACACTGTTGGACACGCCGGGTCATGTGGATTTCACGCCGGAAATGGAACGCACGCTGAAGGTGCTCGACGCGGCGGTGCTGCTGATCAGCGCCCGGGAGGGCGTGAACGGCCATGTGCGTACGATCTGGAAGCTGCTGGAGCATTACGGGCTTCCGGTGCTGGTGTTCGTCAACAAGATGGATCAGACAGAGGGCAGGCACACGCAGATTCTTTCGGACCTGCGCTCGGAGCTTTCAGGAGGCGCGGTGGACTTCTCCGGCGCGCTGCCCCGCGAAGAAATGCTGGAGGAAGCTGCTGTCCTGGACGAAGAACTGATGGAAAGATTTCTTCAGGGGGAAGAGCCCTCCGAAGAGGATCTGATGCGCCTTTTCCGGGAGCGGAAGCTGTTCCCCGTCTGGTTCGGCTCCGCATTGCGAGATGAGGGCGTGGACGACCTGCTTGCGGGAATGCAGCAGTTCCTGCCGGGAATCCGTAGCACGCAGGACGAGGCGGAGAAGCCCTTCGGCGCGCTGGTTTACAAAATCACGCGGGAAAACGGACAGCGCCTCACTTTTATGAAAATCACTTCCGGTACGCTGAAAGTCCGTCAGCCGGTTCAGACAGAAGAGGACGAGGAAAAGGTCACCGAACTGCGGATTTATTCGGGAGACCGCTATACGGCGATTCCCGAAGCGGTGCCGGGCATGATCGCCGCGGTGCCGGGTCTGGTCGGAACCCATGTGGGGCAGGGCCTCGGGACTGAGGCGGACGCACAGCAGGAACAGCTGCAGCCCATTCTGTCCTGCGTCCTGCAGCTGCCGCCGGGGACGGATCTGCACCACGCTTTTCAGGATCTGAAGAAACTGGAAGAAGAGGAGCCGATGCTCCACCTTCGTTATGATGAGGAGACAAAAGAAATCGCGGCCGAGGTCTACGGCCAGGTCCAGATTGAAATCCTGACCAGACGGATCCGGGAGCAGTTCGGCTATGATGTGACCTTTGGCCCCGGCCGGATCGTCTACCGGGAGACCATCCGGTCCGTCACGGAGGGCGTCGGACACTTCGAACCGCTGCGTCACTACGCGGAGGTGCACCTTCGGATGGAGCCTCTCTCGCCCGGGAGCGGCCTGCAGTTTGACAGTGAGTGCCCGGTGAACCTGCTGGCGAGAAACTGGCAGCGCCTGATCCTCACACATCTCCAGGAACGCGTATTTTACGGCGTTTTGACCAAATCGGTCATAACCGATATGCGCATTGTCCTGACCGGCGGAAGGGCCCATGAGAAGCACACGGAGGGCGGTGATTTCCGCAAAGCGACCTACCGCGCCGTGCGGCAGGGTCTGATGATGGCGGAAAATCTTCTGCTGGAGCCGGTCTATGAATTCGAGCTGCGCGTTCCCGCCGCTGCCCTCGGCAAAGCGCTGACTGACCTGCAGCTGATGGACGCGTCCATCGAGGCGCCAGAGGTCGGAACGGACTTTTCCGTTGTGCGGGGAACCGTCCCGGCTGCCGCCCTGCTGAAGGGAACCGGCTCGGGCTTCACGGGCGGCTATGCGGCGGAGGTCGCCGCCTACACACGCGGCGAGGGAAGCCTTGCGACCACGCTGAAGGGCTACGCGCCCTGTAAGAACGCGGAAGAAGTCATCGCCGCGGCGGGCTACGACCCGGAGGCGGACGTCAGAAACCCGTCGTCCTCCGTATTTTGCTCACACGGCGTCGGAACCATCGTGCCCTGGGACCGCGTGCGCGACTACATGCATGTGGACACCGGCTTCCGCTTCCCGTGGGAGAGCAAAGCCCTGCCGGAGGCGGACGCGGGCTACGAGGTCAGCCGCGCCGGGCTCAGCGCCGGCGAAACGGAGCGGGCAGACGCCGAAGCTTACAACGGAAACTTTGCCGGAACCCGGCAGGAGCCGGAGACCTTCGAGGAGCAGAAGCGCGCCTATGACGCCCAGGAAGAAGACCTGAAGCGGATTTTCGAGCGCACCTACGGCCCGATCGTCGAGAAGCGGGTCCGGCAGGAGGAGAAGCCGAGAGAGTTCGGCCGTGTCCCCGCGCCGACCTACCGCAAGCCCCAGCCGCCCAGGGAACATTACCTGCTGGTGGACGGCTACAATATTATTTTCGCCTGGGAGGAGCTGAAGCGCCTGGCCATCCATGACATTAAGGCAGCCCGGGACCGCCTGATGGACATTCTGTCCAATTATGCGGGGTACCGGGGCGAAAACGTGATTCTTGTTTTTGACGCCTACAAGGTCCGGGGCGGGACCGGAGAAGTATCGCGCTTCCACAACATCGATGTCGTTTACACAAGACAGGCGGAGACCGCGGACCTTTATATTGAGAAGACCGCACATGTCCTCTCGAAGAAATATCATGTCACCGTGGCAACGAGCGACGCAATTGAACAGGTGATTATTCTGGGCGCGGGCGCAGTCCGCATGTCGGCCGACGGCCTGCTGGAGGAGGTCCGGCGCACAGAAAATGAAATCAGGGAGAAATACACGAAGGAATGACAACATACAGGCTGGCAGCTTTTGACATGGACGGAACTCTTCTGAATTCCGACAAGAAAATTTCAGAGAAAACGATGGAAGCGCTGCACCGCGCAGCAGCGGCGGGCAAAATCATGACGCTGTGCACGGGGCGTTCCCCGGCGGAACTTTCCGATTTCCGCGGGGAAGAATTTACGAAGAGCGTACCTTACGCGATCTGTGAGAGCGGCGCGCTGGTCGTGGATCTGCGGGACGGGAGCATTCTTTCCCAGACCACCATCGATCCCGCGCTGATTCCGAGACTCCTGGAAGCGGAGGCACAGGAGGACGTCATGCTCCAGATCATGTCCTGCGGGCGCTCGATTGTGAGCGGCGGGCAGATTCCGAGAATGGACTACTATCAGATCAGTGTTTATCAGAAAATGTTCGGACAGGTCTGCACGAAGGTTCCGTCCGCCCGGGATTTTCTTGCAGAGACACAAGACGGCATCGAGAAGGTCAACTTCTATCACACGAGCACGCAGGCCCGGGAGAGAACCAGAGCCCGGCTCCGGGATCTGCCGCTGAATGCGGTCGATTCGGAAGTGAGCTCGCTGGAGCTCACGCCCCTGAGCGTGACGAAGGCTGCGGGGCTTGAGAAGCTGTGTGCGCATCTGGGCATCCCGATGGAAGAGACCGTCGCGGTGGGCGATGCGCCGAATGACATGGCGGTGCTGCGGGCAGCAGGTTTTGCCGCTGCCATGGGCAATGCAGGGCAGGAAGTGCGGGAAATCTGCGCGTTGACCGTTTCGGACAACGACCATGACGGGTGTGCCGAGGTCATTGATCGGGTTCTGCTGCATTGTGATTTTGCCGAGGACTGTGGTAAAATGTGACAGACTATCAGGAAAGGAAAGGCCGGGGAGGCCTGTGATTCTATGACTTCAATTCTGCGAGAGGATCAATATTTTGACAATGAGACCGATTTCTGCGTGGTGACCGGCGCAGCTGCCATGAATCAGCTGGAGCAGCTGTTCCTGCGCAACCGGATTTCCTATTTTATCAAAGTGCAGGAGCGTTCGATTTTCCAGAAGATCTTCGGAAGACGGTCCAGAGAAGAAGTGTTTGTCGTCCGGATCAACAACCGGGATGTGGCTGCCGCAGCCGAGCTGGCGGCGGAGGTCCCGAACGTGCGGATCATCGGCAAAGTCCCGGAACAGGACTGGTCGCCGAAGGAAAAGCTGCGCAGGCTGCGTGAAGAAGGCCGACAGCGCGAAGAGGATTATATTGATGATGAAGAGTGAACACAGAAACACGCAGGTTCAGAAGAAACAGGGAAAAATCCAGGATCAGATACGGCAGGGCGGCGGGACAAAGAAGAAATCCCGCTGCCCTGTTTCCGGTAAGTGCGGTGGTTGCAGCATGATCGACACCCCCTATGAGGAACAGCTTCGGCGCAAGCAGGATTTTGCCGAAGAATGCCTTGCGGAATTCGGCAGAGTGGAGCCGATGATCCGGATGAAGAATCCGGACCACTATCGGAACAAGGTGAACGCCGCTTTCGGATACGACCGGCGCGGCAAAGCCGTCTGCGGCGTGTATCGCGAGCGGACGCACGAGATCGTCCCGGTGAAGGAGTGCCTGCTGGAGGGCAAGGCGGCCGACCGCATCGTGCAGACGGTCTATTCGCTGCTTCCTTCTTTCAAAATCCGGCCTTACGACGAGGACCGCGGGACGGGGCTGCTTCGGCATGTCCAGGTCCGCACCGCACGCACCACGGGACAGATCATGGTGACGCTGGTCTGCGCTTCGCCGGTGTTTCCGTCGCGCAATAATTTCGTGAAGGAACTGCGCCGGCTGCACCCGGAAATCACCACAATCGTGATGAACATCAACGAGCGGGACACCAGCGTCGTGCTCGGAAACCGCGAGGTTGTGCTGTTCGGGAAAGGATACATCGAGGACGTCCTGTGCGGGAAGCGCTTCCGGATTTCGTCCCGCTCCTTCTATCAGATCAACTCCATTCAGACGGAAAAACTGTACAATATCGCCATTGACTGTGCCGGTCTATCCGGCAAAGAGCGTGTTCTGGACGTCTACTGCGGCATCGGAACGATCGGCATCATCGCCTCGGATAAGTGCCGGGAGGTTCTGTGCACCGAGATCAATGCGGATGCGGTGAGAGATGCGGGCATCAACGCCGCCGCAAATGATGCTTCGAATGTTCGCGTCTATGAATCAGACGCGGGAGAGTTTATGGAGCAGCTCGCCGAGGCCGGAGAGCAGGTGGATGTGCTGTTCATGGATCCGCCGCGGGCCGGCGCCGACGAGAAGTTCCTGGAGAGCACCTGCAGACTCATGCCGAAGAAGATCGTGTACATCTCCTGCAATCCGGTGACACTCTCGGAGAACCTCGACTATCTGACCTCACACGGGTACAGTGTGCGCAAAATGGTGCCGGTCGACATGTTCCCGTATACGGAGCACATCGAGACGGTAGTCCAACTTTCCAAGGGAAATATATCGACTCAGAATGTCAGAGTGGAATTCTCTCTCGAAGACATGGATATGTCCGGCTTTCAGCAAGGTGCTACATATGAGCAGATCCAGGAGTGGATACAGGAAAAGTACGGCTTTCATGTGACACACCTGAATATCGCGAAGACAAAGCAGAAATGCGGGATTATCGAGCGGCAGAACTATAATCTGCCGAAGAGTGAGGGCAGTAGGCCTCCGGAGACACCGAGGGAGAAGGAAGAGGCGATCATTGATGCTTTCTTGCATTTCAAGATGATATGAATTCAAAAGAAACGCCTCTGAGCCGATAAGGTTTGGGGGCGTTTTGGTACGAATGAACTGTTAGTTATTATGTTGGACATTGACAAGTGACCTTTCGTTCACTATAATAGGTGAACGAAAGGTCACTTTGATATGTGTGGAGGTTGTTATGGCGAACGACACGAAAGAGAGAATCCTGGCTGCGGCATTGGAGATGTTTTCAAAAAACGGCTATGCAGGGACAAACATCCGTGAACTAAGCGCATCGCTCGGGCTTGTGAAGTCCGGGGTCTATAAGCACTATGAGAGCAAGGAAGCTATCTGGAATGCGCTGCTGAATGAGATGATCGCCTATTATGGAGAGCATTTCGGCTCGTCGGAGCACCTTCCGCCTGTGCCGGATTCGCTGGAGGCGTTGACCCGGCTGACCATGCAGATGGTGAACATCACCGTTCATGATGAGAAGATC
>JAFRIW010000044.1 GCA_017432565.1 Lachnospiraceae bacterium
AGCGTCTTTGTTTAACACCTTCTGGAGTTGCAGGCCACTTACCATCCCGATACAGTTCAACACATTTTCTTTTAAACTCGTATGAATAGCGCATAGAAAAACCCCCTTCCCTGGTTGTCCAGGAAAGGGGGTACATATCATAAAGGTCTCTTTTTATGGAACGGACGGGGATCGAACCCGTGACCTCTCGCGTGTGAGGCGAACGCTCATCCCGGCTGAGCTACCGTTCCGAAACTTTTCTAAGTCTATCGCATTCATACTCAAAAGTCAATCTGAACTTCCGACGCCCCAGGAGACGGGGTAAAGAAAAAAACCTTGACAGGCGGGCAGCATCCGATTATGATAAGAGTCGCCGGCTTTTCGGGACAGGTATGCCCCGGCGGCCAGAGGGACAGGAATCATGGAAAAAATCGTTGCACAGGGCCTTTTATATGATTTCTACGGAGCGCTCCTGACAAAGCACCAGCAGGAGATTTACGAGAAGGCAGTCTACGAGGATCTGTCGCTTTCGGAAATCGCGGCGGTCTCCGGAATCAGCAAACAGGCCGTTCATGACCTGATCCGGCGCGCGACGGCGCAGATGAACGAGTATGAGAAAAGGCTCCATATGATTGAGCGTCACAGGAAGATCACTGAAGTGATCCGGACTCTTCAGGAGGCGGCGGCAGCCCCTTCCGGAGAGAAACAGCTCAGAGACATATTGCTGGAGACGGCGGGCAGACTGGAGAGGGACCTCGCCTGAAATCCGGGTTCGGAAGGATGAAAATATGGCTTTTGAGAGCTTATCGGAAAAACTGAATGCCGTATTCCGCAATCTGCGGGGAAAGGGCAAGCTGTCCGAGGAGGATGTCAAGGCGGCTCTGCGTGAGGTCCGCATGGCGCTGCTGGAGGCAGATGTCAACTTCCGCGTGGTCAAGCAGTTCGTGAATTCCATTCAGGAGAGAGCTGTCGGCGAGGAAGTGATGAACGGACTCAATCCCGCGCAGATGGTCATCAAGATCGTCGACGAGGAGCTGACAAGCCTGATGGGCTCCGAGACGACCGAGATTGCCTTCCAGCCGGGAAAAGCCATCACCGTCATTATGATGTGCGGCCTTCAGGGCTCAGGTAAAACGACGACAGCAGCCAAGCTGGCGGGCAAGCTGAAGACGAAGGGAAAGAACTCCCTTCTCGCCGCCCTGGATGTCTACCGCCCGGGCGCGGTGAAACAGCTGCAGGTCAACGGCGAAAAAGTCGGCGTTCCTGTTTTTGCCATGGAAGACTGCAGAGATCCGAAGATCATTGCTGCAGAGGCAGTAAAGTATGCGGGAACGCACAACTGCAACGTTGTCTTCCTGGATACGGCCGGCCGTCTGCAGATCGATGATGAAATGATGCAGGAGCTGGAGGAAATCAAGGCTGCTGTGGAGGTTCATCAGACACTGCTGGTTGTCGACGCCATGACCGGTCAGGAAGCCGTCAATGTGGCGCAGACCTTCAATGACCGCATCGGCATCGACGGCGTCATTCTCTCCAAGATGGACGGCGATACGAGGGGCGGTGCCGCGCTGTCGGTCAAGGCAGTGACCGGGAAGCCTATTCTGTATATCGGTATGGGAGAGAAGCTCTCGGATCTGGAGCAGTTCTATCCGGACCGCATGGCCAACCGGATTCTCGGAATGGGAGATGTCCTGACGCTGATTGATAAGGCGCAGGAAGCGCTGGACGAGGAAGACGAGAAGAAGACGAAGGAGATGTCGGGACGCCTGAAGAAAGGCCGTTTCGATTTCAACGACTATCTGGACAGCATGAAACAGATGCGCAAGATGGGCGGGATCGGCAGTATTCTCGGTATGATGCCCGGGATGGGAATCAGCAGGGACCAGCTTGAGGAGGCCATCGATGAAAAGAAGATGGCCAGGATTGAGGCCATCGTGCTCTCCATGACACCGGAGGAGCGCGCAAATCCGGATCTGCTCACACCGCAGCGGCGGCACAGAATCGCGCGGGGAAGCGGAAACGATATTGCGGAGGTCAACCGCTTCATCAAACAGTTCCGGGAGATGCAGAAGATGATGAAGCAGATGGGAAACACCGGCAAACGCCGCAGAAGGAATCCGTTCGGCGGATTCGGCGGGCCGGGCGGATTAGGAGGATTCGGAGGCCCCGGACGGGGCGGATTCCGTTTCTGACAGATAGCGGATAGACATCGTTTATCTGAAAAATACACTACATTTTATTCAGGAGGAAATTAAAAATGGTTAAGATCAGACTTGCAAGAATCGGCGCGAAGAAGGTACCGCAGTACAGAATCGTCGTACAGGACGCAGCGAAGCCGCGTGACGGCGCGAGAATCGATGAGATCGGATTCTATGATCCCAACACCAATCCCGCAACCGTGAAGATCGATCTGGAAGCGGCAAAGAAGTGGATCGCCAACGGTGCCCAGCCCACGACGGTTGTCAAGAAGCTGATGAAGGATGCTGCCAAGAACGCATAAAATCCCGTCAGGAAGGAAAGGTTTCTGGAATGAAAGAGCTTGTTGAAGTAATTGCAAAAGCCCTTGCAGAACATCCTGACGAGGTGGTTGTCACAGAGAAGAAGGAAGGCAGAACGGTCCGTGTACAGCTGGGCGTCGCGCCTTCTGACATGGGCAAAGTCATCGGAAAACAGGGCAGGATCGCCAAGTCGATTCGCGCGCTCGCCAAGGCCGGCGCGTCCCTGAAGGATATCCGTGTCGAGGTCGATATCGACAGTAATGACGAGCTGCAGGGCATTTCCTCTGAACCGGAATCGGCAGAGTGATTTGATATGGTTGAACAATTTCGCGTCGGTGTGATCACTTCGACGCACGGGCTGAAGGGTGAAGTGAAGGTCTTCCCGACGACGGACGATCCCGGACGCTTTCGGAAACTGAAAAAGGTCACATTGGATCTGGGCGGCGAGAAACGCCAGCTGAAGGTCCGCAAAGTATCCTTCTTCAAGCAGTTCGTGATTCTGGGCTTTGAGGGGCTCGACACAATTGAAGATGTGGAGCGGCTGCGCGGAAAGGATCTGCTGGTGGACCGGAAGGATGCAATCGCCCTCCCGGAAGGCCGTTACTTTATCGCGGATCTGATCGGCCTGCGCGTCATCAATGAGCAGGATGAGGAGATCGGCATTCTGCAGGATGTCCTGGAGACCGGCGCCAACGATGTTTATGTCGCGGTGCGGCCGGACGGACGGGAGCTGCTGCTGCCGGTGATTGATGAATGTGTGCTGGAGACGGACCCGGACGCGGGTTACGTGAGAGTGCATGTCATGCCCGGCCTGGAGGATCTGTAAGCGACTGAAGAAATAAAATGAAGTTTCATGTGCTGACACTTTTTCCGGAAATGATTCTGCGGGGATGCGACAACAGCATTCTTGCGCGGGCCATGGCCAGAGATCTCATAGAGATCGAGGCTGTGAATATCCGGGACTATACACAGAATAAGCACGGCCGGGTGGACGATTACACCTATGGCGGCGGAGCGGGGCTGCTGATGCAGGCACAGCCTGTTTATGACGCCTTCGAAGCTGTCCGCACCCGGATCGATGCAGAGCGGGATCCGGAAGAGGAACAGCAGAGCGGCGATTCCGCGCCGGTGCGCGTTGTCTATCTCTCACCGCAGGGCAGAACCTTTACGCAGAAGATTGCGCAGGAGCTCGCCATGGAGAAGGATCTGATCCTTCTGTGCGGTCACTACGAGGGGATTGACGAGCGGGTACTGGAAGAAATCGTGACCGACGAGATTTCGATCGGCGACTATGTTCTCACCGGCGGAGAACTGCCGGCCATGGTGCTGATTGACGCTGTCTCGAGGCTGATCCCGGGAGTCCTCGGGAACGAGGTTTCCGCGGATACAGACTCCTTCGGAAACGGCCTGCTGGAATATCCGCAGTATACAAGGCCTGAAGAATGGCACGGTCGGAAGGTGCCGGAGATTCTGCTTTCGGGAGATCATAAGAAAGTGGATGAGTGGCGCCTGGCCCGCTCGCTCGAGCGGACAAAGGAGCGGCGTCCGGATCTGTATGATCAATATCTGCGGGAAAGCCCGCAGGACGGGCCGGATCCTGCACAGAAATAAAGCAGTAAGCCTTGCAATCCGGTCAGGATTGTGATAAATTATGAGCGTTGCTCCCTCGGAGCAGCGCGCAAAACAGATGTTCCTCTGCGGAAGCGGCGCGGTGCGCGTAAGTCTTGACGGCACGAACATCGAGACGGAGCGGGGATCCGGGCGTGACGGATGACATCCCTGGAAAGGGTGATGCAGCCACAAACGGGTCGGGACGGTCCACGACAGAAAGGTCAGGAATAAAATGAATCAGGAAATTATCAAGGAACTTGAAGCTGCACAGATTAAGGAAGAGATTCCTCAGTTCAATACCGGCGATACCGTTCGTGTTCACAACCGCATTAAGGAAGGCAACCGCGAGCGTATTCAGATTTTCGAGGGCGTTGTCCTGAAGATCCAGGGCGGCGGAAACCGCACCACCTTTACCGTCCGCAAAGAATCCAGCGGAATCGGTGTTGAGAAGACCTGGCCGCTTCATTCTCCGAATGTTGAGAAGGTTGAAGTGGTTCGCCGCGGTAAGGTCAGAAGAGCAAAGCTGAATTATCTTCGCGGCCTGAGCGGAAAGAAGGCGAAGGTCAAGGAAGTTATCAACCGCAAATAATTGTATTGATGTACATGAAAGGCCGCACTTACAGAAAGTGCGGCCTTTTTTACGATGAAACACCGGACGGCGGGAACGGATACAAGATGGCAAAACGTCCCAATCAGGGTCTGCATTTTTACGACCGGAAAAAAAGAAAAATTCATTTTACAGTGATCAGGGAGATCCTGCTGTATGTGCTGTACGGCGCGGCGGCAGTGTTCCTTGCTGTCTTCACTGTGCGGAATTTCGGCTTCCGGATCGGAAATATCGGCAATTCGATGGAACCCATGATTTCAGCCGGCCAGAGTGTGCTGGTGAACACACTTTCCTATCGGATCGGTTCCATAAAGCAGGGAGACGTGATCGCATTTTATCCGGGCGGCAACACCAATGCTCATCCCTCCGTCAAGCGCGTCGCTGCACTGTCCGGGGATTCCGTGCAGATCGTTGACGGAGATCTTCTGATCAACGGCATTCCCTACACGGGAAACGATCTGTATCCCGAGATTGCCGATCCCGGTATTGCGGGGGTACAGATCCAGCTCGGGGACGATGAACTCTTTGTCCTGGGAGACAATCTGGAGGGCAGCGAAGATTCCCGGTCCGCCTCGATCGGTGCGATCCGGGAGAGCTTTGTGATCGGGAAGGTCTGGTATGCCCTTCCGGCGGACGGGGCAAAATCCGGCCGCGTCGAATAATTTTGCAGCGAGGACAGAACATGGCAGATTTACAGTGGTATCCCGGCCATATGACCAAGGCCCGCAGGATGATGGAGGAGAACATCTCCCTGGTTGATCTGGTCATCGAACTGACGGATGCCAGGGCCCCGCTCTCCAGCAGGAATCCGGATATCGATACACTTTCCCGCGGCAAAGCGCGCATGCTGCTGCTGAACAAGGCCGACCTGGCCGATCCGGCGCAGACCGAGCGCTTCTGCGCATATTTTGAAAAACAGGGAATTCAGTGTGTGCCGCTGGACGCGAGAAACCGCAAAATGAATGACCAGATCCGCAGACGTGTTCAGGAGGCATGCCGGGAAAAGCTGGAGCGCAACAAAAGACGGGGGATCTTAAACCGTCCGCTTCGCGCGATGGTGGTCGGAATACCGAATGTCGGCAAGTCGACTTTTATCAATTCCTTTGCGGGAAAAGCCAGTGCAAAAACCGGCAACAAGCCGGGTGTCACCAGAGGCAAGCAGTGGATCCGTCTGAATAAGGAACTGGAGCTTCTGGATACGCCCGGAATTCTGTGGCCGAAGTTTGACGATCCCGAGATCGGAATCCGCCTCGCACTCATCATGGCAATCCGGGAGGAAATTCTGAACGAGCAGGAGCTGGCGGTCTACCTGCTGGGCTTCCTGAAGGATTATTATCCCGGCGTGCTCGGGGAGCGGTACAGCACAGCGGAGAAGCCTTTTGACACGGACACTTCGGATCAGGAGCTGCTCACGCAGATTGCTCAGAACAAGCAGCTGATAGCAAAGGGTCAGACACCGGACCTCACACGCGCCTGCAGGATGCTTCTGGAAGATTTCAGAACCGGACGCCTCGGGCGGATTACATTGGAACAGCCTGAACTGGATCAGACGGAGGATGCTGTAAATGAAGAAACATGAGTCAGATGGATTTGAAGAAATTGACCTCGAGGAATATGACGGGGAGCCGGAAGAGGGACTGCAGCCGGAAGGGGAGCCCGCGGATTCCGATGAACAGGACAGTGATGAGGAACAGCCGGAGAAGGCGGGAAGCTTTATGAAGGAAGCAGTCAGTTTTCTGATCTGGGCCGCCTGCGTCCTTCTGATTTCCTTCCTGCTGGTTCACTTCGTCATTCAGCGCTGCGATGTGGGCGGAAGCTCCATGGTTCCGACACTGACGGACGGCGACCAGCTTCTGATGGATAAGATCAGCTATCGTTTTAAAGATCCTGAGCGCTTTGACATCATCGTGTTTCCTTATGAGTATTCGGAGAACACCTATTTTATCAAGCGTGTGATCGGTCTTCCCGGCGAAACCGTACAGATTGACACGGCCGGGACGATCTATATTAACGGGGAGCCGCTGGAAGAACACTACGGCGCAGAAGTCATGCTTTATCCGGGACTTGCGGAAGAAGAAATTCATCTCGATGACGATGAGTATTTTGTTCTCGGCGACAACCGGAATGTCAGTGAGGATTCCAGATATCCGGACGTGGGCAATATCAAGCGCGAACGGATCATGGGCCGGCCGTTCCTGCGGATTTTCCCGTTTTCCTCGTTCGGACTGATTTCCTCGAAGTAAGATGTGTTGTTTAAACAGAACGGAGCAGACGGATGAACAGACAGGAGAGACTGGAAGCGGAACTGGTCCGCACCGGTCAGATGCGCGCCTTTGAGCGTCAGCTTGCCGGGGAATTACTCGACAGAGATGAGGGAGCGCAGATTCTGATCGGCGGGATCGACGAGGCGGGGAGAGGCCCGCTGGCGGGACCCGTCGCGGCAGCGGTGGTCATTCTTCCAGATGACGTTCCTTTTCCCTTCGTGAATGACTCCAAAAAGCTCAGTCCGAAAAAACGGGATGAGCTCTATGATTATATCCGCGAACATGCAGCCGCATACAGCGTGAAGCTGGTCGAACCGCAGCGGATTGATGAAATCAATATTCTGCAGGCCACTTATGAGGCAATGCGCAATGCCGTCGCGGCGCTTGCGGTCACCCCGGAAGTGCTGATCAACGACGCAGTCCGGATTCCCGGCATTGACCTGCCTCAGATTCCGGTGGTCAAGGGCGACGCAAAGTGCCTTTCCATCGCCGCCGCCAGCATTCTGGCCAAGGTGACCAGAGACCGTCTGATGGAGGAGTACGACAGAATGTATCCGGAGTACGGTTTTGCCTCTCACAAAGGATACGGAACCGCACAGCACATCGAGGCCATCAGAAAGTACGGCCCCTGTCCCATTCACAGACGCACATTTATCGGACATTTTCTGTAAAGGAGTTCTTCAGCGATTGGAGCGGCACAACAACCGGGCACTGGGTACCCGCAAGGAACTGGAAGCGGCGGATTATCTCACAGGGCAGGGCGTTCATATTCTGGAGCACAGTTTCCGGTGCAGACAGGGTGAGATCGACCTGATCGGAAGAGAGGGACGCAAGCTTCTTTTTATTGAGGTAAAATACCGCAGCAGCGGCCGGAGCGGCAGTGCGGCGGAGGCCGTCACACCGAAAAAGCAGAACGTGATCCGCAGCGTCGCGCAGTATTATCTTTTCAGCCGCCGCATTCCGCAGGATACCCCCGTGCGCTTTGACGTTGTCGCCATGGATCAGAAAAGCATCCGCTGGATCACGGATGCTTTCTGAATGGATTTAACATTATCTGCAGATTTTAACTATCAGAATTCGGTTCTCTCAAGCAGCTCTCTGTCCAGCTCGGACTGAACGCCGGCATTGAATTTGTTCAGGAATTCATGAATTTTCTCAGTGGGTGTCGTCACATTGCTGATGGAAATATCATGGTTCAGGAAGTCGATGATATTGGCCAGATACTTCGTCATATCCGCGGAGGCGAACCACTCGCGTTCGAACAGTTCCGGCGGCTGATAAGTCAGATTCGTCGTGATAATCTTGTCAAAATCACCCTGCTCGTAAGCTTTGTCGAATATCTCCAGGCCGTCCGTGAACAGGCCGAAGGTCGTGCACAGGAACACCCGGCTTGCGCCGCGGGATTTAAGCTGACGCGAGGTGTCGAGGATGCTGCCGCCGGACGATATCATATCGTCAATAATGACCACGTCCTTCCCGTCCAGATCCGAGCCCAGAAATTCATGAGCGACAATCGGATTCTTTCCGTTGACAATGCGGGTGTAGTCACGGCGCTTATAGAACATACCGGTATTGACGCCCAGTACGTTGGCAAAATACACCGCGCGGTCCAGTGCGCCTTCGTCGGGACTGATGACGACCATGCGGTCTTTATCGATGATCAGGTTCGGATAAGCGTGAACCAGTGTGCGCAGGAACTGATAGGGTGTGGTGAAGTTGTCAAAATTGACCAGCGGCGCCACATTCTGAATCCGGGGATCGTGTGCATCGAAGGTGATGAAGTTGTCGACGCCCATATCGACCAGTTCCTTGAGCATCAGAGCGCCGTCCATGGACTCGCGGCCGGTGCGGTGATGCTGACGGCCCTCATACAGGAAGGGCATGATGACATTCAGACGTCTCGCCTTACCGTTAATGGCGGCAATGACACGCTTGATATCCTGGAAATGATCATCCGGAGACATGTGATTGGTAAAGCCGTACAGCTCGTAGGTGAGCGAATAGTTGCAGACATCGGCGAGAATGAAAACATCCCGTCCGCGCGCCGTGCTGTTGATGACGGTTTTGGCTTCACCGGTGCCGAAGCGGATGCAGCTGAGGTCCATCAGATAGCTGTCTTTCACATAATCCTTGAAGGCGGGATCACTTTTGATCTGGTTGTGCTCGGCCTTGCGGAATTCGGAAATATAATGATTGACGCGTGCTCCCATCGCCTGGGCGCTCGGCAGCACAGCGAGACAGAGCGGTGCGTGCGGAATCTGCCGCTCAAGCTGCTCATGAAGCTGAATATCTGGCATGGAATTTTCTCCTTTATTTCACTGAATGCCTGAACGATATATTGGCTTTTATATTTTAACCGACCCAATATGGGAGAGCAAGGGTCACTTTACTTTGTGGCCCGCGGGAAGTAAAATAAGCTTTAATTGTTTTACAGATTCAACAGGAGGAACAGTACGGAATGAAAAAGCGCAAGCCGATTGTCGCGATCGTCGGAAGACCCAACGTCGGTAAATCTACATTATTCAATGCGCTGGCAGGTGAGAGAATCTCGATTGTCAAGGATACACCCGGCGTCACGCGGGACCGGATTTATGCGGACTGCAGCTGGCTGGACCGGGAGTTTACGCTGATTGATACCGGCGGAATCGAGCCGGATTCGAAGGACGTGATCCTGAGTCAGATGCGTGAGCAGGCTCAGATTGCCATTGATCTGGCGGATGTGATCCTGTTCATGGTCGATGTGAAGCAGGGGCTCGTGGATGCGGATGACAAGGTCTGCAACATGCTCCGCCGCAGCCGCAAGCCTGTGCTGCTGGTGGTCAACAAGGTGGATAATTATCAGAAGATGCTGCCGGATGTCTACGAGTTCTATAATCTCGGCATCGGAGAGCCCTATCCGGTTTCATCCGCCAACAAACAGGGGCTGGGAGATCTGCTGGACGAGGTGATCGCGCATTTCCCCGAAAACACCGGTGAAGAGGAAGACGAAGAGGCCGTCCGTATTGCAATTGTCGGAAAGCCGAATGTCGGCAAATCTTCCATTATCAACCGCCTGATCGGCGAGAACCGCGTCATTGTCTCGGATATTGCGGGAACCACGCGGGACGCGATCGATACAAAGGTGCGGCACAACGGACAGGATTATATTTTTATTGATACCGCGGGACTGCGGCGCAGCAGCAAAATCAAAGAGGACCTGGAGTATTACATGAAGCTGCGGGCTGTCGGCGCCGTGGAGCGGGCGGACATCACACTGCTTGTCATTGACGCGTCCGAGGGCATCACGGAGCAGGACGCCAAGATTGCCGGCATTGCGCATGATGAGGGCAAGCCGGTCATCGTGGTGGTCAACAAGTGGGATCTGGTGGAGAAAGACAATCACACCGTAAAAGAATTTACGGACAAAATACGGTCCACGCTCTCATTTCTTTCCTATGCGGAAATCGTGTTCATTTCCGCTCAGACGGGACAGCGCCTCGGCAGGCTCTACGATGAGATTGACCTGGTCTGGCAGAATATGAATCTGCGGATTCAGACAGGCGTTCTCAACGAGATTATCAACGAGGCCTGCGTCATGGTACAGCCGCCGTCCGACAAAGGAAAGATGCTGAAGATCTATTACAGCACGCAGGCGGGTGTAAAGCCGCCGATGTTCGTACTTTTTGTCAATGATAAAGAACTGATGCATTTCTCCTACCTGCGCTATCTGGAGAATCAGATCCGGGAAGCCTTCGGTTTCAAGGGAACACCGATCCGCTTCACCGTCAGAGAGCGCGGAGAAAAGAATAATTGATGATATACAGAGGGACAGCAGAGATTATGCTTCGAATTATCTGTTTATTGATTGGTTATATTTTCGGGAACTTTCAGACGGCTTATCTGGTCGGAAAGAAACAGGGGATCGACATCCGGGATCACGGCAGCGGCAACTCCGGCACGACGAACGCCCTGCGCGTGATGGGTTCCAAAGCAGGGGTGATTGTTTTTGCCGGCGACATGCTCAAATGCCTGATCGCCGTCCTGATCATCACCGGTCTGTTCGGGAAGAGTCACCCGGAGATCATCTACCTTCTGAAGCTATATGGCTTTCTGGGCTGTGTCCTGGGGCATGATTTTCCGTTTTTCATGCATTTCAGGGGCGGAAAGGGCGTCGCTTCGGCGGCAGGCTTTGTCCTGGGCTTTCACTGGACATTTGTGCCGGTCGCGCTTATCATGTTCCTTGTGCCGTTTGCGCTCACCAGCTATGTCTCCCTCGGCTCGATTCTGTTTTATATCAGCCTGCTGGTTCAGATGATCATTGAGGGACAGAAAGGCTTTTTCGCGCCGGCATCCCAGGCAGTCCTTTATGAAATGTACGCGATTCAGGCCGTGCTGACGGCGATGGCACTGTGGCAGCACCGGGAGAATATCAGACGGCTGATCAAGGGCGAGGAGAATAAAACGATATTATGGCAGAAATCGGAGTAATCGGCGCAGGCAGCTGGGGAACAGCTCTTTCCGCACACCTTGGGCGCTGCGGTCATGATGTAAAGGTCTGGTCCATAGATCCTGCGGAAGTGGACATGCTGAATCAGGAACACGAGCAGAAGGTAAAGCTGCCCGGCGTCATCCTGCCGGAAAATGTCAGCGCCTCGGGAGATCTTTCCGAAGTGATGCAGGGACGCGGCATCCTGGTGCTGGTCGTACCGTCGCCCTTTGTGCGCAGCACGGCTGCCAGGATGGCCCCTTTCTATGAGGAAGGACAGCTGATCGTCTCCGCGGCAAAGGGAATCGAGGAAAACACGCTGCTGACGCTCTCTGAGATTATTCAGCAGGAGATCTCCGGAGCCAGGGTCAGCGTTCTGTGCGGACCGACGCACGCAGAGGAAGTCGGAATGGGACTGCCGACCGCGATTGTCGCGGGCGCTGCGACACAGGAAGAAGCCCGGCTGGTGCAGGATACCTTCATGAGTCCGGAATTCCGTGTCTATACCAGCCCGGATCTGCTCGGCATGCAGATCGGCGCCGCCCTGAAGAACGTGATTGCGCTGGCGGCCGGTGTGGCGGATGGACTCGGGTACGGAGATAATACAAAGGCAGCGCTGATTACCCGCGGCATCGCCGAGATGACGCGGCTGGGATGTGCGATGGGCGGCCGCGCGGAGACTTTTGCAGGGCTGACCGGGATCGGCGATCTGATTGTGACATGTGCCTCCATGCACTCAAGGAACCGCAGGGCGGGCATCCTGATCGGACAGGGGAAGACAGCGGACGAGGCCATGCGGGAGGTTCAGCAGGTTGTGGAAGGCGTCTATTCCGCCCGGGCAGCAAAGCAGCTCGCCGCAAAATATCAGGTGGAAGTACCGATTATCGATCAGGTCTGTGCCGTGCTTTTTGAGGGTAAGGATCCGGCGGAAGCCGTGCGTGATCTGATGATCAGGGATAAAAAAGTAGAAATCAATTCACTGGACTGGAGCAGGTAAAATATGGAAGCAAACATGACAATTTTTGATGAACTCAATGCAAGAGGGCTGCTCGCGCAGCTGACAGACGAAGCGGAGATCAGAGATCTGGTCAACAACGGGAAGGCGACCTTCTACATCGGCTTCGACCCGACAGCAGATTCTCTCCATGTCGGACATTTCATGGCACTACTGCTCATGAAGCGTCTGCAGGAGGCGGGCAACCGCCCGATCGCGCTGGTCGGCGGCGGAACCGGTATGATCGGCGATCCTTCCGGCCGGACAGACATGCGCACGATGATGACGGTGGAAACCATCGATCACAACTGCGAGTGTTTCAAAAAGCAGATGAGCCGCTTCATCGAATTCGGCGAAGACAAAGCCCTGATGGTGAACAATGCGGACTGGCTGCGGGACCTGAACTACATCGAGTTCATCCGCGATATCGGCGCGCATTTTTCCGTCAACAACATGCTCCGTGCCAAGTGCTATGAGCAGCGCATGGAGAAGGGCCTTTCCTTCCTGGAATTCAATTACATGATTATGCAGGCCTATGATTTCCTGCAGCTGTATGAGCGCGTCGGCTGCAACATGCAGTTCGGCGGCGACGACCAGTGGAGCAACATGCTGGCCGGCACCGAGCTCATCCGCAAAAAGCTCGGCAAGGATGCCTATGCCATGACCATTCAGCTGCTGCTGAATTCGGAAGGCAAAAAGATGGGCAAAACCGCAAAGGGTGCAGTCTGGCTTGATCCGGACAAGACAACACCCTATGACTTCTACCAGTACTGGCGCAACGTCGGCGATCAGGACGTTCTCAAATGCCTGCGCATGATGACCTTCCTGCCGCTCGCCCAGATCGACGAGATGGACAAGTGGGAAGGCGCGAAGCTGAATGAGGCCAAGGAAATTCTGGCCTGGGAGCTGACCAGCCTTGTACACGGTGAGGATGAGGCAAAGAAGGCCAAAGCCGGCGCACAGGCGCTGTTCGGCGGCGCCGGGGATGCCGCCCAGATTCCGGAAGAGACTGTTTCGGACGCTGACTTCAGAGAAGACGGCACAATCGACATTCTCGCCGTTCTGGTGGCGGCACATCTGTGCCCGACCCGCTCCGAGGCGCGCAGAGCCGTCGAGCAGGGAGGCGTCACGGTTGAGGATGAGAAGGTGACAGACTTCCGGAAGACCTACACGAAGGAAGATCTGAAGGACGGTGTGCTGGTACGCCGCGGCAAAAAGTCATTCAAAAAAGTAAAATACCAGTAATCAGCAGTAGCTGCGGGGCGTTCCCCGCAGACTCGGAAGGAGCTTTATCGTGAACGATCTTGCATCAAGACTTCTGGAAGAAATCACGGTACAGACAGCGTTTACACTGCGGATCGGCAGTCTGGAGATAGCGGTCGCGGAATCAACGGTGGTCATGTGGATCATCATAGGGGTTCTTGCGGCCCTTTCCCTGTTTTTTACCCATGATCTGAAGGTGAGAAATCCCTCCAGGCGGCAGCTGATGATCGAGAGCTTTGTCTCCTGGATCGACAAGTTCATCGACGGCATGCTCGGAGAAGAAGGCAGGCCTTATGCTACCTATATGGCCGTGGTCCTCATCTATATCATGTTCGCCAACGCGATCGGTCTCTTCGGCATGAAGCCGCCGACCAAGGATCTGAACCAGACGGTCGCACTCGCGTTTATGAGCATTGTTCTGGTGGAAGCCGCAGGCATCCGCAAAAAAGGCGTAAAGGGGTGGCTGAAAAGCTTCTCGGAGCCCGTGGCGGCTGTCACACCGATCAATATCCTGGAGCTGGTGATTCGTCCGCTTTCCCTGTGCATGCGTCTTTTCGGCAATGTCCTGGGCGCATATATCATTATGGAACTGATCAAAATGGTGATCCCGGTGGTGATTCCGCTGGCACTGAGCTTTTATTTTGATCTTTTTGACGGAGCAATACAGGCGTACGTCTTTGTCTTCCTGACCTGCCTGTATATCAAAGAGGCCGTGGAATAAGCGGCCGCGAACAATTTAAGGAGGTAATGCAAATGGGCACAACAGCAATCGGAGCGGCAATCTGCGCAATTTCCTGCATGGCTGCCGGTCTCTCGATCGGCAACGCTACCGGAAAGGCAACGGATGCAGTGGCAAGACAGCCGGAGGCGGACGGAAAGGTGATGCGTATCCTGGTTCTCGGCTGCGCACTTGCGGAGGCAACGGCAATCTACGGATTTGTTCTCGGAATCCTGATTATTTTCTTCCTGGGATAAAAAATTATGCTGCGTTTTGATATTAATTTTGTTTTTACCATTATCAATCTGCTGATCCTGTATTTTCTGCTCAGGAAGTTTCTGTTCGGGCGTGTCCGCGACGTGATGGATAAGCGCGCGCAGGAAGTGGAGAATTCCTTTGAGGATGCCCGGAAAGCCCGGGAAGAAGCGGATGCCGTGAAGGCGGAATACGAGGCGGCGGCCGGTGCGGCGAAGGAAGAGTCCGAACAGGAAGCAGCCAGGATCCGCTCCGAAGCGGATCAGGAAAGAGAAAAGATCCTGGTGAAAGCCCGCGAAGAAGCGGAGAAAATTGTCCTGGAAGCCGGTCAGAAAGCTGACAGACTGCGCGAGGACAAGCTCCGGAGCGCAGGAGATGAACTGGCGGATCTGGTCGCTGAGGCGGCGGATAAGCTGGATGCTGCCGAGGGCAAATACAGCACGGAAGACAACCGGAGACTGTTTGACGCGTTTCTGGATCAGGCCGTGCAGAAGGATCAGGGCAGGAGCCCTTCGCAGACAGGAAATGCAGAATGAGTAAACAGACCACAGATAAACTGAATCAGACGGGACAGACCGCCTTCCTTTACTGTGTCACACCGCCTACAGCCGAGCAGGAAAAACGTTTCCTTTCTTTTCTGCGCGATCAGAAGGGATGGACTGAGCCTTCTCTGGAGATCCGCATTGACGAAAACCTGGAGAGCGGCTTTATTCTGGAAGTGGGAGATGAACTCTACGACTGGAGCAGTGCGGGCAGAAGTGCCCAGCTGCGTGAGCAGCTCGGACAGGATCTGCACGGAGCGGAGAATTCTTTTGACCGGTACATCTCAGTCCTGAAGGAAAATGTTCAGCATTTTGAGCTTGCGGCTGTCACCATGGAGGCCGGACATGTGCTTTCAGTGGGCGACGGTATTGCCTGGATCGACGGCATGCGCCATGTCATGTATGGCGAAATTGTCGTTTTTGAGGACGGCTCAAAAGGAATGGTGCTGAGCATTGAAGAGGATCAGGCCGGCGTCATTCTGTTCGGAGATGACCGTGAGATCAGTCAGGGTACCCGCGCTGTCCGGTCCGGAAAAATGGCCGGTATTTCGGTGGGCGAAGACAGCCTCGGACGCGTTCTTGACGCGCTGGGCTCGCCGCTGGACGGCAGGAAGGCCCCGGAGGCGGCTGCCTATTATCCGGTGGAGAGACCGGCCCCCGGCATTATTGACAGAGTGCCGGTGGACACGCCGCTGCAGACCGGAATTCTTGCGATCGATGCGATGTTCCCGATCGGAAGAGGCCAGCGTGAGCTGATTATCGGAGACCGTCAGACCGGCAAAACCTCGATCGCGCTCGATACTATCCTGAACCAGAAAGGCAAGGACTGCCTGTGCATCTATGTGGCCATCGGACAGAAGGCTTCCACAGTCGCGTCCCTGGTAAATACGCTGGAAAAGAACGACGCAATGTCCTATACGACAGTGATCTGCGCGACCGCCGCGGATCCGGCGCCGCTGCAGTATCTGGCCCCTTACGCAGGCTGTGCACTGGCGGAGTATTTCATGGACAAGGGGCGGGATGTCCTGATTATCTATGACGATCTCTCCAAGCACGCCGTGGCTTACCGGGCACTGTCCCTTCTGCTGGGAAGATCTCCGGGACGTGAAGCCTATCCGGGCGACGTCTTTTATCTGCACTCCAGACTTCTGGAGCGCTCCAGTCACTTAAGCCCGGAACTGGGCGGCGGTTCGATCACGGCACTTCCCGTCGTAGAGACGCTGGACGGAGACGTGTCCGCCTATATTCCCACCAACGTGATCTCCATCACCGACGGACAGATTTTCCTGGAGAATGATCTGTTTTTCGAAGGACAGCGTCCGGCCGTCAACGTCGGACTGTCAGTGTCGCGTGTGGGCGGCGCAGCCCAGACGAAGGCAATGAAGAAAGCCACGGGGAGTCTTCGGATTGACCTGGCTCAGTATCGCGAAATGGCTGTCTTTACGCAGTTTTCTTCCGATCTGGACGAAATGACCCTGAATCAGCTGAAGCAGGGCAAAATCCTGATGGAGCTCTTAAAGCAGCCGCTGGCTCACCCTCTTCAGATGGTGGATCAGGTTATCCTCCTGACGGCGGCAGTCGGCAGAAAGATGATCAATGTTCCTCCGAAGAAGATGCGCGAATTTAAACCGGAGCTCCTTAAATACATCCGGGAGAATGCCCCGGAGCTTGTAAAGAGAATCGAAACCTCCCAGGATCTGACAGAGCGGGACCGGGATCAGATCCTGTCGTTAGCGGAGCAGTTTGCCTATGCCTTCGAAGCGTGAAGTCCGGGACCGGATGAATGGCATCAGTGATACGATGAAGATCACGAAGGCCATGTATCTGATCTCTTCCACAAAATTAAGAAAAGCCAGAAGAGAGCTTACGGAGACGGAGCCCTATTTCTATGCGCTGGAGCAGATGATCCGGCGGATCATCGTGCACCTGCCGGAGGGGTATCACCATCCGCTGCTGGATCTGCGTGAAGATCTTTCCGAGGAGAGCACCAGGCGGGCAATTCTGTGCGTCACGGCCGACAAAGGCCTGGCCGGGGCGTACAATCACAATCTGCTGAAAATGGCCGAGGAGCGGATCAGACCGGACTCCAATGACATCCTGTATATCATGGGAGAGATGGGCAGGTCGTATTTTGAACACAGAAATATCCGGATTGAGGACAACTTCCGGTATGTTGTGCAGGATCCGAATCTGAGCCGCGCCCGCGTGATCGCAAACCTTCTGCTTGAGCGCTACCGCCGGGGCGAAATCGACGAAGTGATTATTCTGTACACCAGAATGTCCGGCAGCATGGAAATGGAGCCCGAGGTCCGGCAGCTCCTTCCCTTAAACTATGCCGTCAATATTCCGGCTGTTCCCAAGGGACTCCAGGGCATTGCACCGGAAGAATTCCTGATGCTGCCGACGCCGGACGCAGTCGTTGAAAACATCGTTCCGAACTATATGGCCGGATTCATCTACAGTGCGCTGGTCGAATCCTTTTGCGCGGAGCAGAGCTCCCGCATGATGGCAATGGACAGTGCAAACAAGAGCGCGGAAAAACTGCTGCAGGAATTAAAAACCCAGTATAACCGCGCGCGCCAGGAGCAGATCACCCAGGAAATCACGGAAGTGGCTGCCGGCGCGAAGGCAAGAGCCTCCCGAAAGGACTGAGAATGGAAACTGAATTAAAGACAGGAACAATCATACAGGTGATGGGCCCCGTTGCGGATGTCTTCTTTGAGGACAGAACCCTTCCGCCCATCCGCTCCATGCTCTGGACCGAGGAAACCATGCCGGACTCTGATGAGCCGTATGTCATGGAGGCAGCACAGCACATCGGTGACGGTAAGGTGCGCTGCATCATGATTTCGGCCGGCGAGGGCCTTCGGCGCGATATGCGTGTGCTGACAAACAATATCGGCATTAAGACGCCGGTGGGTACTGCTACGCTCGGGCGCCTCTTCAACGTGCTTGGAAAACCCATTGACGGCCTCGGCGAAGTGCAGGGCGAACAGTGGGAGACGCACAGGAAACCGCCGGCATTCACACAGCAGCGGCCCGTGCAGGAGGTCCTGGAGACGGGCATCAAAGTCATTGACCTTCTCGCCCCCTATGCCAAGGGCGGCAAAATCGGACTTTTCGGCGGCGCCGGCGTCGGCAAGACCGTCCTGATTCAGGAACTGATCCGCAATATTGCCACGGAGCACGGCGGATATTCGATTTTTACCGGTGTCGGTGAGCGCTCAAGAGAGGGAAATGATCTCTGGAAGGAAATGACCGCCTCCGGCGTCATCCGCAACACCGCGCTGGTCTTCGGACAGATGAATGAGCCGCCGGGGGCCAGAATGCGCGTCGCGGAGACCGGACTGACCATGGCGGAATATTTCCGGGATGTGGAAAACAAGGACGTGCTGCTGTTCATCGATAATATTTTCCGTTTTGTCCAGGCGGGCTCCGAAGTCCCCGCGCTGCTGGGGCGTATGCCCTCAGCTGTGGGTTACCAGCCTACACTGGCGACAGAGATGGGACAGCTGCAGGAGCGGATCACTTCCACCGAGAATGGCTCTGTCACCTCCGTACAGGCGGTCTATGTCCCCGCGGACGATCTGACGGATCCGGCGCCGGCCACGACTTTTGCACATCTTGATGCGACGACGGTCCTGTCCAGAAAGGTTGTGGAGCAGGGAATTTACCCCGCGGTGGATCCGCTGGAATCCTCTTCCCGCATTCTGGAGGAGGACATTGTCGGAACCGAGCATTACGAGACAGCTCAGCGGGTTCTCCAGATTTTGCAGAAATACCGCGAGCTGCAGGATATCATCGCGATTCTGGGTATGGAGGAGCTCTCGGACGAGGATCGGCTGACCGTTTACCGGGCCAGAAAGGTCCGCGCATTCCTGTCACAGCCCTTCTTTGTCGCGGAGCAGTTCACCAATGTGCCCGGCAAATATGTGACGCTGCAGGACAGCATCGCGGGCTTTAAATCGATTCTGGACGGCGAGACGGACGATCTTCCCGAGGCGGCATTCTTTAACGTGGGAACGCTGGAGGATGTGCGTAAGAAGGCGGAGACGCTGAAATAAGACGGGCGGTGCCCGGAAGAGGAACGCAGAATTGGCGGCAAGTACATTCAGCCTGAAAATCATTGCGACAAATAAGATTTATTACGACGGGCGTGCCCAGTCGCTGGTCATTCCGACCATCACCGGGCAGCGCGGTATCCTGCCGCACCACGAGGAAATGATCTGTGCCATTGACATGGGGGTGCTGCAATTCCTGAAGCCGGACGGAGAAAGAGAGGAAATCCTGGTCGGCGCGGGTTCACTGCAGATCGCCAATAACCGGGTGATTGTGCTGGTGGATACGGCCGAGACGAGAGACGAAATCGACGTGCGCAGAGCTCAGGAGGCCGCCGACCGCGCCAGGGAGAGACTTCGGCAGAAGAAAAGCATTGAGGAATACCGCATGACGCAGGCAGCCCTCGCGAGGGCGCTTTCCAGACTGAAATTCAAGGGGAGATCGATCGAATGAAACGAGTAGTTCTGGCGCTGATGATCTGTATGCTGCTGTTTTCAGGGTGCGGCGCCGCGGACAAGACCGCACAGATGGAAGAATACAGAGTAAAAGTCAGCGGTTTTTATGACCGTCTCGAGGAGTATAACAATACTTTTACCGCGATCGATCCTTCGAGTGAGACCGCCTCACAGGAGGTTCTGCAGGTGATCGATGAGATGACGCGGGATCTGAACGATGCCGCACAGCTCGAAGCACCGGATGAGTTCGTCAATGCACAGGACATGCTCAAAGAAGCATCGAAAAGAATGAACGATGCGCAGAAGGACTTTCACGAGGCGTTTGAGGGAGAGTATCAGCAGCAGGCCTTCGAGCGCGCCTATTCAGAGTACAGCAGTGCCAATGAGTACATCGGCTATGCGGTCACTTTCTTTCACGGGGAGATTCCGGAAGGCTTTGTCCTGACCGGAACAGATGAAGCAGAAGAGACGGACGAAACAGCCGGAGACTGATCCCGGCCGGCGCCCCGAACGTTGCCTTCCCGCAAAGTTCCATGATATTATTGAAAAATACCAGACCGGCTGAAAAGGAGAGACAGCTTCTATGAGCAATGAAAACCTGAATCAGGAGATGATGTCGGAGAAGGAGATGCTCAGTGAACTCTGGCGGATTCAGCAGAGGGACGAGAAAATCCATCGTATTTTCACGATTCTCGGGATTGCGGCGAGTGTTCTGGTCATCGTGGCGGTTCTGATTATTCTTCCCAGCTTCATGCACGTTCTCGGCAATGCGAATCAGCTGATGCTCAATGCGAACCAGGTTGTCGAACAGGCCATGGGTACGCTGAAAGACGCGGAAACCGCGGCAGACACAATGAATCAGGCGGCCGGGGAACTGAACACACTGCTCAGTGAGAACAATGCCGCCGCAGCCGGAACCCTGGAGACCATATCCAAACTTGATATTGACGCACTGAATCAGTCGATCAACGAACTTTCCCAGATTGTCGGACCGCTGGCCAGAATGATGAGCGCTTTCCAGCAGTAAGTCCCATTCTCCCCACAAAAGCGGGATATTCAAAGGAGTGACAAGATGAACGGAGCAGATGCGATTGTAAAATGCCTTCAGGCAGAAGGAACCGAATATGTCTTCGGTTATCCGGGTGTTGCCATTTGTCCCTTTTATAACAGTATTCTGGATTCGGAGATCCGGACGGTCCTGGTGCGCCAGGAGCAGAATGCTGCACATATCGCCAGCGGTTTTTCCCGGATTACCGGAAAGACCGGTGTCGTCGCTGTCACCAGCGGCCCCGGAGCGACCAATCTGATCACGGGAATCGCGACAGCATACGCCGACAGTATTCCCATGATCTGCATCACGGGACAGGTGGACAGCCGGCTGATGGGCAGCGACGTCTTCCAGGAGGCGGACATCTCCGGCGCCTGCGAGAGCTTCGTCAAATACAGCTATATCGTCCGGGATGCGAAGGACATTCCGAAGATTTTCAAGGAAGCCTTCTACATTGCCTCCACGGGACGCAAAGGGCCGGTGCTGATCGATGTGCCCATCGATATTCAGCAGGCGCCGGTGAGAAGCTTTTCCTATCCCGAGGAGATTTCCATCCGCTCCTACAAGCCGACCGTGAAAGGCCATGCCGTGCAGATCCGCAAGGTCATCGGCGAGCTGGAGAAGGCACAGAAGCCGATTATCTGTGTCGGCGGCGGCGCGCATCTTTCCGGCGCGGCGAAGGAAATCCGCACGTTCGCGGAGAAGAACAATATCCCGGTGGTATCCACGATGATGGGTCTGTCCGTCATGCCCACCGCACACCCGAATTATTTCGGAATGGTCGGCAACAACGGGCAGTCGTTCTGCAACCGGGCCATGAATGATGCGGACGTGATTATCATGGCGGGCGCGCGCGTCGCGGACCGCTCCATCAGTCAGCCGGATCTGATCACTTCCAACAAGGTGCTGGTTCACATCGACGTGGACCCGGCGGAAATCGGCAAAAACGCCGGCCCCAACATCCCGATTGTCGGCGACCTCACCGCGATCTTCGAGGAACTGAACAAGGAAGAAATCTCCATCGATGATGAGCGCTGGATGGACTACCTGCGCAATCAGAAGAAGCAGGATGCCAAAATCTCTGCCGTCTCCAGAGCTGTAGCCGGCGAGAAGAGAAGCGCCGACGAGGCGGAGGGCACCGCTCCTGTCTGTGTGGATCCGAAGGAGTTTATCAGACGTCTTTCCTCCGCCATGGAGGACAATGCCGTTTATGTGGCGGACGTCGGACAGAATCAGCTCTGGTCCTGCGCCAACGCAGTGATCAGGAACGGGCGCTTCATGACCAGCGGCGGCATGGGAACTATGGGATATGCCCTTCCGGCGGCAATGGGTGCCAAAATTGCGGGCGGAAAGCGGCAGGTCGTGGCAGTGTGCGGCGACGGCGGCTTCCAGATGACCATGATGGAGCTGGCTACGGCCAGACAGTACGGAATCCAGATCAAGCTGGTTGTGCTGAAAAACAATGTGCTGGGCCTGGTGCGCCAGTATCAGCACTTCAATTATCACGACAGCTTCTCGGTGATCGACCTCTCCGGTTCTCCGGAGCTCGACAAGATCGCCGAAGCCTACGGAATGGATTACATGAAGCTTTCGGATGAACCCGGAATGAGCAGCGTCATTGAGGCTTTTCTCGCGGATAAGAAGTCGGTGCTTCTGGAAGTGAGTGTCGATCCGGATGAGATCGCATAACGCCGGGAAGGAGGCAGGACAATGAAGAGAATTTATTCTGTATTTGTGGAAAACCGGTCCGGCGTGCTCACCAAGGTGGCGGGACTGTTCTGGAGAAGATGCTTCAACATCGATTCGCTGGTTGTCGGAGAGACGGACAACCACGATGTTTCTCACATGATCATCGTCTCCAGCGGCGATGAGCGCACGCTCGAGCAGATCGAGAAGCAGCTCAACAAGAAAATCGACGTCATCAAAGTCAACACCTTTGATGCCGCACAGGCCGTCACGCGCGAGCTGATGCTCGTCAAAGTGAAATATAACCGCAGCAACCGGAAGGACATTATGGAGAACTGTGAGATCATGAACGCGCAGATCGTGGATCTGTCCGGCAATCTCATGACCATCCAGATTTGCGACACACCTGAGCGCGTCCAGATTTTCCTGGACACCTTAAAGGGGATCAGCATTGTCGAGATTACCAGAACGGGAACCATTGCTGTTCCGAAGTGCAGGGAGCAGTAAAGCGGCACGGGGGGAAAAGAATTGAGAATAGATGATCTTCTGATGCTGGCCAAAGAGCGGGGGGCTTCGGATCTGCATATTAATGTGGGGTCCAGGCCGGCCATGAGGATTCATAATGAGCTGGTCCGGATGGAGGACCAGGAGAGGCTGACGCCGGATGACACGAAGGAGCTGCTGTTTTCCCTGATGAATGATTCTCAGGTCGAAAAGCTGCAGCAGACCGGCGAATGCGATTTTTCCTTCGGACGTCCGCAGATCGGACGTTTCCGTGTCAATGTCTACCGGCAGCGCGGAACCTATGCCGCCGCCATTCGCATCATGCACACAGAAGTGCCCAGGCCCGAAGAGATCGGACTTCCTCAGTCCATCATCCAGCTGACCCGGAAACGGAGCGGTCTGGTGCTGGTGACCGGCCCGACAGGCTGCGGAAAATCCACGACACTTGCCTCGCTGATTCAGCGGATCAATGACACAAGAAATGCACATATCCTGACGCTGGAAGACCCGATCGAATACCTGTACCGGCACAATCTCTCCATTGTGGATCAGCGGGAGATCGGCCTGGACACGGAGAGCTTTGCGGCGGCACTGCGGGCGGCGCTCCGTGAGGACCCGGATGTCATTCTGGTCGGTGAGATGAGAGATCTTGAGACCATCAGCATCGCGGTCACGGCGGCGGAGACGGGGCACCTGGTCTTTTCAACACTTCACACGATCGGGGCAGCGCCCACAATCGATCGGATCATCGATGTCTTCCCGGAGGGGCAGAAGGAGCAGATCCGCGTCCAGCTCTCATCGGTTCTTGAATCCGTTATTTCCCAGCGCCTTGTGGAGCGCGCGGACGGACAGGGCCGGGTCGCGCTTTTTGAGATCATGCACGTCAATAATGCCGTGCGCAATCTGATCCGAGACAACAAGATTTTCCAGATTCCGGGCATCATCCAGACCAGCAGCAAGCAGGGGATGATCACCATGGATGAATCTCTGCAGCTCGCGTACAACAAGGGAATTATCTCCAAAGAGACGCTGCTGTATTACGCATCGGATCCGCTGCGCGCCAGAATTCAGTAATTTCCCGTTCATATGATATCTGCTTCCGCACTCTTTTTTCTGACGGCAGGAGCCCTGGCAGGCATCCTGACCGCGTATTTCGTTTCCGGAAAAACGGGCAAAATCCCGAATGGCCGGGATCTGATTCTGCGCCTGTCTGTCTCCGGCATTCTTCTCGGTGCGATTTTCTGTGCGGGATCTTACTGCTTTTCCTGGGCCCTGCAGGCACGCTTTTCCGGCCTGTCAGTCCTGCTGCTGGCGGTTTCCCTGTATGACATCGACATCCGGAAAATCCCGAACAGGCTGATCCTTGCGGCGCTTGTTCTTTTCGGACTGACCTGTGTTTTTATTAAAGACCTGCTTCCGGCACTTGCCGGCGCGGCAATCCTGGGCGGCGGAACACTGCTCATATCGATCGCAGCGGACCGGATTTTCCGGCGCAGATCCATCGGCGGGGGAGATCTCAAGCTGCTTTTTATCGCAGGACTGTATCTGCATACCGGGAAGGGCATTCTGTGTCTGACGGCAGCCTGCCTGCTCGCAATGACCGGACTTCTGCTCCGCCGGAAGAAAGAGATCGCTTTCGGTCCGTATATCAGCGCATCCATCCTGCTGTGCGCCTTTTTCGGAGATGCCGTGCTGGAATGGTATACAGCCCTGTGAATTTTGCCCGGGCCGAACATCCGGATTGTCCAATCTGATTGACTTTAATATCCTGAAGCATTAAAATCTCAATAATCAGCACTAAACAGAAGAGGAGCCGCATCTATGCAGAAAAAGGTTTTTCAGTTGATTGTCGACAATACGTCCGGTGTTCTTTCCCGCATCTCCGGACTGTTCTCCAGAAGAGGCTATAATATCGAGTCGATCACGGCCGGAGTGACTGCGGATCCCCGCTTTACAAGAATCACGATTGTGGCCAGCGGAGATGACGACATTCTTGAGCAGATCGAGAAGCAGGTCTCCAAATTGGTTGACGTGCGCGATATCCATGAGCTGCGCCCGGAAGAATCGGTCTTCCGCGAACTGGCCATGGTCAAGGTGCGCTGCAATGCGGAACAGCGCCAGGGCGTCATCGCGATCGCCAATATTTTCCGCGGCAATATCATCGATGTGGCACCGGAGTCCCTGATGGTGGAGATTACCGGAAATCAGGGCAAAATTGAGGCCTTCCTGCGGCTTCTGGACGGGTATGAAATCCTGGAGCTGGCAAGAACCGGCGTCGCCGGACTCGGAAGAGGCATCGAGAACGTGCTGTATTTTGAGGACTCATCCACACAGCAGGATTGAGCCTTTCAGAATCAAAACCAATAAGAGAGGAGATCAAAACATGTCGGAAGCAAGAATTTTTTATCAGGAAGACTGCAATCTGGACCTTCTGGAGGGAAAGACCATTGCCATTATCGGATACGGCAGCCAGGGACATGCCCACGCGCTGAATCTGAAGGAGTCCGGCGCAAATGTCATTATCGGACTGTATGAAGGCTCCAGATCCAAAGCCAAGGCTGAGGCGCAGGGCCTGAAGGTCTATAACACCGCTGAAGCGGCGAAGATGGCTGACATTATTATGATCCTGATCAACGATGAGAAGCAGGCGTCCATGTACAAGAAGGACATTGAGCCCAACCTGAAGGCCGGCGATATGCTGATGTTCGCCCACGGCTTCAATATTCACTTCGGACTGATCAAGCCCCCGGCAGATGTCGACGTGGCGATGATTGCTCCCAAGGCTCCCGGACACACCGTCCGCAGCGAGTATCAGGCCGGCAAGGGAACACCCTGCCTGGTCGCTGTCGAGCAGGATGCGACCGGTCACGCTCTGGATCTGGCACTGGCTTACGGCGCTGGCATCGGCGGCGCGAGAGCGGGCCTTCTTGAGACCACTTTCCGCACCGAGACTGAGACGGATCTGTTCGGCGAGCAGGCTGTCCTGTGCGGCGGCGTCTGCGCTCTGATGCAGGCGGGCTTCGAGACACTGGTTGAGGCCGGCTACGATCCGCGCAATGCATATTTTGAGTGCGTCCACGAGATGAAGCTGATCGTCGACCTGATTTATCAGTCCGGTTTTGCCGGAATGCGGTATTCCATCTCCAACACGGCGGAGTACGGCGATTATATCACCGGCCCGAAGATCATCACGGAAGAGACCAGAAAGACCATGAAGAAGATCCTTGCCGACATCCAGGACGGCACCTTCGCGAAGGAATTCCTGCTGGATATGAGCGAGGCAGGCGGACAGGTTCACTTCAAGGCGATGAGAAAGCTCGCCGCGGAGCATCCGGCTGAGACCGTCGGCGCAGAGATCCGCAAGCTCTACAGCTGGAACTCGGAAGCGGACAAGCTCATCAATAACTGAGCATCTTCTGTCTGAAAAGAACTTAAGGGCTCCCCGGCCTTCCGCTGAGGGAGCCCTTTTTTAAACAGCTGCAACAGGAAAGGAGAAAGCGTCTTATGGGAATGACGATGACACAGAAAATCCTTGCCGCACACGCGGGACTCTCATCCGTCCGCGCAGGGGATCTGATCGAAGCGGATCTGGACCTGGTTCTGGGAAACGATATCACCAGTCCGGTCGCCATCAGGGAGATGGACCGCTTTTCCGCGCAGGGTGTCTTCAATAAAGACAAAATCGCGCTGGTTCCGGATCATTTTGTCCCGAACAAGGATATTAAGTCGGCCGAAAACTGCAAATGTGTCAGAGAGTTTGCGCGCCGCAATGAAATCACAAATTATTTTGAAGTCGGCGAGATGGGCATTGAGCACGCGCTTCTGCCCGAGAAGGGACTGGTCATTCCCGGCGATGCCGTCATCGGAGCGGACTCCCACACCTGCACCTACGGTGCGCTGGGGGCGTTTTCCACCGGCGTCGGATCCACGGATATGGCCGCCGGCATGGCGACGGGCAGAGCCTGGTTCAAAGTTCCTTCCGCGATCCGTTTTGAACTGACGGGAGAGCTTCCCGCGATGGTGAGCGGCAAAGATCTGATTCTGCATATTATCGGAATGATCGGCGTGGACGGCGCGCTGTATCAGTCCATGGAGTTTACCGGACCGGGCGTATCCTCGCTTTCCATGGATGACCGCTTTACCATCGCGAACATGGCGATTGAGGCCGGCGCAAAGAACGGAATCTTCCCGGTGGACGAGAAGACCGCCGCTTATGTAGAAGAGCACTGGAACGCGCGGCAGCATCCGGCCGCGGGAGAGGGAAAGGACAGCATCAGCGCCTTCCTGAAGGAGCGGACCTTCCTGCCGGACGAGGACGCGCCGTACACGGCTGTCTATGAGATTGACCTTACGAAGGTACAGCCGACCGTCTCGTTCCCGCATCTGCCTGAAAATGCCAGAACATTTGATGAGATCGGCGACATCGCAATTGACCAGGTCGTGATCGGCTCCTGCACAAACGGCCGCATCGACGACATCCGGACGGCCGCATCGATTCTGAAGGGCCGGCACGTGGCGCCCGGAATCCGCTGCATCATTATTCCGGCTACGCAGGCAGTTTATCTGCAGGCCATGGAAGAAGGGCTGCTGAAGATCTTTATCGAAGCGGGCGCCGTGGTATCCACACCGACGTGCGGACCGTGCCTGGGCGGCTACATGGGCGTGCTTGCGGCGAAGGAGCGGTGTGTCTCGACGACCAACCGGAATTTTGTCGGCCGGATGGGAGATGTGACCAGTGAGATTTATCTGGCTTCCCCGGCGACGGCAGCGGCCAGCGCCCTCACCGGGAAGCTGACGGATCCGCGGTCAGTTGTGTAAGTGCACTGAGGTACTTCAGGGAATTCAGGAGGAACAGGATGGAAAAAGCAAGAGGACGAGTCTTCCGTTACGGAGATAACGTAGATACCGATGTGATCATTCCGGCCCGCTATCTGAACACTTCCGAGCCGAAGGAACTGGCGGCGCACTGCATGGAGGACATCGATCAGAATTTCATTCATGAAGTCAGGACGGGAGATATTATTGTCGCGGATAAGAATTTCGGCTGCGGCTCTTCCCGCGAACACGCGCCGATCGCCATCAAGGCGGCGGGCGTATCCTGCGTGATCGCGCAGACCTTTGCGCGGATTTTCTACCGCAACGCAATCAATATCGGTCTGGCAATTGTGGAATGTGAAGAGGCACCGGCCAGGATCAAGGCAGGAGACGTGGTCTCTGTAGATTTTGACACAGGCATCATCACGGACGAGACGACCGGCGAGACCTTTAAGGGACAGGCATTCCCGCCGTTTATGCAGGAGATCATCGATGCCGGCGGGCTGGTCAGCTATATCAATACCAAGCAGGCCTGAGCGGTGAAAGGCGGACAGCTGCCCGCTCAGTAATCAAATACGCGGCTGAAGGCGCCGGAAGCGGAGACGGGCTCTCCCGCCGTATACAGATGTGAGGTGCTGCCCAGCATCTGGATCCGGAACATGGCGATATCGTGAATGCGCTTTTCCGCGTTCAGGACCGTGACGGAGGAAGGCGGAAGATAAAAGCTCTGTGCGGCCAGGACCGGCGACATTCCCAAAAGATGTGCGAGAATCACGCAGATGACGCCGAGGTGGGCAAAAAAGACCAGCGCGTCATCGTCGTCGCCGTCGGTGAGGGCGGGATTGCAGCGGTAGAACGCTTCTTCCCGCGTATAGCCGTACTCGGACAGGATCCCGTCGATTCCGCCGAAGACATCCGGAATATGAGCTTCATATTCCGGATTTGTTTTCAGGATCGGATCCTCGAACCAGCGCCTGCGGTCATAGAGAATTTCCTGCCTTGTCCAGTATTCGGGCATGAAATCCCACGGCACGTCGTTGGTTCTTCCCGGCGTCGGGTCCTGAACCGGGTAGTAGTATTCCTTCAGCCAGGGGAGTGTCACACCGGCAAGACCGGTCTTCTCAAGGGACGGCGCGGCGGTCCTTGCGGCTCTTCCGAGAGGAGAGACGTACACTGCGCGGATCTGATCTCTGAAAAGCATGACGCGCTCCGCGAGAAGCTCCGCTTCCCGCGCGCCTTTTTCGGTGACGGAATCCACGACATAATTCGGTTCGGCGTGACGGATCAGGACAAGACGCATAAAGGGATACTCCTATTCTTAAACGCATATTCGTAAATGAGCAGGACCGGCGGCGCTCCCGCCGTGCGGCGAACGTCTGTTTGCTTTCTTCGCCTGCGGATGTTATACTTCGTATGATACGACAGACTTTGAGGCAAAACCACCATGATTTCATTTTTACAGGGAACGATTGAGGAGATTGAGGACGGCAGCGCGGTCATCGGCGTCGGCGGGATCGGCTTTCAGGTGCAGATCTCCTCGGAGACGGTGCAGCGCCTTTCTTCGATGGGGCGCGGCGCGGAAGTCAGAATCTATACCTTCACTTATCTGCGGGAAGATATGATTGCGCTGTTCGGATTTCTGAACAGGGATGAGCTGGAACTCTTCAAAAGGCTGATCACCGTGAGCGGGATCGGCCCCAAGGGAGGGCTCTCGCTTCTTTCGGCCTTTTCGGCCGACGACCTGCGGTTCGCGATTCTGTCCGGAGATGTGAAGACCATCTCCCGGGCACCCGGCATCGGAAAGAAGACGGCGGAACGGCTGGTCATTGACCTGCGCGATAAAATCAATCTATCTGATTCCGGGACGCACCAGGATCTGTCTTCCTATTCGTCGCTGGGCGCGGGGGGCGCAGAGGAACCCGCCGCCTCTTCGGAGTCGGAAGCGATCGAGGCGCTCACAGCGCTGGGCTACGCCCGCGTGGACGCGGCGCGGGCGGTCCGGAAGGCCGCCGCGGAGGCCGGCACGGAGGACACGGAAGCGATTCTGAAGGCAGCTTTGAAATATATGCTCTAAATCCTGATAAAGCCGGGCAGACTGGCAGGGAAGATCTTAAGATACGGACAGGGTCAGGTTCATGGAACACAGAATGATCGAAACAAGCTTCACGGAAGAGGACAAAAAGATCGAAGGATCGCTGCGTCCCCAGCTGCTGAAGGATTATATCGGCCAGGAGAAAATCAAGGAGAGCATCAAAATCTCCATTGAAGCGGCGAAACAGCGGGGCGACCCGCTGGACCATGTGCTGCTCTACGGTCCACCCGGACTGGGCAAGACGACGCTCTCCGGCATCATTGCCAACGAGATGGGGGTCGGGATCAAAATCACGAGCGGACCGGCGATCGAGAAGCCGGGCGAGATGGCGGCGATCCTGAACGGCCTGAAGGAGGGCGATATTCTCTTTGTCGACGAGATTCACCGACTGAACAAGCAGGTTGAGGAGGTACTGTACCCGGCGATGGAGGATTTTGCCATCGATATTATGATCGGCAAGGGACAGACAGCCAAGTCGATCCGGCTGGATCTTCCGAAGTTCACACTGATCGGCGCGACGACGCGGGCGGGGCTGCTGTCCGCACCGCTAAGGGACCGCTTCGGCCAGATTCAGCGGCTGGAATTCTATACGGTTCCGGAACTGAAGACGATTCTGCTGCGCTCGGCAGAGGTTCTGAATGTGGAACTGAATGAGGCGGGCGCCGCGGAGATGGCCCGTAGAAGCCGCGGAACGCCCCGGCTTGCCAACCGGATCCTGAAGCGGGTCCGCGATTTTGCCCAGGTGCGCTACGACGGACGGATCACCGAGGAAGTTGCAAGGACGGCACTGGACATGATGGAAGTAGACCGCATGGGGCTGGACCGGGTGGACCTGAATTTTCTTCTCACGCTGATCCATCAGTATGGTGGAGGACCGGCCGGCCTGGACACCATCGCAGCCTCGATCGGGGAGGATCCCGGCACGATTGAGGACGTGGTGGAGCCGTATCTGCTGCAGAACGGATTTCTGAACCGGACGCCGAGAGGCAGAGTAGCCACGAAGGCGGCGTATCACCATCTGGGGCTTGAAATCGCCCCTGAGAACGATTAAAATTGATTGCGATACGTTTATGAAAGGATTGTGAGGGAGCGTTTATGGCGGCGAATTCGGAAACCGAAGTAATCATCAACGGTAAGGTTTATACTCTGAGCGGAGAGAGCGAGGAATACCTGCAGAAGGTAGCCTCTTATCTGAATGCGAAAATTGCTGAGTTTGACAAGATCGAGGCTTTTCGTAAGCTGAGTCTGGATTACCGCACGATCCTGATGGAGATCAATATCGCGGACGACTATTTCCGCGAGCAGAAGAAAAATGAGCTGCTGCAGGAAGACATGCAGACCAAGGACAAGGATCTGTATGACCTCAAGCACGAGCTGATCACGACACAGATGAAGCTTGAAAACACGGAGAAGACCATGCGGTCGCTTCGTCAGGAGAGCGAGGAGAGAGCCAAGCGCATTATCCAGCTGGAGGCAGAACTGAAATCTCTGGGACGCTGAGCCGGACTGGTCGTTCATACCGGATGAAATGAGAAAAGCGCAGGCCATGCCTTGCGCTTTTACTGTTCTTACAGGAATTAATGAAAGATGAACAAAGTGGAACTGCTGGCCCCTGCGGGCAGTTATGAAGCTTTTGCGGCCGCCCTGAACGCCGGAGCGGACGCAGTCTATATGGGCGGGACGCGATTCGGCGCGAGGGCCTATGCGGATAATTTCTCGAATGAAGACCTCAGCCGCGCGATCCGGACGGCGCACCTTCACGGAAAGAAAGTCTATCTGACCGTCAACACGCTGACCCGGCAGGAAGAGATGCCGGAGCTGACGGATTTTGTCCGCGGCCTGTATGAAAAAGAGGCGCTGGACGGCGTGATTGTGCAGGACACCGGTGTTCTGATCAGTCTGTCCGAAGCCTGTCCGGGGCTGCTTCTGCACGCCTCAACCCAGATGTCGGTCACGACGCGGGAAGGCGTCCTGTTCTTAAAACGGCTCGGAGTCAGCCGGATTGTTCCGGCCCGGGAGCTTTCTCTTAAGGAGATCCGGCTTCTGAAACAGGAGGATATCGAGATCGAAGCTTTTATACACGGCGCCATGTGCTACTGCTATTCCGGCCGGTGTCTGATGTCCAGCTTTCTGGGCGGAAGAAGCGGCAACCGCGGGCGCTGCGCAGGTCCCTGCCGTCTTCCTTACGATGTCCTTGGCCCGGACGGCCGGGAGGCACTCCGCGGAAAACGGGGAGAGTGCTATCCGATCTCCATGCGGGATCTGTGTGTGCTGGAAATCCTGCCGGAGCTGATCGATGCCGGCATTGATTCCTTCAAAATCGAAGGCCGCATGAAGAAGCCGGAGTATGCGGCGGGCGTGACGGCCGTGTACCGGCGCTATATTGACCGGTTCTATGAGTGGGACAGAAATGGCCGCCCCGGCAGATGGGAGATCGATCCTGCGGATGACAGGCTGCTCCGCGCACTGTATCTGCGCTCCGACCTGTCCACAGGGTACTATGAAAGACATAACGGCAGAGAACTGCTGACCATGGGAAAGCCCGGTTATTCCGGGACGCCGGATACGCTGCTGGAACAGATCCGGGAGGCATATCCCGTCACCCCCCGGCCGATTCCCATCAGGGGGCTTGTGAAGCTCTCCGCGGACCGTCCGGCGGAGCTTATCCTCCGGACCGGTGATTCTTCGGAGAAACCTGTCGATATCTCGGTTCAGGGCGCGGTCTGCATGAAGGCGAAAAGCCGCCCGCTGACGGAAGAGGAAGTCCGGGACCGGCTCTCCAGGACCGGAAATTCACCTTTTGTTCTCACTGAACCTGAAGTGGAGATGGAGCAGGATCTTTTCCTGCCGGTCAGCAGCCTGAATGAACTGCGCCGCGCAGGACTCGCCAGTCTGGAAGAGGCGATGCTGGAAGCGAAAAAAGAGGGCACTTCAGGCGCGATGCCTGCCGCTTCCGTGCACCCGGCACCCCGCGGACTTCGTCCTGACTTTAAAAGAAAAGACGGCCGTCCGCTGAGGATGGTTTCCGTGACGACACAGGAGCAGTATGATGCGGCCCTTGAGTCCGGCACGGCGGATTATCTGATTCCCGAATCTGACACAATCCGTTTGAGGCAAAATGCGGCCGCCGGCCATCTGATGGCTTTTCCGGCTGTTTTCCGCGAGCGCAGCCGCGCTCAGCTCGAAGAGGCTTACCGGAAACTGACAGAGGGACAGCTTTACTGCGGCACCCTTGTCCGGACCATTGAAGAACTGGAGTTTCTCTCCGGAAAAGGCTACACCGGACCGGTGGCTGCGGACAGCTCCTGCTACGCCTGGAACAGCCTCTCCGCGGGACTGCTTCTGAATCAGTGCGATCTTCTTGTTCTGCCCGCAGAGCTGAGCGGGAGAGAGCTGTATAAAACCTTCCGCCCTCTGGAAGGCACCTTCGGCCTTCAGGTTTACGGACGGATTCCGATGATGGTTTCCGCGGGGTGCGTGCGGAAGACCACAGACCGCTGTACAGGGAAGGAAGAGGGCTTTTATTTCCTGCGGGACAGAAAGGGAGAACAGTTCCCGGTCCGCACGGTTTGCAGACACTGTTATAATATACTGTACAACAGTGTGCCGCTCTCGCTGCACAGAGATCTCGCGGATCACAGGAGCGGGCGCAGCAGACAGCCGGTTCTGGATCTGTGTGATGTCCGGTATTTTGCCTTTACGACAGAAAGCGGCAGGGAGACACTGGAGATTCTGAAGAGCTTTGAAGCAGAGAATCCGGAAAAAATCATCACTGCCTACACCGCCGGTCATTTCCGCAAAGGAGCGGAATGATATGCGGCCCGCAACGGAACAGGATGCATGAGACTTTATATACTTGAGCTTTCGCGATATGCCATCGCCGCTGTAATGGCGGTTTATACGCTGCTTTCCTATCAGATGCTGTTTCATCAGAAGGATGAATCCGTCCAGAAGATCAACGGAGTCCTTCAGGTGCTGCTGATTCTTGCGTTTCAAGGGATCGGGAGTCTTACCGTCGCGGCGGGACTGAGGGATACCCGGTATCTGATCCTGGGAGCGCTGGAAATGCTGTTCATTGCCGGTGCCATCATTCTTTTCCATACGATTTACGACCACGCAAACATGCTGCTGTATCACAATGTATGCATGCTGATGGCCATCGGATTCGTGATGATTTCCCGGTTTTCTCTGAGACGGAGTGCAAAGCAGTTCTCCATTGCTCTGATCGGACTGGTGCTGTCGCTGATCCTTCCGGTACTGCGAAAACATATCAGAGATCTGACAATGCCTGTTCCGCTCTATTTTACGGGCTTTGCGGGCGTAATCGCACTGGGCATCGTCCTGGTGCTGGGCAGCGCGATTCAGGGCGCCAATCTGAATTACAGCGTGTTCGGCATAACCTTTCAGCCCTCCGAGTTTGTCAAAATTCTTTTCGTCGTCTTTTCGGCGGGATGTCTTGCAGGGACAGGCATGGGCTGGATCAGCGGCCTTTTTGCGGCGGCCCACGTGCTGATTCTGGTCTTTTCCCGGGATCTGGGCAGTGCAGTGATCTTTTTTGTCGTCTATGTCCTGATGCTTTTTGAGGCGACCGGTAAATGGTGGGTGCTTCCGGCAGGCGCGGGAAGCGGCGCCGCCGGCGCTTATCTGGCTTACAGGCTGTTTACTCATGTACAGGTGCGTGTGCAGGCTTTTCTGGATCCCTGGAGCGTGATCGATTCCATGGGCTATCAGATTACGCAGTCCCTGTTTGCCATTTCCTTCGGCGGTCCCTTCGGAACGGGACTGACCCAGGGCGCCTCGGAGCGGATTCCTTACGCCCTGGAGGACTTTATCTTTGCGCCGATTGCGGAGGAGATGGGACTGATCTGCGCGATGTGCCTGATCCTTCTGTGCCTGAACAGTTTTCTGCTGCTTCTGTTCATGTCTCTCAACTACGGGGACAAGTTTTATCAGCTCTGCACCTTCGGCATTGCGGCCGCCTACGGCTTCCAGAATTTCCTGACCATCGGCGGCGAGACCAGGTTTATCCCGCTGACCGGCGTCACCCTTCCGCTCGTGAGCTACGGAGGCAGTTCGATTCTCGCGACGATTCTGATGTTTACCTTTGCCGAGATGCTCGCCATGCTGCAGGGAGAGAAGATCGAAGGATTCCGAAGGCGCTTTGAGGAAGAGGAAGAGCAGCGGAGGCGCCGGGAGGAACAAAGGCGCCGTCAGGAAGAGATGAGACGCCGTCAGGAAGAAATGAAGCGCCGTCAGGGGGAGCCGCGCCGCAGGAGCCGCACGGAGAGCCGCCCGGCGTACAGGAGCAGAAGAAAAACACCGGAGGAGTCTGAAGATTGAACAACTTAAGCCCGGATGTCAGAACCAGAGAAGAGAAGCGGGCCGCCCGGCACAGAATTTATTTTGTCGGCGGATTGTTTGCCGTACTTTTTCTTTCCATGATGGTTTATATCTGCAGCTATGCGCTGACGCATCAGGCGGAGCTGTTTGAAAACGACTATAACGGCCGGGAGCAGATGCTGCTCGGACAGAACCGGCGGGGGACGATTTATGCCGCGGACGGTCAGATTCTGGCCCAGACCGTGACGGAGGCGGACGGAACGGAGAAGAGAGTCTACCCCTTCGGATCACTTTTTGCCCAGATCGTCGGATACGATGTACTGGGGCGCAGCGGCGTGGAAGCTCTGAAAAACCGGGACCTGGTACAGTCGGGTCTGTCGATTGCCGAGAAGACGGAATATGACAGCCGCGGAGAGAAATATCCCGGCAATGACGTGGTGACGACACTGGACCCGCAGCTTCAGCAGGCTGCCGGGGATGCACTCGGCATTTACAAAGGCGCCATCATTGTGACGGAGGTTTCCACAGGACGGATTCTCGCCTGCGTTTCCCGCCCGGATTATGATCCGAATACCATCCGGGAGAACTGGGCGGAGATCTCCGGCGACAGTACCGCCGGAAGACTTCTGAACCGCGCCGCGCAGGGCATGTATCCGCCCGGCTCCACCTTCAAGATTGTCGACGCACTGGAATATCTGCAGGAAAAAGGCGAAACCGGCGCGGACAGCTATCATTTTGTCTGCAGCGGCACCTTCAGTGCGGGCGGGGAGACCATTCACTGCTATCACGGACAGACACACGGCACGGTCAGCTTTGATGATTCCTTTGCCGTTTCCTGCAATTCTTCCTTTGCCAACATGGGACTGACGCTGGACAGGGGTGCTTTTGCCGCGCAGCTGGACAAGCTTTATTTCGGGAAGAAGCTGCCCTGCGAACTGCAGACATCGGTCAGCAGTGCACAGGTGAGCTCACTTTCCTCCGAAGGAGAAGTCATGCAGCTCTCCATCGGCCAGGGTGAGACGACCATGTCGCCCCTGCACCTGAACATGATCACTGCCATGGTCGCCAACCACGGCGTGATGATGCGGCCGTATGTCGTGGAGCGGGTGCAGACCGCTTCGGGAACAGTCCTGTCCTCGGGGAAACCCCGGCCGCTGGGACAGCTTGTGGATGCACAGGCGGCGGACCGGGTCGCGCAGATGATGCGGGAAGTTGTGACAAAGGGAACCGGACGCAAGCTCTCCGATGCCTCCTATGAGGCGGCGGGGAAAACCGGATCGGCTGAGTTTAAAGATCAGGACACCATTTCGCATGCGTGGTTTACCGGCTTTGCCCCGGCCAGTGACCCGCAGATCTGTGTAACTGTTGTTCTGGAAGGCGCAGGGAGCGGCGGCGACTACGCCGTCCCCATGGCGCGAAGGGTTCTGGACGCATGGTTTTTACGGTAATAAAGTGGATCGGAATCATACTGCTGATTCTGATCGCAATCATTTTCATACTGCTTCTGCTGCTCCTGTTTGTCCCGATCCGTCTGCGGGCGGAGGGTCATCTGAGAACGGAGGAGGAAGAAAAGGTCACTGCAGACGGCCATGTTGCGGTCTCATGGCTTCTGGGGTTTCTGCGTCTGGAGGCCGGAGCGGACCGGGCAGGGAGTACATTCCGGCTCCTCGTGCTGGGGCTGCCGCTGCATCCGGAAAAGCTTTTTAAAAAAAGGGATAAAGAAAAGCCGGAAAAGGATAAAAAGGCGGCACTGACTTTGGAGGAGCGATGTGATAAGATTATTCGTACAGCAGAGATTCTGACGGAGGAAGAACACCTCGGCGCCCTGAAGAAAGGACTTCCGATTGTCGGGAAAGCTATTGCGGGAGCCCTGCCCCTCGACTGGAGGATCAGCGGCCCGGCGGGCTTTGAGACGCCGGATCTGACCGGCGCACTGATGGCGCTTGACGGCGTGCTGTGTCCTTTTATTGGCGGCCACGTCTCCATTGAGCCGCATTTTGAGGGAAAATATCTGAATCTGTGCGGCGATCTGCACGGACCCGTCCGGCTCTGGCCGCTGGCGGCAGGCGCGGTCCGGCTGTTTATGATCCGCGGGCTGCGGGAACTGCCGGGCGCCTTAAAACAAAGCGCAGGGGAGCCCTGAAAAAACGGAAATCAGAAAAACAGATTTGATTTAAAAAGGAGAAATCAGAATGGCAGATAAGGAAAACCGGCTCAGCAGCGTGATGCACTCACTGCTGGAAGGACTGGATGATGTACTGGAGAAGAAAACGGTGATCGGAGAGCCGGTTATCGTGGGAGATACCATTATCATACCGCTCTCTGATCTGACGCTCGGCTGCGGGTCCGGCTCCAACACTTCCGATCAGAAGGACGCTGGCTCCGGCGGATTTTTCGCCCGGATGACACCTTCTGCTGTCCTGGTCATGCAGGGACAGAATGTGCGGATCGTGAATATGAAGAATCAGGAGATGGTCACACAGGTGCTGGATATGATGCCGGAAGTGATCGACCGGGTTGTCTCCGTCGTCAAAAATGCGTCTAAAGACCGGATCCCGGATGAAGAGGCCGCAAAACGCGCTTTTCCTGAAAATGATGCTTGATTTTTCAAAACCGGTTTGTTAAGATACTACTGTTGCGGCTGTCAAAGCCGCGGCTTTTGGTTTTTATCTTTCAGTGATAGGAGGTGTCAAAATGGCCAAGTGTGATATCTGTGGAAAGGGCGCTCATTTTGGAAATAACGTCAGCCATTCACATAGAAGATCCAACCGGATCTGGAACTCCAACGTTCAGAGAGTTACTGTTAAGGTTAATGGCGCAAACAGGAAAATGCACGTCTGCACCAGCTGCCTTCGTGATGGTAAGGTCGAGAGAGCTTAATGACGCCTGACCGGATCGGATTCCAGGAGACAGTTTAAAGGCTGCCGCACCAGACGGGTGCGACAGCCTTCTTTACAATTTATCGGTGCCGGGACGCTCCTTCAGGGTGTTCCTGCCGATGATCCAGGACGGAGAAAAGCGTATGAAAAACAGGAAAATTCGCCGGACCCTTCGTAAATTTACCGCCGCCGCACTCTGCGGTGTGCTGGCTGCTGCGCTGCTTGCGGGCTGCGGGAAGAAAGCAGACCCGCAGGAAGGACCTTATGCCCAGACGCAGGGCGAGGAAGCTGCGGACACCTTAGCAGAGGACACAGCCGCCGGAAAAGCAGAGGAAACACCTGCGGAAACCGCCGCCGCTGCTGACACCGCCGCAGTGCAGGAGACGCAGGAGAAGGCGGATGAACCGAAGGCGGATGCGCCCAAAGCGGATGGTCCTCTTTTTGTCAAGAGCGAAGGTGTGATGACCTACGGGGAGTACACAGCTGCGCCCCTGACCGGAGAGGTCGTTGTCGAGACGTTTATCCAGGCGAAGCAGGCACTTGTGGAAGGAAGGGCAAGCCTGTATACGCAGGATCCGGACGGCGGATATTTTCTGTATGCGGCTCCGATGACGCAGGAGGAATATGATCAGCTTGAGCCCGGCATGAAGATCCGGGTGAGCGGGACCAAATCCGAGTATTCCAGAGAGACGGAAATTCTGGACGCAGACATCGAGATCCTCGACGGGACCTGGCTCGCCGAACCTGTGGATGTGACGGACCTTCTTTCTTCGAAGGAACTGATTCATTACCAGAACCGTCTGGTCACCTTTACCGGGATGAAAGTCGAGCCCGCAGCGGAAGACAGCAAAGAAGCCTTTCTTTACAAGTGGGACGGCTCCGGAAAGGAAGGAGACGACCTGTACTTCAATGTTTCCGCGGACGGCGCCGTTTATCAGTTCACCGTCGAGACCATGCTCTGTGATCAGACGACAGACATTTATAAGGCGGTGCAAAATCTGAAGATCGGGGATGTTGTGGATATGGAGGGATATCTGTACTGGTATCTCGGCCCGAGCCCGCATATTATTTCACTGACTGTGAAAGACTGACCTTCAGCGGAAGCTGACAGCCTATGATTTTTCATTCTGCGTTGTTCATTTTCATAGTCCTGCCGGTTTTTGTCGGCGGGTGGTATGTTCTGGGACGCCGTGAGGACAGGAGACTGCGCCTGTGGTTTCTGATTGCGGTTTCCTGCCTGTTTTACGGCCTGTTCGGCCCGGAATACCTGCTTCTTCTGATCGGGTCCGGGCTTTTTACTTATCAGATCGGGAAATACGTCCGCAGCACGCCGGTTTTTGCCCTGGGCGTTGCGGCGCATCTTCTTGTACTGATCTTCTTTAAATCTGCGGGACTCCTTTCTCCGGAACGCTTCGGCTCCATGGCGCTGCCGACCGGCCTTTCTTTTTATACCTTTGTACAGATCGCCTACCTTGCCAGAAAACGGCAGGATCCGGACGGAAAAGAAGTGCCGGATGCCGGGCTTCTGGATTATCTGGCTTATACGGTCTATTTTCCAAAACTGGCGGAGGGACCGATCACGCTGCCGGACGAAGTGCTGCCGGAGCTGTCCCGGGACGGAAAAGTCACCTTCAGAAAAGATCTTTTTGCGCGGGGTGCCGTATTGTTTGTACTGGGCCTTGCCAAGAAGACACTTCTTTCGGACCGCCTCGCACCGGTGGTCGACCAGGCTTATGCCATGCCGGAGTTTATGAATACGCCGGCGATTTTCCTGACGGCTTTTCTGTATATTTTCCAGCTGTACTTCGACTTCAGCGGTTACTGTGACATGGCATCGGGCATTTCTCTGATGATCGGGATCCCGCTTCCGCTGAATTTCAATTCTCCCTTCAAGGCACTGTCAATCCGTGAGAGCTGGCAGCGCTGGCACATGACACTCACGCGCTTTTTTACCCGTTTTGTCTATTTCCCTCTGGGCGGAAGCCGCCGCGGCGAGGGACGGCGGGTGATCAACACGCTGATCGTATTTTTCCTGAGCGGTCTCTGGCACGGCCTGACAAGCGGCTACCTGATCTGGGGAATGATCCACGGTATCATCGTCGCGCTGCCCGGAAAGCACACTGACGCGGATTCCGGTAATCGGGATGCAGGCCTCACAGAGCGCCTTGTCCGGCTGGGCAGGCAGGCACTGACCTTTGTGATTTTTTCTTTTTCCTTTGTCTTTTTCCGGGCGGAAAAGGCGCAGACTGCCTTTAAGCTGCTCTCGGGATTCCGGGGCGGAAGAGGAACCACCGGCCTTTACAGAATGGCCGATGCTTTCCGGATCAGCGAGCTTTACGTCATCCGTGAAGTCGTTTATCTGAAGGCGCCGGGTTTTCTCAGACAGTATGATCTGATTCTGATGCTGTGTTTCATGCTGCTGTGTTTTGTCCTCACAGCCGGCAGAAATGCACAGGAATATGCTCAGCAGATGAAGCTGACGAAAAGGAACGCAGTATTGCTGGCGGTTCTGTTTGTTTTCTCCCTGCTCTCCATGGGAAAGGTAAGTACTTTCCTTTATTTCAAATATTAAAAAGGCGACAGAATGGGAAGGTCCGAAACGGAACTGAATAAGAAGAATAAAGCGCAGATTCCGGCAAAGACAGAAGACTTTGCGGGCTTCTTTAAGGTGTTTGCGGGCGTGAGCGCGCTTCTTGCGGCGCTGGCCGCCGGGCTGGTCATTCTCTTTGACCCTTTGTATCATTTTCACGGACCGCTTCCCGGTATGAAGGCGGTTCTGACGGACAAGGAGTATCAGATTCCCGGGTCGCTGCGGAATTTTGACTATGACGCCGTCATTGCCGGCTCTTCCATGACGGAGAACAGCGATAATGCGCTGTATGACGAGCTTTTTGGCGTAAAAAGTGTCAAGGCGGTGCGGTCTTCCGGCTCCACGGCTGATCTGTGCTGGTATCTGGATCTGGCATTTGAGAGCCGCGATGTCCGGGCGGTTTTCTACAGCCTGGATCTGTTTGCGCTGGATGCGCCCTGTCAGATTTCCTTTAAAGAGACCGGATGTCCGATGTATCTCTATGGCAGGAATCCGCTGAACGATGTGAAATATCTGCTCAACGGGGATGTTCTGTTCGAAAAGATACCGTATCTGATCGCGGCCAATACACTGCAGGATTATGATGAGGGACATTCCTACAGCTGGGCGAAGGGCAAAGCCTTCTCAAAAGAGGATGTCCTTGTGCGCTATGAGAGATCGGAGCAGCAGCCCATGCAGGATGCCGGCGGGGCCGCCGGACGCGCCGGGGAAAACATTGATCTGCTCGTGCAGACTGTGCGGGAGCATCAAGGCACCCGGTTTGTCTTTTTCCTGCCGCCTTACTCCGCGATTTACTGGGACAAGCTGCTGCGGGAAGGACTGCTGGATGTCTATCTCGAGGAGCAGAAGCTTGCCATGCAGGCGCTGCTGAAGGAGCCGAACGCGGAGATCTACTGCTATCAGGACGATGTCTCCGTGATCACCGATCTGGACCTGTACTGCGACGCGATGCATTTCCTTCCGGAGATCAATGACGAAATCGCACGCCGGATCGCGCGCGGTGAGGGACGGGTTTCTCTTAAAGAGGCAGAGGCGATGCCGCAGAAGATGAAGGAACTCACGGACCTGCTTGAAAAGACGCTCATTGAAGAGCTGTTCTGATTCTGCTATAATAACTCCGATTGTGAATCTTAATTGAAAGGAGAAGGGACTCATGAAAACTTCATCCATGAATACGCATATGGGCAGCATCTCGATTGACAACGAAGTCATCGCCCAGTTTGCGGGATCTGTCGCGAATGAGTGCTTCGGTATTGTCGGCATGGCTGACGTGAACGCGGCGGAAGGCCTTGTAAGTCTCGTGCTCGGCAATAAATCCACCAAGGGAATCGGCGTGACGTTCAGCCAGAACAACAAGCTGATTATTGATTTTCATGTCATTGTCTCCTACGGCGTGAACATCCCGACAGTGGCGGACAACCTGATCAGCAGCGTCCGGTACAAGGTTGAGGAATTTACCGGCCTGGAGGTTGAAAAAATCAATATTTATATAGAAGGCGTCAAGGTCATTGACTGACGACGGAGACAGGAGGAGAACTGTGAGTAAAACTTCGATTGATTCCGTCCTGCTCACCGGAATGTTTCTGGCAGGCGCCAGGAATCTGGAAGCCAATAAAGAATGGATCAATGAACTGAACGTATTTCCGGTACCCGACGGTGACACCGGAACGAACATGACAATGACAATTCTGTCCGCGGTCAGAGAGGTCGCGGCACTGGGCGGCGAGACACAGATGAAACCCATCTGCAAGGCAATGTCTTCCGGATCCCTGCGGGGAGCCAGAGGAAATTCCGGTGTCATCCTTTCCCAGATTCTGCGCGGTTTCTGCAAGGTCGCGCGGGATCAGGAGGTGCTGACCGTCCCGCTGATGGCGGATGCTTTTGACAAAGCGGTTGAGACGGCCTATAAGGCTGTTATGAAGCCAAAAGAAGGAACAATCCTGACTGTCGCCAAGGGCGCGGCTGTACGCTCCCGTGAGCTGGCGGACCAGGGCGTGACGGATTTTGACATCTATCTCCCGCAGATCCTTTCCTACGCGGAGGAGGTGCTGGCTGCCACACCGGATATGCTTCCGGTTCTGAAACAGGCCGGCGTCGTCGACTCCGGCGGACAGGGCCTGGTCCAGGTCTTCAAGGGCGCCTACAGTTATTATAAGGGCGAGGAAATCGATCTGGATGCCTTCGTCCACTCGGTCATGAATCCGGATGAGGCGGAGCCTGCCGGCGAAGAAAAGCAGGAGAGCCGGAAGAGCACCAAGGAAATCCGGCATCTCTATGAAGTCGCTTATCAGATCGTGACGGACCGGCCGCTCAATGTGAAGGCCGAGCTGGATCTGAAAAATTATCTCGAAAGTATCAGCGAGGATGTGTCCTGCAAGCCTGAGGGCGACGGACTCAGTGTCTCGCTGAAGACAAACGATCCCGGTCTTGTGCTGATGCGTGCACTGATGTACGGACAGATCAGGGATGTCCAGATCAGAAACCGCCGGCTGGACAATGCACAGGCAGGCGTGCAGGCAGATTTTGCCCCGGCAGCGGAGCAGCAGCCGGAACAGCAGGCTGAGAAGAAGGAATTCGGCTTTATTGCCATTGCCGCCGGAGAAGGCATCACGGAAATCTTCCGGAGTCTGGGTGTCGACATCGTGATTTCGGGCGGACAGACCATGAACCCGAGCACGGAGGACATCCTGAACGCAGTGGATGAACTGAACGCGGATACAGTGTTTGTCCTGCCGAACAACAAGAATATCGTGATGGCCGCCAACCAGGCAGCAATCATGGATTCCGAGAAAAAGAAGGTCATTGTCATTCCGACCAAGACGATCCCGCAGGGCATCACGGCAGTGATCAGCTTCACGCCGGAGCTGGATGCGGAGGCCAACAAGGCCAACATGCTGGAGGAAATCAGCCGCGTACACAGCGCAGAAGTGACCTATGCCGTCCGCGACACGGAGATTGACAACGTGGAGATCAAGGAAGGCAATATGATGGCGATCGGCGACAAGGGCATCCTGTGCGTCGGCGATGACCGCAACGGCACGGCGCTGGATGCACTCTGTGCCATGGTCACGGAGGAAACAGAGCTGATCAGCATCTATTACGGAGAAGATGTGACGGAGGAAGAAGCAGCTTCCCTGCAGGAGAAGGCGGCGGAGAAATTCCCGAACATCGATATCGAGCTTCAGCTGGGCGGACAGCCTGTGTACTATTACATTCTCTCCGCGGAATAAGACGGCGGAATGAGCAGTATGAATGAAAACACCGGTCTTTCGGGACTGAAGGGAATCGGCGAAAAAACGGCCGCGCTCTATGAAAAGCGCGGCCTTTTTACAGTCCGCGACCTGATCCGGTATTACCCCAGGGACTATGAATTCTACGGCAGCCCGGTGGCGGTCAGCGAGGCGCAGGATGGAAAGAAAGCAGCCTTTCTTCTGAAAATTACGGGTGCCTCCAGGCCTTTCCGCACCGGAAGGACCGTCATGATCCATCTTTACGCGGCGGACGTAAACAGCGGGGAAACGCTGCGAATCACCTATTTCAATATGCCCTACATCCGGAAAAGCCTTCCGGACGGCACTGTCCGTGTCTTCAGGGGCATTTTCCGCAGGTTTAAAAACGGCTCCGCGGTGCTCGAGCAGCCTGCCGCCTTCAGGGCGGAGGAGTATGAGAGCATGGCGCAGTCCTACCTGCCGAAGTATTCGCTTCCGCAGGGACTCTCCGCCAAAACCTTTGTCAAAATCATGAAGCAGGTCTGCCGTGATTATCCCTATGTGGAGGATGATCTGCCGGAGGAAGACCGGACCTTTCTGGATCTGGACCCGGAAAACGAAGCGGTCCGGGCGATACACTTTCCGAGGGACACGCAGCAGCTTGTGTGCTCGAGGAACCGGCTGGTTTTTGATGAATTTTTCAGCTTTCTGATTGCGATCAGGCAACAGAAGGCGGCGGGCGGCAGGCTGGAAAATGACCGTCCGATGATTCCCTCGGCTGTGACGCGCCGGCTGATCGAAGCCCTGCCGTACACTCTGACAGGCGCACAGATGCGCGCTTTTGAGGAAATCGAGTCGGATCTCACTGGCCCCTTTGTCATGAACCGTCTGCTGCAGGGCGACGTCGGGTCCGGCAAAACCATCCTGGCCTTCCTGGCTCTGATCCTGACGGCGGCAAACGGCCGGCAGGGTGCGCTGATGGCGCCCACGGAAGTGCTGGCTGAGCAGCATATGGAGTCGCTGACAGAACTGCTGCGGCGTTATCGGCTGGATTTTACACCCGCGCTGCTGACCGGCTCCGTAAAAGGCCGTGAGCGGCAGAAAATCCTGCAGGGCATCGCGGAGGGCAGCATTCAGATCATTATCGGCACCCACGCACTGATTCAGGAAAAGGTGGAATACAAAGACCTTTCCCTGGTGATCACGGACGAACAGCACCGGTTCGGCGTGCGTCAGCGCGAGAGCCTGGCGGGCAAGGGTGAGTCCGTGCCTGTGCTGGTCATGAGCGCAACCCCGATTCCGCGCACGCTGGCGATGATTCTGTACGGTGACCTGAATGTGTCCGTGCTGGACGAAATGCCGAAGGACCGCCTGCCGATCCGGAATCTTTCCATGAGCGCCCGGGAAGGACGCGAGCGGGTGTGGCACTTTATCTACAGACAGATCCGGGAGGGACGGCAGGCTTACGTGATATGTCCCGCCATCGAGAAGAACCGGGATCATGAGGATGTCTATGAGGCGGACGACCGTTTCGCGGATCCCGGGAGCACGGAGATGGAAAATGTCGCGGATTATACCGCGCGGATGCAGGAAGCTTTTCCGGCCGGCACGCGGATTTCCCCGCTGCACGGGCGCATGAAGCCGGCGGAGAAAACCCGGATCATGAATGATTTTGCCGCAGGAAACATCGATATCCTGGTTTCCACCACAGTGATTGAGGTCGGCATCAATGTGCCGAACGCCACGGTCATGCTGGTCGAGAATGCGGAGCGCTTCGGCCTCTCGCAGCTGCACCAGCTCCGCGGGCGTGTGGGAAGAGGAAAGGAACAGTCCTACTGCGTTTTTCTGTACGCGGAGGGTGAGACCGGAGAAAAACCGAAGCGCCTTTCCGTTCTGGAAAAGACGAACGACGGCTTTGAAATCGCGCAGGAAGACCTGAAGCTGCGCGGCCCCGGCGATCTGTTCGGAATCCGGCAGAGCGGCGAGCTCGGCTTTGTTCTGGCAGATATTTACGAGGATGCGGACATCCTTACGAAGGCGGCGGAATACGCGGACCGGGTGCTCTCGGAAAATCCTGATTTTTCCCTTAAAAACGGAAAATCGGTTGACTTTAGAAGCATATAAAATTAGAATAATTCTGTGTGCGCATTTCGAACATGCGTTTGCAAAAGATGACCGCAGGGTCCAATTAAGAATATCGGAGAAAAATCTATGAGCAAAGTCGCAATTGTGACAGACAGCAACAGCGGTATTACGCAGGCCCAGGCATTGCAGCTGGGTATTTCGGTTATACCGATGCCATTTATGTTCGGCGACGACCCCAAGACTTATTACGAGGACATCAACCTGACACGGGATGAGTTTTTCGAGCGGCAGGAGAGCGATGTGCGCATCGTTACCAGCCAGCCCGGTCCGACGGATGTCCTGAAGCTGTGGAACCGCCTTCTGGAGGAATATGACGAGATCGTGCATATTCCGATGAGCAGCGGCCTCTCGGGCTCCTGCCAGAGCGCCAGAATGCTTTCCTCGGACTTCGACGGCAAGGTCGAGGTGGTCAATAACCAGCGGATTTCCGTCACGCAGAAGGCCTCCGTCCTGGATGCGATGAATCTGGCGCGGAAGGGTCTTTCCGCGAGGGAAATACGCGAAGAGCTGGAGGCTGTCAAATTTGAATCCAGCATTTACATCATGCTGGACACCCTGAAGTATCTGAAGGCAGGCGGAAGAATCACCCCGGCCGCTGCGGCGATCGGGACGCTTCTTCGCATCAAACCGGTGCTTCAGATCAAGGGCGAGCGGCTGGACGCTTTCTCCAAGGCGAGAACCGTTCAGCAGGGCAAGACGACCATGATCAACGCGATGAAGAATGACATCGAGACCCTCTACGGCGGGACGGATCAGGAGACCTGCTGGCTGTACGCAGTACAGTCCAGAAGTCCGGAGACTTTCCCGCAGTGGAGCAGCGAGGTCCGGGCGGCATTCCCGAACTTCAACGTGCAGGACGATATGCTTTCGCTGTCCGTTTCCTGCCACATCGGTGCCGGCGCGCTGGCGATCGCCTGCTCGAAGAAAATCAGGATCTGATGAGGAAATGTTGGGGGACGAATGGCAGTAAAAGAATCCTATGATGCAACAAGTATCCGGGTGCTGGAAGGACTGGAGGCAGTCCGTACCAGGCCCGGTATGTATATCGGCAGTGTTTCGACCAGAGGTCTGAACCATCTGATCTATGAAATCGTTGACAATTCTGTCGACGAACATCTGGCGGGCTACTGCAGCGAGATCCATGTGACGCTGGAGGCCGACGGCTCCTGCACGGTCGAGGACAACGGCCGCGGCATTCCGATCGACATGCATGAGAAAGGCGTCTCGGCGGAGCGTGTCGTCATGACGACACTGCACGCCGGCGGCAAATTTGACAATAAGGCCTACGCCACTTCGGGCGGTCTGCACGGCGTCGGTTCATCCGTCGTCAACGCGCTTTCCGAGCGCATGACCGTCACCGTCAGCAAGGACGGCCAGATCAGCGAGGACCGCTTCGAGCGGGGCGTGCCGGTACAGGAGCTGGTAAACGGTCTGCTGCCGGTCATCGGCAAGACCAGAAAGACCGGGACGAGAATCAACTTTCTGCCGGATCCGGAGATTTTCGAGCGCACCCGCTTCAAGGAAGAGGATGTGAAGAGCCGCCTGCACGAGACGGCCTATCTGAATCCCGAGCTGACGATCATCTATGAAGACTGCCGCGAGGGCACCGAGGAGCAGATTTCCTTCCACGAGCCCGAGGGCATCATCGGCTTTATCAAAGAAATCAACAAGAATAACGAGGCCGTCTCGGACGTCATCTACTACAAAGGCTCCTTCGAAGAGATCAAGGTGGAAGTCGCGTTCCAGTATATCAATGAATTCCATGAGGAAGTCATGGGCTTCTGCAACAACATCTACAACGCGGAGGGCGGCACCCATCTGACCGGCTTCAAGGCGGCTTTCACCGCCATTATCAACAACTACGCCAAGGAGCTCGGCATCCTGAAGGACAAGGACGCCAACTTCACCGGCGCGGATGTGCGGAACGGCATGACTGCGGTTGTGTCGATCAAGCACCCGGACCCGCGCTTCGAGGGGCAGACCAAGACCAAGCTCGACAACCCGGACGCCTCCAGAGCCGTGGCGCAGGTGACGCAGGACGAAGTGGTGCGGTATTTTGACCGGAACCTGGAAGTCCTGAAATCGGTCATTGAATGCGCGGAAAAAGCGGCCAAGATCCGCAAGTCCGAGGCCAAGGCCAAGACCAATATGTTAAAGCCCCAGAAGTTTTCCTTCGATTCGAACGGAAAGCTGGCCAACTGCGAATCCCGGGATCCGTCGAAATGTGAAATCTTCATCGTCGAGGGTGATTCCGCGGGCGGCTCGGCCAAAATGGCCAGGAACCGGATGTATCAGGCAATCCTGCCGATCCGGGGCAAAATTCTGAATGTCGAGAAAGCCTCCATCGACAAGGTGCTGGCCAACGCGGAGATCAAAACCATGATCAACGCCTTCGGCTGCGGCTTCTCGGAGGGCTTCGGCAACGATTTTGACATCTCGAAGCTCCGCTATGACAAGATTATTATCATGGCCGATGCGGACGTGGACGGAGCGCATATCTCGACGCTCCTGCTGACACTGTTCTACCGGTTCATGCCCGAGCTGATCTACGAAGGACACGTCTACGTGGCCATGCCGCCGCTGTACAAGGTGGTCCCCGCCAGAGGCGAGGGCGAGTACCTCTATGACGACTTTGCGCTGGCCAGATACCGGAAGACGCACAAGGGCAGCTTTACACTGCAGCGCTACAAAGGACTGGGCGAAATGGATCCGGAGCAGCTCTGGGAGACCACGCTGGATCCGGCGCGGCGAAAGCTCAGACTGGTGCAGATCGAGGATATCCGCATGGCCAACGAGACGACGGAGCTCCTGATGGGAGTGGAAGTACCGCCGAGAAAAGCGTTTATCCACGCCCATGCGACGGACGCCGAGATTGATGCCTGACGGTGCCTTAAGCAGGCCGCAGACGGACGGCTTCCGGAACGGGAAGTGCAGCAAAGTGACTGGTGACAGAGAATGAGTAAAAAAGACGATCCGAAACAGATGAATCTGACTGAGTACATGAGCGGCATGGATGACTCGATTATCAAATCCGAGTACTCCGAGCTCATGCAGAAGTCCTATATTGACTACGCAATGAGCGTCATCATCGCGCGCGCCCTGCCGGATGTGCGGGACGGCTTAAAGCCCGTCCAGCGCAGGACGCTCTATGATATGCAGCAGCTGGGGATTCATTCTGACAAACCGTACCGCAAGAGCGCCCGTATCGTCGGCGATACCATGGGTAAATTCCATCCTCACGGCGACGCGTCCATCTATGACGCGCTGGTGGTGATGGCGCAGGACTTCAAGAAAGAGATTCCGCTCGTGGACGGCCACGGCAACTTCGGCAATATCGAGGGAGACGGCGCGGCGGCCATGCGTTACACGGAAGCACGGCTGCAGAAGATCACGGAAGACGCCTTCCTGGCGGACCTGGATAAGGATGTCGTCGACTTCATTCCGAATTTTGACGAGACAGAGAAGGAACCCGCGGTTCTGCCGGTCAGGATCCCGAATTTCCTGATCAACGGCTCCGAGGGCATCGCGGTCGGTATGGCGACCTCGACGCCGCCCCACAATCTGGGCGAGATCATCGACGCGGAGATCGCCTGCCTGGACAACCCGGAGATTACGTCCGAGCAGCTGATGAAATATGTCAAGGGGCCGGATTTTCCCACCGGCGGCATTGTCACCAACAGCGACGAGCTTCCGGAAATCTACCGGACCGGCCAGGGCAAAATCAAGATCCGCGGAAAAATTGAGGTTGAGAAGGGCAAAAACGGGCATAAGAACCTGGTTATCACCGAGATTCCCTATCCCATGATCGGCGCCAATATCAGCAAATTCCTGCAGGATGTGGCGGCGCTCTCCGAAAACAAGACCACGCAGGACATCGTGGACATCTCCAACCAGTCCTCCAAGGAGGGCATCCGGATCGTCATCGAGCTGCGCAAAGACGCGGATGTCGAGAACTTCAAGAACATGCTTTATAAGAAGACGCGTCTTGAAGATACTTTCGGCGTCAATATGCTTGCGATCGCAAACGGCCGGCCGGAGACACTGGGCCTTCGGGAGATTCTGGAGGAGAATATTCACTTCCAGTATGAGCTGCAGACCAGAAAATACAACAATCTGCTGAAGAAAGAACAGGACAGGCGTGAGATTCAGGAAGGCCTGATCAAAGCCGTCAATGTCATCGATCTGGTCATTGAGATTCTGCGCGGCAGCAAAAACCGCGAGATGGCCAAGAACTGTATGGTGAAGGGCGAGACGGACGGAATCAACTTTAAATCCCGTCAGTCCAAGGCGATGGCCCAGCAGCTGCAGTTCACGGAGCGGCAGGCCGACGCTATTCTGGAAATGCGTCTGTATAAGCTGATCGGCCTCGAACTGGATGCACTGGTGAAGGAGCACGAGGACACGGTCGCAAATATCTATCGCTACGAAGACATTCTCGAGGAGCACGACTCCATGACCGACGTGATCCGGAGTGAACTGCTCGCCTATAAAAAGAAGTACGCGGTCCCGAGAAAGACCGAGATCACAAAGGCTGAGGAAGCGGTCTTTACGGTGAAGGCGCCGGAGGAGCGCGATCTGCTGTGTCTGGTCGACCGCTTCGGCTATGCCAAAACCATGGATGCGTCCATGTACGAGAAGAACAAAGAAGTCATCGATCAGGACTTCCGGTTCCACTTTATCTGCAAGAGCACGGGCAAAATCTGTGTCTTTACCAACGTCGGCAATCTGCACACGATCCGCGTACAGGATATTCCGAACGGCAAGCTGAAGGACCGCGGAATCCCGATCGACAATATCAGCAATTACAGCAGCGACAAAGAGACCGTTGTCTATATCACAAGCCAGTCCTCGCTGAATCTGTACCGGCTTCTGTTTGTGACGAAGAAGGCCATGATGAAGGTGGTCAGCGGCGGCGAATTTGATGTCACCAGACGTATGGTGGCGGCCACGAGCCTGAATGAGGGCGATGAACTGATCAGTGTCGCAGTGCTGACAGACCAGCAGACGGTTGTGCTGCAGTCCCGCGGCGGCTTCTTCCTGCGCTTTGCGATCGAGGAGGTGCCCGAAAAGAAAAAGGGCGCGGCCGGGGTGCGCGGCATGAAGCTTGCTGACAACGATGAGCTCACGGCGGTCTACTTTACAGGCCCCTCGGATAAAGGCTCAATCGAATATCACGAAAAAACACTGGAAATCAACCGGCTGAAGATTGCCGGACGGGACGGAAAGGGAACCAGACAGAAATGAGAGTCATTGCAGGCAGTGCCAGAAGAATGAACCTGAAGACGCCGGACGGAGAGAACACCAGGCCGACGCAGGACCGCATCAAGGAAACGCTGTTCAACATGATCCAGATGCAGGTGCCCGGCTCGATCTTCCTGGATCTGTGCGCCGGGAGCGGCGGAATCGGTATTGAGGCGCTCTCACGCGGCGCGAAGCGGGCATATTTTGCCGAAAACGGACGCGAGGCAGCCAGATGCATCCAGGAGAATCTGCACAAGACACATTTTGAAGAAAACGGGATTCTTCTGAAGATGGATGTGCTGAACGCGCTGCATCATATCCATGAAAAGGAAGCGGATCTGATCTATCTGGACCCGCCCTATGAGTCGGAACTGGGCATGCAGATTCTGTACGCCCTCACAAATGCGCCTTTTGTCACGGAGAACAGCGTCATTATTGTCGAGACCTCACTGGACACGGACTATTCCGGAGCGGAGGACGCGGGATTTGAGCTGACGCGCGAGAAGCGCTACAAGACAAATCGTCACCTGTTTTTCAGAAAGAAAGTGTGAAGAATATGAAATCAGCAGTCTACCCGGGAAGCTTCGATCCGGTGACCTACGGGCACATCGACATCATCAAAAGAGCCGCGGCCATGTTCGATGAAGTAACGGTTGCGGTGCTTGACAACGTCTCGAAACGTCCGTTGTTTTCCGTAGAGGAACGTGTTAGAATGTTACAAATGGTCACAGAGGATATACCCAATGTGCATGTCGATTCCTTCTCCGGGCTGACCATCGACTACGCGAAGAGGATCGGCACGCATATTATTGTGCGGGGACTGCGGGCTGTTACGGATTTTGAGTATGAGCTGCAGATCGCACAGACGAACCGCAAATTGTCCGGCGGAGACGTGGATTCCATCTTTCTGACGACGAGCCTGGAATATGCGTATTTAAGTTCGTCCAGCGTCCGGGAAATTGCTTCCTTCGGCGGAGATATTTCCATCTGTGTACCGCCCGAAATCGGGAAACTGGTTTATCAGAAATACGGAATGGAACCGAAAAATTTGAATAATCCGGAAAAACAGGGGGAAGAGGCATGAGCAGCGAGAGCAAAATTGTCAGACAGATCGATGAAATTGAAGATTACATCGAGGGATGTAAGTATATGCGGTTTTCCAACGATAACATCGTTGTTTCCAAGGAACGGCTTGCATCCATGCTGGAGCAGCTCCGCGACCTGACCCCTCAGGAAATTCTCCATTATCAGAGCATCATCGACCGCAAGGACGAGATTCTGGAGGATGCGCGCCGCAAGGCGGATGACCTGATGGAGCAGGCAACCTACAAATTCAATGAGTCCCTGAATGAGAACGCAGTCATGCAGGAAGCTTACAAGCAGGCGGACGAGCTTGTGCGGCAGGGCGCGAATCAGGGCCAGGCGATCCTGAACCAGGCAATTGCGGATGCGAACAGCTACCGCAGCCAGGCAGCCAGCTATGTGGACGGCATGCTTGCGGAGATGGAAAATCTTTCCGCCGCTACACTGCGTGAGGCACAGGAGCATTTCGAGGCATACCTTCAGTCCGTAAATACTTATCTGACCACCATCCGTGCAAACCGTCAGGAGCTTCGCAGAAGCATTGAAGCTGCTGCCGCCCCGCAGGCGCAGGTACCGCAGAACGCGGAAATGCCGGCTAAGGGAGCACAGGGAATCCAGCAGTAACGGGAACTCTATGAGCGAGAATCGAAACGTGCGAGGGGGGCAGGTTGAATACCGTGCCCCTCGTTTTTATCAGTCGGCGTCGGACTTCGACGCAGTGATTTTTGACCTGGACGGGACACTCCTGGATTCCATGGGAGTCTGGGGTGAGATTGATATCGAATATATGGGCCGGCTGGGACTTGCTGTGCCGGAAGGTCTTCAGATGGACATCAGCGGCATGAGCTTCTATGAGACGGCGGTCTATTTCAAAGAGCGCTTTCATGTCACGGATTCCATCGAAAAAATCATGGATGACTGGAATCAGATGGCCTTCCTGAAGTATCAGAACGAGGTGCGGTGCAAACCCGGCGGTGCGGAATATCTGCACTGGTGTCATGACCACGGCATTCTGCTCGGTGTCGCGACCAGCAACTCCCGCATTCTGGTGAGCGAGGTGCTGAAATCCAACGGCATTGAAGAGCTTTTCGGTGCTGTCGTGACCGGCAGTGAAGTCCTGAACGGAAAACCGCAGCCGGATATCTATCTGGCTGTCGCCGCACAGCTCGGCGTCAGGCCGGAGCGCTGTCTGGTCTTCGAGGATGTGGTGCCCGGCATTCAGGCGGCGCGGGCGGCCGGCATGCGGGTCATCGCCGTGGAGGATGACGCGTCGCGCTCCCAGGAAGAAGAAAAGCTTTCGCTGGCGGACGTGATGATCCGCGATTTTTACGAGATCGGACTGAGGGACTGAGCAAAATGGCGAAGAACAAAGCAGTAAAGGGAGAATACGGGGCAATCCGGCAGGCCCGGAAGAAACAGGCGCTGATGACGGCGGCTCTTCTTGCACTGGTTCTCGGGCTGTTTTTCGGCGGCCGTCTGTATTACGGAAGCAACCGGAATATTTACTCCATCATGGCAGCGCTGTCCTGCCTGCCGTTTGGCTGGAGTGCCGTCAACCTGATTATGCTGCTGCGGGCCGGCGTGTGCAGTGAAGATGCACACCGCCGGATTCTTTCGACGCTTGCGGAGCACCGGCTCCGGGAAGAGGATCTGACACAGGCCTACGACCTGTATCTGACCGGCTACAGCAGGAATTTCCAGATCAGTCATGTCGCAATCCGCGGAAAAAACATTGCAGCCCTGACAGAGGATGCGGGCTGTGATCTGCAGGCCGCCGAGGAACACATCCGCAAAATGATCGCCAATGACGGCTTCAGCGGATATACCATCAAGCTTTATCCGTCCGCGGAGAAATACATACAGCGCCTGTCCGGCCTGTGCGGACTGGAGCGGGGAAACCCGGAGCGGGAGGAAAAGCTGCGCAGCACGCTGATGGCGATCTCACTATAACCGTCTCAGAACAACGCAGACTTAAGATACAGGAACAGGAAAAGCCATGCAGGAACGCATTGCGGACAGACAGGCCGAGGGAATGCGGCTGGACAAATACCTGAGAAAGCTGCTGCCCCAGGCCCCGGATTCTTTTCTATACAGGATGCTGCGGAAAAAGAATATCGTGGTCAACGATCAGAAAGCCGCAGGCTCACTGCTGATCCATGAGGGAGACCGGATCCGCCTGTATCTTTCGGACGAAACCATCTCTTCATTCAGCGCCGGTGAAGAGCAGCACAGGCAGAGCAGTGAAACGGTCCGGGAGGCGGAGACAGCCTATCGCACGCTGAAGGGTGTCCGGGCACTGGAAGAGACGGAGGACGTCGTTTTTCTGCACAAGAGCGCCGGTGTTCTGTCACAGAAGGCAGATCAGGCAGAGCTGTCCGCCAATGAGTGGCTCATCGGATACCTTCTGGCACAGGGAAAAATCAGTCCGGACTCTCTTCAGGATTTCAGGCCCGCCGTCTGCAACCGCCTGGACCGGGGCACCGACGGAATTCTGATCGGCGCTGCGACGCGCCAGGGCGCCCGGGAAATGACGCGTCTGATCCGTGAGCGGGGCATCCGCAAGTTCTATCAGATGATTGTGCGCGGACGCATCACCAGGCCGGGAGAGGCGCGGAATCTCCTTGTCAAGGACCGCAGGAGCAACCGGACCAGGTCCATGGCTGCTCCGGGCGGGGAAGAAAATGCCCTGACGGTCTACCGTCCGCTGGAGAGCTTTACCGACCGGACCGGACGGGAAGTGACACTGGTCGAAGCCGAACTGGTCACGGGCAGATCACATCAGCTCCGCGTCCAGTTTTCCTCCATGGGACATCCGATCGCGGGCGATGCAAAATACGGCGACGCCGGATGGAATGAAGACCTGAAAAAAACGTGCGGTATCCGCACACAGGTGCTATCCTGTATCCGGGTTGAATTTCCGGATTCCGAACAGGAAAAGTCCCGGACACTGAAGGATCTTTCCGGGCGGGTGATCCGCGCCGGAAAGCCGGAAAGTTTTGAAAAGATCCGATAAAATCCGATAAGAACCGGATCACAAGCGTTTGAGGAGCGGAATACATATGGCCACCTGGAGCTCTCGTGGACTGCGGGGATCTGTCCTGGAGGAAATGATCAACCGCACAAATGAAAAATATAAGGAACAGAAGCTGGCTCTGATTCAGAAGGTGCCGACGCCGATTACGCCGATCAAAATCGATCAGGAGACAAGACACATCACGCTGGCTTATTTTGACCAGAAAAGTACTGTCGATTATATCGGGGTCATCCAGGGCATTCCGGTCTGTTTTGACGCCAAGGAGACGGCGGATATGACCTTCGCCCTGCAGAATGTCCATCCGCACCAGGTTGACTTCATGAAGCGGTTTGAAGAGCAGGACGGCATCGCTTTTTTCCTGATTTATTATTCAAAAGAAGATTTTTTCTATTATCTGCCGCTCAGGCATTTCCTGCCGTTCTGGGAGCGCGCGGAAAACGGAGGACGGAAGAGCTTCCGGTTTGATGAGCTCGACAAGACATATATTCTGCCGCACCATTCAAACTCCGCGGTGATGGTTCCGTATCTGGAGCTGATCAACAAGGATCTGACGGAGCGGGAGGCGGCGGACTGATGCGAGGTGACAGGCATGCGTAAGAAACAGGAACTGGTTCATACCCCGGAAGGTGTCCGGGACAGTTATGGGCCCGAATATCAGCTGCAGCTGACAGTGACGGACTCGATCCGCCGGACAATGAAGAGTTACGGCTTCGAGGATCTGAAGACGCCGACTTTTGAGTTCTTTGATGTCTTTTCCAGTCAGATCGGCACGACGCCGTCCAGAGAGCTGTACAAATTCTTTGATAAAGAAGGCAACACACTGGTTCTGCGGCCGGACTTCACGCCGTCGGTTGCCCGGTGCACCGCAAAATACTACGCCGAGGAGAGCCGCCCGATCCGCTTCTGCTATCAGGGCAGCGCGTTTTCCAATACCTCCGATCTTCAGGGAAAGCTGAAGGAATCGACGCAGGCCGGCGCGGAGCTGATGAACGATCCGTCTGTTTACGCCGACGCGGAGATGATTGCGCTTCTGACGGAGTGCCTGCAGGCTGCGGGCCTTTCCCGCTTCCAGATCACGGTCGGAAATGTGGAGTACTTCCGCGGGCTGTGTGAGGCCGCCGGCATCGGAGAAGAGACGGAAGAAGAACTGCGGGAGTATATCTCGGGCAAAAATTATTTTGCCGCCGAGGATCTGCTGCGCAGCGAAGAGATTGCCCCGGAGTACCGGGAGCTGTTTCTGCAGATTACCAATTACCGCAAAAACGACGCCGAGCTGCAGGAGGTCTTGGACCGCACGAAAAATCCGGGTGCCCGCAGAGCGCTGGAGCGGCTGATCAGCCTGCACCTTCTTCTGAAAGAGTACGGCGTCGAAAAGTTCGTCAGCTATGATCTTTCGCTTCTTTCCAAATATCATTATTACACCGGCGTCATCTTCAAGGGATACACCTACGGCGTCGGAGAAGCCATCGCCTCCGGCGGAAGGTACGACAGGCTGCTGTCGCATTTTGGCAAGGATGCCGCAGCCATCGGATTTATGATTCCGGTGGATATTCTTCTGGAGGCTATGAAGCGGCAGAACCTGCTGCCGGCGGATCTTCAGCAGAGCGACATCGTCCGGCTCACTTATCGGGAAGACAACTATGCCGAAGTGCTCGGAAAAGCCCGCGCACTGCGCGCACAGGGCCGCTGCGCCGTGATGATCCGGGAGACGGAACAAGACGCGGCGTCCGGTTCCGCAGCGGAAGAAGGAGGTGTCTGAAGATGGAATTTCTGACAATAGCTCTCACAAAAGGACGCCTTGCAAACAAAACAATGGAACTTTTTGAGCGGGCGGGGTATTTCTGTGACGAGATGAAGGACGAAGGGACCCGGAAGCTGATCTTTACCAATGAAGAACAGGGACTGAAGTTTTTCCTTGCAAAGGGGCCGGATGTGCCGACTTATGTGGAATACGGCGCGGCGGATCTGGGCGTCGTCGGCTCGGACATCATAATGGAGGAGAGCCGCAGAGCCTATGAAGTGCTGGATCTGGGCTTCGGAAAATGCCGCATGTGTGTCTGCGGGCCGAAAGAAGCAGCCGAAAAGCTGAAGCACCATGAGATGATCCGCGTGGCCAGCAAGTATCCGGCCATCGCGAAGGAGTATTTCTATAACCGGAAGCATCAGACCGTTGATATCATCAAGCTCGGAGGCTCCGTGGAACTGGGACCGATTGTCGGACTCTCGGATGTCATCGTGGATATCGTTGAGACCGGTTCGACACTTCGGGAGAACGGGCTGGAAGTGCTGGAGGAGATCTGCCCGCTGTCGGCGCGGCTGATTGTCAACCAGGTCAGCATGCAGATGCAGACTGAGCGGATAAATGATATGATAACTAAAGTCCGGCGCGCTCTTCAGGCCGGATGAGGAGAGTACAGATGAAGATTGTCCGTTTGAATAATGAAACAAGAGAAGATGCGCTGCGCACGCTGGTCGGAAGAAGCCCGGAGGGCTTTCCGGAGCAGGAGAAAACCGTCGCGGATATTATCCGGGCGGTCCGCACGCGCGGAGACGAAGCGGTTCTGGAGTACGAGGAGCGCTTTGATCACTGCCGCATGACACCGGAAACACTGCGTGTGACCCGGGAAGAGATTGAAGCGGCTTACAATGAGCTGGATCCGGAATTCATTGCGGTCATGAAGAGAGCCGCGGAGAATATCCGCCGCTATCATGAAAAGCAGAAGGTCAACAGCTGGCTGACCATGGAGGAAGACGGAATTCTGCTCGGTCAGAAGATCACACCGATTTACTGCTCGGGCTGCTACGTGCCCGGCGGCAGGGCGGCTTATCCGTCCAGTGTCCTGATGAACCTGATTCCGGCTGAGGTCGCGGGGGTTTCCAGGATCATTGTGCTGACGCCGCCGAACGCGGAAGGCAAAGTGAACAGCGGTACGCTGGCGGCGGCGGACATCGCCGGCGCGAAGGAGATCTACAAGGTGGGCGGTGCCCAGGCTATTGCGGCCATGGCGTACGGCACGCAGACGATTCCGAAGGTGGACATGATCACCGGCCCCGGAAACATTTACGTCGCACTGGCCAAAAAGGCCTGCTTCGGCGTCACCGGCATTGACAGCGTAGCCGGCCCGTCCGAAATTCTGGTCATCGCCGATGAGACAGCCAATCCGCGGTATATCGCCGCCGATCTGCTCTCACAGGCCGAGCACGATCCGATGGCGAGCGCGATTCTGCTGACCACGTCCATGACCTTTGCGGAGGCCGTGAGCCGGGAAATAGAGGGGTTCCTGACAGAGCTGTCCCGCGCGCAGATCATCCGGGAGTCACTGGAGAATTACGGCTTTATCTTTGTCAGTGAGAAGATGGACGATCTGATCGACGCGGCCAATGCCATTGCCAGTGAGCACATCGAGATTGTCACGGAAAACCCGTATGAAATTATGACCAGGATCCGAAACGCAGGCGCCATTTTCCTGGGAAGCTATTCCTCAGAGCCGCTCGGAGACTACTACGCCGGCCCGAACCATATTTTGCCGACCAACGGAACAGCCCGCTTCTTCTCGCCGCTCGGGGTCGACACGTTTATCAAGAAGAGCAGCATCATCTCTTATTCGAGAGAGGCACTTGAAAAGGTTCACACGGATATTGAGCGCTTTGCAGCGGAAGAGGGACTGACGGCACACGCCAATTCCATCCGCGTGCGCTTTGAATGATGTGTCAGGTCCGAAAACCTGTCATGCAGAGGGAGAAGAATATGCAGGAGAGAATTGCTCAGATCCGGCGCACGACCGGCGAAACCGACATTTCTATGAAACTGAATCTGGACGGAACCGGCAGGGCCGAAATCCGGACAGGGATCGGATTCTTTGATCATATGATGGATGCTTTTGCGCGGCACGGTCTGTTTGATCTGGAACTGAATGTGGACGGTGATCTTGACGTAGACGGCCACCACAGTGTGGAGGACACCGGAATCGTGCTCGGGCAGGCAATCCGGCAGGCCATCGGCGATAAGAAGGGAATCCGCCGCTACGGTTATTTCATCCTTCCCATGGATGAGGCACTGGTCGTGTGCGCGCTGGATCTGTGCGGACGGCCGTATTTTGTCATGGAAGGAGAGCAGTTCGGCGCCCCGATGGTGGGAGATTTCGACACGCAGCTGGTGCGGGAGTTCTTTTATTCCGTCTCCTACGCAGCCGGCATGAATCTGCATTTCCGGATTCTGTCGGGCAGCAATGCGCATCACCAGATCGAGGCGATGTTCAAGTGCTTTTCCAAGGCGCTGGATCAGGCGGTCAGCTATGACGAAAGAATCACGGATGTGCTGAGTACAAAGGGGACCCTGTAAAGATGAGTGAGACGAAAAAGTTCTATCCCTGTATTTTCCTGAATCACCGCAATGCGTGTACCGGGTTTACGGATGACACGGTGGTGGACGAGGATCCGGTGCGGCTTGCAAAACGCTACTGCTCCGGCCATGCGGACGGTCTGATTGTTTTTGACCAGTCCCGCGGTGACCGGGAGCATGATGCGGCCATCGACATTCTCCGGGTGATCTGCAGCGAGGTGAAAATTCCGGTGATTGCAGCCGGCAATATCCGCCGCCTCGAAGACGTCAAGAAGCTTCTCTATGCGGGATGCGGAATGGCTGCGCTGAATTTCTCCAGACAGGACAATATTGATCTGGCCGCAGAGGCCGCCGCACGCTTCGGAAAGGAGCGGATCGCCGCCTGTTACCGCGCGACGGATGCGATTTATGAAAACCGCGATCTGATCTGCAGCAACATCAGCCAGATGATTCTGGTGGACGAGAAAGTCATCCCGGAAGCTCTGCAGATCCGGGAGGTTCCGGTTATTCTGTCGCTGCCGGATGTGTCCCTGGACAAAATCATGGAGTTCTTCACGCATGAAAACGTGACCGGCATCACCGGAAACGCGGTCAATGAAAATGTGGATGAGCTGCTGAGCATCAAGCAGCTGCTGACGGAGAACGGTGTGGACGTACAGATCCGGAGAGCTGTGTTTGCCTGGGAAGATTTCCGGAAGAACGCGGACGGCCTGCTGCCGGTCGTCGTGCAGGAGGATGCGACGGATGAAGTCCTGATGGTTGCTTATATGAACGAGGAAGCCTATGAGACCACAATCCGCACAGGCAGAATGACTTATTATTCCCGAAGCAGAAAACAGCTCTGGGTAAAGGGCGAGACCAGCGGACATTTCCAGTATGTGCGCTCTCTGTACGGCGACTGTGACATGGACACGCTGCTGGCCCGCGTGGATCAAGTCGGTGCCGCCTGTCACACAGGACATCATTCCTGCTTCTTCCAGGAGGATCTGCCGGATCACGCCGGCGTGCGGACAAACAATCCGCAGAAGGTGCTGCAGCAGGTCTACGAGGTGATTGAAGACCGGAAGCGTCACCCGAAGGAAGGCTCCTACACCAATTATCTGTTTGACAAGGGAATAGACAAAATCCTGAAAAAGCTCGGAGAAGAGGCCACGGAGACCGTAATTGCGGCCAAGAATCCGAATCCCACCGAGACGGTCTATGAGATGGCGGATTACCTGTATCACATGATGGTGCTGATGGTGGAAAAGGGACTGACCTGGGAAGATATTACCGCGGAACTGGCGAGACGGGAGTAGGACAGGAAGATCAGATTATGGGCATGGAAGAGATCAAAAACGCGAGAATCAGGGAGATCACTGCGGAAATCCTGCGGGATTACCAGAAGGGCAGAGCGATCGACAAAACCGACGTATTCAAACAGCCGGATAAGGAAGCCATTGTCGATATCGTCACCAAGCTGATGCAGATCCTGTTTCCGGGCTATTACCGCGACCGGATCTATCGCAGCTACAACTATGACAACCGCATCTCGGTGCTGATCGAGGACGTCCTTTACAATCTCGAAAAGCAGATCACCATTGCACTCCGGTACAGTCCGGTCTACCAGGATGTGGACGAGGAAGTCGTACGGGCTCGCGCGGAGTGCGTCGCGATTGAGTTTTTCCACCGGGTTCCGAAGCTCCGCGAGTATATCGACACGGACATTCAGGCTACTTTTGATGGTGACCCCGCCGCATTCAACACCGAGGAAATCGTTCTGTCGTACCCGGGTCTGTTTGCGACCTCGATCAATCGGATCGCGCACGAACTTTATCTGCTGCAGGTTCCGATGATCCCGCGCATCATGACCGAGTACGCACACAGCAACACCGGCATTGATATTCATCCCGGGGCCACCATCGGGAAATACCTGATGATCGATCACGGCACCGGCATCGTCATCGGCGAGACCTCCATCATAGGAGAGCACGTCAAAATCTACCAGGGCGTCACAATCGGCGCGCTGTCCACGAAGGGCGGACAGAACCTGCGCGGAAAGAAGCGTCATCCCACTATCGAAGATTATGTCACGATCTATTCCGGCGCCTCCATCCTTGGCGGCGACACGGTAATCGGAGAGGGCACGACCGTCGGCTCCAATGCTTTTATTACTTCTTCGCTGGATTCAGGGACCCGGGTGAGTGCTGCCAACCAGAAACAGGGGTAAATTTCAGGTCATGCAGGGAACGGATCAGGATAAGGAAAAATCCGGAAGAACGGACATACAGTGCGCAGTTCTGATTGCCCTGTGCTTTCTGCTGACTTCCATGGCATGGCTTTCCTGGGAGTACCATCTGCTGACGCAGATCCCGGCACAGCTGTCGGATCTGAACACCATGGTCGCAGGATACCTGCTGCAGGCTGCAGGCATCGGCATCTATGCGGTCCTGCTGCGGCGCGTTCCCCGGCTTCTGCGCCAGATGATCCCGCTCATTCTCATTCTGCATATTCTCTGTATGATTCCGGCCGTACTGAGTCCTTTTCCCGCCGGGACGCTGGTCTTCGGACTTCTTATGAACCTGGTCTGCGGCATCATTGCGAGCTGGTATCTGCATGTTCTGACGGAATCGGCCTCTGCAGCGCATAAGGCCGCCGTCTTCGGAACCGGATACGGCATTTCCATCCTGGCCATGTGGCTGCTTTCCCATCTGGGAAGTTCCTATTACCTGATCATCTGCATTGTTCTGACCGCGGCTGCCGTCTGCGCCGCCGTATGGTACGGAAAGACACTTGGAAAAAAGGCTGCCGGACAGGAGCAGGAGGCCGGTTATCTGAAAAAGAAGCCGGCAGACCGTACATTCCTGATTCTGGCCGGCGTGCTGGTCCTGCTGTTCAGTATCGTCAACAGCAGCGGCTTCGCTTTTTCGTCCGCGGATCTCGGACAGGCGGTGAATGTCGAGTTCTCGCGTCTTGCCTATGCCGCCGGGCTGATCATCGCGGGTATGGTGACAGACCGCAGCCGGAAATACGGTGCAGTCTGTGCGCTGGCCGCGCTGATGATCCCGTTCATCATCCTGGCCCTGCGGGGAGAACCGGTTTCTGTCGTGATTTTCTGGCTTCTGAGCTATCTAACCTTCGGATTCTATTCCGTCTTCCGGATTATCCTTTTTTCCGATATTGCCGCCGAAAGGAACCTTCTGTACCTTTCCGGCTTCGGTCTGCTGATCGGCAGAATCGGTGACGCCGCGGGAGAGACCATCTGCCTGGTCCTGGAAGAGAGGCCGGCTGTGCGCATTATTCTGACTGCCGTCCTGTTTGCGGCTGCCGTTGCTGTCTTTTTCCGGCTGTACCAGACGCTGTATGTCCCGGAGGCAGAGCAGCAGATGAGCGAGAGAGAGCGGTTTCTGCGCTTCTCCATGGAGCATGACCTCTCGGCGAGAGAGCGCGACCTGCTGCAGCTTATTCTGGACGGAAAGACGAACGGGGAGATCGCGGATCAGCTTTTCATCTCGGAAAATACCGTCAAGTTCCATGTCAAGAACATCCTTCAGAAGACCGGCTGCAGAAACCGGAACGATCTGGTCGCTGCTTACATTTCCTTCTTTCAGGCCTGAAACGGCCGCCTACCCCAAAACTACCCCCTCAAAACAGCTCCCTACCTCAATCAGTACTGCTGTCTGACACTGTCCTGGCTTATAAAGAATATAGAAACATTTTTTTATTCTATGTGTCGGCAAAGTCAAACAGTATCTTAAAAAAGGCAGGTGAAAAATGATGAAGAGAAAGCAGGCTGTGGCTGCAGGTTTAGCCCTTTGTCTTGTGTTGTGCCATATCCCGGGGATCCGGGCGGAGGCAGCAAAAGATGTCTGGATCGACAATACAGTCGACAACAGCGTGTCAACTGTCAGGGGAGCAATACAGATTACAGGCAGCGGCGGCGAACAGGCCGGTTATAAAGAGAAACAGACGATCAGCGATAAAGATTTCCAGGTAAAATTTTCCAATCCCAAACCCACAGAGGTTCAGAGTGAAATCGATGCCGTATCCAAAGAGGTGTATGATACTGCCACTGCGATTAAAAACAGAGGCAAGAGCGGTGAGATCCACTTATCAACTACTGAAAGCACCGGCAAGGTATGGGATAACCGCGTGTATGAGATCAACTATGAAGGTGACGCGGTCCTGATCGGTGATACAGACTACATCACCGGCGGTTACGGCGTGCCGTCAGAGGATATGACCCAGACGCATATTGCTTCGGGTGATTACGGAAAAGAGACATTCTACCTGGTAGAAGTCAACGGCTGGGTCAGCGGCTGGGACATCGCCGTGACCAATGACGGAAACGGCACAGCTTCCGCGGATCTGACGGCCAGCCTTCAGGATGAAACCGTCTCCATCACAGCCACGCCCAACGGCGGATACAAGTTCAAAAACTGGGAAGTCGTTTCCGGCGGTGCGTCGCTTGGCAGCTCCACGTCCGCATCCACAAGCTTTATGATGCCCGGTGCAGATGTTCAGCTGAAAGCGGTTTTTGAACAGGAGAATCAGGAGGAGTCTGGAGATCCCGTTGAGCCTGAAAATCCCGGTCAGTCGGATCAGCCCGAAAAGCCTGTACAGACCGGCGGACAGCATACACACACCTATGAGTGGATGGTGATTAAACAGCCTACCGTAAAAGATGACGGCGAAAAAATCTATGCCTGCACGCAGTGCGGCGCGGTTTATCAGGGCGTTCTGCTTTCCGGATATCCGGAATTCCTGAATGACGCAGCAGCCAGAATCAGGAGCGCTGCCCCGAATGCGACAGTCCTGATCAGTACCGAGCGCTGGATCAGCATCAACAGCACAGTACTGGACGAGCTCGCAAAGCGCACAGATGTCACCCTGGTCATTGAATATGTCGACCACGGCGCAAAGTACAGAGTGGCCATTCCGGCAGGGACGAATCCTGAGACCCTGAAGGATGAGCAGGGATACGCGGGCTTCAGATTCCTCGCAGTCAAATTCGGAGCTGCGCCGGTGCAGTAAGGAATAATTACTGCCTGAGCCCGACATAGAAAACAGATTCAGAAAAAAGCGTGCCATGTCTGAAAAGACACGGCACACTTTTTATGTTCAGTTCAGTAGTATTTGCACGACTAAGTGGTTATTTGAGTTCGGATTTGTATGCCCACACGGTTGTTTCAGTTCAGCATCTGTACGACCACGCCGTTGTTCAGAGCACACAGCTGCAGCCATTCCACATAGCCGGTCTTATCACACTGCGCGGCGAGCGGATAGCCCTTCGGCAGGGTCATACGGAACTGATGTCCCTGATAGGGGAAGGTGGCTGCAAGCGTGACATCGGGGCGCATATTCAGAGCAGCCGCAACATTCACATCATAGGCCATGGGCTGCAGTGCCGGAACGTCGACTGTCGCATTCGGGGTGGCCCCCAGAATAGTCTGTACGGTCTGATAGCACAGAAGCGGGCTGCGCGTCTCGGTTGCAATGACCGGAGCCACGGGAGCAGCCGGAACTGCAGGGGCCGGAGCACCGGGCGCAACCGCCGTGCCGACCGTCACAGTCGTCGCATCAACTTTATGGCCGTCATTGGTAATGCAGTTGACCACCGCCTGGCCGGGTCCGACGCCGGTGACTTTGCCGTCGGGAGCAACGACAGCGACAGCCGGATTGCTGCTGACATAGGTTACAGACTTATTCTGCGCATTGGCAGGCTGAATATTCGGCGTGATGTAGAAATACTGATTAATAGCCAGTGTAGCGGTCGTAGGCGTGACCCACACGCTCTGTACGGCAATACCGCCGTTTCCGCCGCCTCCGCCGACAGAGACCTGGACCTTCGCAGTGTATCCGTTGTCGTCCGTCCTGACAGTCAGGGTGGCAACACCCGGATTGATGCCGTGAACCAGACCATCCGGATCTACCTTCGCGATCGCGGAGTTGGTGGAACTCCAGCTCACGCGCGTGTTTGTCGCATTGTTCGGCTGGATATCCGCAACGACTTTCTGCATCTCACCGACACCCAGATTTAATGATTCCGGATGTACAATAACACCGGTGACAGCAATCCGCGACGGTTCAGGCGTTCTGACAGTAATGTATGCAGTATCTGAGTCCACCTGAGTGCCGTTTATATACAGAGCAGCCGTGATATAGGCGGTGCCGTTGGAAACACCGGTCACATTCGCGGCCATTCCGCCGCCGGATACAGAAGCAACACCGGGATGACTGGTGCTCCAGCGGATATCCATTGAGCCGGTGCTGTTGGAATAAACAGAAGCAGTGACAGTCGTTGAAGAACCCGGGCGGATCTCTGAATCGTGTGCATAGACAGAGATATACGCGTAAGTCTCCATCCCCGGATCAGAGCTGCCGGAATCATCGCCGTCAGAGGGATAGAGATCGCCGTCACCGCCGTCCCATTCAAAGTGTTCTTCCACTTCGAAATCGACTTCGGCATCAGCTTCGTTCGCGCGGACGCTGAGCGGCCGGAACAGAAGTGCTGAGACCAGCAGAGCGGCCAGCCCGGCAAAGAGGATTGAATAGAGTTTTCTGTGCATGCTGTTTACTTCCTTTCTTTTAAATGGTGTCAGAAGACGCATTTGATAACATATTTATTTTCTTAAGCCTGACTGCCGGCGCTTTCATTCCGATGCAGATTCACATAGGAAGCTGCTTCCTTGCGGCGGTCTTCCTCGATCGCCGCATAATGGCGCCTTGTTGTATTGACGTCTTTATGACCAAGCACATCCGCAACCAGATAGATATCGCCCGTTTCGCGATACAAAGAGGTGCCGAAGGTGCTCCGGAGCTTGTGAGGCGTAATTTTCTTCAGACTGGTGACAAGCTGGGCGTACTTTTTGACCAGCTTTTCCACTGCCCGGACTGTGATCCGCCGGTTCTGAAGTGAGAGGAAGAGGGCATTCTCGTGGCCGTCCAGCGGAATAATCTGGTGCCGCTCGGCCAGATAATCCTTCAGTGCTTCCTCCACTTCGTCATTGAAATAGACAATCGCATCATATCCGCCCTTGCGGTGGACCTTAACGCCGTTCTCACGGAAATTGATGTCATTTAAGTCAATTCCGACCAGCTCCGAGACACGGATACCGGTTCCGAGCAGAAGAGTCAGAATAGCGGTATCGCGCACCTTGGTCTTTTCATGGAACTTCTGCTGGGATTTAGTCAGAGAATCGCCTGAATCCACTTCATCCAGAAGTGTCACCACCTCATCCTGGTCCAGGCGGATGATCGCTTTTTCATGCAGTTTCGGCGTACGGATCAGAACCGCAATATCCCGGTCGATCATTTCCGATGTGAAGAAATATTTGTACATACTGCGCAGCGCGGAGAGCTTGCGCGCCTTGCCGCGCTCATCGTTGGTAAAAACCTTTCCGTCTTTTTCATAGTAGGAGAGATAGTCCATGTATTCCTCCAGATCGGTTTTAGTCAGCTGATCCAGAAGAGAAAGCGGAAAATCCGGAATCGCCATTCTTGCACATTCCGGGTTATTCGCATGCAGATACTCAAAAAAGACCATGAGGTCGTGCGCATAGGCGACCCGGGTTCTGGTCGAAGTGTTATCGGCAATTCCCCGGAAATACTGACGGCAGAACCGGGGGAGTTTAGAAGAAAGCTCACGCAGCTTGTGCGTGTTTTTGATGTCGATTTCCTGTGAATAGGTTTCGGCTCCAGTTGTGCGCTGCAAAGGGAGGCCTCCTTTCTGAAATACAATTACATTATAACACATTCATTGTGCTATAATAATATTTGGCGAAGTCCGGGCCGGAAAGGGGCGGCAAGTTGAAGAAAAAGCTGAGTAGAAAACAGATCACATGGGGACTGACCATCTTCCTGGCAGGAGCGGCAATTCTGCTTGTCTATTTCATTCTGTCAAGAATTACGGTCATTCTGGGGACGACCGGGAAAATTCTGCAGGGACTGTCATCGGTCCTGTACGGCATTGTCATTGCTTATGTATTTACACCGGTCCTGAACTTTTTTGAGCTCAAACTTCTGAAGCCCCTGTTTAAAAAGCTGAATGTGGACGTCAGCGCGAATAATCCACGCGGTTTCCGCCGCATGCGCCGGATTTCCGTTGCGCTGACAATCTGCTTTATTATCGGCATTCTGTTTGCGTTTTTCCGGTTTGTAGGTCCGCAGGTGGTTTCCAGTATTCAGACCATCGTCAGCAATTTCAGTGTCTATGTAGATAATATACAGAATTTCCTATCAGAGCATCTCAAGAACAATCCGGAACTGGCAAATGGTATTGACAGCTTTATGCAGTCGTCTGAGGCCAGAATAGACGAATTCATGGAAAAGACCGTCAATCCGGCAATTTCGACCGCAATCACGAGAATTTCCAAGAGCATCATATCCATCGTCCGGAATGTGTTCAACTTTACGGTCGGACTGATTGTTTCCGTCTATCTGTTTTATTCCAAAGATAAACTGGCAGCGCAGTTCAAGCAGATCATTTACGCGTTATTCAAAGAGGAGACAGCCAACGAAATCGTCTCGGAATGCCGCTACATCCACCGGGTTTTCGTCGGTTTCCTGACCGGCAAAATTCTGGATTCGATTATTATCGGTATTCTGTGCTTCATCTGCATCAAGTTCATCGGAACGCCGTTCCCGGTCCTGATTTCCTTTATCATCGGCGTCACCAACATCATTCCGTTCTTTGGCCCCTATATCGGCGGAATCATCGGTTCCCTGATCGTTTTCATGGTAGATCCGCTGCAGGCGCTGTATTTCCTGATTTTCGTCATTGTTCTGCAGCAGTTTGACGGAAATATCCTGGGACCGCTGATCCTCGGTGATTCCACAGGTCTTTCCAGCTTCTGGGTCATCTTTGCAATCATGTTCTTCGGCGCCATGTTCGGCGTGGCAGGATGGGTAATCGGCGTGCCGGCTTTTGCCGTAGCTTACGACCTGATTCGCAGAAAGATTCATTCTACACTGGAAAAGAAGAAATATCCGTCGGATCTGTCGCCCTATATGGATCTGGCCTACATAGAAAACGGAGAATTGCTGCCGCACAGCGACGAAAATATCAAATACAACGCACAGCAGCCCGGATCCAACTGGAAGCGTCTCCTGCATATTAAGGACAGCAAAGCAGCCCAGAAGGCTAAAGCCATCGCAGGGAAGCTTCAGAATGATCAGAAGTCTTCGCAGGCGCAGAAAACTGCTGTGGCCGATGCGGAATCACCGGAAGTATTACCTGAAAAAACAACAGAAGGAAAGAAATAAGCTCTTATGCGATTTATTGTGCAGCGCGTTCAACAGGCCAGCGTGGAGGTCGATGGGAGAGTAGTAGGAGAGATCGGGAAGGGATTCCTGGTCTTTGTCGGAATCAGTGCTCTTGACACGGCTGAAATTGCGGATAAAATGATTTCAAAGCTGATCCGTCTTCGGATCTTCGAAGACAGTGAAGGCAAAACAAATCTGAATCTGGAAACTGTGAATGGCAGTTTGCTGATCATTTCACAATTTACATTGTATGCAGACTGCAGAAAAGGCAACAGACCTTCGTTTACGCATGCAGCGCCGCCTCAGTTTGCCGAAGAATTATACGAATATATTCTGAAAAAATGCGAAGAAACGGTTCCGGTGGTTCAACACGGGATTTTTGGTGCAGAAATGAAGGTTTCCCTTCTCAATGACGGTCCATTTACAATCTGGCTGGACTCGGAGGAAATATTATGAGTGATTTCGTCGAAAATGTGATGGCGGATGCGGGTTCGGTTTTACCGGAAGATGAACTTCATTTTATTCATTATTTGCCCGCAAAACTGGCTGTTTACAGCGAAAAAAACGGCGTTTTTCATTTTTTGACCTCCAGCTATTCGTTAAATAAATTTCTGACCGGTTCTGAGGACGGATTTGAGGAGGTTTCGCAGATCCTGACGACCAACCCGCCGGACCATATTCATCCGAATGACTTACAGCACCTGATTGATCTGGAGCGTTATGCCATTGCCAATCCGGATCGGGAATTCAGCATGGTTCTGCAGATCCGTTCCGACCATTTCGGCGGCTATCGTTACCTGCGCGCAGAATGTCAGGCCAGGATCACCGCATCGGGCCTTCCGCTGTTTTATGTCGTCTTTGTCGATATGAACAACTCAATCAATGAGAATAAACTGCGTGAAAAGCGCCGCAAGTTCCAGCTGAATGAAATACACGCAGTCAGTCAGCAGATTCAGATCATCTGTGATGATCTGCGCGCACAGAAAAACAATTACGAAACGGTTGACCTTGAGACAGCGGTATTAATCGCTGAGGAACTGGATCGGATCTACAACAACATCAATGACGTGATCCACGGATAAAGCCCTGAAATAATAAAAAAACAGGTATATAACTATTCGTTAAACCTGCCTTTTGCGAATAATAAGAGGGAGCCGGACGGACGGCTCTCTCTTTTTATGTCAATGTTGTCATTTTAGAGTAAAGTGTTACCTTGTTTAGAGTACAGTATTACTTTCCAGAATCAACCGGTACAGTAAAGGCTTTTCTTGTATAGTAAAGTGTTCAAATCATGACGGTTTGGGGCAAAATGCGAATTTATTTATTGTAAAGTGTGCAAATCGTGACAGTGGTTTTATAGTAAAGTGTTCAAATAAAGACAGTTTTAGAGTAAAGTGTTACCTTCGGAAGCTGTAGAAGAGTAAAACAGCCCGAAAAACGTTTGCTGCGTCAAAATAATCCGGTCACCCACTTCGGTCACCCACCCAGGTCCCCAAAACGCCTATTTTATCACATTTTCAGCAATCATATGCTTTCCCTCTTATTGTTTTTTAATGTCCATCCCTATTTCTAACATACTTTTGATTTCTGCTCTTTGGTCTATCCAGTATTGTCATTACCAATCTACTCTTCTATTTCAAAAATGTCTGTTGCACAACATTCCGAGATCGTAACGCTTTCCTGATCCGCTGAAACGAACATATGAAGGGATATTTCAGAATCCTCTTCGCTTTCAAGCAGATAACAGCTGCGTCCTAAAGGAATCATATCGAATGTCCGCTCATAACCAAAGCTGTACGATTCCGTAACGGTATAATGACGCTTACCGTTCTGTGTATGGGAATACTCAAAAATCCAGCATGGATCTGCTCCGTAAACCACATCTTCCAACGGCTCTACATCTTTTGAATATCTTTCGGTATTGCCATCCCAGATTCCGAATTCATCCGTCCTGAATCCATCGGAAAAGTAATTGTCCTTCAAAAGATAGCCGCTGTGGTCGATACAGAAATACTGTCCTTCATTTTCGACCCAGCAGTCTTTGGCGTAGGTTCCATCTTCTTTGATATACATCCATTCGCCCGACGGATAGTGTTCCCAATCGCCCCCAGTGACTGCATTCACGGAAGGATCCGCTTCGAATCCCTCATCTTCTTCAACTGTAAAGAAAAATGGTTCACCATCCAGCACTGTCTTATGATGCCCATTGGTATAGATATCCAGCATGATGGCATACTTGCCTTTATGTAATATTATTTCATCCCCTTCAACGAAGAATTTCAAGCGGACTGTATGGTAACTGGTGTCATCTAACGCATTTCCGACAGAAACGATCGCCGCATTCACTTCAGCAAGCGCTTCATATTCACCATTCTCCTGCTGCTTATACAGGACAGAGCCATTCATCTTATTCAGTTCACTGATGTCCTGAACATCGATATCGCCAAAGTAGTTTCCACTTTTGAACAAACTGGCTGTCAAAGCGGCTTCTTCATCATCCCAGCTAATATATGCAGATTCCCCGCTGGTACCGGGCTCATCGTCATATCCCCACCACAGACTGTAATTTTCCTCAATATCTTCTGGATATTCTTCATCAATAATTTCTACCGGCCAGGTATCTCCCTTTTCTGTGCGGATTCTTGTATATGCTGCTTTATCCATATTGGAGAATATGCCGGACAGCCATTCTATGCCTTTCTTTTCTTCACGATCATTTCTGTCAAATTCCACGTCATTTTCGACCTCGAAGAAGAACGGATCTCCGTCCAGGACCGTTTCATGATGACCATTGGTATAGATATCCAGCACCACACCATACTCGCCCTTTTTCAGGACGATCTCATCCCCTTCAACGAAGAATTTCAAACGAACTGTATGGTAACTGGTGTCATTTAACGCATTTCCTACAGAAACGATCGCCGCATTCACTTCAGGAAGCACTTCATATTCACCATTCTCCTGTTGCTTATACAGGACAGAGCCATTCATCTCATTCAGTTCACTGATATCCTGTACGTCAATATCGCCAAAGTAATTTCCGCTTTTGAACAAACTGGCTGTCAAAGCGGCTTCTTCATCATCCCAGTTGATATATGCAGATTCCCCGCTGGTACCGGGCTCATCGTCATATCCCCACCACAGACTGTAATTTTCCTCAATATCTTCGGGATATTCTTCATCAATGATTTCTATCGATTCTTTTCTTCTTTGCTGCGTGCGCAGGCGATAATAACCGGAAGTTTCTTCAACGACTTCCCTTCCCTCTATTTTTCTTACGCTTTCCTCTGCCGTTTCACTGCGGCCTTCTCTTTGGGGAAGTTCTTCATCGGACAGATCGTGTGTTCCACGAATCTCCAAAAATCCTTCGTATTCCGATTCTTCATTGCAACTCCACGTCATCGGGGATGAGTCTACAAAATCATATTTATGTCCGCCTTCCAGGACGATATCCGGAAAAACGTCCCAATAAACGTTATCAGTTCCGGATCCCGGTCTGGCAGAGGCATCCCATGATCCGATTTCATCTCCGTTTTCCCAGATACTGATGGAGCCTGGAAGTTCGCCGTTCCCTTTGTTCCAGTGATAGGTGGTGATCGCCTGTATTTTGACATCCGTATAAACGTCCAGGGTCACCGAAACAGGCGCGCCGTTCTGGACAGCCCCGCTATTAAAATTAGACCACAGGACTTCATAGGAATTGACGTCCTGGTCCTGTTCTTCTGTCCCTTTATCTTCTTCTACTTCCTTAAATTCTGTCTCTTTGATATCTGCGGTAAGAGAGATCTCATCAAAATAAGAATCACAGTCACTTCCGATGTTTCTTTCCGCAATCAGAGATACACGGACAGTGACCGCTCCTTCCGGTTTTTCAAGGCTTACAGAATAAAAATCCCATCCTTCAATGCTTTCCTCGCATACATTGGCACTGTTCAGGATTCGGCCTCTTCTGTTCAAAAAGTCCAGCTGAAGATAGGAATAATCCCCGTGTCCCGTCTCCCAACCGTTCATATATCCCGATAAAGTAAATACTGTTCCATCCGGGAAATCCCTGACATCAACATCCTGATAAATATAATTCCAGGGTGTTACACCTGCGAAAAAGAAATAATCTCCCTTGCAAGGATCAAGAACACTGCTTCCCCATACATACTCATCCAGCACAGAGAAGGTCCCCTCCCCTGTACTTTCCTGCTCTGCATCGATCCAGCCAGACAGGTCTCCTTCTTCTGCTCCGGGATTCTCCAGCAGGTTTGTACTCCCGGCTGCCTGTACCTTTAAAAAAGGAACGCAAAGAATGAGTGCAAATAACAGGAATGCTGCAGAAAATATTATACCGACAAATCTGTGCACCGAAATTTTCATCCGTTTCCTCCTTCTTTCTTTGTTCAGACTTTTAACATCAGCGTTTTGTATTATCGTAGGTTCTATCATTCCATGCTCTGTTATATATATAAATCCTTTAGATACTGAGGATATATTTCCCAATAGATAATAGCATTATCATAATAACCTGGTACTGGTCTATTCTTTGTATTAACAGGATCGTAAATGAATATCGAATGTGTCCCATGTGCTTAATTTAATTTTACCATAATTATTATGAACAACTACCCATTTTTTGGTTATTAAGATAGCGTCAAGTTACTGTAGGACAGCAAGTGCCAGATTGAGCACCTTGATCATTGACAATTAAATATCCCAGAGATGCCAGCGGATGGCCGCTGTCTTTCTGGCTGTGCCTTCTACTATGGATGCACGGAATACGTCGCA
>JAFRIW010000045.1 GCA_017432565.1 Lachnospiraceae bacterium
AGCGGACCTGTCCCCGTGACTCCCCCCGCAACTCACCCGTTACTCAATTTCAGCCCGAGGGTGCCTGATCCGTATCTGCGCCCACGACATCGAACTCGATTTTCATGCCCATCTCAGATTCTTTATCTCCCGAACCGCCCGATTCTTTCCAATGCTGCACGACCAAACCGTCAACACCGAGTGTGACGTGCCACACCTTTCCTGTTTCCTTGTTGCGGTCCAGATAAATATACGAGATTTTTTTAATATCCTGATTTTTCCCTTCTTCGAAAACTACAGGCTTTTCTACACCGGCTTCATGCCAGTATACAGACTCCTTGCTGTACATCGATTTGTAAGTACTGTACGTCCGCTTCCCGGAAACACCCGGAATCTCGGTCAGAAGGATCAGGTTTGTGTCAGCAAAGACGCCGGTACAGGTGAATGCATTTCGTGAATATTCCCATCTGTCATATGCTCCTTTATCATAATCATAATAGAGCCGTTCCCTCTTAACACGGAATTCCGGAACCGTCAGAGTGACTTTTCCGTTTTTTTCTATTCTGAGTGTCGCATTCTGCTGCAAACCCGGAGAATCCCCGGCCTCGTGGGTATCGGGGCCCCAGGCTTCACTGGAACGGTTAAAGTTCATAGATGGATCTTCTTTCAGGAGAAGCTCATACGTCTCTTCCTCTCTCTCTCCTCCGACCTTCAGATAAATGTCCACCTGCTTCTTCTTGCCGTCCACCTCCGAGAGGTCGATCTCAACTCTCTCCTTCTTTGCGTTCGGATCCTTCATATTTGTGAAGATCATCGCCTTCGGGCAGCCCATCATCATATAGTGGTAGAACGTACATTTGAAGACCACATCGCTGTCTTTGGAGAACGGCATTTTCGGGAGAAAGCCCCCCTCCAGGCTGTATGGATAGTACTTCCTGAAATCTCCTTCCTCTCCTGAGTAATCGACCGGGACAAAAAGCGGCTTCTCTGCACCTTCGAACTGCATGGAGACTTTATACAGAGCAAATTTTCCGTTCTTACCATCAAGCCCTCTGTTCTCTTTGGCAGTGGTCCAGTCATAATAATAAACAGAATTCCGGAATGATTCACCGGCGGCAAGCCCCGAGTCCTGTACGTGGAAAACCAGCTGTGTGTTCAGAAGCGGTACCGTCTGATTTTTCATTTTCTTCAGCTGTTCCTTATACTCCTCGCGCTGAACGGTTTTGGCGGCCTCCTGCAGCATTTCACGGGTCTGGATCTTCAGTTCAAAAACATAATTCCGAATCATCGTCTCCTTATCTGAATCTGTCAGCCATTCGATATCTGCTGATGCTTTATAATCACGCCGGTAAGCATATATCGCACTATCCGGCAGCTCCCAGAACACGCTGGCATAGCTCAGATACAGTTCGTCCAGCACTTTGTCCAGACAGGAAGCTTCTCCCGGATATGCCTTAATGATCTCTACGAAGGCCTCTGTCCAGCCGTTGTTCGGCGAACTGACTCTTCCGAGTCCTTTCTTGTTAACGACTGCGGCGAGTTTATTAAATTTATCCGGCTCCATACTTGCAGGCTTTTTCATGGTGACATACTGATACTCCGACGCTTTGCCGCTCCCCAGTCTCTGCGATTTGGACTTGTCACCCCCGAAATCCGCGCGTAAGATTCCCCCTTTATAGTACCCGCGATAGAGATACAGCGGATCCTCCATTTTGGATGAAGCGGCCCACTCCTTATTTTGCTCGTATTCACTGTACATAATAGAGACCGAGAAGATGACGATGCCCGCCACCGTAAACCACAGCCCGGCCGTCGCGGATATAAGAGCAGCAATCGGGGTCGCCGCGCCGACAGCCATCCCTGTGATGTCCAGCTTGTGATTCAGCGCGGCATCCATAACAGCACCTGCAAAAGCCGTGTTTCCACTGGCGGCTTCTGCTACAACTTTGATCGTCGTGAGCATGACGTCATGGACAGTACAGACCGCACCGATCACCTCACAGGCACCGGGCGCAACCTGGAGGAGCGATGCGATATTCGTGGCAAACCCGCCGTATCCGAAATAAGTGTTCAAAGTGTCCGATTTGTCATACATCCGCCGTGCAACGATCGCATTGTCCACACCCTGTGATATGAGCCGGACGAGCTCCGGAAACTGTCCCGCATCGTCCATATCCTTCTTCTGATACATCTGCCACATGCGGTCCTGATCCAGCTTCACGGGCAAAATCATCCGATTGACAAAGGACTTCCCGAATCCCGAATTCTCTTTTTTCGACACTTTCTCCGCGTAGATGCCGTGATCCAGCTCCACCGTGAGATCGCCTTCTTTGAGCTCAAACGCTTCTTTGTCAAAATAGTAGCCTTTGACGCAGAAATGCGTCACATAGATCGTCCGCTGTGTGCCGTCCGCGCTCAGCTCGCTGTATTCGTCCTCCCACTCTCCGGTCTCTTCGTTGAAACTGACACAGTCGACCGGCGCACCGCTGGTGCGCGGCACGGTGATCGCGACGCTCGTGGTGAATTCGTCCTGTCCGGATGCGAGCGAAATGTCCCAGCACTTGAAAGTCAGGCCGTCGTCCTCTTCGCTCTCCACCTCCGGAAGATCGCGCAGGATAAGCTCGTCTTCCTCGTTCTCCAGATTCCAGCTCTTGAGGTCTATCTTCACATCCCCGAAATCCGCCACGGGATTTTCCGGGGAAACCCTGGCCGTCCGGACCGGCGCGTTCTCGATCTGCTCATCCGAATAGCGGAATGCGATCTCACTCGTCGTGAGCGGGCCCTCCGGGAATTCCACTGTCGTATAATCCAGCTGCGCGAAAAGCGCTTCCTCATCGTCCGAAATCATGACGTCACCAGGAATACTGCCCGGATCACCGGAAAAGCTGCTGCCGTTCCCGGACTCCGCCGTCATGTAACCGGACGTCCCCGGATCTTTTTTCAGAACGCCCGGCCGCACGTAGGCGATGATCACGAGCTCGGCGAGCATGACAACCGCCAGAATCGCACACAGGATGGGGCTGATGGATGACACCTTCCGCGGCGCCGAAGGTGCTGATGCCTTCCTCGGCACCTTCTGCGGCTGCGGTGCTGCCTGCTGCGACTGCGGCGGCAGGTTCGACTGTCCCGGCGCCTGCGCAGCGCTCACCATTTTCTGTCCGCAGGTCGGGCAAAATTTTGCACCCGGCGACAGTCTGGTTCCACACTTATTACAGAAATTCGCCATCGCAGCCTCCTTACGGTCTGACCAGCATCAGATGGGAAGTCACCCCGTCCGGCCAGTACATCGAGCCGAACGCATACTGGTGATCATCCAGCCGGTAAAAATCTGTCAGAACAACTCTTCCGGAGCCATCCGCCTCCACGTTGCCGCTCGACGCGAGCGTCCCGTGGTAGACGAAATCCGGCGTGGTGTCGTCATATACATCCTCGTATACGCCGACAGAAATATAGCCCCAGTCGAAGGTCAGCGTCAGATCGTCCTCCGCGCCTTCAAAATACATATTTGCAAATCGTTCCGCGTACTCATCAAAGACGTAGCACTTCCAGCCGCCGAGCGCCTCATCGAACATCATTGCCTGCTCGTCCGGCGGACAGATCCCGTTTAAAATGTCCGGCGTGATCCACATAAAGTCGGCCATTGTGGGCGGCTCCGAAGTGTCAAAATATGCCGCGTCTGTCTCTGTCGGCTCATCATACGAAACTTCCGCCTCCGGCACGATATCCTCCGCTACGACCGTCTCCGGCACAGTTTCTTCCTGCGGCTCCTCTTCCCACTCAGCTGCTTCAGACGCCGCGTCGTAAGTAACTTCAGAAGCAGCCTCATAAGGAGCTTCCTCCGTCACAGCCGGCGCAGCCTGCTGCCCGGACGGCTTCGCCTGGGCAGGCCGTCCGGCAAAGAGTATGACGCCGAGCAGTATCGCGTCGATCACTGCCAATACAGGCACAAGCTTAGAACTGATCATGACGAACGCATCTCTCCTTTCCTGAGTCACGGGGACAGGTTCCCTGACTCAC
>JAFRIW010000046.1 GCA_017432565.1 Lachnospiraceae bacterium
CGTTTCCTGACTTCGCCGGAATTCCCCAAGCTGATGGGCAACACCCTGAAGCTGAGCGTGTTCGGCCTGCTGTGGGGTTTCCTGCCACCGGTCATCATCGCGCTGGTGCTCTCCCGCGTAACCGGCCTGCGGGCCAAGCGCAACATACAGCTTCTGCTGTACGCGCCGAACTTCATCTCCGTCATCGTCCTCTGCGGTATTGTCCGGATCCTGCTGTCCCCGACCGGAATGATTAACTCCATGCTCGGGACAAACATTAACTTCATGACCATGCCTTCCGCATTCCGGACCATCTACATCGCATCCGGTATCTGGCAGGGAGCTGGCTGGGCATCCATCATCTACACTGCCGCCCTCTCCAACGCCAGCAAAGAACTTAAGGAAGCGGCCGTGATCGACGGTGCGAACATCGTCCAGCAGATAAAAGCGGTGGAATGGCCTGCGATCAAAGATACCGTCCTGATCCAGTTCATCATGTCCGTCGGCAATATCATGTCCGTCGGTTTTGAAAAAGCCTACGCTCTTCAGACAGACCTGAACCTGAATACATCCGAAATCATTTCGACCTATGTGTATAAGAAGGGTCTTCTGGACGGTGACTACGGTTTTTCTACCGCGGTCGGTCTCTTCAACACCGTCATCAACGTTATTCTTCTGGTCTCCATGAACACTCTGGTGAAGAAGATGAACGAAGGCAAGGGAATTTAAAGGAGGCAGAACTATGAAGAAAAAAAGCGAATTCGCCAGACATTCTGCCGGAGATAAAGCGATCCTCCTGTCCGGCTATATCCTGCTCGGACTGTTCGTGGCCGCAATCATCCTCCCGGTGATCTATATCATCCTTGCTTCCTTTATTGATCCCGTTACGCTGCAGAACAGCGGACTGACCTTTGACTTCAGCAAGTGGACTCTGACTGCCTATGAGCGTGTCATGACCAACGAGCAGATCTGGGTCGGTTTCCGGAACGCCCTCCTCTATTCGGTGCTCTTTACCGCTTTGTCTGTCATCGTAACGCTCCTCGCGGCATATCCTATGTCCAGAGCAGACTTCCGCGGACGCGGGTTCTTTAATGTCCTGTTCGTTATCACGATGTTCTTCGGCGGCGGACTGATCCCGACCTACCTGCTGATCAGCAACCTGGGCATGCTGGATACGATCTGGGCAATCCTGCTTCCCGGCGCATTCAGTGTCTGGAACATGATCATTGCAAGGACCTATTACATGGGTATTCCCGCAGACCTTCAGGAAGCCGCGGAAGTAGACGGTGCCAATGAGCTCACCTATTTCTTCCGGATCCTGCTCCCCGTCTGTACACCGATCATTGCAACGATCGCCATGTGGCAGTTCGTCGGTATGTGGAACAGCTACTTCGACGCGATGATCTATCTGAACAGTGCTTCCAAGCAGCCGCTGCAGCTCGTTCTGAGATCCATCCTGATTCAGAACCAGCCGGAGCCCGGCATGGTCTCTGATATGCAGAGTACCGCAGAGCGCGCACAGCTCGCTGAGCTGCTGAAGTACGCAACCATCATTATCTCGAGTATCCCGCTGATGATCATGTATCCGTTCTTCCAGAAATATTTCGATAACGGAATCATGGCCGGCGCGGTCAAGGGCTGAGTTCACCCGGCCCTGCAGCAGTAACGTAATTTATTAAACAAAAAGGAGTCTGAGAAATGAAAAAACGTACACTGCAAAAGGTTACATCCGTTCTCCTGATCTCCGCCATGGCTGCATCCGTCCTCGCAGGATGCGGAAAAGGCGGCAAGAACAGCGACACGGGGTCATCCGGATCATCCGCTTCCCAGGGTGAGATCCAGGCTTACACCTTCCCCCTGGCTGAGAAGGCTGAACTGAGCGGACTGACCAGCTTCCCGCCCGGAACAGAATCCGAGCCCAACAACCGCACGATCTTCAAGCGTCTGGAGGAACAGACCAACGTCCACATCAACTGGAGAACCATCCAGGGCGATCAGTGGGGCGAGAAGATCCAGCTTGAGATGTCCAACGTAAAGACTCTTCCCGACTTCATCTTCAGCGCAGGCTTCGGCGACACCGATCTTCTGAAGTACGGAAAGCAGGGCGTCATCATCAACCTTGAAGACTATATCGACAGCTGCATGCCGAACCTTCAGAAAGTCTTTGAGCAGGCACCGGAATACCGCGCAATGTGCACCGACGAAAACGGTCACATCTGGGCACTTCCGTGGATCGAGCAGCTCGGCTATGAGAAGACCGCAATCCAGACTGTCGGCGACATGAGCTTCATCAACCTCGATTGGCTTGAGTTCCTCGGTCTTGAGATGCCCACCACTGTCGATGAGTTCGAACAGGTGTTGATCGCATTCAGAGACAACGCTGACGCTCTGAAGAAAGAATTCAACATCGACGGCGATATCATCCCGATGTCCTGCATCATGAACGACGGCGACCAGGATCCGGCGATCATCATCAACGGTTTCGGTGAAGGTTACGGCGATCCTGACCGCGGCCGTCACATCGCGGTCACTGATGACAAGAAGGTCATCTGCGTCGCCACCACAGAAGGCTTCAAGAAGGGTATCGCATGGCTGCACAAGCTCTATGAGGAAGGCCTCATCGATCCCGAAGCATTCACACAGGAATGGTCCACTTATGTAGCAAAGGGCAAGTCCGGCCGCTACGGCGTCTGCTTCTCCTGGGACGTCGCCAACATCGCACAGGTCAGCATGGACGATCTGATCGCAGGCAAGGGCTGGGTACCGCTTCCGGCACTGACTGCTGATGTGCGCAACATCACACCGCAGAACGGTTCCTTCACTTCCGGTTTCGACCGCGGACGCTGTGTCGTTACTTCAGCTGCCAAGAATCCCGCTCTCGTCTGCGCATGGCTCGATCAGATGTATATTCCGATCCAGTCTCCTCAGAACAACTGGGGTACCTACGGCGAAGACGACGATTTCGATATCTTCGTCATGGATAAGAACGACAAGGGTGAGCCGATGCTCAAGCACGCTCCTCTGGGCGATGCCTCCCCGGTTGAAGTCCGTGAAGCTGAGAGTGTCAACGGCCCTCTGGCCATCCTGGACAGCTACTATGGCGTCTATGTGACCTGCCCGGACGATGCACAGTATCGCCTTAACTGGATCAAAGACATCTATACACCGGACATGCACGGCAAATATGTCTTCCCGAACGTTCTGATGAGCACGGATGACACAAAGACCATCTCCAACCTGCAGGCTGATATCACCACCAGAATCAACACTGCGAAGTCTGACTGGGTTATGAACGGCTTCACAGACGCCGACTGGGATCAGCTTCAGGCTGACCTGAAGGCTTACAAGCTGGACGAGTACCTCGCGATTTACCAGAAGTATCTGGACGAGTACTACAAAGACTGATCCGGACTGTTTTATCTGACTGACATACCTGTCTTCCCGCAAGGGCGGGTATGCATATCCCCCGCCGGACCGGGGCTGCCCCCCGGTCCGGCATATTATAACTACCTACAGATCAACAGGAGCGAACCATGGCGAGTAAACTTCTCACACAGGCCCGCGAATTTGAACAGGAATACCTTCCTTTCACCGCTGCGGACCAGCCCGGATTCCACGCGACAGGCGGAATCGGCTGGATCAATGACCCGAACGGTTTTTCCGTCTACAAGGGCGAATATCATCTTTTTTTCCAGTATTATCCCTATGATGTCAAATGGGGCCCGATGCACTGGGGCCATGTCAAAACGACGGACTTCATCAAATGGGATCGTCTTCCGGCGGCACTTGCGCCGGATCAGGAATATGACAGCGGCGGATGTTTCTCCGGCGGCGCAGCGGAAATGCCGGACGGACGGCAGCTGCTCATGTACACAGGCGTAAGAAATGTAAGAAGCAAAAGCGGCCGGATCGAGAGCTTTCAGACACAGTGCATCGCGATCGGAGACGGCGTGGATTATGAAAAATTCGAAGCCAACCCGGTCATCACCGCCGACCAGCTTCCGGACGGCGGCAGCACACACGACTTCCGCGATCCGAAGATCTGGCGCGAAGACGGACTGTATCACGCGGTGATCGGGAACCGGTGTGCAGACGGCAGCGGAACCATTCTCCTGTATGAGAGTGAGGATGCCGTCCACTGGAACTTCGTCAGCATACTCTCTTCCTGTCACAACCAGTTTGGCAAAATGTGGGAATGCCCGGATTTCTTTGCCCTGGACGGAAAACACGTCCTGCTGGTCAGCCCGCAGGAGATGTCGGCGATCGGTCTGGAATTCCATCCCGGGAATGCAAATGTATGCCTGATCGGAACTTTTGACAGGACTGCGAAGCATCTGAACCGCGAATCCGTGCAGGCGATCGACTACGGCCTCGATTTCTATGCGCCGCAGACACTCCTTGCGCTCGACGGGCGCAGAATCATGATCGCCTGGATGCAGAACTGGGAGACATCTACCTGTACTCTCCCCGATCTCGGCTTTATGGGACAGATGACCATTCCGAGAGAGCTCTCCGTGAAGAACCGCCGCCTGTACCAGAATCCGGTCCGCGAGCTGGAAAACTACCGCGGCATCCGGATAGACTACAACAACATCCTGATCAACGGAGAAACCAGTCTGAAGGGGATCAGCGGCAGATATCTGGACATGACGGTGACGGTAAGACCGGCCAGCGAGAACAACCTGTACCGGTGGTTCCGGATCTATGTGGCCAAGGATGGGGAGCATTACACGCTGATCCGCTTCCGTCCGGACATCGGAACCGTCAAGGTGGACCGCACACACAGCGGCTTCCCGCACGATATCGTGAACGTCCGGGAATTCCCGGTCAACGCCGATAACGGCACGATTAAATTCCGGATCGTGATGGATCGCTACAGCATGGAGCTGTTTATCAACGACGGCGAACAGGCGGCTTCTTTTGTCCTGTACACACCGATGGACGCAGGCGCGATCAGCTTCGCTTCGGACGGCGCGGTTTTTGCCGACGTGGAAAAATACGAACTGAAGATGCAGTAATCACTTTTCATACTTCCTCGAAAAAGAGCCTGACCGTTCTGAACGGCCGGGCTCTTTTTCTGTGTATTCTGCGGAAACAGGCTTCAGTATCTGACTATGCTCAGCCCTCTTCCGCGATCTTTCTGGCAAAATCCGCCGCAGCGGCAATCGCCTCAGCCAGTCTCTTGGTATTTCCGGTTTTAGTATAGTATCTGACAGCAATTTTCATAACAGTCCTCCTCCTTTTACCGGAACTTCTCCCGGTAAAGATTACTCGGATTTCTGCTGAATCACTTCCGTCTTCATCTCAAGGAACGGATCCAGCAGTTTTTTCTCTTTCTTGAGTTCAGGGACCTTCCTCGCATGGATTGAAAAAGCCTCGCTGAACGCTGAGGTGCCCAGGAAAGAAATGATCGCCAGAAGGACCTGGTCAAAAACAACGGCCAGGCCGACGCCCAGCGCGCTGAACAGGAAGCCGAGTGCATAGCCGCCGATGGCTCTCTTGTGATAGAAGGAAATCTGCCGGTCATATTCAGCCTGATCATTCCGGGCAGTCTCACTCAGAATCCCCTGAAACCGCGCTGCATCGATGGGACCGTCACAGACGATCTGAAGCGTGTCATGCATGTTCTTTTCCATTTCGCTCTCGGTGCAGCAGCTTTTCAGGTAGCTGTAAACACTCTCTGAGATTTTGATCTGTTCCGGATCAAAACTGTTGTATAAATCGGATTCTTCGTGAATTCTGAGCCGTATCATAAATCCCTTTTCCCTCGTTTTCAGATTACGGGCCGCATAAGGTTTCCCATGCGGCCCGACATTTTTAATACTATAGTATTCCCGCATCCTGCGGGTGCTTCTTACAGCAGAGCCTTGATGCAGGCCTCTACATCCGCCATGTCCGCCGTGGGCTCAAAGCGCGCGACGACATTTCCCTCGCGGTCAATCACGAACTTGGTGAAATTCCACTTGATATCGGGCTTCTTATCCCAGTCCGGATCAGCTTTTGCAAACATCTCCTCGAGCAGAGCCTTGTAAGGATGATCGCTAAATCCCTCAAAGCCCTTCTGCGACTTCAGATAGGTGTACAGCGGCAGTTCGTTCTCGCCGTTCACATCCGACTTCTTCATCTGCGGGAAGGTTGTGTTGAAGTGCACCGTGCAGAACTCGTGAATCTCATCATCCGATCCCGGTGCCTGGCCGCCGAACTGATTGCATGGAATATCGAGAATTTCCAGTCCCTGATCGTGATAGTCCTTGTAAAGCTGCTCAATCGGCGCATACTGAGGCGTAAAGCCGCAGCCTGTCGCCGTGTTCACGACCAGAATGACTTTGCCCTTATAATCCGCAAGATTCACCTGGCCGCCTTTTCCGGTTGTCAATGTGTAATCGTAAATCATTTCGGGCTCCTTTCCTGTCTGTCTTGTGTTCAGTCTGTTACTTTCTGATAAACACCACTTCACTGCCTGCATTGTTCCAGGTCAGTGTGTTGTCCTCACCTACGGCAAAATTGCCCTGCATCGCGGCATCCATGTCCATGGATTCTTCTTTTCCGGGTTCGCCGGTCCACGCGTCAAAATAGTACAGCGCGTTGGTGCTCATCTCGTACTGTCCGTAGATGTGATAGCCGGTTTCTTTTCCGTCCGCATCGGTCACCGTGATGTCCAGCACATAGACACTGCCTTCCTCCGGCAGTTTCACGGTCATGACAGCCGAGCCGTCTTCCGCTTCCCACTCGCCGGAAAGATCCGGATATTCCACGAAGAATTCCTTATCAAAGACGACCTGCTTGGGATCCCATCCGTAATCCTCAACCGCTTCGATCTCGATGCCGGTGTTCTTCGTATACTCGTTCATCACACCCACGCGAACATCGTCCAGATCCGCCGAAGATTCCATGAAACCGGCCTTCAGCTCATCATCGACACCGAAAATCTCCTCGACCGATGCGCTGTAATTGCTGCCGTCCTCTACGATGTCCATGGAAGTGACTTCGAAGCCGTCGTCCGTCTTCTTCAGGTGCGCAACACCCGGATATTCTCCGCCGCTTCTTGTCATCAGCGTCGTGCCGACCAGGCTGTAATTCTCAAGCCAGAACCGTCCCCAGACCTTGATGTCTTCCGGATCCGTGTCATCCTCGCGAAGGAGAATAAACTCGGGAAGCATGACATCCGCCGCTTCGTAATCCTTGCCCATGTTCTCCTTCATATACTCCCAGATCGGCTGAATATACGGGTTCTCGCCGGTGTAAACGTACTCCGGAAGGGCTTCCTTTTCCTTCAGGAACTCGGGCCACTCCTCGCCGTTCTGCAGATACAGTCTGTCTCCCTCAACCGTGTACTGGCACAGGATCTTTCCGTCGGAGGCATCGATCAGCTGCGTGGAGCTCCAGATGATCTTCTTCTCTTCCTCTCCGTCGAGCGCAAGCACGCCGTAATGATCGTCCTGCAGCGTCAGGCTTCCGGAAATCTCCGTCTTCGTCCACTCGTCCTCCAGGCCGGCGGCTCTGGTATAGGTGCCGGGCACATAGGAGAACTCCGTCTGCGGCTCAAAGGCTTCAAAAGTCAGCGAATCCGCAATATCCGCGATGGCATCTGCGATGGGCATATCAACTGCATCGTCTCCGCAGAAGTGGTTGGTCACTTCCATCAGGAAGGTGCCGCCGTTGTACTCAGCCGCAGTCAGATGCTCGCCGAGGCCGCTGGAATCTTCCTTCGGGATCAGCGTGCGCCAGAAACACCAGCCGTACTCGCCAAAGAATCCCTCACGTCTGGAGGTATCGGCATCGTCCCAGCCCTCGGTCTTCTCGCCGAGAACCTCCTGCGGCATCTTGTCCGGAATCACGCTGAAGCCAATCATATTTGTGCCGGCCGATTCGCCTGTGTAGACAAAATATGCCGCCTCTTCCGTTTCGTTGACCTCGAACAGTTCCGGATCATAGCGGACAGACCATCCGTCACCCTGATAGGTCCCGTCTTCCGCCGGTGCCTCTTCCGGAGCTGCTTCTTCGGGCGCTTCCTCCACTGTCTCTTCAACTGCTTCTTCCGGTGCTTCCTCAGCAGCTTCCTCCACGGCAGGTTCTTCCGCCGGCGCCGGTGCTTCTTCCGGTCCGGCATTCTTCCCGCACCCGAGCATCAGACCGGATGCAATGAGCGCAATTCCCACCGCTGTCAACCATTTCTTTTTCATCTGTCCTCTCCCTTTCCGCAGCCCTGCCTGCTGCTGCCGCAACAATTTCCACCTCTTATTATACTTGAATCCAGCCCTGTATTCACATGATTTTGATCACGCCAGACCATTATATTTCACACACAGCATCGTGATATCATCAAACTGCTCGGCGCCGGACGTAAAGGTATCCATGTCCTGCCGGATGGTCCGGATCAGTTCCTCAGGCGTCTGTCCGCCGGCGCTGTTCAGCGCCCGGAGCAGCCGGTCCGTCCCATAGAACTGCTGATCCGGATCCGACGCCTCCGGAACACCGTCCGTGTACACCATCAGGACATCTCCGGGATTAAGCCGGATCTGATAATTGGAATATTCCGCGGTATCCAGACCGCCCAGGACAAAATTGTGCTTATCCTTGTACAGGCTGAATTCTCCGCCCGCCGGGCCGAGAACCGGATACTCATGCCCCGCGTTTGCACAGGCCATGTGGCCGGTCTGCAGATCCAGAATACCCATCCAGGCGGTCACAAACATTTTGATGTTTTCCTCCTGGGTGAGCTGCTGATTGACGGCCGAAAGAATCTCCGCCGGCGTTCCGCCGGCTTTGCCCTGATTGCGGAGAAGAATCATGGAGGACATCATGTAGAGTGCAGCCGGGACGCCCTTTCCGGACACATCCGCAATAATCAGTGCCAGATGATTTTCATCGATCAGGAAGAAGTCGTAAAAATCACCTCCGACCTCTCTTGCGGGATCCATCAGTGCGTACAGGTCAAATTCGCTCCGGTCCGGAAACGCGGGGAAGGTATCCCGCAGCATAGCAGCCTGGATCTCCGATGCCAGTCCCAGCTCCGTATTGATGCGCGCTTTGTCCGCCGTGTAGTGGGCCAGATCACTTGTGAATTTCACCATGCTGATCTGCATGCCGCGGATTTCCTGATACAGATCATTGATCTCGTCATTGGACCGGATGTCCACGTCAATGACATCCTTCATCTCATAGCGCTTCTGCCCTTCGTCAAAGCCGCCGAAGCCACAGGTTGCCTCCGTCAGCCGCCGGAGCGGATTCACGGCAATCCAGCGGATCAGGGCGATACTGATCAGAATGCTGACGATGGTCAGCAGCACCACCAGGAAGATGCTGTTGAGCAGGAATGCCCGCCGCTCGCGCATGATCACATTCATATCAATATCAATGCACAGCTGGCCGACGGCTTCTTCGGTATCCTCTGTATAAATCGGTTCACAGGCTGTACACAGCCACCCGAACCGGCTCTTGTAAATCGTGGCGGGAATAGATTCATTCGATGTGTACTGGGCAAACTCGGGAAGCGGCTCCTCGATCGTCCAGATCGTGGTCTCGTCCAGCTCCGGATCCACAAAGTTATAGGTCTGCCCGTTTTCAACGATCTGGATATAGGCGTAGGTGACTTCCTCACTGTCCTTTATAAAATTCAGCGCAGTGAGCAGCTGGATATAATCATAGTATGCGCTGGAGTATGCAACCTGCTCCTCTGTGAGGCTCTCATCGGAGAGAATCTGCTCAAACTCCTCCTCTGATATAAGCGCCCCTTTCTGGTGGTAAAGCCATTCATCAATGATCTCCGGATTATTTGCCCGGGCTGCCTGCTCCCGGACTTCTCTGAATTCGTCCGTGCTGACAATGTCCCGGAAATCGCTGACAATCATTCCACTGATCAGCTGCGTGCCGTTCTGCGCAGCTTCCTCAGCTCTTCTATAGTACTCCTTAGTGATTCTGTTCGCCTGAACCTGATAAGAGATCAGAAGCAGACCGCCCGCCACCAGCAGGATCATACAGACAATCAGGAGATTCAGTTTGAGTCCCAGCGTGAACCGGCGGCCTTCCTTTTTTTCCTTCGTTTTCATGCATAGCCCTTTGTAAGACTGTAAAAAAGATCTCTTCTTTAAAATAATAGCGTTTTTACAGGCGGAATTCCACTTTTTGCGGGAAATCGGAGCCTGCGGCAGGAATCAGTCCCTTCCTTCGTGCAAAATCAGGCTGCAGGACGGATTTTGACTGTTTCAGTCAGTGCCCGGCAGGGCCCGGAGCAGGCCGGCCACATCCTCTTCATCCGGTCAAAAGTACGCAAAAGGGAACCTGCTCTGCAGGTTCCCTTTTGAATGCAGTGTCGTACTTTTTTCGAAATTCTGTGCGGATGTTCCGGACAGATGCCGCCCCTTTTACTGGGCCAGATCCAGCTCTACAGCGTCCGTAATGCGCATTTCATAGAGAAGATATTCCATATTCTCCAGGTCTTCCTGATCCGGCGTATTGGTCTTCTCAAACCGCTCCATCCAACGTTTTGCCAGCTGATCTGCCTGTGTGTTTTCCATATTTTGTATCCCCCCTCACTACGCTCCACAAGATATAATGCCACTGAAGGAGAGAAAAGGCAATCGGCAATTTGACGAAATTGCAAAAACGCGGATTTTTGTTGACTTAATCGGTCATTTTCTCACATACAGCGCCGCACCCATCACGCTCTTCTCCGGTTCGTCCTCCGTGAAGAGAATCCGAAGGGATCCCGCCGGCTCCGGCTTCCTTGTGTGCTCCAGGAGCTTCTCCTCAAAGAGCTTTTTCGGGAAATCCGGCATGTTCACGACGCCGCCGCCGATGAGGATTTCATCCGGATCCAGAATGTTGATCTCTGTCGCAGCCGCCATGGCCATGCGGTCCACGAAGGCCGTGATCTCTTCATCAGTGCCGTGCTTCGTAAACATCTCTCCGATCGGTGTGTCCGGATACTTTTCCTTCTGCAGCTTCGCGAGATACTTGCCGCCCGCGACGCTCTCCATGCATCCGATGTTGCCGCATCCGCAGACTTCCCTGCTGCCGTAAACCGGGATATGCCCCAGCTCACCCGCGGCGCCGTTCTTTCCGATCAGCGGCTTTCCGTCGATCAGAACAGCGTTTCCGATGCCGGTACCATAGTAAATCCCGCAGATCATGCCCTGCTCCGGCAGGCCGTATTTTGCCGCGTCAAAGCACAGTGCATAGGTGACGTCGCGCTCCGCATAAACCGGCACGCCCAGTTCCTTCGAAAGCCGGTCCGTCACCGGCAGATCTTCCATGTAAGAAAGATTCGGGGCTTGCACAACCTTCCGGCGGTTCTTATCCAGGGTCGCCGGGAAGCCGATGGCAACGGCATCATATGAGATACCGTTCTCCTGCGCGTAAGCCTGAATGTAATCAGCCAGGTCCTGCAGCACATCCTCGGATTTCAGGACGGAAGCGGCGGGCACCTTTCTGAAATGCTCTGCTTTGCCCTGATCCCGCACTGCGCCGATCCGGAAATTCGTTCCGCCGATGTCAATGCCGATCACACACCCTGCGTCGCCCGGGAACAGGATTCCCGCTTCTTTGCGCGTCTTTTCCATGACAGCCACGGTGTCGAGAGTCCGGTCGAGCCGCGCATAGATGTTCTCGTAATCCTCCGCGCGCATCAGCCGCGTCAGTTCCTGAATCTCGTAGAACCAGCGGTCCGGATCCGGCTGCTCGTTGTACAGATCATCACTTGTCTTCGTGACCGTGCGCACGGAGCGGATGCCGTTGGAGCCGTTCTCGATGTAGATATAGCCCTGCTCGCCCTCGATCTGGAAGTAATTGACGCCCCAGGTGTCCTTGGCGCCGGTGTTGGTGCTGGTAAAACCGTCGTACTCCATGACCATGGTGCCGGACGTATCGGACATGCCGGGGAACCGGTTTGCGTAGTATTTCGCATTTTTCGGCTTTCCGAACAGCAGAACATTCAGAAGCACGTTGTAGAAATTGATGTCCATGAGGCACCCGCCCGCATAGGCGGGGTCAAAAATGGCCGGCTTCTCGCCGCGCAGCAGCGCATCGTAGCGGCTTGAGTACTGGGAATAATTACTCATGACCAGTTTGATGGTGCCGATCTTACCCAGCTCCCGTTTCAGGATGGCGTAATTCGGAAGGAATCCGGTGGGTGCCGCCTCCACGAGCATCAGATGTTTTTCTTTCGCCAGGTCTGCGAGCTCTCTGGCCTGCTGGAGCTTCGTGGTAAAGGGCTTTTCCGTGATGACATGCTTGCCGGCCAGCAGTGCCTTCTTCGTCTGCGCATAGTGCAGAAGGTTCGGCGTTGCGATGTAAATTGTGTTGATCTCATCGTCCGCGAGCATTGCGTCGAGATCCGTATAGGTCTTCGTGCAGCCATACTCACCGGCGAGCTTTTCCGCCTTCTCGGCGCTGCGGGAATAGACTGCAGTCAGTTCGATTCCCTCTGTCCGCTTCACATTGTCCAGAATGGAATGGACGATCACACCGCTTCCGATGGTACCGAGCTTTACTTTTTCCATGATTTTGCAACCTCCGTAGCTTCCTCGAGGATCTCGAGAACCTTAACGACTTCTTCGTCCTTTACACATTTTGCCGCGCCGTTTTCGATGGCATCCACCAGGGAATCATAAATCCGCTCGTAGTGTGCGCAGCCGACCGGAACCTTCTCCGTGATCTTTTCGCCCGCTTCGTTCATGTACACCAGGGTGCCCCAGCGGTCTTCCGGCGCCGGCTCGGTGCTCACGACATGGCGGCCGACCACCTTTTTCTTTCCGGAGTTGTGGATGACAGGCGGCAGCGTAAAGCTGCCCTTTGTCCCGTGCAGCGTGAAGCGCGGATAGTCGATGAGGACGCACATGGATGTGTTCACGGATGCCTTGCAGTTGCCGTAGAAGAATTCGAGGTCATAGTAATCATCACCCACGCCGGGATGATGAATGCTGCGGACATCGAGATTTGTGCGATCGGGCATGCCCAGCAGGCTGATCACCTGGTCCACCGTGTGGACGCCCAGATTGTACAGGGTTCCGAGGTGATCGTACCATCCGTTGGTTTTGAAATAATCGTAGTGGCTCTCAAGGCGCACCAGCTCGCCGAGCTTTCCGCTCTCCACCACTTCCTTCACCGCAAGGAAGTCCGCGTCAAAACGCCGGTTCTGGTTCGGCATGCAGATCAGCCCCTTCTCCTTCGCCAGCGCAAAACACTCGCGCGCCTCTGCCGCAGTCTGGGCAAAAGGCTTCTCGATCAGCGCGTGCTTGCCGGCGTTCAGGATCTGCTTCGCATAGGGCATATGAAAGCGGTCCGGTGCGGAGACGACGACCAGATCGACTTCCGGATCCCGCAGCACCTCGTCAAAATCCGTCGTAAAGATGATTTCCGGATAGAACGGTTCATATTCCTCAAACTGGGCGATGTCCTCCGCACGGCGGAATACATATTTCGCCCGGATGTCATCCCGGTTTTCCACGTAGGGGATGTGATATTCCCGAACCGATACGCCAAATCCGACATAAGCTACTGTAATCATTCCGATCTTTCCTCCGTTTTCTTTTATATGAATCTTCTGTTGTCTGTTCGTATCTCTGCTTTCAGGCTCTGCAGCTCTGATGATTTGATTATAGAGCCGGGCTCCGTTTCATCCAATGACTGAATCAATCAGTTATAATTGACTGTTTTTGATCTCATGTACTATTCTGTTGACAGGAGGGGATTCGAATGGACCACGACGCTCTTTTAAAGGAAATTCTGGCTTTCACCGAAGAAGAGGAAGTCTACCGGCGCTGCTATGAGCTCCGGGATCAGCCTGTCGCGCGGAAAAATTATCTCGCGGAGATCGAAGAATATGTCCGCGAACATCTTCTTTTTATCACAGACTTTCCGTTTATCCGGATCCCGGAGGTTTTTACGGACGATCTCTTTACGCCCCGGCGCGATCTGGCCGGAACCGCCCACGCGGATATCGTCCGGCATCTCCGCTACACGCCGGTCTTCCGTTATAGCTGCACGTTTTTCGAAGTACTTTATATTCTGCACGGATCCTGCGGCCATCAGCTCGGCGGGGAGTACTACACCCTGCATCAGGGGGATGTCGCCTTTATCTCGCCCGGGACGCCCCGCACCATTGAAGTATTTGACGACAGCATCGTGCTGAGTCTGCATATCCGAAGGGATACTTTTGAAAATAATTTCTTTAATATTCTGCGCGGAGGCAATCTGATCTCAGACTTCTTCATCAGTTCCCTGTACAGCCGGAAGCCGGCGGCAAGCATGCTGTTTCCGACAGGCGATGATTCCGAAATCCGGGATCTGTTTCTGGACCTGTACCGGGAGACGCTGACCAATGACTCATTCAGTCAAAATCTGCTGGACAGCCTGATTCCGGTGCTTTTTGTCACTTTGCTGCGCAGACATGAGAAAGATGTGATCATCGGCAGCCGGCCTCTTTCAGAGGCGGGCGCCGGCCGGATGCGGATTCTCAGCTATATCACGGACAACTATCAGACCGCCACTCTGAGCGGAACAGCAGCTGCGTTTCACTACTCTCCCGAACACTGCACCCGCCTGGTGCGCCAGGAGACAGGGCTTGGTTTTGCCGCCTTCCTGCGTAAGGTTCGGCTCACCCGGGCCTGCCAGCTGCTGACCGGAACCGGTCTGAGTATCTCAGCCATCAGCAGTATGATCGGATACGAAAACCCAGAATCTTTCATCCGGGTTTTCGAAAAAGAATATAAACTTTCACCGACAAAATACCGCAGGCATTACGCGGTACACTGATTGTACCGGTCAGAACGAGCGGCCGGAGCCGGAATGGGTGCGGCCCGACGAGCCGGAATAAGAGCTTGAGTAGCTCGAGCCTCCTCCGGAGGAGCTCCGGCCGGAAGAGCTGGTGGTGACCGGCGGGATATATTTCCGGACCGTATGGGAGCCTGTCATCACAGCATGCGGAGATCTCAGCTGAAGCGAATTCGGAACAAGATACTGATCCGCGTTCACCTGCGCTTTGGGCGTCTCCATTCTGCCCTGCGCTGACAGGAGAGAGAAGCCGCCGGTGATGGTTCCTGCGCCGCCTCCGAGGAGAATCATAAAGATCCAGTAAGCCAGGGAGCGGGAGACGCGTCCGGTCCGCTCCATGTGGTCCAGATGGTGCAGCCACTCCTGTGCCGCCCTGTAATCATGCTCCCCGTCCAGATCATCGCGCACAAAGCCTTCCATACGCTTCTGATTCACATCCGTGAGTTTTTCGGCACCCTTTCCGCCCGCATACACACGGCACCAGCCGTCATATTCTCCCGGCTTTTTAATAATCGTTAACAGAATGCCGTCATATTCGTCTCCATAGCCCAGTCCGTTGTATTCATAATAGAGCCGTGAGAATGTGTCCACATCCATCCCGTACAGGCTCGGTGCGGTCTCGATTGCCACGTCGATTCCGTATTTTTCGGAAATCTGCTTTGCTCTCTGTGTGAGTTCCTGAATCTCCTGTTCCGAATAAAGGCCTGCCTCATCGTTGATGCGCGGTGTGCTGTTATTGTGTGTGCGGGTAAAAGACGCTCCCCGTTCCGGCAGCCAGGAAGGAGCCGTGGGAAATCCCTTAACATAGAGGTTATCGAACAGCTCGATCCACTGGGAAAGACCTTCGCCGTACTCGCCGGCGACGAAATAGTCATAGAGCACGTCATCCAGCGCATTGGCCGCATCGTAGGTATACAATTCTCTGCTGTCCGGTCCGAAAGCGGAGGTGTAGAATCCCCGGTCGTCCGGATCCATGCAGATGAACAGGCACGCGCCTTCATACTGATCCGTGCAGCCGTACCCGTTGAAATCGAAGAAATCCGCGGCCATGACATCATGTCCCAGGCCGTAGGAAGAGGTATCTGTGTAAATAACCAGGTCTCTGTTTCTCTCCGAGCGGAACTGCGCAAGGCGGCTTTCCAGCTTCCGCTCCGTCTCGTCTGTGAGGATATCCGCTCTGTCCACCACGCGCGGCGCCGTTTCATCGTGATAGAAGGTGAAGAACTCCGGAGAAACAGGATACCAGGCAGGCCTGTCCTGCCCCTCTCCGATCCGCATATTGCCCGCCTCATCTGTGTAGGAGTGGTCCGCCTGAACAGAATTTTGTGCGGGATTCTGTGTCGGATCTGTTCCGGAAACTGCTTCCGCGCCGGCACCGGCAGCACTTGCTGCCGCAGTCTCTGCAGTGTTTTGTTCCTGCTCAGAGTTGTCCTCCGGTGTGAGCGTCAGCGTCTCTGTTTCACCCGTCTCATCGGGCTGAAGTTTTTCAGTCTGTGCCTGCGCCTGTTTTTCCAGTTCGTCCCGGATATATTTCGATGATGCGTACATCACACCGTAGACACCGTACTGCTCCAGATATCCGGGAAGGTTCCCCTCCGCAAACTGAATGTATCTCTCGTCAATGCGCCCGGCAGCGCTGCCGTATGCATAAATGTGTGTCTCACCGGTCTCGCGGTCGCAGACCACCATGAAACCGTCCTTGTTTTCACCGTAGCCGTAGCCGCAGCTTTCATACTGGTCCTGTGCAAGTGCCTCAAAACCGCCGTGCTCTTCGATCTCCGCGGAGGACGCGGAGAGCATGCCCAGATCCACCTGATAGGTCTTCACGATGTCGAGGCAGATCCCGTCCAGGTCGTCCATTTCTGCATCGGAGAGAGCGTCGCCCGAATCCGCCGCGCGGTAGAAGTCCTCACTCCACAGCTCTTCAGCCCGCACCGGCACAGCGCAGGAAAGAACAGGCATAACGAGAAACAGTGTGAGCAGCAGGCAGATGGAAACAGTTATACAGCGTACTTTCTTCATCGCGCTCACCTCCCTAACAGATATTTCAGAACGAGCGCCCCGATAATTCCTCCGCCGACGACTGCGAGGCGTTTGAGGAAATAGAGCCAGCTCACGGTTTTGTCCGTCGGAAGATTTCCGACGACTTTGCCGGTCTGTCCGTTCACGGCAAAGCTGTACTTCTTCCCGGCATGTGCGATATCAAACAGATAAATGGGAAACAGAAGGTATTTCGCATCCAGGTCCAGATTCAGATCAGCCCTCTGCTGTTTGACGCCGGAATATCCGGTGATCTCGGCGGCAGCCAGGCTTGCGGCGGAATTCAGCATCCGCTTTCTGGCCCGGCCCGCAATATTTCTCTTGCGCACATCAAACCGGTCTGCCGTAAAGCCCGCCAGATAGCGGATATCAAAGGGCTTCAGCTCCTTCATGTCGAAGGGCTCCATGGAATCCATGAGCTTATCGTCCACCTTGCCGCTGGCATCCACCGGCACGTTTTCGAATTTCAGTGAGACGTCACGGGTCAGCAGATATTCATTGGTCGTGGTCAGCTCATAATTGCCCACCTTCTCGACTTCAATTGTGTGAGCCGTAAAGCTCATCGGACCGGAAGCGGTTCCGTTGAAAACCCAGAACGGTACATAGACACCGGTCACCCGTCCCATCGTGCTCTCCGAGAAGAAGTTCCGGGGCAGAAGCACTTTGTCTTTATAATAGCTCTTCATGGCCGCCGGGAGTTCTTTCGCCGTGATCTTGAAAGGAATCACGCCGTTCGGTCTCAGTTTTCCCGATACCTTCTCCGTCAGCACAATGTTGTTGCTGCAATAGGGGCAGGTCAGCGCGATCTGCGTCGGCGGGGCAATGATTTCCGCGCCGCAGGAAACGCAGTTGTAGATCGGCAGGGCTTCGGCATCTTCAACGACGGCCTGATCATTCAGGCTCGCAAAATCAAAGCCCTGTGTCGTAGAGGGTTTTACTTCAACCTTGCCCTGTTCCTGCCCGGGCTTTCCGTCTGCCTCTGCTCCGCCCTGCTGCGCTGATTCCGGTGCAGTTTCGGGCTCCGGTGCTTCAATCTCCGCAGTCGTTCCGCAGAACGCGCAGCGCATCAGGCCCGTCGCCGGGTCAAAAGCCATCGGCGCGCCGCAGGCCGGACACTTCTGCTCTTTTACAGCATCTGTATACGACAGTATCTTCTCTTCTGCCATTGTTTCCTCCCGTAAGTCATCTGCTGTCTGTCTCTGAGATGTTTATGCCAAGACTATTATACTATGAATCGGGATTTCTTTCCGCTCTCAGCTTTCTTGCCTGTTCAGACTGTCCCTGCAGCGCCAGAGGATCCTCTAAAAGAGCGGGAACAGCCATAAAAGCTTCCCAAATATAGCTGTGAGAGCCGTCCTCATAATTTGCGCAGTGCATTCTGGGCAGAACGCCGAAGGCAATATAGCTCAGCGCTTTGCGCATGACCTGTTCGGGAGCGCAGACGCAGTGCAGTTCCCTGTAAGCCCCGTCCGCGAAGATCGAGGCCGCCACAAAGCACTCATCCGATGAATTGTATACGCCGTCCTCCCCTTTATAATTCAGGTTCATGGCTTCGCCGAAGATATCCTCCTCCGGGATCCCCATCCGGATCAGGTATTTCCGCCCGGCTTCACTCAGCGACACCAGGTCCTCCTGCTGCCCGCTGCGGTGCCTGCTTCCCGGGACATAGATGTGAACACTCCCGTTTCTGATGCTGTCTCTCTCAAAAGACGCATGAAAGCTGCGGTAGAGCTGTGCTCCCATCCGCAGCCTTTCTTCAAATTCCTCTCCCGGAACCAGGCCGTCCTTCAATGGATGCTGAGCGGCAATTTCGATCAGAAGATTCGGAAAATGATTCCTGTCCCTGCTGTTCTGTTTTGCAATCTCCAGCTTATTCTGCCAGATCTGAAACAGTCTTTCGTTCATGCTGTCTCCTCATTTTTCTCCTCCGGCTGTCTGCCGCCGGTCCATGTATTCCTTCGCGCTGACAGATCCGTGTTCCCAGATGTTTTCAAAATTTGTCTCGATCATGTCAATGAAATTAATTTCGTCATTGTAAGTCTTTGTCCCGCTTTTCTCACCCCGCAGTACAAAGGATTTTTTAGAGCGCGCCTTATACGGCGGCAGCGTCACGGTCAGCCAGGCTCTGATCTGATCATCATTCTGATAAACCAGCACATAGGGCATCCGGTACTGCGTGTTGTAGAAGCGGATTTCCATTTTCTCCTCATCCGCATAGCGCTCATATGCCGTGATGATTTCGTCACTGATATGGTTTTCTTCGCTGCGGAGCGGTTTTCCGGAAGGATCCTTCTGGTTGTGCTCCATCTCCTCAATATCTGTCAGAAAGATGCTGTCCGGCGCGCAGCACAGAAGCTGAACCGAAGCGCCGCGGTCCATCGCGCTCTTCAGCAGCTTCTCGTTGTCCTTCAGGTAATTGACGCCGGAGACGTTCATCAGCCTGATCAGTTCGGCTTTTTCACACATCCGGGCAATTTCCCTGCGGGTCTGCATTCTTGTGCTGGTATTAATGATGCCGATTGCCTGCATCTGGCGGTTGAAATTCAGCTGGGACAGATACTTTTTGGCGATAATGGTTCCGATCAGGGCGGTGACTAGAGCTGTCAGAATTCCTCCCAGAGCATTCGCAATCAGTTCCTCCGCAACATAATTCCAATCCATTCTCACACCCGCCTTTTTACAGAAGCCAAGTCGGAAGATCGCAGATCAGGTTGGATTTGAAAGTTCTCACCTTCTGAACCTTCTCCTCGAGCTTCTCCTGCATCTGCTCCGGCGCGACAGCCATGATGGGCCCGCCTTTCATGGCAGTCGATCTGCTCACGCCCGTCTTTTTTACGGGAGTTGCCTTCTCCTCTGTCACCTTCTTCGCGCGGGTTCTCTTTACTGCGGCTTTCTTTTCAGGTGCGGCATTCTTCTCAGGTGCCTTCTTTTCTTCCTCGGGTGCCTGCCCCTTCGCTTTTGCCGCGGCGCGGCTCAGACTTGCTTTTCCTACTGACATAACTGATCTACCTCCTTTGCCAGATTCAGGTATTCCTTTGCGCTTCTTGCGCTGCGCTTATATACGACGACAGTGCTGCTGGCGTCCTGTGCCCATTCAATTGCACTGTCCACATGGATCACATTATCGAAGACCCGGATATCGTCCAGCTCGCGCAGAGTCTGCGCGGTCTGGTGATAATAGTTTTTGCGCTCGTCCACCTTGGTGATCAGCACTCCCAGGATCGAAAGTCCCGGTGCCATCTGCCGGATTTTGCCTATAAACTCAAACATGTTGGCGAGGCCGAACAGCCCCCAGGGGGTCGCCTCCACCGGTACAATCACGTAGTCGGAGGCGATGAGAATGTTCATCACCCAGCCTCCCAGTGTCGGCGGCGCATCGATCAGAATATAATCATATACACCGGACTCCTTTATACCGGAAATGAGCTTTGAGAGAATGAATTCCCGCTGCCACTTCGGAAACAGATCCATCTCGATCTGGCTCATCAGTGTGGAGGACGGGATCAGATCAATGTTTTTCTGCACGCCCGGTACGATGAATTCGGAGAGCTCCTTTTCCTGCGTTACGGCTGTGTACAGGTTCTTCCCGCCCGCAGCAAGGGCCAGCACTTCCTCCTCATCCAGAAAGGAAAGGGAGAGGTTCAGCTGCATATCACCGTCCACCAGCAGCACCTTCCGGCCCATGGCCGCAAGCGCGCTGCCCAGGTTAGCGCAGGTTGTAGATTTTCCGCTGCCGCCCTTATTGTTGGCAAAGCAGATTGTGTGTGTTGTCTTTTTCTTTTTCATAGGACAGGATCCGCGTCCTTTCCGGGATACAGGACTTCAATCCGGTTGCGGCGCAGGTATTCGAGCCATGCGCTGTCCGGCTTTACATCCGTGATGATCATGTCGACCTCGTCCAGCTTGCAGACTCTCGAGAAGCCGACCTTGCCGAATTTGGAGCTGTCGGCGGCAAGGATCCGGCGCTCTCCGGAGTGCATCATGGCCTGCTTGGTCTGGGCAAAAAGTTCATTTCCCTCGGTGATGCCGCGCTCGAGGTCAAGTCCCTTGCAGGACAGGATTGCCTTCTCCACGTTGAAGGAGGACAGACCTTCGACGGCACCGGGGCCGGTCAGCGCGAGATATTCGCCCCGAAGGCTCCCTCCGGAAGCGATGATATTCCACCCCTGAACGTCCGAGAGTTCGAGAATGATTTCGATGGAGTTGGTGACGACGGTCAGATTCTTTTTCTGTTTGATGGCTTTGGCGATGTAGATGGCGGTGGTGCTGGCGTCCAGCATGATGTGGTCACCGTCGTGGATGAGTCCGGCTGTCAGTTCCGCGATCCGCTGTTTGGCGGCGGCGTTGTGATGGCGACGCACGTTGAACGGCAGGTCGATGCCCGTACTGCCTGCCGCCGCGGTCTCATTGAAGACCGCACCGCCGTAGCTTTTTGTGGCGATGCCTTCGCGGTCCAGACGGTCCAGATCCCGGCGGATTGTCTCCTCGGAGACGCCGTATTCGGCTGCCAGATCGCTGACATATACTTTTTTCTGATCCTGGAGCTTTTCCACGATGTGGTTTCGCCGCTCCAGTGCAAGCATATTCATAGCCGCTCCTTTACCCTGACTGCTGCCCGGCGCCTTTCTTTCGTTGCGCAGCGGTTCACCGCGCCGGGAGACGGGGGAATTCACAGGACAGACCGGATGATCTGCTCATCCGGATTCGGAATCACAGCGCTGTCCAGATACATGCCCTCTTCGGCGATGGCGTCCTTTGCTTTGGCAATGGCTGCCTCGCAGGCTGCCACTTCGCCGGTCAGGACGAGATAGGATTTGCCGCACATGCCTTTGGCGATCCGGACTTCGATCAGGTCTACAATCGCTGTCTTGGCGGCAATATCAGCCGCGACAATAACGGAGGAGACATCGAAGGTCTCGAGAATGCCCAGTGCGTTGACGTTCTCGACCTGTGTGGTTCCGTATAAAGCCGGGAAGATGGATTCGTGGGGATTGCCCAGCACAAAGCTGTCAATATACTGCTCAAAGAAAGGTCCCTTCGCCGCTTCCACGGCAGCGCTCACCGCGGAGAGCTCTCCGGCAATCAGTGCGATATATTTGCCGGGGCAGACAGTCTGGGCCTCCAGCAGCTCGACCCGGGCGGTTTTGACCATGCGGTCCGCCGCCAGAATACCGGTCGGGGTTGTCTTGAATTCGATCATTCCGATTGCTCTGCTCATATTTCCTCACACTCCGCTTGTGCTTACTGCGCCTGAATCTCAACGGCCTGCCCGGTGATCTTCAGGACTCTTCCGTCTATGGATGCGTGAACCGGGACACTGAGTCCTTCGGCTGCGGCTCCGATCACCTGTCCGCATCTCACAAAGTCGCCTTCCGCGACACAGGGGACGGCGGGTGCGCCGATGTGCTGGCTCATTCTCACCGTAACCTTCCGGACCGGGATCACCGTATCGTCCAGCGGTGCCGGCTTATTGTATTTTGTCAGGCCCAGACGCGCCTCAAGTCTTTCCTCCGGCACTCTTCTGAAGGAGCGGGCTCCGCTTACTGCGGCGGCCTCCTCAATCCTCGGCGCCCTGACACCTTTTGCCCGAAGGCCGTTCTTGTAGGCGGTAATCAGGGTTCTCGGCGAAAGTCCCTGCGGGCAGGAATAGAGCTCGCAGGTTCCGCAGGAGCTGCAGAAGAAAGTGTTCAGGAAGACTTCCGTATTCTGAAAATCCTGGTTGGCTGCGCTGCGCATGAACTTGTGGGGCTCGATCGGATGACCCAGAAGGTGTCTGGGACACAGATCGGTGCACATCTGACACTGGCAGCAGACCGAGGCGGCGCGCTTTAAGTCGATGGAGATCTTCGCGCTCATGCGCTGGATCAGTGTATGCTCCGAAGGCAAAATCAGAATTGCGTTCGTGGTCTTAGTGACCGGATCGGTCGATTTGCCCATCCTGCCCATCATCGGCCCGCCGACCAGGTAAACCGGGTGTGCGGTGGTGATGCGGCCGGCCTGTGCGGCCACTTCCTCCAGCGGTGTGCCCAACGGCACGCGCACAGTCACCGGGTGCTCCACCTCTCCCACGACGCTGACCAGCTTGTCGGTCACCGGCGTGCCCCGGTTCAGATAGCGGGACACGTTGTAGACGGTCTCGACATTGAAAACTGCGACGCCGGCTTCGATGGGCAGTCCGCCGGGGCGGATCTGCTTTCCGGTCGCCTCGTAGATCAGGACAACTTCATCGCCCATGGGATAGGCGCTCTTCAGCTCATGGATCCGCAGCTTCGGGTAGCGTCCGATCACGCCCTGCAGCGCTTCAATCGTCTCGCGGTACTCGGACTTGATGCCGATGATTCCCTCTCCGGCGCCGACGGTCTCGGCGATCAGGGAAAAGGCCGCGAGGATTTCATCCGCATGGAGCTTCAGGAGCTGTCTGTGAAGCTTTAAGAGCGGTTCGCACTCCGCACAGTTCAGCAGAATAACCTCGGCCTTGTCGCTCAGCTTGGCGTAGGTCGGGAATCCGGCGCCGCCGGCGCCGACCGTTCCGCTGCTCTTTATAATTTCCGAAAGTTCCTGAATCGTCATTTCTTCCCTCAGTCATAGATCTTCAGATCATTCTCATCGTCAACGATACCGACGACTGCGGCATCGATAGGGGACTCCGGCGAGCCGGTTCCGATCCGGGCGGCGCTGCCTGTCGCGACGAGCACGAGCTCGCCGATGCCGGCGCCGATATTGTCAATGGCCACGATGTTGCCTGCTTTCATGTGCATTTCCGGAAGCGGCTCAATGATCATGAATTTGTTTCCGATCAGGTTTGTACTTTTCCTCGTGGAGATCAGACTTCCCACTACTTTGCCTACGATCATCTTCTTTTCCTCATCTGGTGATCATTACCTGCTCCGGGCGGCTCTGCGTTATTTCAGAATGACACAGGTGTCGCCCTGCTGAATATGTGCTGCATTTGCTTCGTCCGTGTCGATGTGCATCTCCAGCGTGAAGGACTTGTCCACACGGATTTTGACATTGTTGAAGATGGCGCCGCGGTCGTTGTCGACTTTGACGGAGACGTAGTCGCCGTCATGCAGTCCGCAGGCGGCGGCGTCCTGAGGCGCCATGTGAATGTGTCTGGCTGCGATGATGCAGCCTTCCTTTAAGTACAGAGCACCCTGGGGGCCGACCAGCGCGATCGGCGCGGATCCCGCTATGTCTCCGGATTCCCGGATCGGTGCTTTGACGCCGAGTTTGACGGCGTCTGTCGCGGATATTTCAACCTGGGAGGCCTTTCTGGTCGGTCCCAGAACTCTTACGTTTTCAATCGCTCTCAGCTTGAGACCGACAATGGTCACGGTCTCATTGGCGGCGAACTGCCCGCCCATCAGATCCTTCTTCTTCGTCAGCTGATAGCCTTTTCCGAACAGGATTTCAACATGCTCCTGTGTCAGATGAATATGTCTTGCGGACACACCGATCGGAACCGTGTATCCGTTCCCCTTCTCTTCCTGGTTCTTCAGTGCTTCCACAACCAGTCTTGTAATTGTCTCGATCGTATAATTGTTTTCCATATCTTGACCCCGCATTTTTAACAGATGTCTCGGATAATGAATGCGGCCTGTGAAGGAAAATCGGGGCCGGAGCAGGCCTGACTCCGGCCCTTTTATTTACTTTTCCTCTGTCTTGATTACTTCGCCTTCGGCAGAATCATCTCGACATCGCTGTGCGGACGAGGGATGACGTGCGTGGCAACCAGCTCGCCCAGACGTCCGGCAGCGCTGCTTCCGGCCTCGACTGCAGACTTGACGGCGCCGACATCACCGCGGACCATCACGGTGACCAGTCCGGAACCGATCTTCTCGGTGCCGATCAGGGTGACATTTGCAGCCTTGCACATCTGATCAGCCGCCTCGATCGAAGCGACCAGGCCTCTTGTCTCGACCAATCCTAATGCTTCCTGTGTCATGTTTCTTTCCTCCTTGCATGAAATTAAAAGTACTTTTAATAATGCCCTTTGCTGCTGTATATCCTTCACTGTATCCCGGCCGCACGAGGAATGCGCTCCGTTATACCGTGTAGAGATACCGTTTGTCGCGATCTGTCTCCGGCTGAGCCTGCTCTCTGGCCTGTCTGGCCGCCCAGAGCTTCTTCCATCTTCTGGAAGAGACTTCAACCATGCGATAGATCTCTTCGTGCGGATTCGGCATGACGCCGTGGCAGACCGGCTTCTTGATCGCCTTTGCCACTGCATTCTCCACTGCCTCCGTGCAGGCCGCGACTTCTCCCGTCACGACGATCGTCACGAGTCGGCCGCCGAGTCTCCGCTCCCAGGTGGCGAATTCCACCTCTGCTGTCTTGCACATGATATCCAGCGCATCCACAGCCGCTACGACTCCTTCTACCTCAATAAATCCGTACGCCTTGCCCATTGCTTTTACCTTCCGATTTTCAAGTCAGATCTGTCCGATTTCCGCCGCGTCCTTCCCTTTTACTGGAATGCGGGCAGAATCATCTCAACATCTGCGTGGGGTCTCGGGATGACGTGTGTCGCAACCAGCTCACCCAGACGGCTTGCATTGGCTGCGCCCGCCTCAACGGCTGCCTTGACGGCGCCGACATCTCCGCGGACCATCACGGTGACCAGTCCGGAACCGATCTTCTCGGTGCCGATCAGGGTGACCTCGGCTGCCTTGGTCATGGCATCCGCCGCCTCGATGGCAGCTGTCAGACCTCTCGTTTCAATCATTCCAAGTGCTTCGTATGACATGTCTTTTCTCCTTCCTGCTTAAGTTCTGTCGTGCCTGCCTCTGTAATCTGATGTGCCTGTCTTCTACCGCGTATCAAATGCGCAGATCTTCAGCATTTTTTCCGTATCCTCCGTCGGACTGGGAATGATGAAGTGCTGTACATAGCCGGCGTAGCGGTCTGCTTCCGCCATGGCAGCCTCCATGGCCGCCTCCACATCTGCCACCTGTCCGCGGAACTTGACCAGAACCAGAAGCGGCACCGGCAGGCTCTCGGGATTCTTCGGCTTATTCTTGTCGAACAGTTCCAGCTCGACGTTTCCGGCTTTGCAGCCTGCGTCCGCGCTCATAAAAGCGGTGACCAGTCCGTAGACTTCCAGAAGTCCGACTGCTGCATTTGTCATCTGGCCGCTCCTCCTTTCCGATTAAAAACTTTACTGGTTAACCATCACGGCGATCTTCAGACCCTTCTGCGCCAGATTGGTGTCCAGTGCCTCGTTGATCTGGTCCAGCGGGAACTTGTGTGTGATCAGTTCCGTGACCGGAAGTCCGATAGCCTTGGCGCGCTTTAAGAACGCGAAGGTGTTGACATAGTCGCGCAGGGTGTAAACCCAGGAGCCGACCAGCGTGATCTCCTTCGAGCACATGTCAAAATGCGGATTGATGGTCGCATCGCCGCCGTTGACAAAGAATCCGAGCTCGCAGAGGCCGCCGCCGTTGCGGATGAATTTGTAGATGTTGCTGTGTGCCTTCGGATTGCCCGTGCACTGGAAGCCAAAGTCCGCAAGATAGCCTCCGAAAGCGGTTTTAACCCCTTCGGTCAATTGCTCGATGCCGTTCGGATAGTCCGCAAAATTCACGGTGGCATCCGCGCCCAGGCGCTTTGCGAACTCCAGTCTCTGTACATTTCCGTCCACTGCGACGATCTGGTTGACACCCATCGTGCGCAGAACCGCGATGCACAGAAGACCGATCGGTCCGCAGCCCTGTACGACGACGCGGCTGGCAAAACGAAGAATGCCCGTGGATTTTGCCCGCTCGACTGCGTGTACCAGGACGGCCGCAGGCTCGATCAGGATTCTGGAATCCAGATCCATGTCGCTGACGTTGAAAATGGTGGATCCTTCGCGGATGAACAGATAATCCGAGAACCATCCGTTCAGATGAATATCATCATCCGGAAGCAGGCCGTAAACGTCTGCCCCGCCCACATTCTGCTTATTGAGGTCATAGACCGTGATCTCCGGATCGTCGTGGAAGATCATGCAGGTGACGACCTTGTCGCCGACGTGCAGATCCTTGCCCGCGCTGTCCTTCTTCACGTTTTTGCCCATCGCGATAATCGTGCCGGTTCCCTCGTGGCCGAGTGCCACGGGAATCAGGCTGAAGGGATCGCGCTTATATTCGTGTGCGTCTGTTCCGCAGACGCCGCATCCCTCGACTTTGACGAGGATGTCGCCGTCACCGATGGCCGGAACCGGGTACTCGCGGATGTCGAAGTGGCCCAGCTGGGTCAGGACCGCCACGTGTGCCTTGGTCGGAAGCGGATAAGATGCGCCGGGCGCCGCTGAATAGGATGCGCCCGCAGCCGGTGTCTGTCCATAGGATGCGCCCAGATCGCGCCCCTGCATGCTGGCCAGTACCTGCCTTACGATTTCTTCAATATTTGACTGGTCCATAGTGTTTTCCTTTCTGCTGTAAAGGTAATTGGTTGCGCTGCGCAGCCTCAGCGTATGCACAGGTAGTCCTGCATGACGCATCTGCGTTTCTTGGTAAAGGTCTTCGCGCTGGTCAGGCCCTCGCCGGTGCGGCTGGCGATGGTGAAGGTGCAGATGCTCTCTCCGCCGAAGCCCAGTGCCGCGTAGCTCGGTCCGTTTTTGACCAGGATCGCAGTATCCATTGCCCTCGCGTAGCGCGTGATGTGCTCGACGTTCAGGGAATGGATGTGCGCGCTGTGGCGGTTGCCGTGCTCCAGCCAGACGGCTGTCTCGACTGCTTCGTCAAAATCCTTCACGCGGACGACGCCGAGGATCGGCATCATCAGCTCCGTTGCGATCAGCGGGTGTTCCTTCGGTCCCTCGAAGACGATGCAGCGGATGCTGTCCGGAACTTCCACACCGACCATGGAAAGCAGCACTTTGGCGCTGCGGCCGACGCACTTGCGGTTCAGGCGTCCCTTCTCGTCCATGACGGTCCTGATCAGACGGTCCTGGACCTCTTTGGAAGCCAGGTAACAGTTCTGCTCGTTGATCATATCGTCCATGAGCTCGTCGCAGACACTGTCCACACAGACAATCTCCTTCTCAGCGATGCACGGCAGGTTGTTGTCAAAGGTGCATCCGTTGACGATATCCTGGGCAGCCTTGCGGACATTGGCGGTCTCATCCACCAGTGCCGGAGGGTTGCCGGCGCCCGCGCCGATTGCCCTCTTTCCGGAGGAGAGAACGGCAGTGACGACACCTGGCCCGCCGGTGGCGACCAGCAGCTGGATATCCGGCGATTTCATCATGATATTGCTGGACTCCAGGGTCGGATTTTCGACCGTGCAGGCGATGTTGTCAGGGCCGCCCGCCTCGATGCTGCAGCGGTTTACCATGTCAATCGCGAAGATACTGGTCTTGATTGCTGCGGGATGCGGGTTGAAGACGACCGTATTGCCGCCTGCCAGCATGCCCATTGTATTGCAGAGAACCGTCTCGCTGGGATTGGTGGTCGGCGTGATGGCGCCGATGACACCGAACGGTCCCATTTCCACCAGGGTCAGGCCCCGGTCGCCGGAGACGGCTTCGGTTGTGATATCCTCGGTTCCGGGCACTTTGTCAGCCACCAGATGATGCTTTAAAATCTTGTCCCCGACGTTGCCCATGCCGGTCTCATCCACGCCCATCCGCGCGATCAGCTCGGCATTTTCGTGGGTCCTCTGCCTGATTTTGCTGATGATCTGCTCGCGCTGATCCAGCGTCAGGTTCCGGACAATCTTCTGGGATTCCTTCGCCGCCGCGATGGCCTCCTCCATGGTGGGGAAAACTCCGTGCATACCGGCAGCGGGCTCCTGGATCTGCATTTTGGCCAGGACTTCCTTGACGACATCCTGGATCATGCTTTCACTTACTGCCATGGTTTTCTCCCTTCTTAGCGGTTCAGCTGCTCAAGTACTCTTCTGGTGATCTCTGCGATGACTTCCGGAGACTGTGCCCGGTCATTGACGGTCATATCCGTGGAGCCGTGCCATCTCTGGGGATCCGGCAGACCCGGAACGTTCTGCTGGCTGTGGCAGCCGCAGTTGTGGCAGTTGACTTCCTGATCCTTGCACAGGCACAGATCTGCGGGATGTTTGCCCGGCAGACCCATCTTGCGGCGGATCTCATAAAGCTTCTGGACGGTGGCTGCGTCGAATTCCTTCGGGCCGCCGAGCTGTCTGGACTGATACAGCAGCTGTGCGTAGAATTCGACGGATTCCATCTTCAGGTAAGCGGAGAGCAGATCTCCCGCCCAGGTCAGTGCACCGTGGCTCTCCAGAAGAACTGCATCGTAATAAGGCAGGTACTTCTCGAGGCGGTCCGGGATCTCATTGGTGGACGGTGTGCCGTACTCTGCGATCGGAACGCAGCCGAGCGCGATGACTGCCTCCGGCATAATCGGCTGTGTCAGCGGAATGCCGGCGATGGCAAAGCTGGTCGCATACACGGGGTGTGCATGTACGACGGATCCGACGTCCGGTCTCTTCTGATACACTCTCATATGCATCTTGATCTCGGAGGAAGGACGGAAACCGGCATTTGCCTGGATCACGTTTCCGTTCTCGTCCACCTTGCAGATGTAGTCCGGGGTCATGAAGCCCTTGGACACACCGGTCGGCGTGCAGAGAAACTCATGATCGTTCAGCTTGACGGAGATGTTGCCGTCATTGGCTGCAACCATGTTGCGGTTGTAGATTCTCTTGCCGATGTCACAAATCTGTTTCTTGATTTCATACTCGTTTACCATTTCTGCTCCTCCTTGCAGTGTGATCAATGATGTTTGTGCCTCTATTTTGAATTTGTATGATTCACATATTTATGTGCTTCTGTTCTCAGCCGCCCAGCACGCATTCCAGATGTGAATGCTCTTCGGCGGTCTTTTTCAGCAGTTCCATCGTCGCTAAGTCCGGCACCGGGATGTCTCCCATCTCGTAATTCCGTCCGAGCCCCTCGTATTTGTCGCTTCCGAGCCGGTGATACGGAAGCAGGTGGATGCGCTTTACGCCGGGCAGCGAGTCCGCGAATTCAGCGATCTGTGCGATCTCCTCCGGCGTCGCGTTGAAAGTCGGAATCGTCGGGACGCGGATCGAAAGTTCCGTCTGCCCTGACTGGGCAATGCGCCGCGCGTTCTCCAGGATCCGTTCGTTGGAGATTCCGGTGAACTGCCGGTGTTTCCCGCTGTTCATGTGCTTGATGTCCATCAGGTACTGATCCAGATACGGCAGCAGCGGCTCGATGACTTCCCATTTTGCACAGGCCGTGCTCTCCACCGCGGTCGTGATGCCCCGCTCCTTCGCTGCCCGCAGCAGTGCCAGGGCAAAATCCGGCTGAAACAGGATTTCTCCGCCCGAGAGGGTCATGCCGCCGCCGGAGCGCCGGTAGTAGTCCCGGTCCTTCTCGACGATCTCCATTACCTCAGCCACTGTCACATCCCGGCCGATGACCTTTTCCTTTCCCTGGACGATCATCGTCTCGATGTCGTGACGCTGTGACTCCGGGTTGCAGCACCATCTGCAGTGCAGAAAGCAGCCCTTGAGGAAGACAATGGTGCGGATCCCGTATCCGTCATGAATCGAGTAGCGCTGTATATCGAATATTCTTCCTTTTGTTGTCAGATACCCGTTGTCCAATTTCTTCTCCTGCGTCACTCACATTGCACTGGTCTGCTCGGTGCGCGAGATGATGTCATCCTGCAGAGAGCGCGACAGTGTCGTGAACAGAGCGCTGTAGCCCGCCACGCGGACGACCAGGTGCTGATAATTCTCGGGGTGCTTCTGTGCGTCCAGCAGCGTCTCTCTGGAGACGACGTTGAACTGCATGTGCATGCCCTTCTGGTCAAAATAAGACCGGATCAGGGCGACGAAGTCGTCCAGGCCTTTGGTCCCGGAAAGGGCCGAGGGGTGGAACTTCTGGTTGAACAGCGTGCCGTTCGAGCAGATGCCGTGATCCAGCTTCGCCACGGAATTGCAGGCGGCGGTCGGGCCGTTCACGTCCGTGCCGACATAAGGTGAGACGCCGTCCGCCACCGGCGTGTGCGCCAGGCGCCCGTCCGGTGTCGCGCCGGTCTGCGCGCCGAGCGGGACATTGGCAGAGACCGGATACATGCCGGCCTGATACTGTCCGCCGCGCGGGTTGTGATAGGTCTCAATCGGTCTGGAATACAGGTAAGCCGCTTCCCGTGCGAACTCGTCCACTTCGTCGATGTCATTTCCGAATTTCGGCAGTTCCAGAATCATCCGCCGGATCTCTTTATATCTCTCGCGAACCTCGTCGGGCAGCTGAATCTGCGCCACCTTCCGAATGACGTCGGGCAGCTGGCTGTCCGGGATCTCGTGTCCCTGCCGTCTCATCTCCCGGATCGTCTCGATGGCGATGTCCGTAATGCTGCGCTCATCCAGTGGCTCGCCGAAATTCATCTTCATGGCATTCTTCAGCTCGCGCATCGTGACGCGGTGCTCGTCGAACACCAGCTTCTTCACGGCATACAGCGCGTTGCCGACATTGGCGATGCCGAAGCCCTGCGGGCCCGTGAAATTGTAGACGGCGCCGCCCTCTTCCAGGACTTTGCCGCTGCGCATGCAGTTCTCAACCATGCCGGAAGCAAAAGGATTCTGGTTCAGAACCCGGTGTGCCACATCGATGGCATTGTCCGAATTGACCAGGAGCGAGATCATGTAATTCATCTGTTCCTGATATGCACGGAAGAATTCCTCGTAGGTCTGCATCTCTTCCACTTCGCCGGTCCGGACGGAGATCTGCTCGCCCAGGTCGCAGCCGTTGGAGAAGACCAGTTCCAGCGGACGGCACATATTGAAGAACGCCGCGTCGTGCCAGCCGAAGGTCTTGCCCGGAACTGAGGGCTCAACGCAGCCGATGATGCAGTAGTTGCGGGCATCCTCAAGCGGAACGCCGCGGTTCATCATGGCCGGGATGATTACTTCGTCGTTGTACCAGGCCGGCAGACCGATGCCGGTGCGTGTCAGATCGGCGGCGCGGATCAGCAGATCATGCGGGGATCCGTTCCACACGCGGATGGACAGGGAAGGCATCGGAAGAAATACGTGCTTGGAGGCCGTAATGCAGATAAAGGAGAGGTCGTTCGTCACATCCCTTCCTTCCTCATTCTGGCCGCCCACGATCAGGTTCTGGAACAGAGAGTAGCCCGCAAAGCCTTTCGCGGACTGTGCGTCTCTGCACTTGTTCAGATCGTTGAGCTTGACCCAGATGCAGTCCACCAGCTCCTGCGCGAAATCGCGCGTGAGTTTTCCTGCGTCCAGATCCTTCTTATAGAACGGGAACATATACTGATCGAACCGTCCCGGTGAGATTGAGTGGCCGCTGGATTCGATCTGGATCAGCTGCTGGATAAACCAGAACACCTGGCAGGCTTCCCAGAAGGTCTTCGCGCCTTCCGCGGGAGCCGTCCTGCAGTTTGCGGCGATCGTCAACAGCTCTTCTCTGCGCTGTCCGCTCTCCTTCGCCGCCTCCTGCTGTGCGAGATCCGCATAGCGCGCGGCATAGTCGATCGCCGCCTGATAATCCAGGATCATCGCCTTCAGCATGGCTGTCTTCGTCACATAATCCGCATCGCCGGGCCTGCAGCCGGCAAGCTCTGCGGCAGCCTCGCGCATCATGCCGCCGAAGCCGATCGTGATCACCTTGCCGTAGTCGACAGTGTAATGGCCGACGCCGTTATAGAAATAGTTGCCTGTCGTAAAAATGTTGTGTTCGATCGCCTTCTTCGTCTCGGGAGCCATATAGCTTTCCGCCAGCTCACTGGAAGTTCTCCCCTTCCAGTACTTGTTGGCCTCGCGGAGCTCCGCGGCAGTCTGTTTAGAGATATAGAAAGGATCCGCCTCCCGGTGCTCGACGGTGTCAAATTCCGCCTCGAGCCACTCATAGGAGAACTCCGGATAAGTCTGACATCCTCTCGGCGCCAGCGTAGTGCTGCCCACGATCAGCTCCTCCGGACGGATGATGATCGGGATATGTTTCAAAATATGGGAAAACGCGAGCGCGCGCCGCAGTACCTGCGGCTGGCCCTCGCTGGCTTTATAGGATTCCGTGATCAGCTTCGCCCTGGCAGATTCGATCTCCGGCATCTTCGCGTAAAGATGATGCACAAGACGGGGAATCCGCTCTGATCTGGGCAGCTCCGGTACGTAATACTCAGCCATATCAGCCTCCATGTTTTCTTTCTGAATCCGTCATAATCCAACACATAAATCTGCAATATGCAGAGTGATAGTTGTGGTATTTAGCCTCATTATAGAAAGAAACAACATAATCGTCAATACCCATTTAGGATTATTCTGCCTGTTTGTGGATTTTTATGCTTGCTTTTGTGTGGTTTTGTGACTGATTTGCGCGTTGGCATGTGGGATTCCAGTGGGACTTCAGCATGATTTAAGCATCATTACAGGTATATTCAGCCCCAATTCGCGCACATCATTGCCTCAAATCAATCACAATCCCACATATTTGTTGCCATACGGATGCTTCATAAGGAAGCTTTTTATAAGGATGTGGGCTATAAGCTTGCTTTTACAAAAAAAGTAGTGAATAAGCTCGCATATCTCAGATGTCAATGCCGCCTCCACAGGCATGTTTGCCGCAAAAAACGGGGTCAGGCGGAGAAAAGCGATGAAAAATCCAAATGACAATGCAATGTCGACTGCGCTGCCTGATCAGCGAGCGGTGAAAAGAAAAGAATGATACATTTGACAATACAATGTCCGCAATGCCCGTCGCAGAGCCTGACCGGCAGGCATTGAAAACAACAGAAAATGATCTTATTCTCTGCTACCTGCCAGGCTCGCCTGCAATCGCCGGAGTTCAATTCAGCATACAAGCCCAAACCAGTCCATTTCATGAGAATTCTGGTGATTTCTCGAGCCCTATGTGTTTTAATAGAAATGTTTGAACAGAAATGTATTTAAGGGAAATGGTTTAAGTCAGAATACCTGAGAATAAACCACATCACAGGAGGTTTCCATGAGACAGCTCTCCGAGAGAACCGCAGGCTTTACCGATTCCGTCATCCGCAGAATGACCCGGATTTCCGCCCGTTACGGCGCCATCAATTTATCACAGGGCTTTCCGGATTTTGATCCGCCCAGGCCGATCCTGGAGCGGCTGAAGGAAGTCGCGGACGAGCCCCTTCATCAGTATTCCATCACCTGGGGCGCTGCGAATACGCGGGAAGCGCTGTGCCGCAAGCAGTCCGCGCTCATGGGCTTTGAACTGGATCCGGAGCAGGAGGCGGTCATCACCTGCGGCGGCACCGAAGCGATGATGGCGGCGATGATGACCATCGCCAACCCGGGGGACAAAGTGGCGATCTTCTCGCCCTTCTATGAGAATTACGGCGCGGATACGATCCTCTCCGGCGCCGAGCCGGTTTATGTCCCGCTGGTGCCGCCGGATTATCATTTTGACCCGGAAGTGCTCGAGGACGCCTTCCGCGGCGGCGCGAAGGCACTGGTTCTGTGCAACCCCTCCAATCCGAGCGGCAAGGTTTTTACGATGGACGAACTGCTGATCATTGCAGATATCGTGAAGCGCTATGACGCCTTTGTCGTGACGGACGAGGTCTACGAGCACATTGTCTATGCGCCGAACAGACACATTTATTTCGCGTCTCTGCCGGGCATGCGGGAGCGCACGATCTGCACCGGCTCCCTCTCGAAGACTTATTCCATCACCGGCTGGCGGCTCGGATTCACTCTGGCGCCGCCGGAAATCACCGACCGGATCCGGAAGGTGCACGATTTCCTGACGGTCGGCGCGGCCGCGCCGCTGCAGGAGGCCATTGTCACCGGTCTGAATTTCGGCCCGGAATACTATCAGCAGCTGCTGGATCTGTATACACAGAAGCGGGATCTTTTCTGCCGCGGCCTCGATGCGGCAGGCATCCGTCACAATGTACCGCAGGGCGCCTACTATGTCATGGCGGATATCTCGGAATTCGGCTATGAGGACGATCTCCTCTTCTGCGAAGATCTGGCACGGAAGGTCGGCGTGGGCGCCGTGCCCGGCTCCAGCTTCTTCCACGAGCCGGAGAACCGCTACATCCGGTTCCATTTTGCCAAAAAAGACGAGACACTCCTGGCTGCCCTGGAGCGTCTCGGTGAAATCCGGAAACATTTTTAAATCTGCAGAATCCGGAAACAGAATCAGTGCTTGGTAAAGACGATGAGCTTATCCCGCTCCGTCAGCTCGACGCGGGTTTCATCCTGCCAGCCGTCGAAGAGCACCATCTTCGCGCCCGGGCTGACATAACCGAGCACGACGGTTTTGTTGTCGTCCGGGGCTGCCTCGTAAACCGCGCGGATCAGCTGGGCTGCCGTGCAGGGCCCCGGAATCTCCTCGAAGAACCGGTGCGCTTTCTTGACATACAGTTCCTTGCTGGTATAGACATCCGAATCCTCCTGATCATACGTCAGGATGTCGTTGTAGAATTCGTACATCTCTTCCTTTTCGCTGATCTGGGTGACCATCTTGCTGATATAGCGGTTGCTGATGATGACATTCTCCGCGCTGTAGCTGCGGATGATGTCATAGTTCTTGGGATCCAGAATTTCATAGATCACATCGATGCTCTCCGGGTCAAAATCCGGATCCTTTTCTTTGCGCATCCGGACGATATCGCGCAGATAGATCAGGTACGTCATCACCGCCGCATCCTGATCCTCTCTGGGATCCGTGTCATCCGACAGAACCAGAATACTGGTGTCGCCCTCATGATGGTCGATGTACTGATTGATGGCGTCCGTGATGATCTCCCGGTCGTAGATGTCTGCCGCCACCGCATACCGCACGTAGGGCAGCTCGGCAAAATAATTGAACTGTTCCAGGTGCTCTTTCGTGTCAATGATCTCGATGTCCAGGATCTCACTGGTGCGGTAGTGCTCAATCAGCTCCGGATCGCGGAAATTCCACTCGCCCCGGAAGGCGTTGAAACCGTCGATAATCGAATGAATTTTGCTGTTGTGTCCGAGGATGATGATGTTGCGCTTTTCAAGCCAGAAGTTTTTGTTCAGGCGCACGGTGATGGGCGCGTGGTCTGCCGGCGCCTTTCTGGTCTTGCTGATGGCAGATGCCTCCCGCGCCATATAATAGAACTGCTTGCCGCTTTTGCCCGTGAAGCTGGTGAGCGGGACCGCATCCCGGTGCTCCGGAAAATAGGCTTCGATATAGCTCTGATTGGACTTGTCGTAATCCGTCGGCTCGCTGTAAAACGCGGCGCCCTTGTTGGAAAACAGTTCGTCGTAAACCAGATTCAGTTCCGGCATGATCGAGAATTGGGACAGGATCTGACCGAGAATGTGATCGACGGAGACCGGCACAATGTAACTCTTTCCGTGGCTTTCCTTGTGTTCGATCACCCTGCTCACCAGCTGCATCGTCCAGGGATCCTCCACCTCCACGATGACCTTCTGATTGTCCCAGGAATCCTCCAGGCCGGTCAGCTCGGCCACCTGAATCAGGGTTTTGAGCAGAGAAGAATTCCCCTTTCCCTCGGATTCATCCCGGATGCCGGCGGGACACGCCCCGCTTTTTTCCTGCTGTCCCAGCAGAATGACCGCCTTGGCCTTTTTAATGGAAATGTCATTCAGTTTCTGAATGGAGTAGGTGTCGCCTTCCCGCACGATGACCGTCAGGCGGTTCCGCGTTCTGTAGCGGGCGACAAAATCATTGACATCCATCCGGCCGAAGCCTTTCTTCCGGGCTTCTCTTTCCAGTGTCTCCTTTTCCCGCTGCAGCGTGTCGCTGATCCGGTCCCGGATTTCCTGCTCCACCGCATCTCTCCCGCTCTGGACCAGGACCACCACCTTCTCAGCCTCGTCGCTGTAAAGCATGTCGTTGACGATTTCCGACGCGCGGGAGTTCCAGTTCAGGATAATGGTATGTCCGGAGATCTCCAGCTTCCGGTCGCCGGAATCTGCCGCTTCGATAAAGTTGGAAATATAGTTGGTGACATATCCGATGATGGCGCCGGTGAAGATGATCATGCCGAGGATGATGATCGCTATGCAGGCGATGATGACCGCCACGCCGGCATCGGACAGATCCTCGACCACCAGCGCCATGTTGCCGGGATCCAGAATCATGCTGACAGTGTAATAGACGGAAGGCCAGAAGCCCCTGTGTTTTAAAGAGGCGGGGGCCAGTGCCGAGATGACCAGCGCACCGGTCAGAAACAGGACCAGATTCAGGAACAGAATCATCATGAGCACCGCGCGCCGCGGATTCCTGTTGACGTACAGACTGTAACGCTCCTTAAAGGATGCTCTTCTCCCGGTGCCGCTGCCTGCCTTCATTTCTGTCCTCCTGATCTGTCATCTGAAATAGCCTTTACAAAAGCCGGATCGTCCCGGCTGTCTCGCCGTCTGTCAGAAGCAGCAGACTGCTGCAGACTGAAAACAGTACATCACTGTCGTCTGTGGTGAGCATCAGCGCTTTTCCTTCTTCCGCGAGCCGCTCCAGGCAGCGCGACGTCTTCCGGTAAAATTCGGAGTCCGCGCCGTCCAGAATCAGGACGCTGCCGCCCAGCGAAAGCCATCGGAGGATTTCCTCCTGGCTCTTTCCCTCTGCGTTCAGGTAGCGCACACCGTGTTCCTCGGCATCCTTCGTGGACTGGTACAGTGCCTTTCTCCCGTTACGGTAAAGCTGGCCGGACTGAAGCAAGGCCGCTCCGCCCGCGATCTGCAGCAGCTCCTGCTGCCCTGAGCCGGGCACCCCCGCGACGCCCAGGATTTCGCCCCGTTCCAGGACAAAATCCGCACTTTTCAGAACATTGCCGCACAGCTTTTCGGCCCGCAGCGCAGACAGGTCCGTCCTGCCGGAGAGCCGGCGTCTTCCGCTTTCTCCGGCCATGTCGCGGATCAGCCGGTCCCTGGTGCACTGCGACGCGGGATACGTCGCCGCAACACGTCCGTCCCGGAGGACCGTAATCGTGTCCGCAACAGAAAGAACTTCATCAAGTCTGTGGGAAATATAAAGAATTCCGCAGGAGGCATTCTTCAGCCTCCGGATCATCTGGAAAAGAAGCCGCGCCTTCTCCTCCGGGAGAAATGCCGTCGGCTCATCATAGATATAGATTCCCTCTTCCCGCAACTCCTGAAGACTGTGAAACGTCCGTTTTTCGCCGCGGCAGAGAATCGTACCCGTATCGGGCTTTACCTTCCCGAGAAGGACCCGCATCAGCGTTGTTTTGCCTGCGCCGTTACTGCCGACGATCGCATGCACCTCGCCGGCCTTCAGTTCAATATTGATGCCGGAAAGAGCCGCGGCACCGGAAAAGCTCTTTCCGATGCCGGACATCTTTAAGATAACTTCCCCTGATTTCACGCTTTGATTGTCTCCACGCCGAAGGAATCAAAAATACATCTGCGCGCATCCAGCAGATTTTCGAGCTCACCTGCCCGGATCATCTGGACTGCCAGGTTTCCGATCGCCGTCGCCTCGCCGGGGCCGGCATAGACGGTGCGGCCTGATTTTGCCGCTGTCAGGCGGTTCAGATAATCCGCCTTGGAGCCGCCGCCGACGATATTGATGGCGTCATAGTGTTTGCCGGTCAGTGCTTCGATCTGCTCCACGGTCCGCGCGTAGCTCTCCGAGAGACTCTGGTAAATCACTGCGGCGATCTCGCCGACACTCCCGGGCACCTGCTGCCCGGTCCGTCTGCAGTAGTCCTTTATTTCTTCCGTCATGTTGTCGGGAGACATGAAGCACTGGTCGTTCACATCCACGCGGGAAGCAAAATTCTTCGCCTCCTCGGCCAGGTCGCAGAGCTGCGCAAAGGAATACGAATCGTTCAGCTCGTGCCGGACCTGCTGGATCATCCACAGACCCATGATATTTTTCAGGAAGCGGAAGCGGTAATCATATCCGCCCTCGTTGGTGAAGTTGGCCTTCTGTGCTTCCACGCCGGTCACCGGCTCCGCATTTTCAACGCCCATCAGGGACCAGGTTCCGGAGCTGATGTAAAGTGTGTCGTCGCTCTGGCTGGGCACCGACATGACGGCGGATGCCGTGTCGTGGGTAGCGGCCAGAACCACGTCGCAGGTAAAGCCCACGCGCTGAGCAATCGAATCCTGCAGCCGTCCCACCAGCGTGCCGGGCATGGACAGCGGGCGGAAAATTTTCTTCGGGAGCAGCAGGCGCTCGATCAGTTCATAATCCCATTCCTTCGTCTCGGCATTCACCAGCTGTCCGGTCGTGGCGTTGGTGTACTCAGAGCATTTGTTTCCTGTCAGCAGGAAATTGAAATAGTCGGGAAGGAGCAGAATCGCCGCCGCCTTCTCCAGGGTTTCGGGCTCCTGCAGGCGCGCCGCAGTCAGCTGATAGATGGTGTTGAAGGGCTGCTTTGCAATGCCGGTCCGCTCATAGAGCTCGCGCTCGGGAATCAGGCGGTAGACTTCTTCATCCACGCCGTCGGTCCGGTGGTCCCGGTAGCCGTAGGTTCGGCCGATCAGCTGATCGTTTTCATCGAGCAGCGCATAGTCCACGCCCCAGGTGTCGATTGCCAGTGAGGCGGGGATTTTTCCGATTTCGGCACATTTTGCAATGCCGATTACGATATTTTCAAACAGGCCCTCGGAATCCCAGTACAGGTGTCCGTTCTCGCGCTTCATGCCGTTCTCGAAGCGGTAGATCTCCTCCAGCTCGATTTTGCCGTCTCTGATGCAGCCAAGAATGTGGCGGCCGCTGGATGCGCCGATGTCGATTGCAAGATAGTACTGTTCCATGATGGTCCCCCCTTTTTTTCTTTACACACTCAGAGCCTTCGTCTTGCGATACTGCTCCTTCATTTTGCCGATCATGGAGGTCAGCTCCATGTGGAAATTGGTCGTCTGTCCGTCCCGCTGATAGATCCGGAGCATCTCGATCTGCCTGCTGCCCTCGGTCACTGCGTAATCTCTCCGGGCCGTCTGCATCCGTGTCTCCAGTTCCAGCGAGGCATCGTACGCCTCCGGATGCTCGGAGACGAAAGCGACATATTCCTCCTCCGAGAGCTTCATCCGCACAGCTGTCAGATAGGTCAGGTAATCCTCCTTCGAACCGGAGAGCGTATAGGCTCTGTAGAAATGCTCCGACGCAGTGCGGAAGCGGAAGAGCTCACAGAGAATCATGCCCATCTTCCGGTAAACCTTTGTGCGGAGTCTGCGCTCCGGCTCGGGAAGCTGGGACAGAAGCGATTCATATTCCTGAAGCGCTTCGTAAGCCCTGCCCTCTCCGGCCAGATATTCCGCGTGCGCCGCCTTGCGCTCGAAGGGCTCCATGCCCTGGCCCGAGGAAATGATTTTGCGCGTGCGCAGCTGTCTGTCCTTGGTCATATACGCGGCGTGATTGAGAATGGCGGAGGTAAAGTCAGGCAGAAGCCGTTCCTTGCCGAGATACCCTCCCAGCCGCTCTGCCAGATCCGGCAGGCCGCACTCTTCGCGCAGCCACTGGACCAGCACCGGGTCCATGATTTCCGCATCCAGGAACTGCGCGCTCTGTACCAGTGAATAGCACAGCTCCTCCAGGGAGTAGATGTTGCGCTCGATCTTCTGAATCCGATACGGGTTCTTAGCCAGTTTTCCCGTTGTTCTGAGTACTCTTCCCATGAAATGTCACCTCTGATTCCAAGTCTTGTGCCGCCGCGTCACTGCGTCAGTGTGATCTGCTGCTCCCAGGTCAGTCCCGTCGAGGGGAAAATCTCGCCGAAGCCCAGGTCTTCGATGGTGATGCGGACTTTTCTCGCGCTCAGCATTTCAAAATTCAGACGGATCCGCGTCGTTCTTCCCTCGCGTCTGGGAAGCTCGTCCAGGCGGATCGGGAATTCCCGCTTCTCCTCGCCGGTCAGCGGCGTCAGAAGCAGTCTGATCTCATTCTCCTCCTCGAGGATCAGCTCTTCACTGCGGTGAACGTCGTACCAGTTGCCGCCCGCGTCCACCAGCGGGAAGTAGATTTCCTCGCCGTAGGAGATCACATAAATACCGATATTGGATTTCAGCTTATCGTCCGCCAGGAAGAAGAATTTATCGACCCCCTTCGGCGGGTTGGTGCGGATCAGCGCGCCGAACGCGGCGCCCTTGCTGAACAGGTTGTTTCCCTGGAAGGCGCGGCACTTCTGGCAGATGGTGCGGATCGACCGGTTCAGCCAGTTTCCGTTAAAGCCTTCTCCGAGAAGAAACGCGGAGTTATAAAACCGCATGGCGAACTGCTCTTCCAGAATCGCGTTGAAGGCAGCGTCCTTCGCCGGATCGTCCATGGGAAGCGGCGGATAGGTCTGCTCCTCCCGATAGGCAACGACAGGCGTCGTCCGGGTGTTGAAGATCAGTCTCGAGACATGCACGGAGCGGCCTTCATCCAGCTCGCAGAGCAGGACGGCTTTCTCCCGCAGCTCCGGATCCTGCATCAGCATGTAATGGAAGAAGGAATCCGCATGAGATTCATACAGGAACTCGCAGGAAAGCCGCAGGCGCTCCCGCACGATCTCCAGAATGGCGATCATGTCCGGGGACATCTCCTCGCAGGTAAACAGAAGGGCGGCAATCTGATCTGCCGGCACGACGCTTCCCAGCATCAGCAGGCACCGGTTGATGAACAGCGCCAGCAGCGCCGCGGGCGCGTACTCCATCTCCTCCACCTGCACAGGGCGCCCGTCCAGCGCCTGGTTTACCAGGTGATTGATCAGGATGCCCTCCCCCGACTGGGCGAAGCGCACCGCCTCCTGTCCGCAGACCCACTGATTGGTGCCGGGCCTCTTGCTCAGTACCGTCGGAATATTGTATTCCTCGGTTCCCTCCACCAGTGCAAAGGTCTCGGGTTCCTTCGGCGCGCCGTGCGCATCGTCGTAGTAATAGGAGATCTGGCAGTAGTCATCACGAAGATCAAATCCGACCAGATATTTTTTCGTCGTATTTTTGCTGAACATAGATTCTACCTCACTCCTCCTGCTGATCCCGGAACAGCTGTTTTACCAGATGAGCCGTGTAATCATATTTCTCCAGGCTCTCCAGTGCTTCCTCTTCCCGGTCCAGTGCGGAGAGCATCGCGATCCGGTTGATCATGCCGAAGCGGTCGTCCGACTCCTCAGGGATCCGGGCGTCCTGCCCGAGCGTTCCGCTCTCGACGATATTCTTCTCGTTGACATCATCCGTAATGTAGTAATGCAGCTGCTCCCCGAAGAACAGCAGGAAGCCGGTCACATAGATTCCGCTGTACATCTCCTTCATGTCCCGCGTGCGGTAATCGGCGCGCCGTCCGCTTCCGTCCTCGGAGAAGTGATAGACCACGTGGCCGTGTCCCGCCGTGTCGCTGCGGTGTCCGCGGTACTCCACCAGCGTCTCGTCCGCGTAGGCCTGCAGATCCGGCAGGATGCCGATGAACTGGCGGAAGAACGGGAAGATGATTCCCTGCGTCATCAGATCTGTCAGGAAGAGCGTCGTGATCTCGAGCTCCTTCCCGCTGATGGAACTCACCTTTTCCGAGCGGTCCTTCAGCCAGGCGATCCGGCAGGAATCCAGGAGCGGCACGCCGCCCCGTCCGAGTGCGGTGATGCAGTCAAAAAGCGGCTGCGTCATGTCTGCATCTTCCGTCAGGTAATAGTGACAGCGCTGCGCGAGAGCCGCGGCCAGAAGCGCTTCCGGCGGATCCTGTGCGGCGAAAGCCTCCAGGACTTCGCACTGGTTCGGCAGCTGCGCGCCCGTGTAGAGCATCTGGCGGACCATTCTGCGGCTGATATCATAGGTATCCACACCATAGCTCAGATCTGCCTGCCGCACCTCCTCCAGCTCATCTGTGAGGCCGTCAAAGTACTGGTTCATATACTCCAGCAGATTCTCGTCGTATTTGCCGAGACGGAAGGTCTCATGCACAATCGCGGAGAGCGCCGGGTCCTCGGCGGTCTCCGAGGTCGACAGGTAACGGCTGCACAGATTCATCAGCGTCTTCGTGTCCACGCCGTGGACGCCGTAGATGCGGATCCAGCCCAGCGCCTTGTCGGAGAGCCCGCGCAGCACCATGTACTGCAGGATCTCATTCCGCTCGACAGCCTCGAGGCCGTCCGGCTCCGCCTCGGAGAGATATTTGTCCATCTCCCGGATGCAGTCATTCGCGTTGTAGTAAGTCAGCAGCTTGTTCCGGATTTCCCGGCGGACCTTCGGAAGAAGATCGCCCGAGGAGAGCAGCCGCTCAAAATGCCGCACCGTCTTGTCCGTGACATCGTAATAGGAACCGGTCATGCCGGACAGATACAGGTCGAACCCGAAGTGATCCGTCTCATAGAAGGCGAGCTGCCGCGCATACTTTTCGTAATCCATCATGCGGTCGCACGTATAGGCGATGCTCGCCGCATAGCGGCTGCCGTTGCGGTCCTCGAAGAAGATCTGGTTCTCCTCTCCGTAGATCGGCAGATAGCAGATGCCGTTTTCAATCGGGAAGCTCTGCTCGCCGCGGAGCTTGTCGTAAACCAGCACCACCCTCCGGACTGCCGTGCGGCTGGTCCGGATCACACAGGTAAAGACAGCGGGCACCGCCGCCTGCGCCAGATCCTGCGTCAGCACCACGCCCGAGGACAGATACTGATCATACAGCACCTTCAGATCCTGGTTCATATGGCCGCGCAGAAGCTGGTCCTGCGTGAAGGCCCGAATGCTGTCCTCATACTGCTGATAGATCTGTCCGTACAGGTTCTGGTTTTTCATCAGATACCGGTACAGATAGGCATTCCGCTCATAAGGCAGCGTTGACTGATAGGCAAAATACATCAGGACGATCTGCGGAATCTCGCCGTCGTAATCCTCCGGCATCGAGAGCATGTAATATTCATACAGTCTGGTGATCTGCAGCTGTGCTTCCACGCCGCGCTGGAACCAGATGAAATATTTCTTGTCCGAGACATTTCCCTTGATCAGCAGTGAGCAGATGCAGGAGAGCGTCTCCGTCTGCAGGTGCGAGAGCTGTTCGTCCTCGTAGCCCCGCACCAGGACCCGGAACAGCGGCACGGAGAACAGCTTGCTGCGCTGCGCCAGATAGTTGATCTGGGACATGACGCCGGGGGAGAGAATCCCCTCCTTGGACGCATAGTTTAAGATGCTCAGCTCAAACGGTCCGAGTTCGTAGAGAATCGCCGGGTTGAGCAGCACCATGCTGTAAGCCTCAATGTACAGAATCGGGCTGCGGGATCCCAGCCGGAATTCCTCGGAGAGCATCTTCCAGCGCATGGACGGCTTCTTCTGATACTCGTCCGACAGATACATAAGAAGCCAGGCGATCCGCCAGTTGGAAGGATCCCTGCGAAGCTTCTCTTCCACCGCGCGCGCGGCTTCCCCGGCGACCTCGCCGGCACCGCCCGTGCCTTCTTTTTCCGAAACGCACAGGGAAGTCAGATACAGGCGGTAGCAGTAAGCCGTATCATCCTCCGACGCATACTGTGTCAGCGGGAACGGATCTTCCTGCGGTTCCTCACTTCCCGCCCTGTACTGCTCATTCAGCCGGGCGAGCCGGTAGACGGCTTCATCCGATTTTTTCTGTGTGAGCAGAAGCTGGATCCGGTAGAGCTGGGCAATCGGATCGCTGCGGTCCAGCGCCGTCATCTGATCAATGACTTCCTCTGTCCGGGACATCCAGTCACTGCCCGGGATTTTGCGGGCTCTGAAATCCACATACAGGCGCATCAGGCGCGCCACGAGCTGCTCCTGTTCGCGCTCTCTCTTTGAGCCGAGCGCCTCCTTATCGGCCAGATGCGCCGAGACCGGGATATGAATGCTTCCGAAAGGTGCGTAGAGACTCACCTTTCCGAAATTGTAACCGTCGTGCATCATGTCGGGGCTGATCTCGCACTCGATTTCACACCGGTTTCCGGAGAAGTCTTCCTCCGTCAGGACGGATTTCGATACACTGATGAAATTGCCCTCCGTGCCGATCTCCAGGTGCGTATAGCCCCAGCCGTTGCGGGTAATGACAAGCCGCTGCGTCACGATTCCCTCCGCGTCTGCCGGGATATCCAGACGGATTTCCCGCAGGTCCGGCAGGAACTCGACTGCCTGCTTCTGTCCGGAGGCAATCAGAAATTCTTCTACATTCTGCTCATTTCCGCGCTGATTGCACAGACCGCGGTAGAGGGTCTCCTGCTTCTTCTCCGTCTCGGGGAAGATCCGGATGAAATCGCGGTGGTAAAAGACCCGCACAGCCTCCGGCCAGGAGCTCTTGGCGAGATTGGTGAAATGATACAGATTCCGGCAGGCACCCAGCGAAGAGCTGATTTCCGGCGGAATAACCGAAATGGTATACGGCAGCCGGTATTCTCCCTGATTGGAGAGGATCCGGAAGCACCCCTCGATCTGGTCGCCCACTTCAAAAGAGGAGGCGTCAACCCGGTACAGGACCACATCCTGTGTCCCCGTAAACCGCTCGCTGACGACAGACATGCACAGTCTGGAGGAGGTGACCTTTCCCTCTATGATCTGACCCGGCGCGCCGCTGATGGTGAAGGAGCCCTCCCGGGTCTGCCCGGGTGCGATTTCTATGCGGATCTCCTTTTCAGAAAGAGAGAGCGGCTCATCGATCGAGTGAAACTGTTCGCCGTTCATATTATACTTTTCCATAAAAAATACCCCCTGCGGGAATTTAAAAGCCCATACAGAGGGTATTATACCATGGATTGATATTCTGTAGAAGTATTTCTACTAAATGTAGCGTACGAAAAGGGTCTTTCAGACCTGTGCATAGGGTATGCCTTATGCTTCTTCCGTCATCATCAGCAGCACTTTGTTGCTCCGTTCGACGAAACGGGTCATCTCGTCGGCTTCGAGCGGTGCGTTCTGAAGCTTGGCCAGGTCATAGAGCTGTTCCAGGACAAGGCCTGCCTTTTCCTCTTCCTGATGCTCAAGCAGGTATTTCACCAGCGGATGGTTCGCGTTGAGCACAAGGGTCCTGCCCTCTTTGCCGAACGCGCCGAGATCCATGCCGTTCGCCGCGTACATCTTCATCATGTCGGCCATGCGGCGGCTCTGTTCATTGACCGTCAGCAGTGCCGCGATCTTCTTGTCCTTCAGCTTCTGCAGGCTGACCGTGATCTGCTCGTCCTTCAGTGTCTTCTTCACGGATTCGGAAAGACTCTCTTCCTGCTTCTTCAGCTCCTCGGCGGCCTTCTTGCCGGTGCGGCTCTTCAGCGCCTCGGTCACATCCGCGTCGATTCTCGCAAAATGCAGTCCCTCGTTCTTCGCCTCCAGCTGGGAGATGAACGGCTGATCGATGTTCTGATTCAGCACAAAGGCCTGCATCTTCGCCTGGCGGAACATGTTGATGTACTGGCTCTGCTGCTGTTCATCGGTCACATAGTAGATGGTGTGATCCTTCTCCTGCTCTTCCTCCGGCGTCTCTTCCGCGGCTTTCTCCTGATCGTCCACGACCTCCGCCTCGACCGGCGCGCCGTTCTCGTCCACGGCCTTCTCACCTTCCGGTTTCTCACCTTCCGGCTTCTCCGCATCCGGATCCACGCAGTTGACCTCCAGTGCCTCCGGCGTCGCGTGATACTTTCCGTCAAGATCGCGGAACAGAATATAATCCGTCATCTTCTGGCAGAACTTCTCGTCGCGCAGGCATCCGTACTTGATGAACGGGCTGATATCGTCCCAGTACTTCTCATAGTTTTCGCGGTCGGTCTTGCACATGCCGGACAGCTTGTCCGCCACCTTCTTGGTGATATACTCCGAAATCTTCTGCACAAACCCGTCGTTCTGCAGCGCGCTCCGGGAGACGTTCAGCGGCAGATCCGGGCAGTCGATCACGCCCTTTAAGAGCATCAGGAATTCCGGAATGACTTCCTTGATATTGTCCGCGATGAAGACCTGGTTGTTGTAGAGCTTGATTTTGCCCTCAATGGACTCATACTCAATGTTGATCTTCGGGAAATACAGGATGCCCTTGAGGTTGAAGGGGTAATCCATGTTCAGGTGAATCCAGAACAGCGGCTCCTTGTAATCATTGAAGACCTTTCTGTAGAACGCCCGGTATTCCTCATCCGTGCAGTCCTTCGGCGTCTTGGCCCACAGCGGATGCGTGTCGTTGATCAGCTCAGGGCGCTTACGGATTTTGAGTTTCTTCTCCTCCGGCTCCGCGGGCTCTTCGCCCTCTTTTGCTTCCTTCTTCTCCGGCTCGATGGTTTCCAGGACGATGTCGTCCGGCCTGCGGTCGGACTCGGGGATGATCTGTGTCTCCTTCGTGTCTTTTACGGAGAGGAAGATCTGTGTCGGCATAAAGCCGCAGTACTTCTCCAGAACTTCCTTCGCGCGGTAGTAATTGGAAAACTCGACGCAGTCCTCGGTCAGGTAAAGTGTGATGGTCGTGCCGAAGTGATCTCTTGAGGTCTCTTCCATGGTGAATTCGGAGGAGCCGTCGCACTCCCAGTGCACCGCCTTCGCGCCTTTCTGATAGGAAAGCGTATCGATGGTGACGCGCTCCGCGACCATGAAGGAGGAGTAGAAGCCCAGTCCGAAGTGACCGATGATCTGGTCGTCGTTCGCCTTGTCCTTATACTTGGTCATGAAGGCTTCCGCGCCGGAGAAGGCGATGTTGTTGATATATTCCTTCACTTCGTCGGCGGTCATGCCGATACCGTTGTCCGTCACCTGAATGGTCTTCTCCTCCGGGTCCAGCACCACGTCGATTCTCGCCTGATAGCCTTCCGGCAGGGAAAACTCACCCATCACATCCAGCTTCTTCAGCTTCGTAATGGCATCGCAGCCGTTGGAAACCAGCTCGCGAAGGAAAATGTCGTGATCGCTGTACAGCCACTTTTTGATGATCGGAAACATGTTTTCGCTATTGATTGATAATGATCCTCGTTCAGCCATTTCAAGTACTCCTTTTTCTATTTCTCCGGGATGAAAACCGGTTTATTTCTGCTTTCTACGAGAGTATAGCCCCCTCTTTCGGGAAAATCAATAAAAAATTAGCACTCAATATATCAGAGTGCTAATAGTTCACCGCAATTCCTTTATTTTCAGGCTTTCCGGCAATTCTTAATTTTTCATAAACCATCGTTGACTTATTCAGTCAAAATCCGGTTCAATCCACAATAATAACCTTTTCCAGGACATTGCGCTTCTTCTCGTCCAGAATCATGAAGGGCGTATCCCAGTCGCAGGCCTTCTCCGCCGGATCCACATCCGGGCGCCACTCGCGCATCGTCTCCCAGTAGACGGTGTAGCCGCGGCCGGCGTCATCCCTTGCGTGTGCCTTGAACCAGATCTCGGAAAGCCCCGTCTCCAGCTCATGGCCGCGCTTGTCGTACTCGGGCTGGAACGCACCTTCGTATCCGCTCCTGTACGGCTCCTGTGTCAGCCGGATTTCGCGGGGGTTTTCTTTCTCTGCTCCGCCGTCGCCGAGACGCTCCAGAAAATCTCCGACCCTGCCAAGCGCTGTCTTATCCATCTTCATTCTGCTCCTCCGTTTTCTGTCCTGATATTTATTTTATTCTTCCCCGGCCGCAAAGCTGCTGCGGCACAGCTCATAGAATCCGCCTGCCTGTACTGCCTCGTCCCGGCACAGAACCACCTGCGCGTACTGTTCCTCATTCAGAGTGTAATCCAGATTTTCCGCAAAGCGGTTATATTCCTGTTCAAAAGCTTCTTCCCGGCGCTCCCGGGCGATCTGAATCTTCTTCTCTTCCGTCTGTGCGCGGTTGATGCTGCTGATCAGCTGCAGGATACAGTATCCTTCCTTCGTCTCCAGGATCCCGCTGATCTCCCCCTCCGCCAGGCTGTAGGCGGTCTCCTCGATCACCGGCTCCGCCTCGCCGCGGGAAAGGACCAGAAACACCTTTTCTCCTTCATTGTACTCCGCGGCCACGGTCATGAAATCCTCACCGGCGTCCAGCAGTGCTTTGGCTCTCTGCGCACGGGAAAGCGAGCTCTCATCCAGAACCAGGTTCTCATAATTTCCCTGCATGGCCGCCTCCCGGACAGCCTCCGCGCCTTCGGCGTTTGCCCGCACGGAATTGTAGGGGATCAGAATCTGGTGCAGCTCGACGCTGCGCGCCTCATCGTCGCTCACCTCCGGGTTGACCGCTTCGAGGATGCTTCTGTAAGTCCAGACAGCCAGTTCATACCGCTCAAAAATCGTCTCCAGGGCTGCCTGCTCCTGCTCGGGATCCTCCGGAAGCAGAAGCCATGCGCGGTCAGCCCCGCTTAGTCCGGCGGCATATTCCCGCGCCGTTTCGTCTGCCAGCGCCTTCTCTTTGTCGGTCAGTACAAGGCCCCGGCTCCGGCCCATCTGGGAGAGTGTCGCAATGCGGGCAGCTCTCGAGAGGGCATTTTCCCGCATCAGCGCAGCCAGCTTCTCTCCGTCTTCTCCGTCCCAGACATTCTGTCCGTAGCGCTCTTCATACTCCTTCTGCATGCTGAGCGTGTAGAGCCGCATCTCCGTCAGGCCGACTTCCTCCTCCCCGATCCGGAAAACCGTATCCTCGGGAAATCCGGAGGTGAGCACGACCCGGCCGCCGCACCCCGCAAGCATCAGCGCCAGTATCAGCAGCGTGAGCGCAAGCCGCACGCCCGGGCTTCTTCCTGTCCTCCGCATCCCGCTCATCGCCTCTCGTACTTCATGAAAGTATACGGGATGTCAAAATAGGTCTGCTCGTCCGATTCAGCGGTGACCTCCCAGTCCGGATCCTCATCCAGGTTCGGGAAAAAGGCGTCCGCCTCATAGGCATAGTCAACTTTGGTCACATGGACCGTGTCGCAGTACGGAAGCATCTGGCGGTAAATGCTGTCGCCGCCGATGATATAAATATCCTCCTGCGGATAATCCTTTAAGAGCTCAAGCAGTTCCTCCACGCTGTGGACGCACTGCGCGCCTTTTACGGCATAATCCGGATTGCGCGACAGGATGATATTCTCGCGCTGTGCAAGAGGCTGCGCGAGCGGAAAGGTCTCCAGGGTTTTGCGTCCGTACACGACAACCTTCCCCTGTGTCTCCTGCCGGAACATCTTATGATCCGCCGGAATGCTGACCAGAAGCTTTCCCTTATTGCCGATCGCCCAGTTTCTGTCTACTGCCACAATAGCGTTCATGTTCACCTCATTTTTTCTGCAGTGCCTGCTCCTTCGCACCGTGACCGCACTCAGATCGCAACTTCGATATTGCGGATCTGCTCACCCGCGACTTCGTATCCGATCAGCTCCACATCGTTTTTCGTGAAGCGGTAAAAATCATGAATGTCCGGATTGAGTCTGAACTGCGGCGCGGGCTTCGGCTCCCGCCGGATCAGCTCGCGCAGTGCCTCCTGATGACGGTCGTAGCAGTGGCAGTCCACCTGCAGATGTACGAACTCGCCCGGCTCCATGTCACAGACCTGGGCGATCATATGAATCAGCACTGCGTACTGGCAGATGTTCCAGGCCATCGCGGCCAGGACGTCCTGCGAGCGCTGATGCAGCACTGCGTTCAGTGTCATCTTCTCGTGCCCGGGCTTCTGCGTGACGTTAAAGGTCATGCTGTAGGCGCAGGGCTCCAGATGCATGTCATGCAGATCCTCCGGATCCCACATGGTCGTCATGATGCGGCGGCTGTAGGGCGTATTCTTCAGGTCGTAGATCACTTTGTCGACCTGGTCCATCTTCCAGAGATCTTCCGCCGTCTCGCGCACGGCCGCGACGCGGTCCTCGCGCTTCCAGGAGAGGCCGTCCTCGGAGAGTCCGTAGCCGTCCTGTGCGGGAAACGCGACAGCCAGTCCCTCTTCCTTTACATCGCGGTACGGGTGCTTTTTCGCCATCTGATAGCCGTAAGCTTTTCCGATGGAGCCCGTCTCATCCGCCCACTCGTCCCAGACATGACTGCCCAGATCGTGAATGTTGTTGCTCTTCTTCTGCCAGATCCAGAGCATCTCATCCGTCGCGGATTTGATCGGTGTCTTGCGGAGGGTCACAATCGGAAATTCCTCGGACAGATCGTACCGGTTGACGACGCCGAACTGCTTGATGGTGTAGGCGGCGGTCCCGTCCGGCCAGTGCGGGCGGACCTTCTGTCCGACCGTCGAAGTTCCGTTCTCCAGAATATCCGTCACAGTCCTGATAAATACCTGATCAGCATAACTCATGATCTCAGCCCTCCCCGTACAGTACTTTGGCCAGCTCCGAATCGCGGTCCAGCAGAATGGTTTTGCTGCCGCTCCCCTTCAGGGAATCCCTGAGGGCATCCAGGCCTCTCATGTAATTATAAAATTCCGCCTTCTCCCGGCTGCTGTAGGCATCCGCGAGAATCTGCATATATTCCTGTTCACCCTCTGCCTCAAGGATGGCGGCTTCCTTCTTCGCCTCCGCGATCATGACTGCCACCTGCCGGTCCGTCTCGTTGCGGATCTTCTGCGCCTCCGCGCGGCCTTCCGCCTCATAGGATGCGGCGATGTTGTTCCGCTCGGAGATCATGCGTTCGTAGACGGCCGCCTTGTTGTCCTCCGGCAGATCCAGCGCCTTGATTTCCACCTTCAGGATTTCCATGCCGTAGCTGCCCATGTTGGCGTTGGCATCATTCGTGATCAGCGCGGTGAGCCGCTCTCCGCGGGACTCGATGATCTGATCCTGGGACATGGAACTGATAATGTTCTTCGTGGCATTGTAAGCTGCGACACCGGCGCGGTCCTCCGCCATGCTTCTGGAGGCGGAAAGGGTCTGGGTGAAGCGCACCGGATCTGTCACCTTCCAGAGAATATAGTTGTCGCAGATCATGGACTTTTTGTCCTGGGTGATGACATCCGACGCGGCCGTGTCATACATCTGAATCGACTTCGGGATGTAGGTCACACTCTGAATGAACGGGACCTTCATCTTCAGGCCGGCGGTATTGTCCACACGGACGATTTTGCCGAACTGCAGCACGGCTGCATATTCATCCTCCTGCACGGTGTACATGGAACTGCCGATCAGGCCGATTGCCAGGATCACGAGCAGGATAATCAGGTACTTCTTCGCATTATTCATGGTCTTCCTCCTCACTCTCCGGCCGGCTCCGCGTCATCCAGCACGGCGGCTTCTTCTGTCATATCCGCCCCGGTCAGCGGCAGATAGCTCTGTACCGATCCGTCTGTCACGATGACCTTCAGCTGCGGAAGCACATCCTCCATCGTCTCGTAGAAAAGACGCTTCCTGGTGACATCCGGATATTTTGCGTATTCTTCATAGATCCGGTTGAAACGCTCCGCCTGGCCCTGAGCCTCGGCGATCCGGGCTTCTTTTGCCGCCTCCGCCTGCTGCAGGACCTGGTCCGCCTGGGCCTCGGCCTGCGGAATCTGCTCGTTCTGATAGCGCTTTGCGTTGTTGACCGATGTCTCCTTGCCCTGCTTGGCGGTCTCGACCGCCTTGAAGGCCGCGATGACATTATCCGTGGGCGGCTCGGCGTCCTGCACCGTCAGGTTGACGACGGAGAGGCCGATATCCTGCTTCTTCAGTTCATTCTCAAGGCGCTCGCGCACCTCGGACTGGATCTGAGACTTTCCGGTGGTGATGACGTCATCGACCGTATAGTTGACGACTGTGGAACGGATGCAGGCCTGCGCGAGATTCTTCAGCACTGCCTCCGGCTGCGCGGATGCATACAGATACTTCTGCGGATCGCTGACGCGGTACTCCAGGTAGAAGTCCACATCCACGAAGTTGAAATCGCTGGTGATCATGACTGCCTCGTGCTCATTCACGATGTAATCATTCGTGGAGCTGTTTCCGTAATTGGAGTACGCGTCATCTGTCGAATAGCCGATCGGCATGCCCTTGGTGGTCGTGTCAACCAGCGTCACATCCTCGGCGATCGGAATTTTGAAATAAAGACCGGCGCCTTTGATGTCGATTACCTTTCCGAACAGGGTCAGAACCGCCTGCTCCTGCTCGCTGACCTTATAGAAGCTGTCTCCGATCACAAGCAAAACGATCAGCACAAGCACGATCACCGGAATCCACTTCCAGCTTCTGCCCGATTTCAAATCCGGCCTGCGGCGCTGATTCTGCTGTCCCGCCTTGTCTTTCTTCTGAGAATCCTGCGCGGACGCCTCTTCCACGATGGTCTCCGCGCCGGTCGCGGCGTCTGTGCGCTTCCAGAAGTTTCCGCCCGATCCATCGAAGTTCTTACCGAATCCTCCGTTCATCACAACTGTTCCTTTCTGCTTTTTACTCGTTCTCTATTCTGTATTTCTTCATCAGCTTATCCAGCTCTTCGGCAAAGCGCTCCAGTTCCTTATTGGGAAGGCCTCTGCTCTCCGCGATCTGCTGTTCAAGCAGTTTTGCCGTATTCCTCAGCTTCCTGTAGGCGTCCGACTCCGTGTTCTGTGCGATCTTCTTCCGGATCGGAATACCCTCCGTCTTCAGCAGGAAGGTGTCCCGGATCAGATCCACCGCCGTCCCCGAATAAGGCGCGTCCGCCTGGTAGCCTTTCTCCCGCAGCAGCGCCGTGAAGCTCTCTGCCGCCTCGCTGTCTCCGTGCACCACGAAGACATGTCCGGGCTTTTCCTCAAAGCCCTCCAGCCACCATAGAAGGCCATTGCGGTCCGCGTGGCCGGACAGACCCGGAAGCTTTAAGATCTCCGCCTTCACATCGATATCCACGCCGAACATCCGCACAGTGTCCGCGCCGTCGAGGAGCCTGCGCCCCAGCGATCCGACAGTCTGATAACCCACGAAGAGAATCGTCGATTCCTTCCGCCAGAGATTATACTTCAGGTGATGCCGGATCCGGCCCGCATCGCACATACCGGAGGCGGAAATAATCACCTTGGGCTCGTCATCCGTATTGATCGCCTTGGATTCCTCCTGTGTGATCGAGAGATAGAGTCTGGGGAAAACCAGCGGATTGATGCCTTCGTCCAGGAGCTTCTGCGCGTCTTCGTCGTAGCACTCCCGGTCGTTTTCATTGAAAACGGAGGTGGCGTCCACAGCCATCGGGGAGTCCACATAAACCGGGAAGTCCGGAATCTCCGGCACCAGGCCGTCCCGCTTGATCTGCCGGATGAAATACAGCATGACCTGTGTGCGTCCGACGGCAAAAGACGGAATGACGAGGTTTCCTCCCCGCAGCAGTGTCCTGCGGATGATCCGGGCAAGGTCCGTAACATAATCATGTCCCTCGCCCTCTTTTTCGTGCAGCCGGTCGCCGTAGGTGGACTCCATAATCACATAGTCCGCGTCTTTCGTCCGCTGGGGATCCCGCAGAATCGGCTGGTCTCTGTTCCCGATGTCGCCGGAAAAGACGAGCTTGCGTTCATATTTTGCCCCGGTCTCCGGATCCTTTTCCTGCAGCCAGATTTCCACGCTGGCGGAGCCCAGGAGATGTCCGACATCCGTGAACCGGAAGCGGATCCCTTCCTCGAGGTCATAGGTCTTGTCGTAGCGGTAGGACTCGATCAGACGGATCAGCCCTTCCGCGTCCTCCATCGTGAACGCCGGCTCTGTGTCCGCGGACGGGCTGTTTCCCTTTTTCTTTTTCGCATATTCCGCGTCGGCGGCCTGAATGTGCGCCGCGTCCCGCAGCATGATCTCCGACAGATCTTTCGTCGCCGAAGTCGTGAGCACCGTTCCCCGGAAACCGTCGCGGTAAAGCTTCGGAAGCATGCCGCTGTGATCCACATGCGCGTGGGTCAGGAACACATACCGGATGTCCTGCGCCTTCACGGGAAGCGGCTTGTTCTCGAAGTAGTCCGGCCCCTGCTCCATACCGCAGTCCACCAGCATATAAACCGGTTTCGAACCGTACACCGGATGATCCAGCGAAAGGAAATGACAGCTTCCCGTTACTTCATGATCTGCACCGATAAAGATCAGCTTCATCTTCTTCTCTCCCTTGGGTCCTCCCCTGCTGTAAGTTCACTCTTCCTATTGTATCACGAAAAGATCGCAAACGTATGATATAATGCTTATGACAACCGACTTCAGGAGAACACTTGGAACAGGAACAGATTACATCGAACATAACTGAAGAGAAGGCTGAAGCAAAAGCTGAAGAAAAGGCTGCGCCTGCGGGCCGGCGGGCACTGGTGACTGTGCTCACCGGTGTTTTTGTCGTCCTGTTCCTGATGGGACTGGGCGCTCTTTATGTGACCTTTTTTACCCCTTACGGGCAGCCGGAGGAACCGGCACCTGCCATCATCGACTCGATTCCGGACGATGAGCAGCTCTTTTATGATGCGGCAAAGGTCGAAGAGGATCAGGCCGGGCTGATCGGCGATCAGGAAGCCTTCGAGCAGCAGCTTCTCGCGGATGTGGAAGCGGAAATGATTCTGTCCGGCAAAACCCTGCCTTTCGAGATTACTTTTGAACCGGCGCGCACCTGCTACGCCGCCTCCGCAGTCTCACTCTACGAAGGACCGGATGAAGAAGACTATGAGATCTCGGGCTCTGTCCGGTGGGCGGATCCCGTCACAGTGCTCGGTCATGTCACTTCTTACCGGCGCGTCGTGCTGGAGGGAGATGAAATTCTGGATGTGGCTGAGCCGGAAGAAATCGACTGGTATCTGGTCTCGCTCCCGGGAACGGACAACCAGCCGGCCTTTACCCCGGCGGGGACGCTTACGGAAACCGATCCGTACGCCGCGGCCCGCAGCGAAGACGGGCTCCCCGTGGATATCTGCAGCTGCCGGATCTCCTCCGACAATGTGCAGGTGGTCGCCCGGGTGACCGGCGATCTCCCGGAGCTGAAAACCGAGACACTGAATTATGCGCTGTTTAAGGACGCAGACCCGACGGGACGCGCTCCCGCCGGCGCGGGCAGCAGCTTTTCCTTCGTCGACTCGGAGGACGGTCTGTTTCATCTGATCGCCCAGGGAACCTATGTTTCCGGCACAGCCGGCGCGGAAGTCGCCACGGCGCCCATCGGCACAGGCGCCTCCTTTACCTTCCCCTTAAATAAAAACAGCGCCTCCTCCAATCTGATGAAGCGCTTTATCGTCTGCGTGATGCGCGGAGGCGAACTGGTGCCCGTCAGCAGCGCGCACTATATCACAAATCCGGAGGCGTGTGCCGCCCTGGCCGCGCCCCGTCAGGACCACGGAAAGAAAGGTATTCTTCCGGCTTCCGGCCTGGTTTATTCCAGTGATCTTCTCTCGCTCGGCGTGCAGCAGGTCTCCTACAATTTAAACCTCGGCGAGCTCTGCGCGGGCGGCGGGATCGGCTACACCTACAACGGCCGCTCCTACAGCTTCAATTCTTCCATGATCTCCGGATATGACCGTCTGATTTCGCGGTTCAACAGCATGGGGCTGCAGGTGACCATGATCCTTCTGAACAATAAATACGGGGACCAGACACTGATTCACCCTTCTGCCCGGGGCGGCAGCGCCCATTATTATATGCTGAACTGTGACGAGGAAGCCGGCGCGGAGAAGCTGGCGGCCGTCATGTCCTTCCTGGCGAACCGCTATTCGGGCATCGGTCACGGTCAGATCGACAACTGGATTATCGGAAATGAGATCAACGCCTACAGCGACTGGAATTATATGAGCGCCTCCGATGTGAAGAGCTATACGGAGGAATATGCGGAGGGCTTCCGGATCTGCTACAATGCGATCCGCTCCGAAAACGCGAATGCCCGCGTGTACACCTGCATCGACCAGCAGTGGTCCTCCGCCATCAGCTCCCGGTATTTCCCGGGCAAGAGCTTTATCGGCGCGTTCCAGACGAGCATGGTGAACGGCGGAAATATTGCCTGGCATCTGGCGGCGCATCCTTATAATTATCCTCTGACGGACCCGTCCGTCTGGGTGGAATCCGGGCAGGTGACGCACTCCTCCGACTCGCCGTATCTCTCCATGCGGAATGTGGAAGTGCTGACCGACTGGCTGTGTCAGTCCCATTATCTGACACCGCAGCAGGAGGTGCGCAGTGTCCTGCTCTCCGAGGTGGGCTACACCTCCTCCAGAGGCGAGGGACTCCAGGCCGCCTCCGTCGTCTACGCCTATCTGCAGACAGCGGGCAACCAGCATGTGGACGGACTGATTCTCTCACGGGAACAGGATCACGGAACAGAGCTCGCCCAGGGCCTCGCGCTCGGTCTGCTCGGCCCCGGCGGCGGAAAGAAACTTGCTTATACGTTTTATCAGGGAATTGACGGTGCCGGCGCGCAGACCATCATCGATCAGGCCTCCGCGGTCATCGGCGTACAGGATCTGCGGACGCTTCTCACCCCGCGATAATCCGGCGTTTCGGTTTGTTCATCTGATACAGCTCCTCCACGGCCAGCCGCGTTCTTGCGGCGACTTTTTCCCCGTTTTCCGGGAAGCAGTAGTAGAGCATCTCTTTGTTTCCGATACAGATCATATCTCCCAGCTCGTACCAGTAATAATCAGAGTACAGGCTGTAGCAGGCCAGCGGCTTCTGGGTATAATCGAGCGCGCCGCCGCACCCGGTCAGATGAAATCCGTTTTCATCGTGGGTCAGATGTCCTTTGCCCACGCGGTAAATACACTGGGTATTCTTCATGACGCAGATCGTCACATCTTCGTCCAGGCGGTAAGTCCCGTCCTGAAGGGCTCTGCGCACGCACTCCCGCTCCCAGCGGTACCAGTCTGTCACGAAGCGGAAGTTCCGGTCCTGTGCCGCGCCGGCTTTTCCGGAAGAAACCATCTTCAGTTCGCCGGTCTCAGTCAGCTCCCAGGCGGCGCCGCAGGTTCCGCAGGTCAGCTGCGTTCCCTGTCCGGACATCGCAGCCTCCGATTCGCAGCAGGCACAGCGGTACAGAACGCGGTTTAAGTGATCCGCGCGGAAAGGCTCGCTGACCCGGATATTGTTCTCCTGCTGCCAGCGCCAGTGATCAAATGTAAATGCTTCCCGGAGAATCTCATTCAGATCCTCTCTGCTTCTGCCGGCGATCTCTTCGGGGGAGAGCAGGTAGCGCACGTGTGCGCTGACCTTTACATCCCGCAGCTGCAGGTTATTGTAGAGCGGATCCCGCTGAAACGCGCCGTAAGTGCGCACATGAATAACCGGGACTTTCAGAATTTTGAGCAGCTTCCCAAGGCTCTCCGGAAGGGGCGTTGCCGACCCGTCGAAGCTGTAGCTGGCCTCCGGAAACATCAGAATGGAGCTCTTCAGTGTGTTCAGCGCATACTGCATGTCCGAGATCAGCGTCATATCCCCGACAAACTTCTGTGTCGGGATACAGCCGATCTGCCGCATCAGCCATTCTTTCCCCACAAATCCGTCGCTGGTGCAGATGATATTCAGCGGCCGTCCGGCAAAAACAATCTCTGCGATTTTCAGATCGATAAAGCTGGAGTGATTCATCAGAATCAGGCAGGGCTCGTCCGCCTTCAGGCGCTCCATACCCTCCTGCTCACAGGTAAAGCCCACAGTTTTCAGCTCCGGGGCGCAGACTTTTTTCAGGAGGCCGCGGAAAAACCGGTTCGGACGGACCGGATCCTGATGCGCCATGGAAGGGGCCGCGAGGACCTCCTGCCAGGATGCGTCGCGCACTCTGATCTTCATTCTTCCCACCCCTCGACCAGACGGACCTTCACGCTGATATTCCGGATAAACTCACCTTCCTTCAGCTCCAGATCCTCCGGATGAGAGACCGGCGGCAGCTCCGGATCCTCGTCATCCAGCTCGAGCATGATCCAGTTGTACTCCGCCTCCATGGCGTCGCGCACCGCGAGCTCCAGCGTCTCGCCCTCCGCGCGGCAGCCGTCAAGATCGGGAAAATAGCCTTCAATCCGGCCTTTTTCGTTCTCATGAAAAATGATGGGATAGATAAATGTCATTCCTGTTCTTCCTCCTTCTGCACCTCGCCGAACAGATGGGCAAAATAATCATTCCGCACCACGCCGTCCATGTAGGCGCGCTTGTTCCGGATGATCACCTTCATTTTGTCCACATAGCCCTCCGGCACCACCGTGTCCTCCGACACCGGGATAAATTTCCCGGATGCGGCATAGTAAGTGCCCAGATCGCTCTTCCAGTCATAGCTCATCGTGAAAACCAGCGGCGGCGCCTCCGAAAAAACATCCCGCCCCGGGAGCAGTCTCGAATCCCACTCCGTCCCGAACAGATTGGAGAGCGTCGGGAGAATATCGATGCTCGAGACCGGTGTGTCGACCGTGACAGGACTCTCCTTCTCCAGACTTCCGCACCAGAGAATCAGACGGTTGTGATCCCGCTCAAAATAATCCGTCACCTCATAGCCGTAGAGTTCCGACAGGTAAGGCATGTGCCCCACCGCGGCGTCCTCATCCAGTCCGTAGGGGAAGTGGTCGGCCGTGATGCAGATCACCGTATCGTCCGCAATACCGGCCTTTTCCAGTTCATTGACCAGATAAGTCAGCATATTCTCCAGCTCCAGATTGCAGGCAATATAAGCCTTGACCTTGTCGGAGAGTTCGATTCCCTTCTCCGCGCACCAGGCCTCCACGGTGTCTATGTTCTTCGCGGACATCTTGTTGTAGCCGGCGTTGTAGGCGCTGTGCCCGCTGACCGTCATGTAATAAATATTGAAGGGCTGATGATCAATGTATTCCGGCAGCGTCCCCTGAATCATTTCCAGATCGCTCTCCGGCCACTGCTGCGTCACATATTCCTCCATGCCGTTGCCCATGCCCATGAAGCCCTCGCTGTATCCCAGCGCATTGTGCGTGATGTGACGGTCATAGTACTTGTAGTCATTATTGTGGTAGACCTTGCCGAAATACCCCAGACGGTCCAGCTGTGCCCCCATCGTGAAATAATTGTTGTGGGTGGAGATGTTTTTCATCGAGCGCCCGCCGGAGACCGGCAGCAGGCCGGTCAGAAACTGGAACTCGCCCCCGGTTGTGCCCGCGCTCGCCGGCTGATAGTAATCCGTAAACCGGATTCCCTTCTCCGCGAGACGATACAGCGTCGGCGTCAGATCCGGATCGATCATATCGCCGCTGAAGGCCTCGGCCGCAATCAGAATCAGATTTTTTCCTTCGAAGATGCCGGTCATCTCATTTTTATGCGTGGGCGTGAGTGTCCGGACATACTCATCGATGCTTCCCATTGCGCCGCCGGCTGCGGAAAGCTCCTCCAGATCCAGCGGCAGCACATTCTCTTCATAGACCGGACCTCTGTCCTCGGTGAGATATTCCCGCATCCTGAAAAGAAGCTCCCGATGTGCCTCCTGTGCGGCCAGTGCATCCTCATCCTGTCCGCCCCGGAGAAGAACCGGCTTCTCATCGGATGCTTCCGGCGCTTTTTCAGGCGTATCCGTCCCGACGGCAGTGCTCTTTTTCTGCGTATTCCCGTCGGTGCTCCCGGCGCTCTTCTGCAGCGCCGGCTCCTGCTGCCGGACGGCAGTCACATTCTGCCCTGTCTGCGACGGCTCCTCCGCCGCCAGCACATCGAACTCAAAGCCCGCCGGCTCGCCGGGGGCAGAGATTTTCTTCAGGTCCAGGCGCAGACCCGTCAGATATCCGAAGCTCGTGACGGCCCGCTGGAAACTGTATTCATTGGTGTAGGCACTCCGGTAATTTTCCGAGCTGTTCAGCAGATAAGCCGTAAGAGAAATCAGCAGGACCAGACCCGCCGCCGGCACCGCCAGTTCTTTCAGAAGGCCCTTTTCATCCTCCGCCCCGGCGAGGCGGCGGTAAAGAAGAAACCAGAGAACAACGGGAAGCAGTAAAAGTCCGATATGGATCAGACCGTCTGCCGAAAACATCATGGAGAACAGAATGTCGGAAAAGCCGCCCATCGCGTCGGAAGCGGCAAAGAGCATCGTATCCAGGTCATAATAGCATTTAAAGGATCTGTAGACGAAGAACTCCGCCCCGAAGACAAACGCGCCTGCCATCAGCAGGAGCGCACCAAACACCATGCGGATGCGGCGCGGCAGGATGCGGATCAGCAGGGCTGCCATCAGACCGTACACGGCCGAGAAAAGCAGTATATAAATGAAATCCGTCCCGAGATTCTCCCGGACGGTCGCATTTCTGAAGACAAGCTCCCAGTATAGAATGACGGCCGCAAAGAAGCCGCAGAGCTTATAAGAACTTTTCAATTGCCTTCTGGAACTCCTCCAGTGCCTGTGTGTCGTGATCCTCAACCGCGTGGATAATGCAGTGAGAGATGTGTTCGTTAATGATCACCTTCTGTGCGCTGCGGATCGCAGAATCCACTGCGGACAGCTGCACCAGAATATCCGAGCAGTCCTCGTCGTTTTCCACCATGCTCTTTACCTTCTGCAGGTGGCCGATGATCCGGGACAGCCGGTTGACCAGTTTTTTCTTATGCTCCGGAGAATGATAATGTCCGTGATCGTGCATAGGTGTCTGCCTTTCCGCGGCCCGGTCCCGCCGGGCGGCTCACAATGGATATTCTACATCAGGGCAATGACAAAAGAAAGTTTCTAAAATTTTAATTATTTTTTTCGGGTGGAATCGGCTATACTAGTAGGCAGCTATGAGAAAACAGATTTTTGCATATATTAAGGATCATAAAAATATTGTCTGGACCGGCGTTGCGGTCCTTCTGGCTGTCGTGTCGATCGGCGCGGTGCTGGCTTACAGCCGCGAGCTGACGCTCGGCGATATTTTCCGTTTCTTCCAGGCATCCGATCCGTTCTGGATGACGTTCGCGGTGCTCTGCTCCGTCGGCTACATTTTCTTTGAGGCACTGGCGCTGCAGGTTCTGCTGCGTCACACCGGGCAGGACAGCCGCTTCCGCCACTCACTGACTTACAGCGCGGCGGACATTTACTGTGCCGCCATCACCCCTTCCGCGACCGGCGGACAGCCGGTCTGCGCCTGGTTCATGGTGCGCGACGGCATTCCGATCGGCGTGGTCTCCGCGATTCTGCTCGCCTTCCTGATCATGCATACGCTCGCGACGGTTCTCATCGGTCTGGTCAGCCTCGCCTGGCGGCCCGGTGTTTTCCTCGGTTTCTCCATCTGGTCGAGAATCTTTATCGTGCTCGGCTACGTAACTCTCACCGCCCTGGGTATCTTCTTCCTGTTCCTGACCAAGCTTGACAAGTGGATTTTCCGGACCGGCTGCCGTCTGATCGACTGGCTGACGAAAAAGAAGCTGATCAAGCGGACAGATTACTGGAAGAACTGGTACAAGAAGATCATCGACGACTACAGCAGTTCCTTCCGGATTATGTACGGAAAGGGCGGCGGCATCGCGTGGCTGGCAGTGTTCCTGCTGAATGTGTTCCAGCGCATGGCCCAGCAGAGTGTCTCTTCGCTGGTTTTCCTGGCGGGCGGCGGCGACAGGACCGGCGTTCCGACCGTTTTCGTCTCACAGGTCTTCACGGCCATCGGTTCTATGTGCGTCCCGGTTCCGGGCGGATCAGGTGTCGCGGATTTCCTGCTGCTCGACGGACTGATGGAAATCATGGATAAACAATCCGCGGTGCAGCTTGAACTGCTCTCCCGCGGATTATCCTTCTACGTATGTGTTTTGACCAGCCTGGTCATTGTGCTCGCTGCTTACTTCCTGCGCAGACAGAAGTATTCTTCCTCGCCGGTTCGCAAGACAACGGATTAATTCCCTCTTTACAGCTTTCTTCCATCACCTGGAATCGCGGTCAACCAGCTTGAGCGCGATGATGCTCACCACCGCAAAAATCACGATAAACACAAGAAGCAGCAGCCAGCAGCACGCCAGATTCGCGACTGTGTATTCATACATCGGATTCTGGTTATAGGCGCCGGAAAACTGGAGGATATCCCCGACCTTGCCCTCTTTCTCAATGAGGCGGATCACTTCATAGATCGGCTTGCTGCCATTGATTTCCATATCCTTGAATTTGAAAATCGTGTTCCAGAGTGTCACCATCGGCAGTGCATTATAGTTTCCGATCGTGCCCAGACTCTGCAGTCCCCAGCGTGAAACCGTCAGCAGTGTGAGTTTCTCCGCAAATCCCGTGAGCTGGAAAAATCCGCCGGAGAAGACCAGCTGGACGATCAGCAGGAACGGCATGACGGTCATCGCCGTGGTGGTATTGTTGACAATACACGAGACCGCGAGAGACATAATATCCGACGCATAGGTGATCAGGAAGATCGAGATCATCAGGTCGATGGTGCCCCAGGGCGTGATCAGCCCTTTCTCCGGAATCTTCACCGATGCCATGCGGCAGACACCGATGGTAATCAGCGTCTGAGCAAGGCACAGAAGGAACTGATAAATCATATGCGCGCCGATATAAGCCGAAATATGCATGCCTGCCCGGTGCTCGCGCTTGACGATCTGGCGTTCGCGGCACACCACCTGAATGGAGTTGAAGAAGCCGTTCCAGATACATACACAGACCAGCGCGAAGCTGCCTGTGAGGGTTCCTTCCTGCGTGACAAACAGGTTCTGTCCGGTCACGAAGGTAACCAGTGCCGCAATGATCGCAGCCATCGGCAGAACCTTCCAGTCACTCTGATAAATGAACATGCGCAGAAATTTGCCCAGATAAACCGGTATCTGCGCCAACGTTCCGCGGTATTGTTCACGCTTCATTGTCTGCCTCCGTTTTTTCTTCTGAAGAACCGCCGGCTCTCTTTTCCGCAAAAGCCTCTATGTATTCATCGGCTTTTCCTTCGCCGCCCTCCTGTTCCCGATTGACCCGCATGACAATTTCTTCCATTGTCTGCCGTCCGAAGAACGCTCTCGCTTCGTCCGGAGAGCCGTAGAAGGCGAGCCGTCCGACACGCCCTGAATCTCTGGCCAGAACAATCACTTTGTCAAACAGATCCGCGACCCGGTCGGGTGTGTGCGTGATCACGATGACGATTTTGCCCTGATCCGCAATCTGGCGGAGCTTCGAAAACAGTTCTCTGGCCAGAACGCCGTCCAGACCGGAGTCCGGCTCGTCCAGAATAAACAGATCCGGATCCGTGATCAGTTCTGTTCCGATGGAAATACGCTTCTTCTGTCCGCCGGACTTCTTGGAGACCAGGCCCTGTTTTCCGGCTGCCAGTCCGAGAATATCCATGACTTCGTCAATCCGCTGATTGCGTTCCTTATAGTGGACAGAGGAAGGAAGTCTGAGCAGGGCTGCGTCCTCCAGCGTGCGGATGACCGTGTCGTTCAGTCTCAGAAGATCCTGCTGCGGCACCATGCCGATCTTGTGAACCAGCTCGTCATAATTCTCGTAGACATTCTTTCCCTTGAGAAAAATGTCGGCGTCAGCCTTCTCATATCCGGTCACCGCGTTGATAAAAGTGGTCTTGCCTGCGCCGGAGCCGCCGAGAAGAAGGACCAGACTTCCCTCCGGAATCGCCAGCCGGATGTCCTTCAGCAGATACCGTTTTTTCGCAAGATCCCTGACGGACCGCTCCCGGATATTGATATGCAGTCCTTCCGAGAGAGGAATGCCGTCATATCTCAGTTCATCCTGTTCGGAAACGGACAGAAAGGCCGGATTATAGCCTGCATCCATATCATTTCCGTCATCATTCCACAGTTCCCGGTGAACCGGCTGGAATTTCGGGGAGAAACCCCAGACCAGGGCTGCGAGGGTGCTGAATAAGAACCACACGGCAACCCAGCCGTTTTTTCTGTCGAAGACCCGGCACAGTCCGGTATAAATCCGGATTGTGGATCCGATCTTCATCATTGCAGCGGCGAGGATTGCGAACTCAATCAGAAGCGCGCTTCTTGAATCCTGATTCATCAGGGAAAACGCCGCTGTCAGGACAATGCTTGAAATATCCAGCAGAATCAGGGCGCGGCCTTCCCGTTCCTTGCCGGCGCATTCACCCAGTCTCAGATAACGCAGACCGGGGACCAGAGCCCACCAGCCCTTTTTGCCGCATTTTGAGAACAGTTTATACAGGCCGGCGGCGAACAGCGCCTCCCACAGAAACTGAGAAATCATCTCAAATACGTCCACCTGCATGAACCCCCCTCCTTCCGGATTATCCGATGACTGCTTTCAGAAACCGCACCAGCCCCTCCGGCACGGGATCCTGCGGCATCAGACCGGTATCCCCGAGCATTACCTTCTTATTGTTTCCGTGATAATCGCTGCCCGCTGTCACATACAGCCCGCGCTCTTTTGCCAATAAAAGCAGATCCTCCCGCTGTCTGTCCGTGTATCTGGTGTAGCAGCACTCCAGTCCCTGCAGACCGAATGCCTCAAGGCGGTCCACTCTCGCCTTCACTTCTTCAAGGCCAAAATCCTGACTGCCGTCTCCGAAATAAGAATGCGCCAGCACCGGGATGCCGCCCGCCTCCGTGACGGCGCGGATCGCGTGTTCCGGTGTCACATGCGGCGATTTTCCGTGATAGCGGTTGATGTATTTGCTGATTGCTTCCGACCGGTCCTCAGCATAGTGATGTCTGAGCATCAGATTCGCGATGTGCGGCTTGCCGGGATTCGGATTGGCCATCAGCTCATCCATCTCGTCCGTCGTAAACGTGAAGCCGAACTCCTCTCTGAGAAAACGAAGCCGCGCAAGGACTTTAAAAACCCGGTTGTCGTGCGCTTCTTCCACGATCTGCCTCATGGCAAGGTGATCCGGGTCAAAGTGATATCCCAGTATATGATATTTGCCAAGCTCATCCTTACAGGAAAACTCAATACCGAAGACAAAGTTTCCCGCTTCTTCGGGCCGCTGCCTGATCAGCTCCTCGCAGCCCTGATATGTGTCATGATCCGTCAGCGCAAAAAAAAGGAGCCCCTTATCGTGGATTTCATCCGCGATCTGGGCGGGTGTCTTTGTCCCGTCCGAAGCCCTCGAGTGGATATGCAGATCCACCCTGGTTCCGATTCCGGCGATCTGCCGTTCAATGTCTGTCATCTGTTATACCTGTCCTGTCAGAAGAGCAGTGTGTCCACCTCGGCGAGAAGTTCCTCGATGTGCTTTCTGCAGCATGCGATCAGTTCCTGTCCGTCCGGTGTGTTCAGCCCGTTCCGGCGGATCGTGCGGCGCATGATACGGGTGTAGCCGATCAGCATCGCTTTCTTCTCGATCTCAAGAATCTTTTCCTCGTCCATGCCATCCAGATAGAGTCTCAGCGACCGGTCCCAGATTTCTCTCGCTGTCGCCCGCGAAACACCCAGAAATTCCGTTGTGACTCTTTCATCTGTCTCCCCGTATCCGACATATGCGTTGTACATGGACGCCAGTTCAAAGACCGGATTGCCCACACACAGCGTGTCCATGTCGATCAGAAGGCTTTCGCCGTCCTGGTACATAATGTTCTTCAGGTGATAATCCCCGTGCAGCATGTGGTCCGACTCCGGGACCTCTTCGATCAGGCTGCGGAGCTTTTTATACTGCTCTTCCGGCAGATAATCACCGAGGAAATCCGCCCAGTTCAGCGCCACTGCTTTCATACTGGGCATAATCGGATCGTCCGTCTGCGTCGCATGAATCGACTTCAGAAGTTCGATGGACATGCGGATGACTTCCTCCAGAGACATCGTCTGCTCTGTCAGAAGCTTCAGGAAGGATTTCGCATTCAGCAGCTCGTAGACTGCTCCGTAACTGTCCCCCACCCGGACCACATCATAAGAAATGGCCGTCGGGATGCCGAGCACGAAGGCTTTGCGCGCCAGCTCGCGCTCCCGCCGGATCTCCGGGAGTGACTCCACATTGTAATACACCTTGACAATGGTCTCCGGATCAATCCGGTAGACCTTTCCGTTCGCGCCCTGGCCAATAACCTCACAGCCCTCGATACTGACCCGCCGGTAGGCCTTCTGAACTTCCACCAGCTCAGTAAAACCGGTTACGTCCAGAATCTCGTAGATCTCCGGGGAGACGTCCGAGAGCACGACCGCTTTCACATCTTTGCGCAGGCGCAGAATCACCCGCAGGCCGGCGCTGGAAATGTACTGCAGCTGCCCGCAGTTCAGTTCAATCTCATCATAACTGCCTTTGCTTCTGAGCTCGTTGATCGTCTCCTCAAAATCCTGCGCATTGGCGGAATCAATATGTCCCTCCGGAAATACAATCAGTCTTGTTCCGTCCACACTGTGTATGATATTGTCCATGAATCTCCTCTATATCCAGTAACTGCTTCATGCAGAAATTTACTTCAGTCTAAGATGTCTGCTGTCCTTAAAAGGACTTGTAGAGATGAAGAATGTTCTCCCCGTCTTTATATTCGTATTCGACTCTGTCCATGGTCTTCCGGACCAGGAAAATGCCCAGTCCGCCGATCTCGCGCTCCTCCGCGGAGAGGGTCGTGTCCGGTTCCTTCACGCTCATGGGATTGAACGGAATACCCTGATCCCGGAAGATGATTTCCACGCCGTAGGGCTCCATGACCGGCCGGACGCCCACGCTCAGTCTGCCCTTCTGTTCCGGGTAGGCGTACATGGCGATATTCGCGAAAATCTCGTCAATCGCCACACTGATCTGGGACAGAGCCCTGAGCGGGCAGTCCATCTGTTCCAGCTCCCCTGCCACAAAATCCGTCGCAGCGGCGATATTCTCGACAAGGGCATCCAGTACAATTTCTCTGGGTACATCAGCCCCGCTGCCTTTACCGTCTGTTCCAGCGTAGTATAAACACATCATAGTGATATCGTCGAACTGCGGTGCACCTTCGGAAAACTCCTCAAGAGCCCGAGTGACTTCCTCCATATCTTCTCTGGGAAACGCTCTGCCTGTGTCCTGATTCAGCGCAGCCAGCATGCGGTCTGTACCAAACTGCTCTTCCTCCCTGTTGACTGCTTCCGGAACGCCGTCTGTGTACAGAAACAATTTGCTGCCCCGCTTCAGCTGAATCTCATACTCATTATATTTTACACCCTCCATACCTCCTAACACAAACCCATGGCGGTCTTTTATCAGCTCAAATTTTCCGTCCGGCTGCTTCACCACCGGATACTCATGCCCGGCGTTGGCTGCGACCAGCCTTCCGGTGTCCAGTTCCAGTACGCCGAGCCAGACTGTCACAAACATTTCCTGGGAATTATTGCCGCAGATCTGCTCATTGGCGCGCTCCAGCACCTTTTTCGGAGAGCGCAGGTTCCGGGTCATGACCTGAAGCAGGATCATCGTCGCCATCATAAACAGCGCAGCCGGCACGCCCTTGCCGGAGACATCCGCCATGATCATACCCAGGTGCCGGTCGTCAATCAGGAAGAAGTCATAGAAATCTCCGCCCACTTCCTTGGCCGGATGCATGGATGCGTAAATGTCAAATTCCGGGCGGTCCGGGAACGGAGGAAACAGATTCGGCACCATATCCGCCTGAATCTGCGTAGCCAGGGAAAGTTCGGTCCGCATCCGCTCTTTTTCCGCCGTGACCGCGGTCAGATTCTTCTCGTAGTCATTCAGTTCCTGCTCCATATCGGACATGACGAAATACAGATTTTCCACCTCATCCCCTGTCCGGATATCCAGTTCTCTGAAATGATCGGTTCCGGTGATTCCTTTTTTCCGGTCACCGGCAAAGCGGACCGCCGCATCGGCGATCCGGTTGATCGGATCAGCCATCTCCCGCTTTAAGTGCTGCGCCATCTGATAACCGAGAAGCAGCGTCACAGCGACGGAAACCAGAACGAAAAACAGGGTGAACCAGCGCATGCCCAGTGCGATATTGGCCATCGTAATATCGGCCAGGATATAGAAGCGCGCGCCGTCCGTCTCCTCGCCGATCTGAATGCCGGTCGTATTGATCCAGCCGTATTCCTTCATGAAAGTGGCAAAACTCGGGTGCCTGCCCTCCTTCGGATTGAAAAACCGGCTGATCTCTTTGTCGCTTGCGGATTCCCAGGTGCCCGCCGGCATGAACGTATCGGGGTCCGGATCCGGATCCGCCACATAAATCAGCGCGTTCGTCTTCGAATCATAGATGCCGACATAGACATCTTCCACATCACTCGCCTGCGTGAAATGAGACAAAACCTCGATCATCTGCGCGTAATCCGCGGAAGCTGAAAGATCCTCGAAGACAGCGTTGTACGCCGGCGTGCCTGTCTCCCCGCGCTGTGCCTCATCCATCGCGCGGTAGCGCGCAAGCACCTCCCTGGCGTAAGGCTCGGGATCCACTGTTTTTGCCAGAATGGAAGCGGCATTTTCTGCCTGGTTGTATCCCTCCTGAATAAACAGGAAGGAAATGGAGACGGTGTACATTACAAGCCCCGCGAGAAGCAGGAGCCCTCCCAGAACAGCGGAAGCCATCAGCGTGGAATGGAAGACCTTGGCCGCGAGAGAATAATGTTTCTTCTCCCATTCTTCCATTTCGCGGATCGTTTTTTCGGGCATGATATTCCCCCTGCAGCATTAAATGATTATACGTGATTATGAATACTCAGAACGACCAGCGCAATCAGCAGCGTTCCCGTCAGCATCGCAGCGATGGATACGGGCCACTTGCCGCCCTTATTAAAGCCGTAGAAATCCTCCCAGCCGCCCCGCTCTTCTCCTTTCAGCACAACCTGATACAGATACACTGCCCCATAGAGCGCCGTCGGGAGCAGACCGGCAAAAGCCGCCGCCTTCGGAAAACCGGCTCCCTTCTCCAGAAAACAGAAGCCGGCAAAACACAGGAGCGGGCCGATCAGATGCAGGTACAGGCCTTCCCTTGCCAGAAGAAAGCCGTATCCCATAGAAGGCCCGAGGAAGAAAAGCACAGTCAGCAGAGTGACCATCACCGCCGTCGTGCTTAAGAATTTCAGAAACAGAATGCCGTCTGTCAGCGTCACCGTCTGTCCCGAGAGTGCAGGCCGCTCCCGGATCAGCAGAATCAGTGAGGTGATTCCCGCGAAGACATTGGAGAGCGTCGTAAAATACCGGAATGCATGCAGGCCGTTCTGAGGGCCGGTCTTTCCGTCTCTCGCCCTGAAATACACCTGAACACTGAGAAATGTCCCGATCACAACCGCCAGATTACAGAAAAATGCTGCTTTCATTGTGCTGCCTCCGCGGGCTTTCCGTCGTCGCCCAGTTCAACCCGCTTAAGCCCCAGTTCCTTTACCAGGGCAAAAGCCGGTTCAATATCCGCGTCCAGGTTCGCAACGGAGTGCGCATCTGTGTTGATCAGGACGCGGATGCCCGCGTCGGCGGCGATTTCCCAGAATTCCCGCCGCGGAAAAATTGCAAAAGGAATGTTCCGCTCGCGGCTGCGCGCGTAGCCGCTTGTGTTGATCTCCAGCGGAAGATTGTGCGCCTTCGCCGCATCGACGATCTCCCGGGAACAGGAGGCGGCCTCCGGCGTCCAGCCCATATGATTTTCGGAGACTTCCAGCGGCCGCCCGAACAGATCCGGATGCCCGCCGAAGGTGAAAATTCCGCTCTCAATCAGGCCGACATATAAGTCTGTATAAAGGCGCAGCTCCTTTATCCCGAAGGGCTGCGGGGAAAACGGATTCAGCAGCTCCGGGTGATTTTTCAGGCCGTGTACGGAGCCGATCAGATAATCCATTCCCAGCTCGCCGAGATAGTACTCTTTGAAGAAAGAGACATCCTCCGGGGCAAAATCACACTCCAGGCCGCAGAGCACCCGCACACCGCAGAGTCCGTCCGCCTCCCTGCAGGCGCGCACATAATCCTCAGCCATGTCGAAATCCATGTGCGTCGGATGGCTGACTTCGCCCGGACTGTAAGCGTGATCGCTCATCCCCAGCCGGGTCATTCCCAGTTCGGCGGCGTGTCTTGCGTAATCCGCTGCGTCCTTTTCGGCATGCTTGCAGCGGAAAGTGTGTGTGTGATAGTTATTCCAGTTGTATTTCAATCAGATGGCCTCCTGCCGGATATGATAAAGCCATTATAGCATACCGGGCACTGACTTGCCCCGGACCGTTCCCGGTGTTATGATGTCCGTCGTAAGAAAAGGAGCTGTGCCATGAACGGGATATTGCTTCGTGCGTTTTCACTTGTGTTTTTTCTTGTTCTGGGAGTATTGCTGAAGAAACTGAATGTGCTGCATCAGTCGGATTTCACTGCGCTGTCCCGCATCGTGATGCGGGTGACGCTCCCCTGTGCGGTCCTCGTCAACTTAAACGGGGCGGACCTGGGGCTCTCCATGCTGAGCATCACCTTTCTCGGTCTGCTGATCGGAATTCTCCTGATGGGATGCGGATATCTGCTCTACTTCCGCAAAGGCCCTGCCCTGCAGGCGTTCGGGCTGCTCAATCTGGCCGGCTTCAACATCGGCAATTTCGCACTTCCTTTTATCCAGGGCATGCTCGGTGCGACGGGCGTCCTGGTGACCAGTATCTTTGACGTGGGCAATTCCATTATCTGTCTGGGCGGCGCCTACGGGGTCGCCTCTCTGGTCAAATACCGGAGTGAGAGCCCGTCCGCCGGCGCTTCCCTCCGGCGGGTCGGCAAAGCCATGATCACTTCGGTCCCCTTTGATTTTTATATCGGCATGGCCATCCTCGCGCTCCTGCACATCACCCTGCCGGATCCCGTGATCACGGTCGCGCAGGTCGGCGCAAATGCCAATCCGTTTCTCAGCATGCTCATGCTCGGTGTCGCCTTCCGCCTCGGCTCCGTCCGGGAGCGCTTCGGCGAACTTGCGCGCATCCTTCTCGTGCGCTACGGCGTCTGCATCGCCCTTGCTCTGTGTATTTACTTTCTGTTTCCCTACCCGGAGGCGGTGCGGCAGCCGCTGTGTCTTCTGTGCCTTGCGCCCATCGGCTCCGCTGTTCCGCCCTTCACCCATGAGCTCGGTGAAGATTATGAATTCTCCGGCACTGTCAATTCCATCAGTGTCATGATCAGCATCGCACTGATCATCTTTACGGTCATGCTGTTCTGAACACGGCGCGGGCAAAATACGGCTGCGCGGCCGTCATTCTTTGCCGTCATTCTTTGCTCACGAGGAACTCACTGCGCTGGTCGGTCATGCCTGAGAGAATGAAAACCTCCCACTCCGCAACGCCGTCTTCAGTGGTGACCGTCATCGTCCTGGTCGGCATGCCCTCCGGAACCGTCATGACAAATTCCGCCAGCTGGCCCTGATCCAGTATGACTGTCTCTTCCTTGTCAATCTGCACGCGCGTATCGTCCTTCAATGCGAAAACATAGACACGGTCATAGGCCTGCGGGTCGATCTCAACCGTTTCGTTAATAATCAGCGGAATATCCTCAGGGGGATTGACCATGATCAGACACTCTGCGTTCTCCGGCGCTTCCGCAAGCAGAGCTGCCCAGTGCTCCGGCGTGTCGCGCAGCCGCCAGTCCTTGTAGCGGTACATGCCGCTGTCCGGATAATCGTATTCAAATTCTTTCGTGAAAGTGATTTCTTCCTCGCCTTCGATCTTCCAGCACTCTGCCAGGACGCTGCTGCCGTCCTCCGAGAAGGAGAGGTCGAAGATTTCGCCCTCCTGCACCGTTCCGATGGGATCGCCCTTGTAATTGTATACAGAGTCCCACATCAGGTAGACGGCCGTAGAGATGTCATCGCCCTGCCAGATCAGATTGGTGCCGGTAATGGACTCAAGAAAGTCTCCCTGATCGATCGAGAAGAGCAGATACTGACTTACATGCGGATTGACATGACACTCCGCGACGATCCACCTTCCGACACGGACGCAGTCCATGATGGCATTGGCGGGCGTTTCGTAATCCTCCAGGAAATAATTCACGCCATTGTAGGTGAAAACCTGGTCATGCCAGGAAAACTCCGGCTCCAGTTCTCCCAGATCATAAATGCCGTAGAAGGAGCGCGGGACTTCGCTGATCCGGGTGACCCGGCCTGCGCGGTCCTCCTCCACACTGTACATGGTCAGCGGATACTGACTCTCCCACGCTTTTCTGTTTTCAACAAGCGTCAGATCTGTGTCCTCGGAGATCTCCAGCGGGAACAGCTCCGGCCCCTGTGTCATCTGGAAGATGCCGCCCGTGAACCGCCGGTTCGTATAATCTTCCAGATATTCTTTTTCCTCCGGCGTATAAGCCTGTGCCAGCGGCGTTCCGTCTTCATCGCGTGCCCACACATAGGCATAATACTCTCTGCCCGGACTGACAGCCGCTGTTTCCCGGATTCTGTTCGCGCGGTGCAGCAGGAAGGAATGGCCGCGGCCGGCCTCATCGTCCTTCCGGATCCGCTCCGGCTGGAACAGCGAGTAGGAAAGGTAAGAGTCGCCGTTTCCGATCTCCTCCAGAAACAGATAGTCTTCACCGGCTGCCTGTCCCGTGCGGAACAGTCCCGAAGAATCCACCCTCCCGTAGCAGGGATCCGGATCCTCGTATTCCTCCGGAATTTCATCCAGGATGATATGAAAGCTGTTCAGTGTCCTGGATTTCTGTGCAAAAAACGGCTCGAAGGACAGAACTCCCTCACAGACTGTATCGGCGCCGGGGCGGCTGAAAGCAATGGCTCCGTTCTCTTCGATTTTCAGAGAAGCATAGTCCTCTCCGCTCTCCGTGTCCGTTAACTCCCAGGTGCCGGCCAGATACGAAAGAATTTCCTCCTCACTGCCGAAGGACTGGCTTTCTTCCGATTTCTTCATTTTGTCCTTCAGGCCTTTTCTCAGCGTGGTTCCCGAGGAGGACTGTCCCGCCTCAAAGCGCTGATCCGAAACATCCGCGGACTCCGGCGCGGGTGCGGCACAGCCGGCCGTCAGCAGAACGGCAGCAGAAAGCAATCCGAGTAAGATTCTTTTTATCATGACGTAATCCTCCCTTCCTGACTATATATTCATTATAGCCTCTCACAGCATCGCATAAAAGAAAAAGCCTGCCCGACGGCAGACTTTTTTCTGAAAACAGATTTATCCGACCAGTCGAGAAGACTCCCGCCTCTACAGGCGGTGAGATGAATCGACTAAATTAATATTTGATAGTAGAACATGTGTTCGATTTCTGATATAATTAACATGTACCGATTCTTCCGGCCATAAGTGAGGATCAA
>JAFRIW010000047.1 GCA_017432565.1 Lachnospiraceae bacterium
AATATCCTGTTCCTCAGAGCACCCTGCCGGATGCTCTGTTTGTCATGCAGTTTTCAATGTCCTGATACTCATCGTTCCTGCAAGGCAGGAACTGATTACAATCGTTAATTTCGACCTTGACTTTTAATAGTCAGTCTTTCTCTAAAGGTTATTTATGCCTTTTCATAATCCGCCAGCATCTGACGGATGGTATTCTGTACCTGCGGGGCGGCCTCTCCCCATTCAAAATCAGGCCGGAGTCCGTCCCATTTCCGCTTCAGGATATTCTTCCTCACCAACTTTTCTCCCGAGGCGATCAGCTGAGGGATCTGCAGGCTGGTGAAATCCGCCGCCTCCCGAAGATCCCAGTCTTCTCCGATGGTCATTCCGTACAGGACCAGCTTGATATCCTTCAGATCCAGGTCCAGCGCGCCCGCTGCTGTCTCCAGCTGCCGGTCCAGACGCTTTCTTTCGATATACAGACGGGTGTAGGCATTCTGCTCCGCACTCTCTCTGAGTGCCGCGCTGACCCGCTCTTTCCCGAGCTTCTTCGTTGTAGGGCTGATCGGACTTGCGGAGCCGTCGCCGGCCGAGCTGAACAGGAATGCGTAGATAAAAGGCTTGCGCTGCTGATATTCCGTCTCCGGCAGAATCTTTTTATAGAACTGATCGTAATACTCGATCATGCTCAGCTTCATGCGCACGACACTGCTCGCGTTGATGTTCGAGTTGACTAAAGACCCCTCTGTCTTCACATAGTAATAAACCGGCACCTGCAGCACGGCGATCCGGCTGCAGTGGCTGACATACTCCAGATTGAAGACGAAATCCTCACACCAGCTGATCTCCGGATCCATCTCGATATTGAATTCACGGATCAGGCTGGCTTTGTAGAGCTTGTTCCACAGAACGCCGTAGTAGAAATCCGCGGGATTTTTCATCATATAATCCGCGTATTCCGAGGTGTAGAGAACCGTCTCGTTCTCAATATCACCCTTCGGGGACGTCCGGTCGCCGATCACGCGGTAGAAATCCGAGATCACCATATCGGCGTCGTTCTCCTGCATTGAGCGGAGCATCAGCTTGACCGCCTCCCGGTCCAGCCAGTCATCCGCATCGACAAACTGGATATAATCGCCCTGCGCGAGGGCAATGCCCTTATTTCTTGTGTCCGAGACACCCGAGTTTTCCTTGTGGAGCACCCGGACCCTGCTGTCCGCCTGCTCGTACGCATCCAGGATCTGCGGGGAATCATCCCTGCTCCCGTCGTCGATCAGAATCAGTTCGAGATCCGTCATGTCCTGCGACAGAATGCTGTCAATACATCTGTGCAGCGCTGTTTTCTCATCTTTCCACGGCTTTGCCGCATTATATACGGGAACAATCACACTTACGACCGGCATCTTTTTTTACTCCTTTCACGGTTCCTTCTACGAGGCTATTATACCTTTTCTGCCACTTGATTTGCAGACCGTTTTTCAGCACAATAGAGGACAGAACGCGCGAAGGTTTCCGCTATTACATAACGAAAGGATGTTTTCTCTCATGTCGATTGTTTCCCTGACGGTTCACCAGCTGCTGATCATGGCTGTCTATATGCTCACCGGTTATTTTCTCCGGCGTCTGAATATCCTCACCCGGGCCGGCAGCAAGGATCTCGCCGGCATGCTGGTCAAGCTGGTCATTCCCGCGATCCTGATCAACAGCTTCTGCGAGACTTACTCGCCGGAAAGACTTCTGCAGCTGCTGCAGTGCACCGTGATCGCCGCCCTGCTGCTCGGTCTCTCCATCCTCATCTCCCATCTGATCTATCGCGGAAGACCCCTGGAGGACTTCGGCGCGTCCTTTTCCAACGCAGGTTTCATGGGAATTCCGCTGGTGCGGGCGGTCTTCGGCGCCGAGGCGGTTTTTTACATCGTTCCTTTTGTCGCACTTCTGAATGTCCTGCAGTGGACCTACGGGTGTGATCTCTTAAGGGGCGTGAAGGAAAAGAAAACAGCCGCCGGACTTCTCCGGCAGCTGCTCTGGAATCCGCCGATGGTCGGTATCGGAATCGGCATCCTGATTTTTCTCTCCGGAAGGGGCGATGCCCTTCCCTCGCTGGCGGCCACGACGCTCTCCGGAATCTGTGCACTTAACACGCCGCTCGCGATGATGGTGCTGGGTGTTTATCTGGCGGACGAGAAGCTTCTGACCGTATTCACCACGCCGTCTCTTTACGGCGTCAGCTTTGTCCGGCTGCTTCTGATCCCTTTGCTCTCCATCCTTGTGCTCCGATTCCTTCCGTTCTCCTCAGAGATGAGCCGGGCGATCCTGCTCTGCGCGGCGGCGCCGGTCGGCGCCAATGTCGCGGTCTATGCTCAGCTGTACGGGAAGGACTACGCGCATGCCAGCAAAATTGTCGTGCTGTCGACGATCTTAAGTCTCGTCACGCTTCCCCTGATTGCCGCGGTGTCCGCTCTGCTTCCTCAATAGACACCGTACAGACCTGCCAGGTACATGAATCCGCAGAATCCGTCCGCGTTGAACAGAGCATTGGCATTGGTGCCTGCAGGGACGATCGTGTTCAGCGTCTGGCCCTGGTTCACAAACCGGACGGCGACGGTGACGTCAGGGCGTGCTGCCCATGCATCCCGGACCGGAGCTGTGAAGCTGTTGAACTGGCTTCCTGCATTGATGACCACGGTCTCACCGGGCTGTGCGTTGTAGATCGCCGCGGAGATCTTCTGGTTGAAAGCGTTGTAATCGCCGATGTTGCTGAAGTCATACATGACCGTTCCGGCCGGTGTTCCCGGGATCACGTTCTGTGCGACCGTTCCGTTTACGCGGACGTTGACACAATCATAGAAGTCACGGTCATATGCGTAGAAGAGCACTGCGACGTTGGGAGATTTCTCATCGGCACCGATATAGACGGTGACGGAGGCATTGCCGATATCCTGTCCGTTGTCGATCACGGCGTAGGTGTCGCTGCTCTGGTTGTCAATCACGAAGACCTTGAATTTCTCTTTCGCAAAAAGCTGAATCTGTGTGCTTCCGCCTCTCTCTGCGGTGACGGCCTGTGAAGTGACAAAGTCGTAAGTGTTTGTGTCCTTGCCGGCTGCGAAAACTGTCATACCCAGTGTCAGAGTCAGTGCCAGGACTGCTGCCATCATAACCATTGCTTTTTTCATGAACTTCTTCATTTTCATTACCTCCTGCGGTATTTCCGCTTTTTCTGATTTTTCTGTCCTTTTGTTTTTTATTCTGTGTCTTTTCTGCTGAAACTCTCTGCTGTTTTCTTTGTACAGTCATCATCTTAACAGTGGTATCATCACACAACTGTCACAAACGATCACAAAAAAAGCAGGACAGAAAATTTTTCTCTGTCCTGCTCCGTTTTTTATTTTCTTCCCTGTGTGCCGTCCTTATTTCCAGTGGCTTAAGACAAACTGAAACTCTTCTTTTGAGAGCGGCTCGAAGAAACAGAATCCCTGAAGAGCGTCACACTGCATGGCGCGCAGAATGCCCGCCTGCTCTTCTGTCTCAACACCTTCCACGATGACCTGCATGCCCATCTTCTTTACTAAAGAAGCGGTTTCCTTCACAAGCGCATCGCCTTTGATCGTTCCGAGATTATCAGTCATGCTCTTGTCCAGCTTGACTGTGTCATAGGGAATGGCTGCAAGACCTGCAAGGCCGGAAGAATCCTGGCCGAGTCCGTCCATGGTCACATAGAGTCTGTGCGCATGATATACGTCAGCCAGCTGTGCCAGCTGCTCCGTGGCAACCGCTCCGTTTTCCGTGATTTCAACCTGCACGGCGCCTTCCATCAGCTCAGCCGCATCATACAGCGCTGCGATCGCAGGGTCATTTACTTCCCTCTGAAGAGTGGCGCCGGAGAGATTGACCGAGATCGGCACCAGCATGCCGCCGTTTGCAATCTGCTCACTCTGGAAGCTGCAGGCCTGACGAAATACATATTCATCGAGATCCGTAATTTTGCCCGCCTCTTCCAGCGCGGGAATAAAATCGCCCGCCGGCAGCAGGCTGCCGTCGCGGTTCCATCTCGCAAGGGCCTCCGCCCCGCAGACCGTTCCGGTTGCGGCATCGACGATCGGCTGGAACCAGACTTCAATGTCTCCCGCGGCCAATGCACTGTCAAACATGACTGCCACTTCATTCTGTCTCTGCTCAGCGGTCTGTTCCCCCTTGAAAATCTTCCCGCTCAGCGCGAAAGCCATTACAAAGCTCTCCACACAGATGATCAGAAGAAGGGTCACAAGAATACTCTTATAATCTTTCCTGTCCTGCATGAGAATCTCCTCTCCCCTGTCCGGTTTTTTCTGTTTTATGACTCAGAATTGTCATACTGTCATTATAATGTTTTTTTCTGCATACTCCAACAATTATCAGACAGGAATTCGACCGGATTTTGTCAAAATATGGAATTGCGGTCCTGACAGTGATGGTTGAAAGGGATGGCGCGGCACTTTATAATGAGTTGTCGGAACGGTCGGAAGGATTCTTTCTTCCGGCAGGGCAATTCAGGAAACCGTACAGAAGAGGTAAATACGATGGAAAATAAAAATAAAGAAATGCTTCAGCCGGAGGCGCTGGATCAGGTCGCGGGCGGCGCAGGCCTTGCCGAGGAAAAGCAGGCTGAATTCGAAGCCGCCTGGGAAAAGCTGCTGATGGAGCAGGAGGGTTATTCCGGCATGCAGAAGGCGGAGCTGTTTATCGGCTGGCAGAAGGCCGGCTATCCTGTCGACGCCGCTGATTATATTAAGAAGAACCGCTGAACTGATTCTGAGCGAAAGAAAGAGTTGTATCCGTATGAGTGAAAACAGACTGATCTTTACTTCCGACTATCTGGAAGGCGCACATCCGCTGATTCTGCAGCGGCTTGCGGAAACGAATCTGGTGAAATCCGCCGGCTACGGACTCGACGAATTCTCAGAGTCGGCGAGAGAAAAAATCCGCACTGCCTGCAAGGCTCCCGATGCGGATGTCTTCTTCCTGTCCGGGGGCACGCAGACCAACGCCGTGATGATCGGTGCGATGCTCCGTCCCTACCAGGGCGTGATTTCGGCACTGACCGGGCATATCAACGGACATGAGGCCGGCGCCATCGAGGCGGGCGGTCACAAGGTTCTGACGCTTCCTCAGTCCGCGGGCAAGCTCTCCGCCGACGATCTTTCCGCTTTACTGGAAGCTTACCGGCAGGATGAAAATCACGATCACATGGTCATGCCGGGAATGGTTTATCTCTCGCAGCCCACGGAGTATAGTACGCTGTATTCACTGGAAGAGCTCACGCAGATCAGCAGTATCTGCCGGTCCGCCGGGATTCCACTGTTTGTGGACGGCGCCCGGCTGGCTTACGCCCTGGCCTGTCCCTCAAATGATGTCACACTCCCGGATCTCGCCGCGCTGTGCGATGCTTTTTACATCGGCGGCACGAAATGCGGCGCGCTGTTCGGCGAGGCCGTGGTTATCCCGCAGCATGACAGCGTCCCGCACCTTTTCACCATCATCAAGCAGCAGGGCGCACTGCTGGCGAAGGGCCGGGTCGCCGGTATTCAGTTTGAGACGCTGTTTACGGATGATCTGTATCTGCACATCGGTCAGCCGGCCATTGAGGCCGCGGACCGGATCCGCGCGGCGCTGAAGGAAAAGGGCTATCGTCTGACACCTGAGACACCGACCAATCAGATTTTTATCGAAGTAACCCGGGATCGCGCTGCAGAACTTCAGGCACAGGTTGTACTGGGCTTCTGGGAAAATGTGGATGAAAACCACCTCGTCCTGCGCATCGCGACCAGCTGGGCGACGCAGCCTGAGGATGTCGACCGGCTCATTGAACTTCTGTGAGCAAACCGGATGGAAAATGAATTTCCATAAAAAAGATGTCAGGGAAAACCTGTCATCTTTTTTTCATCCTTCGATTGCCTGCAGAAGTCTTTTCGTATAGCGGTTTGCCTCAATTCTCCACCGGATATGTTTCCGGTACAGCTTCGAAGAAAGAATCTTCGCGCGGAACCGTCCGGAGCCCTTCATGAGCAGGAACAATCCGCCCGCCAGAAAAGGAATCTGCGGAATCACAGGCAGTGCCAGACCGATCAGTCCCAGCACCAGTAATATGACTCCCCCCACAAGGCAGATCATTCTTTTCATACTCAATAATCATACCTCCGTGTTCAACCATTATATCCCGCCTCGTGCTAAAATGGAACTAAAAAAGGAGTTGTGCGATGAAATACAGAATGATCGAAGGAATTGACAAGCCTTTATCTGCCCTGACCTACGGAACGCCCGGGCCTGCCTTCGTGGGCGGCCAGTACCGGGACGCTGCTTTCCGGGTGTATGACCTGGCGTGGGAAGCGGGTTTCAGGACCTATGACACCGCGCACAGCTACGGCGCCGGTGAAGAGACGCTGGGCGCATGGCTTGCTTCAAGGGGACACCGGGGTGAAGCCGTCATTCTTGACAAGGGCTGCAATCCGGGACAGAAGGGCTGTGACGATGTCTTCAGCGCACAGACGATCCGGGAACAGCTCGAAGAATCCCTCCGGAAGCTGCAGACAGATCATGTGGAGCTGTACATTCTCCACCGGGACGATCCCGCCGTACCGGTCGATACTATCGTTGAAGAGCTGAATCTTCTGAAGAAAGAAGGAAAGATTCTGCGCTTCGGCGGATCCAACTGGACCATGGAGCGGGTCATGGCGGCAAATGCCTATGCGGATGCGCACGGTCTGACCGGCTTTACGGTTGTCAGCCCGGCCTATTCGCTCGTCGAGTATATACACGATCCCTGGGGCGGAAGTGTCGCGCTCTCCGGTGCGGCGCAGCAGCCTTACCGCGACTGGCTCACGGAGAATCAGATGCCGGTCTTCTGCTATTCTTCTTCCGCGAGAGGTTATCTGTCGGGCAAATTCAGGACGGACGGCACGAAGCCTATTGAGGAATGCATCCGTCCCGAGCCGATCATGGAATATGATGCGCCGGTCAACCGCGCCCGCCTGCAGCGGGCCGAGAAGCTCGCAGCGGAAAAAGGCTGTCAGGTCCCGCAGATCGGCCTTGCCTGGCTGCTGCATCAGCCGGTCAATCTCTTCCCGATTGTCTCACCGACTTCGCCGGATCACATCGCCGATAATGTGAAAGCACTTGCGCTTTCCCTCACTGACGAAGAATGCAGCTGGCTTCTGAACGGCTAGAAAGGAAGTGCCTTGCAGACCATCCTCTGTTTCGGTGATTCCAATACCTACGGCTTCGATCCGCGCTCCTATATCCCTGAGCAGTACCCGGAAAATGTGCGCTGGACCGGTCTGATCGCATCCGGGGAGCGGCAGATTATCAACTGCGGACAGAACGGACTCAGCGTCCCGCAGGATCCCGGTCTTTACGAAAGGATGATCCTGCGGCACAGCCCGGATCTTCTGCTTGTCATGCTGGGCTCAAATGACCTGTTAAACGGCCGGACGGCGGAGGAAACTGCGGAGCGTATGGAACGCTTTATCACCTGGCCGGCGTTCCGGGCTGCAGGCACGATCGCGCTCATCGCACCGCCGCCTTTTCAGCCCGGCGCCTGGATCGAAGGACCGGAAGTGATCACACAGTCCGTCCGCCTGGCCGGGCTGTACCGGGACATTGCCGGATACGCCGGTATTCTGTTTGCCGACGCCGGTGACTGGAAAATAGATCTTCTGTTCGACGGTGTACACTTTTCCCCGGAAGGCCACAGGGCTTTCGCGGAGGGTCTTCTCCGGGAAGTGTTATAAATTTTCCAGCTCTTCGATGGACTTCAGGCCGCTGAGCGCATCGTAGGCGGTGACGCAGCAGGCCCCTTCCGCAGCGGCGAGCGCAGCACACCTTTCCGGGGTCCTGCCCAGGAGCATTGCGGTCAGGAAGGCTGCGATGCTGGTGTCGCCCGCGCCGGTGGCGGAGCGGACAATTTCGGCCTTTACGCAGGGCTGAATTCCTTTCCGGTCTGCCCATGCCTCTTCGTCCACCCGGACCCTCGGCCCGATCGCGCGCATTGCCTCTTTCCCGGCAGATTGATAATACATGCCCGAAGTGCCACACTTGATCAGCACAAAGCGGCAGCCCATTTCAAGAAGTTTTTCCGCAAGCGGAGCACAGCAGCCGGCGACATCCAGTCCTTCCGTCATATCTTCGCCCTGCGCGGAAAGCCGTTCATAGAGTGGCCGGTCCAGCATAAAGCAGAGCTCTTCAAAACTGGGAACAAAGAAATCCACGTAAGGCAGCACACGGCGAAGGATCGTTTCCCAGTCCGCCTTTCCCGCGTCGGAACCCGGATCGATGGCTGCGAAGTCAAGGCTTGTCGCCAGACCGTGCTCCTTCGCCCGGCGAAACAGATCCGCGAGCTCCTGCCCGTCGTTCTCGTACATGCGCTTCATCAGCGGCGGATAGCCGAAGTGCAGCAGATCGGCTTTTTCCAGCGCGGAGTCCGGAATATCCGCGCTGACAAAGGTATCATTGGCGCCGGGATCGTGCAGGAAGATCCGGTCGATGCCGGGCATGGCCAGTACGACGGAATAAGAAGTCGCGCTGTCCGGATCCGTGACAAGGCCGGAGGCGCCGTATTTTGCCAGCATATTCTGAACCATTGCCCCGAAAGCGTCCGCACCGGCTTTGCCCATCAGCATGACGTCATTCCCGAGAATCTTCAGTGCCAGGCCTGTGTTGGCTACGCTGCCGCCTGTATGAACGTCAGCGCCCTCCATGTGAATCAGCTTGCCGGGCACCAGAAGCTCTCCCGGCTCCCGGACCTGCCGGCCCGCGGGAAAAACCGGTGTCACGTCAAGACAGATGTGTCCGGCTGCAATGATGGTGTGTTTTTTCTCCATAGTTATCCGTTCTCCCAATCCAGGACGCGCCGCCGCATGCCGTCCAGGTCCAGCACGCCGTAGGCAAAGCCCTTGCGAACGAGCTCTTCCGGAACATACTCGTCGTATTTTTCGAAGACAGGAACTTCTTTGGGATAGACGAGCTCCAACGCGTCAATTTCTTTTTCAGCTTCTTTCCGGACGACCCGGTAAAACTCTTCTTCACCTGCCTGCATGGTGAACTGAATATAGTAAGGTCGTCTTGACTGCAGGCCGCGCAGGCCGAGCTCTCCGGCACAGCGCAGCTTTAAAAAGCGCTCCAGTGCGAGAAATGCGTAGGAGCCGAGCCACGGGAAGAGCGCCCACATTTTGCCGCCCAGGTGTACCAGTGGCCGCTTTCCCATTCCGGATTTCAGGAAGGTTTCGCGCGCGTCTGCAAGGCGGCAGACCGCGTGGGGCATCAGGTACGGATACTGCCTGTCTTCGCCCAGCACCTGCCGCATCCGCTCCAGGATCCGCGTGTGAATGTCGCCCGCCACATCGCCGAAATAGGCGGGGATATTTCCTTTGACCAGTTCGCAGTACACCTCCCGGCGCTTGTGGTCCACTTCTTCCACCACCCAGACGCGTCCCGCGATCGCGATTTTGTCCCCGACCGGCGGCGGTTTCACGATGGTGCCGAGCTGTTCGGACCCGGCGCGCACGGTATACTCGATGTTCTCCTGAAAAACAGCCAGGAACTTATAATTGTTCACGATCCGCTCACCGGCAAGACCCACGATCAGTCCGCCGTTCTCCGTGCGGCTTATATGGTCGGTTTCAATCAGGTGCCGGAGCAGAATCCGGTAGTCGTCCTTCGTAATCCGCCGGAAACAGCTGAGAGTGAGCACACGGGAAGCCAGCTCCGCCGGCGTCATCTCGCCGTGGGATGCCAGTGTGCTCATGGTCTGGTGATAAAGAAGGCTGAAGGGCAGCCGGTCCATGCGCGGCGGCTCCACAAACCGCTCTTCGATGTACAGCTGCACCAGTGCGATGCCCTGGATCAGAAACCAGGGAATGGTGTCCGGCAGCATCGCCCGGGCTTCCTGGTGGTCTTCGCGCATGACAAACCACATTTCCGAAGGATCACCCCGCCGCCCGGTGCGGCCCATGCGCTGCAGAAAGCCCGACACCGTAAAGGGTGAATCAATCTGAAAAGCCCGCTCCAGCCGCCCGATGTCGATCCCCAGCTCCAGCGTCGCCGTGGCGCATACGGACATGAGCGACTCGTCGTCCTTCATCTCTTCCTCCGCGCTCTCACGGTAGGAAGCAGACAGATTTCCGTGATGAATCAGGAAGCGGTCCGGCTCATGCTGTGCTTCGCAGTACTGGCGCAGAAGCTGACAGACCGACTCGCACTCCTCGCGGGAGTTCGTGAATACCAGGCACTTTCTTCCCCGTGTGTGTTCAAAAATATAACCGACGCCCGGGTCTGCCGTCGCCGGCGCGGTGTCCGTCGGCTCTTCCATCGGCGGCGTACCGGCCGGCACCGGTTTTCCTTCGTCCGCCTGCGGCTCCGTGTTATAAAAGTGCTCCATGGACAGGCGCCAGACTTCTTTTCCTCCGTCAAAATCAGGAATAATCGTCTTTCTGCCGCTTCCGGCAGACATAAACTGTCCCGCCAGCTCCGGATTTCCGATGGTGGCGGAGAGACCGATCCGCCGCGGATTGCAGCCGGCCACCCGGCACAGCCGCTCGATCAGGCAGAAGGTCTGAAGGCCGCGGTCCGCCCGCAGCAGGGAATGGATTTCGTCAATGACAACAAACCGCAGATCGCTGAACAGCGACGGAATCTCCATATGCTTGTTAATCATCAGGGATTCAAGTGACTCCGGCGTGATCTGCAGAATGCCGGAAGGATTCTTTAACAGCTTCCGCTTCTTTGTCTGCGCCGCGTCCCCGTGCCAGCGCGTCACGGCAATTCCCTGTTCCTCACAGAGCTCGTTCAGCCGTCCGAACTGATCGTTGATCAGCGCTTTGAGCGGCGCAATATATAAAACACCGACCGTCGCAGAGGGCTCTTCGTCGAGCAGAGTCAGAATCGGGAAGAAAGCCGCCTCTGTCTTGCCGGAAGCTGTGGAGGCGGTCAGCAGGACATTGTCGTCTGTCCCGAAAATTGCGTCGCCGGCCGCATTTTGCACTGCGCGCAGGCTCTGCCAGCCTGAGCGGTAGATATAATCCTGTATAAACGGCGCATAGCGCTCAAACACGTTCATATCACAAACTCCGTTTGTTGACGGTCTCTGTCAGATCGTAAACTCCGCAAAACCGGCCGCTGTCTCATCCGAGACCGCACCGGACGGCGCATAGCTGAACTCTTCCGACTCCAGCAGCTGCGTAATGTTCATATCCGGATGCTGATACAGAAGATCCAGCAGTTCGATAAAGTCGCGGATCACCTCACGCGGCGTGATGTTCTGGTCCGCGCCGATGCGGCCGTACTCGATTTTGATAAAGCTGACCAGATCCTGCGTCGTGACCGTGCGCGGATAGCCGTAGAGGTCCGCGTGCATCCCGGCGAGCTTCTCACACAGCACCAGCATTTCCTCCGCCGTCAGCGGCTCCAGCCGGATCACCGGTGCCAGCAGATCCCTGGCACCCGGCCTGGAGAAGCGCCCCTCGGCCAGTCTTGAGCGCAGCGCCTCATAGCTGTAAATACCGCGGCGCTTATCCTCCAGCGCCTGGGGCGTCGCGCCCATGATGATGCCCAGATAGCGCGCCTTGCCCTGCAGCGTGTCGTTGTACATGGTCAGCATTTTCTCATAGTTGTACTGGCGCGTGATGCTGTTGGGAATTTTATAGATGTTGACCAGCTCGTCGATCATGATCATCATGCCGGCGTAGCCCGCCATCCGGAAAAAGGCGGCAAAAAGCTTCAGGTAATCGTACCAGTCGTCATCCGTAATGATGATGTTGACGCCCAGGGCTTCTTTTGCCTCACTCTTTAATGCATACTCTCCGCGGAACCACTTCACGACCCGGGCTTTCTTTTCGTCGTCTCCGCTCACATAGGCGTTGTAATAAGCCGAGAGAAGCTTCGCGAACTCAAAGCCGTGCACCAGCTCGCTGACAGAGGAGGTCACCGCGTAGATTTTGCGGTCCGTGGCGGCGGCCAGCGCGGGATCGTCCGGCGACAGTCCGGTCTCCTGCAGCGCCTCGTTCTGCACGGCACTGATCCAGCGGTCCAGCACCAGCGTCAGTGCACCGCCCTCCGGCTTTGTCTTCGTGGAGAGATTGGAAATCAGCTCCCGGTAGGTTGCAAGTCCCTGCCCCTTTGTTCCCTGCAGGCGCCGCTCCGGAGACAGATCAGCGTCCGCCACGATGAAGCCGCGGTCCATCACATAATTGCGGATTGTCTGCAGCAGAAAGCTTTTGCCGCTGCCGTAGCGTCCGACAATGAACCGGAAGGACGCGCCGCCCTCCGAAATAATCTCCACATCGTGCAGCAGCGCCTCGATCTCACTCTTCCTGCCCACCGCGATGTAGGGCAGGCCGATGCGCGGCACCACGCCGCCCTTTAACGAATTGAGCACTGTCTGGGCAATCCGCTTCGGGACCTTTCTGTTTTCTTCCATTGTCTGTTCCTCTTTCAGCTGTAATCCGGCCTGTATCCCGGATTATATTCCGAGCAATTCCTTCAGATCTTCTTCATAATCGTCCACCAGCAGCAGCCGGTCATCTTCGCACAGAACCACGGTGTCGCCGATTTCATCATAAAATGCCTCGTTGATGGCGTCGGCCGTAATGGACGGCATTAAATGCGATTCCTTTATGAGCTCTGCGGGGTCCTCTCCGTAAAGGAGCATGCGGAGAATCCGGACCTGCACCGCATCCAGGCCGGGTACAATCAGCTCAGACTCCGCAGGTTTTGAATCGTCTGAGTCCGTCCGTACAGGTTCGGCCCATCCCTGCACTTCATCTGATGCGAAGCTCTCCTGCCGCTCTTCCTCTGTCAGCAGACTCTCCCTTGTGACCGCCGCGTCCTCACGGATCTGATCAAGGCCGGACAGATCGATCGTGATTTTCGGTCTTGCCGCCTCAATCTGCTCCTTCCGGTCGGCCTCCAGCACCTCGTCCAGGAACGGCAGCACCCATGCATCGGCCGGATTTTCTTTCAGGTACCGGCCCGTCTTCAGATAGCGGCGCAGCCTCGTGTCTGTCTCATGTATGAATCCCTGCAGCCAGGTCCGGTCAAAATGCGGCTTCTCGTAGTTCTTTACCCGCCAGATGCCGTTCCTTAAGTGGTAGCTGCAGCAGTCGTCCAGGTAATAATCCCGGTCCGGCTCCTTCTGCGCATGCAGGTAAACCGCATTGGCGAGCGGAAACCACTGCCGCTCGACACGCTCACCGAAACAGAGGGTAAACAGGTTTTTTCCGCCCCGCTGATAGGCGCAGGCTTCCCGGTACGCTCCGGCGAACAGACGCATACCCCGCGCAGGATCGCCTGTGATGACAGGCGAATCCTTCAGTTTCTTCCCGCCGAGCCGGCACAGAGCCTTAAATACTTCCTCGTCGGAATGAGCCCGGGGCAGGAGCAGCGCGGAGAGCGCCGCATTCTGCTCCGCAAAATGCGGTTCCGCAAGCTGCCTTGCGCGAGCGGGCGGCAGGTCTTTGAGCACCGCATATTCCAGCATCCAGCGGTGCAGATTCGGACGAATCCGCTCGTCTCCGATACCGGAATCAAGGTATCCCTCTTCAAATTCCTGCAATTTCCGGAGACTTTCTTCCGGAGATGCGGTGCCGATTCCGTTCAGCAGTTCATAGATATAAATATAGGCCGCCGAAGTCGCAATCGGTTTAAAATTCCCGCGCCGCAGCTGCGTGCGCCAGGTGAAATAACCGCGCAGCTGCCGGGTCGTAAGATCGTGATAGGTCGGATAATAGCTTGAAAAGCCGCCGATCCACGGCACGTCGTCCTCGTAGTCCTGCATGAACACAGCCTGCCGGACAAAATTCTGTGCCCGGGCCTGGGACGACTCCCGTCCATATTGATAAAGGTGCCGCATCTGCCGCAGCTTTTCGGGAAGGACTTCCCGCTGCGGAAAGCCGGGCCTGCCTGCTGCCGGCAGCGGTGTATCCTGATAAATCTTCCGTCCAAGCCCGGATTCTGCTCCCGGGCCGGCTGCGGAATTTTGTCCGGCCTTTTCTGCAGACGAGCTGCCCGGTGACTCCAGCACCAGTGTATAGCCGCTGGGATTTCCGCAAGACACTGCCTTGTCCAGGAGCCGGAAGACAATCTCCTCCTCCGTGTCCCGGCCGAAGGTAATACTGATCCATTGATCCGAATGCATGCGGATCGGCGGAGCCAGATAGGGACGCCGGAAGCTTGCGAGACTGTCCAGGCCGCACTTGATGTCGCAGCGCTGAATCTCCTCGCCGGTGTCCGTGTCCCACTGCCGCATCAGCAGCGCGATCCACTTTCCCGTCTTCGGATGACAGAGGACCGAGAAGCCCGGAAAATCGCTCCACTTATGCTGCTCTTCGATCTGATATTTTTCTCTGGCATAGGCAGTCAGCTCTTCCAGCTGCATCTCTTACCTTCCTTCCGGTGTACACCGAATATACAGAGAAAAGTATATCATAAGCAGATGAATCGAACAATCGTTCGCCGATACTGTCGCCGCGGCATAAAATGATTTATACTGTACATAAAGTTTTTTACCGTATATACCGTCAGAAAGCCTGAAGAAAAGGAGGATACGTTATGTCTGTACAGTTCCCGCGCACACAGGTCGAAAACATTTCCCTTTCGCGCATGATCATCGGATCAAACTGGATGGCCGGCTTCAGCCACACAAGTCCCGCAGCCGACAGAATGATTGTCAGACGGCACAGTCAGCCGGATTCGATTGTCGCCATGCTCGAGACCTTTCTCGAATACGGTGTCGACACAATGATGGCCCCTTTTCTTTCCCATCCTGTCATCGTCCGGGCTGTCCGGGAGGCGCAGGAAAAGACCGGAAAGAAGATCATTATGATTGACACGCCGATCATCAACGTCGATGATAACCCCGCCGCCCGGAAGGAGGCAGAGCAGGTCATCCGGCAAGGCCGTGAACTGGGCGCCGAGATCTGTCTGATCCATCATTCCAGCGCGGAGCAGCTGGTCAGCAAAAACAGGCAGACTATAGACCGGCTGGATGATTACACTGCAATGATCCGCGACGCCGGCATGGTGCCCGGTCTGTCCGCCCACATGCCTGAGCTGGTTGTGTACAGCGATCAGAACGGCTATGACGTCCAGACTTATATCCAGATTTATAACTGTATGGGCTTCCTGATGCAGGTGGAGGTTGAAACCGTCAATCAGATCATCCACAATGCGAAAAAGCCTGTCATGACCATCAAGCCCATGGCTGCAGGCAGGTGCACGCCTTTTGTCGGACTCAACTTCTCTTTCGCGACCATCCGCGACTGCGACATGGTCACCGTCGGCTGCTTTAACGCCGATGAAGCGGCGGAAGACATCGAGATCTCTCTCGCTGCTCTCGAACACCGCCGCGCACAGATCGGAAAGCGCAGCAGCCCGAACAACAATCAGAGCGCATTCGGAAAATGAGACGGTGCTCTGTCCCCTCGTCCCATTTTACGGCAGCAGAGATTTCAGGAAAGTGATCAGGTTTCTTTCCGGCGTGATCGTGACAGTAACTGTCTCTGCCTCCGGCACAGCGAAGCGGACATAGGCGCCGCTCTGCTCCGGCTCGATCTGCTGACTTACGCCGTCCGCTTCCAGCAGGATGCGGACGGTTTTGCTGTCTTCGGGCAGGAACCGGAGTTCATTCGTTCTGCCGTTCTCCGGCAGCGTCACTTCATAGCTTTCCTTTCCATCTTCGCCTGAGAGCTTTTTCACCTGCAGCACGTCGCCGTCCCTGAAGAAGCCTTCCGCCAGGAAAACCGGCTGGCCGCTTTCCCGCACAGGCAGGCCGGCGATCAAAGTCACGATCCGGCTGTACTGTGCCGTGACAGTGTCGTTTGCTGTAATGCGGCTAAAATCCGTGCGGCTCCAGGTTCCCTCAAAGCCTACCTTCTCCGGTACGGCCGGCAGCTCATCGGCCGTCAGAGAGGCACCGTACGCGCAGCGGATTCTCTTAAGAACCTCCCCGTCGTCTGTGATAAAAACCAGCTCCGGCTCTTCGTAAAAATCATCTTCACGGGCCTGTGAAAGGGCTTCATACTCAGCGGGTTCAGCAATTCCCGCAAGGCTGATCCCGCCGATTCCATGCAGCGTACGATCCTCACTGTAATAAAGATTTCCGGACACTGCCGCCGCGCTTTTTTCCCGCACGTCCCCTGCGATGGCTCCGACATACTGCGTTCCTGCGCATTCCGCCATGCAGGTACAGTCATGAATACTGTTTCCATATCCCGCGATGCCGCCGACATAGCGCTTGCCCTGTACCCGCGACCGGCAGGCCGCGCCCCGGATCTGCGCGGCAGAGTATCCCGCAATGCCGCCGGCATAATCCTCTCCGCACAGCACATCGCCGCTTATCCGGGCATCCCGGATCACGCCCATTTCCATCCGTCCGACAGCGCCGCCGGCATAATTTCCCTTCACGTTCAGCGTGCCCTCATAGCTGCAAGCATCCATCGCACAGGTAGACAGGAAGCTGTAATGAACCGACAGGCTGCCGCTGCTGACAATATCCTTCTCCGGATCCAGATCATACTCCGTATTCATCGTTCCGGCGATGCCTCCGCCGCACAGATCCGCATTCACTGTTCCATTCCCGCTGCATCGCCGCACACAGCCCAGCTCCGCCGCATCCAGCTGCTCATCGGAAAGATAAGGAATCTGCTGCCCCAGTACCGTTTCCTGATCTGCCGCGTCCTCCGCATTCTGCCCGATCTGCGGCTGCTGTGACTGGCCGTTGGCTGCACTTTCCACCGTCCGCAGCACGCTGTCCACCTGCCCGCTGATCGCCCGGACCTGACTGATTGCGTCCTGCGACTCTTCATGCAGGCCGCCCTCAATCGCGCTCATCTCGCTCTGCAGTGCCTGCAGAGATGCATACAGCTTATCCGAAGAGCTGCGGATCTCGCTGCTGACTCCCGTGACCGGCAGCTTAGCTGTGCCAAGCAGCTCTCCTGCACTTTGCACTTTTCCAAGCAGATCAGCGGCAGAACCGGACAGACTCTTCAGGCTGCTGTACAACTGTGATGTGTCAACGGACGGCACCTCTCCTTCGTGTGCCGACGCATGCTGCTCCAGAACCTGCAGCATTCCGGCCGCTGCCTGTCCCGATGCTGAGACGCCGCCGCTGATCTGAGTAAGTGCACCTCGCACGCTTTCCGGATCCGGCAGAGCATCTCCAGCCGCAAAGGCCTCTTCCAGTGCTGAGGCGCCTGCCGCGGCCTGCTCAGCGCCCTCCCGGAGTGCAGGAACCTGTTCCCGGACCTGCTGCTTCTCCTCCTCTGTCAGCAGCGTCTCCTGCAGCAGGCCTTCGATCTGTCCGGCAAAATCTGCCGCGGCGCCCTGAAAGCCTCTGACCTGGCCGCCCAGGTCCGCGGACGCGCCGCTGATCTGGCGCAGTCCCTCCTGCAGAATCTGAAGATCCGCCTCTGCTGTGCCCAGTGCTGCATCCGTGTCATCCGCCGCCGTCCCGGCCAGTGTCTGTACCTGATCCCGCGTCTGCGACGTCAGATCGGAGAGTCCCTGCAGCTGCGTATTCAGTGCATTGGAGTAAGACGAAGCACTGCTCAGTGCGCTGTTGATCATCCCGTTTAAGCTGTCCAGCTCCGCATCCAGCCGGTCCAGCTCATCCTGTGTGAATTCCATCTGCAGATACGGCTGCAGCTGACCGGCAATCCCGCCGATGTCCTTGCGGCCGCTGATCGTTCCGTGATTGATGCAGTCCGCAAGATATCCGGAGGAGCGTCCTGCAATGCCGCCGACATTGTAACCGGTATGTTCACAGCCGATCTGCCCTTCGTTGCGGCAATTTCTCACATATCCTGCGTTGAAGCCCGCGATGCCGCCGGTGTCCGTGCGCGCTGTGAGATTCTCCGTCTCATTCACCCGGCCGGTCCGCATGATGTTTTCCAGCGTATGTGAGAGCTCATCCTGCGAGATGGCCGACTCCACATATACCGTGTTCACATCTGCCTCATTGACGGCATTTTCAATGAGTCCTTCATTATAGCCGCACAGGCCGCCCGTGTAGGAATTGCCCCGGATGGTACCGGACACAGTGCAGTCCGTTATGATGCCGGTGGAACGGTTTTCTGCTGCGATGCCGCCGGTCCGGGCATCTGCACTGATGGTGCCGTGAAAGCTGCACTGCTCGATCCGGCCGGCGTTGATCCCTGCAATCCCGCCCAGACTCTGCTGAATTCCATCTGGCACGACCATGCCCCCCACGGTCAGATCATGCACATATCCTGCCGGCGTGATCTCCCCGAACAAGCCCGTCCGGTCATAGCTTCCCTTCGGCACAAAGCCGTCAATCTCGTGGCCCTGCCCGTCAAATTCTCCGGCCAGAACGGCAATCGGGACGGATGTCTGTGCTGTCAGAACCAGATCCGCCTCCAGCACGATTTTCTTATCCGCTGACCACGCGTCGTAGTGGCACTGCTCTGCCACCGAAACATAATCGCTTACCGTCCGGATATGGATCACCTCCAGTGCCTGCTCCTGCACATCTGAATCCTGTTCCTGTGCCGTCTGCTCTTCAGCAGAGCCCGCCGCCTGAACCGCCATCGACGGCATTACCGCCATCAGCAGCGCCAGACACAGCGCCGCGGCGCGCCATATTTTGCCCTGTCTGCTCATACTGCACCTTCTTTCACGTCGATTTCCGGGATGTTGTCGCCGGAAGCCTTCTCCATGCTTCCTGAGACAATCACTGCATTCACATCTCCGCGCACGATCGCATTCATCACGCCGATCACCGTTCCGTTCACCGTTCCCCGGATCGTTCCGTTGACCACCACCGTGCCGCTCTCCTCGCGCATCCGCACCGGCATTTCCACGTCAAAAGCTGTCTTCTCAATGATCCGGTCGCCGATCAGCAGAATCTGCGGCAGGACGAACATGACCAGCAGAATCGAAATCATGGTGCCGCGGCCGAGGCACTGTCCGATGCCGGCGATGCAGGGGTCAGAGGTCATCTGCCCGATGAAGACACCCGCCAGCGTCATCATAGAGCCGGATGTAATGATGGTCGGGAAGGCAAAATTCAGCGCCTCTGTGATGGCTTCCCGCCGATCCGCTGCCGGAACTCTGTGCCCGGCGGCGTCGCGGTGCTCGTGCCTCAGCTCCAGATATCGGCTTGAAATGACAATGGCGTAGTCAATGTTCGCGCCCATCTGGATGGAACTGACGATCAGATAGCCCATGAAAAACAGGTTCTGATGCCGGATCGCCGGGAAGGAGAAATTCAGGAAAATCGCCCCTTCAATCACTGCGATCAGCAGCACCGGCATGCCCGCCGACTTGAAGGTGAACAGCAGAATGATCAGCACGAACAGCGCCGATACCACGCTGACGACAATGTTGTCCCGCTCAAAGCTGGCCTTCAGATCCCGCTGGCTTCCGGATTCGCCGACTACATAGACATCCTGTCCCTCGTAATATTTATCCGCTAAGTCATGAATCTTATCCAGAAAAGCGAAGGTCTCTTCGCTCTCCTGCGGCAGGTTCAGGTAAACCAGAATCCGGTCGTAGTTTTCTCCCTCGAGCTGTTTGCGCCCGCGGTCGATCTGTTCGTCCGCCGAGGAGAGCATCTCAAGGGTTTCCTCATCAAGATTCACATACCCCTCTTCCACTTTCTCATAGAGGAACTGGAACATGTCCATCAGCGGCACACGATAGACGGAAATGCCTCCGATAATCCGGCCGTAGTCGCCCTGCTGCGCGGCATAGGCGCTGTAGAGTACTTCGCCGATCTCATAATCAATGCCCGCCAGCTCCGCGAATTCCCGCGGAGTGAGCGACTGCGTCAATGTATAGCCGCCCAGCGCCTCCGTGTTGGCCAGGCCCTGGCAAAATCTGACTTCCGGGCATTTTTCCAGATCCCGGATCAATCTTGCCTCGCTCTCATAGCGGTGCTCCGGCACCACCAGCGCGACAAAGTTGTCATCTCCGAAGGTCTGCGTGATCATCTCATCGGCGATCTGTGTCTGGTTCTTCATCGGCGCCTCAATGGTCGAATAACCATAGACATACGGACACTGCTGGGAATAATAGAAGCCCGCCAGGAACAGCAGAAGAAACAGCGGCGGGATCCACTTTCTCGTCGCCCAGGAAAAATGGCCGCACCAGCTGATCTTCGGGACAAAGCTTTTGTGCCTTGTCCGCTCCATCATGCCCGAGAACAGCACCAGCAGGCCCGGCATCAGCGTGAACACGGACAGAAGCGAGAGCAGGATGGCCTTGATCAGCACAATTCCCATGTCGGCGCCGATCTTATACTGCATGAAGATCAGTGCAAACAGACCGGAAATCGTCGTCAGAGAGCTGGAGAGAATCTCCGGAATGGATTTGGAAAGCGAGACAATCGCTGCATCACGGACCGACAGCCCGCCTGCCCGCTCCTCCTTGAACCGGTTGCAGAAGATGATGGCGTAATCGACAGACAGCGCCAACTGCAGAATCGAGGAGACGGAATTCGACACGAAGGATATGGTTCCGAACAGGAAGTTCGTTCCGCTGTTCATCACCATCGACATGACAAAGGTCAGGATCAGCACCGGGATCTCGCCGTAGGATTCGCTGGTAAACAGCAGCACAGCGAAGACCACCACCGCCACCAGTGCAATGATCATCTTCATTTCCTGCTCAATTGCATCCGCCTGCTGGTCTCCGAGACTGGTCGAGACATAGAGGTCATAGCCGGAGAGTTCGTTTTCTACATTCTCCAGCGCCTGCAGCGCCCGCTCATCCTCCTGCGGATAGCGGAACGTCACGTCATACAACGCGGCGCCGTCGTTGTAATGCTTGACGAACTCCTCCTGCGCAGCATCCTCCTCTGTAAACGTCACATCCAGAACGCCGTCCGACTCCCGGATTTTTTCGCACAGGTCCTGCGCCTGCTCCCAGGTCACGTTGGCCGCCATGATTTTCGCGCTGCCGTAGGTGATGAATTCCTGATCCATCAGATCCAGGCCCTGCCGCGTCTCCGTCGTTTCCGACAGATACTCCGACAGATCATTCTCGACCCCGACCCAGCCCGATGAAAACAGCGAGAACACCGTAATCAGAATATACAGCAGGAAAAACAGCATCCGCTTATCCACGATAAACGAAGCCACCCGGATCATCGGACTCCCCTGCTTTTCTCCGCTCTTCTTCAGCGACTGCTCCATAAATATGCCTTCCTTCCAACAAATAGAAAACCGACCATCGATCCGCTTTTGGCGATGGTCGGTACGTTTACTCACAACAGCATATTTTAGTATGTAATTCTGGAAATACAAACCGCACTTTCCCGTTTTTGTCCAAATCCCTGTTGGACCCGCCTTCCCCGTATGCTAAAGTGAAACGAGGGGACAGAGCACCGTCTCATTCGAAAGGAGAAAACGATGAAAGAATTCTACATTCCCAGCGACGGAATCCGGCTGCACGCCAAGCTGGACACGCCGGAGGGTTTTTCGAAAGGTCCGCTGGTTCTTCTGATTCACGGATTCACCGGGCACATGGAAGAGGAGCATATCATCGCGGCGCAGCAGGTAATGAATGAGATCGGCTATGCGGTGCTGCGCGTGGAGATGTACGGTCACGGCGGAAGTGAAGGCGCATTCAAGGATCACACGCTGTACAAGTGGATCGGCAACGCGCTGGATGTAGTGGACTATGTAAAGACGCTGGACTGGGTGACAGATCTGTATCTGTGCGGTCATTCCCAGGGAGGCCTGCTGGTCATGATGATCGCCGGGATGCGGCCGGATGATTTCAAGGCAGTCATCCCGCTGGCGCCGGCCTGGATGATCCCGGACGGCGCACGCGCAGGGACGCTGCTCGGAACACCCTTTGACCCGCTGCATATTCCGGACGAACTGGTCTCGGAAGAACTGGTCCTGGGCGGAAATTATATCCGGGTGGCACAGACGCTGCACCCGGAAGATGAGATTGCAAGATATAACGGGCCTGTTCTGATTGTCCAGGGCGATAAAGATGAGGCGGTTCCGCTCGAGTATGCACAGAGAGCGGCCGGACTTTACGCAAATTGCAGGCTCGTCATCATCCCGGGAGATACTCATTGCTATGACTACCACCTGGATATGATGACGAGTGCGGTAAAGGAGTTTCTTACGACTTTCTGATGTACTGATCGATATCCCAGAACCACATGCAGAGGAAGCAGACTGCGCTGGCGATCGTCGGCACCATAAAGAGCAGGAAGGTCTCTGCATTTTTCGCTGATGCGGCCTGCTCGGCAAGCGCTCCGTTATACTGACCGGCGGCAAGTCCCCACCCGAGAATGGCGGAGCCCAGGCCCACTCCGATTTTGGAGCCGATGGAGCTGACGGAGGTCACAAGTCCTTCATAGCGTTCTCCGGTCCTGGTTTCAAGATAATCGATAATATCTGATGCGAAAGTGAAAATGCCGGCAACATAAGGGGCCAGAGAAATTCCATGCAGGGCAGTTGACAGGAAGACCAGTCCGGCATTGTATTGCTTTGCGCCGACATAACCCAGCAGTCCTCCGACTATGCCGATTACAGCTGCAATCAGAAGGACCCTGCGCTTACCCATTTTCGCGAAAAGCTTCGGGGCGAAAGCCATGACGACAACTGCAGAAAGGATCGACACAATCGCGATCAGAGAATACATATCTGCATTGCCGAATACATCTCTGGTGAAATAGACTGCCGCGGAAAGGAAAATACCGTTAATAATGAAGCAGAAAATAAACACCAGCACTGTGATATAGAAGTATTTTGTTCTCAGAAGCTCCTGTACACCCTTCTTCAGATCGTGCGAATCTTCCTTCTTATTCTCATCCGTTTCTTCATCTGATGCGATTTTTTCTCTGGTGCCCAGGAAGCAGATTCCTTCAAAAATGAATGCGAGCACGCAGTAGATCACAACTACTTTTGTCCAGGCACTCTGAACCTTCTCTCCGCCGCCCGATGCGAGCAGGCGCGGCGTCAGAATTGCAAGCAGCAGGCCGGCGATAAAGGAGAAAATTCCGCGCAGAGAGCTGACTTTATTTCTGTCTTCACCGGTCAGACTGATTCTCGGGAGCATGGCGTGATAGCTGACATTGTTCAGCGTATAAACCACGACTGTCAGCAGGAAATAGGTAATCACAACCCAGGCAAGTTTTGCGCCGTTTCCAAGAGAAGACGGTACATTGTATACCAGCAGCTGAATCAGTACCAGCGGAATAATCGTGGCACCGAACCATGGCCGTGCCTTTCCCTTCTTACTGTGTGTCTTCTCGATCAGCAGGCCGGCACCGATATCGCTGACGCCGTCGAAGATACGGCAGATCAGCATGATCGTCCCGATCAGACCTGCAGACAGCAGAACACTGTCTGTGTAATAAAGTGTCAGGAAAGAGGACACAAATGTCCATACAAAATTTGACCCCAGGTCGCCGAGCGCATACACCAGCCGCTCGCCGGCAGATGTTGTCCCGTAGGGACGTTCTTTCTTTTTCTTCGCCATTTTACTTTTCCTCCTTTTGATTTCCGGCCTCTTACAGTTCCTTGAATTCCTTTACAATATATGCCCACGCGTCTTTCATATCTTCCGCTGTCCGGCCCTGAGATTCGAACAGGGTTCTGATCATTGTTCCGTCCCAGATCTGTTTAAGTGTCCGGTCCGGCGCGTACTGAATCGGAACAGCTGCGACAAGCATGATGTCTGCCTGAATCGCCGTATTCATGATCTCAACCGCCTTCGGATTTGAAACAAGCTTTCCGATTCCGCTGATAACCGTCCATCCGAAAGGATCTCTGCAGCTGACCCGGATTTCCTTCTGAAGTCGGATATCTGCGGACGAGCTGCCGACACAGATTCCATATGTTCCCGGTTCCGTGATCCAGTCGGAAAGCGCCGTGCTGTAATGTGCCAGATCCTGCTTCGAAACCGTGAAAGTCACCTCTGCCGTCTCGCCCGGAGCAAGCCGGATCTTCTTAAAGCCTTTCAGTTCTTTCTCAGGCTTGTCAAAATCTGTCTTCGGGCTCGCAATATACAGCTGTACCACTTCTGCTCCGAAGCACTCTCCGTCGTTGCGTACCTTTGCGGAAATTTCAATGGATTCCTGATCCACATCCGTATCCTTCACCTCAAGGTCCGAATAGGCAAAATGTGTATAACTCAGGCCATGTCCGAACGGGTAGAGCGGTTTGATTCCTCTTGCTTCATACCAGCGATAGCCGACGTAAATACCCTCTCCGTACCAGACTTCTTTGTTCTCTCCGCCGTAATTCTTGAAGGCAGGCGTATCCTTATAATCCATCGGCCAGGTATCCGGCAGCTTTCCGGAAGGATTACAGAGTCCGAAAATTGCGTCGACGACCACCTTGCCGCCGGCCTGTCCCGCGAAGAACGGGCACAGAATTGCATTGCAGTCCGCCTCGTACTGCGTAATTGTGACCGGTCCGGAGGAATTGGTGATCAGTACCAGCTTCCCGCCTGCTGCCCTACAGTCAGTAATGGCCTTCTCCAGTGCGGCCCGGTCATCTGCATCCATATCCATATTCGGACGGTCTGCGCCTTCCTGTCCGTCAGCGCCGACAACGGCGACAAACAGAGAAGCACCTTCCACAGACTCCTCAAAGGAAACATTTTCCGCTCCCAGAAGCTCAGCCGCCCTGTCATAAGGGTGTGTGACAAACATGGACGGAACCTTTCCGCTCCCCTCGGAATATGCGGTAAAGGTTTTGGCACGTTTTCCGTAAAACACAAGCTTTGTCACTGCGGGATCAGCGGGCAGGACGCCGTCGTTCTTCAGGAGAATCAACCCTTCCCGTGCGGCATTTTCCACAACCTGCGAAGCTTCTTCCAAACTGAATGTCTGCGGCCTTTCCGTGAGTTTTGCGCTCTTTACAATGACACGCAGAATTCGGCGGCAGGAGTCCTCCAGCTGCTCCAATGACAGTGTGCCGTCCTTCACGGCATCAATAATGCATTGAATGCCGCGCGGACCGGGCATCGTGAGATCCGTACCCGCATAGACAGACGGAACCTGCTCATAGGATGCTCCCCAGTCGGAAATAACGCAGCCGTCAAAGCCCCATTCTTTTTTCAGAATATCGGTCAGCAGCCAGCGGTTCATGGCGCAGGACTCGCCGTTGATTTTGTTATAGGCACTCATAATCGCCATTGCGCCTGCATCCACGCATGCTTTAAAAGCCGGTAAATAAATCTCCCGCAGAGCGCGCTCCGGAATCTTCTCATCAATTTCCAGTCTGTCCTGTTCCTGGGAATTCGCGGCAAAATGCTTCGGCTCCGCAATAACACCTTCCGCATTCAGATTTTTCACAACAGACTCCGCGATGCGGCTGACCAGATACGGATCCTCGGAATAGCTCTCCGTCAGTCTGCCGCAGCAGGGATCCCTGTGTATATTGACATTCGGCGAAAGGATCAGATCGACGCCGAATTTGACAAACTCCTTCGCGACCTCCCGTGCGCAGGAGCCTGCGATCTCCGGGTCCCAGGTCGATGCCTGTGAAATGCCGGTGGGATAGCTGATAATCGGTTTTAACGGAGATTCCTCCTGTCCGGCGGCTTTTGCTTCCACGGCCTTTTTCTGCAGCGCGCCGACTGCCACAAAGAGGCCGCCCATCGTGCTCAGCTTTTCTCTGTCAACCGGCTGTCCGATTTCCTCCAGCTGTTTTGCTGTCTCCTGATAGATTTTGTCGACAGCGTACTGAAATGTATTGACACCGTTGCAGCAGTCAATCATAAACAGCGACGGGATGCCATATTTTGCCATGGCCGCTGAGCTCATGGGCGAGCCGCCGATGACAAGTTCAGCCTTTTCCTCCAATGACATTTCAGAGAGAATACTCTCAATTGATGCAAGGTCTGTAAGTTTTGCCGCCATTAAAATGCCCTCCTCAGAATGATGTGCATTGTGTTGTTCTATGGGGATTGTAAGTGGACGGCGCAGGCCTTTCATATCAGAATTTTGATTATATGAACAGTTTTCTGATATAATTTTGAGGAACAGAAAAGAGACTCCTGACAGCTCCGGCCAGAAAGAGGAGGGCATATTCCATGGCTGAATCTAAAATTATCCTTTCCGGCGATTATCTGAAGAAATATGTGCGGCAGTTTGAGAAACGTTATTCAGCGACGGTTTTCGAGCGGCAGGAATCCGGTTACATTCACAACACAGTGGAATGGGGCAGCTGGGTATACGAGTGCCTGAAAAAAAATGATTCCGAAGCTCTGATTGACGCGTTGAATTCTGTCAGTGAAAGATACAAGCCCGGACGCCTCTCCCGCGAGACCCTCCGCTCCAGCAAAAATCTGGTGATCAGTCTGATTGCAACCATGAGCAATATGGCCGCGAAGGAACGCATTGTCGATAATGAACTGGCGCTGACCGCCGCAGACGTCTGCATCATGATGTGCGAAGAAACAACAAATCACGAAGATCTGCTCAAGAACGCCTATGCCGGCCTTCTGAAAATCAGTGATCTGATGGCAGAATACCGGGAGAGAGAATTTCACCCGCTCGTGCGACAGGCGAAAGAATACATTTATAAACACCTGCACGAGGAAATCCGTGTGCAGGATATCGCCGCAAGTCTCGGTGTGAGCCCCGAGCATTTATCCAGAACTTTTCATAAGGCTGAGGGGATCACGCTGAAAAAGCACATTCTCAACGAACGTATTCTCCGGGCGCGCAACATGCTTCGCTTCAGTGATCTGAAGGTATCGGAGATTGCACGTTACCTTGCTTTTTCCTCACAGAGTCATTTCGCGGATATTTTCCGCCGGGAGACAGGAAAAACCCCGTCGGAGTATCGGCGGGATTTCTCGGATGAATATATAAGCAGAATCTGAATTGTTCCTGCAGTCTGCCTCCTCCGGGCAGCTGCTGATTGCTCAGGCCTTCTCCCAGAGCTCGTGGATATAATCGTAGCAGTACTGCAGCTTTTCGAGCGTGGGCATTTCGTTATTGAAGTCCTCGACGGAGATGGTGCCGTCGTAGCCGGTCTGCTTCAGCTCATGCATGAACTGCTTCAGATCGGCGGTTCCTTCCTTCAGCGGCGCCCAGATGCGCTCCCACTTCACAGCGCCCAGCTCATCCCGCTCTCCGGGAGCCATCTTCGCGTTCTTGATGTGGACATGATCCACGTAACTGCCGAGAATCTGGAAGACCTTCCGATAATTCTCAAAGCCCTCATAGACCATGTTGCCGGGATCGACAATAATGCCGATATACTGCGGGTCAAAACCCTCCAGCAGCCGGATGGCTGCGCTGGCGGAGGAAAAGATGTTGTCGTGGTGAATCTCAAAGACTACCTTGACGCCGTGTTCTTTCGCGAGCTGCTCAATCGTCCCGATGTTTTTCCGGGTCTTCTTTACCAGCTCCGGATAAGATTCCTGATCCTCCGCGTAGGTAAAGGAAGGTGTGAACACGCGGACGCGCCTGACGCCAGCACTCTGTGCTGCCCGAAGTACGGGTTTCAGCGCTTCGGTCTGATCCGGCCGCAGATAGGTCGTGAATCCGAAAATCTCAAGACCCGCGTCGTCGCACATTTTCCGGATGGATCCGGCTGTCTCTTCGATCGTCGCAATGTCGACGGTGCTCCGGTTCCAGCTCCAGTACCGGGTCTCATACACAACGTTCTCCGGCTTCTTCTCCGGGATGGTCTGTACTCTCCACTCCACGCCGTCGTAGCCGATTTTCTTCAGAATATCCACTGTTTCCTGCAGATCGTATTCCGGCATACTCACTGAAAAAACGCCCAGCTTCATAGATTTTCTCCTTCCCTGATTGAATCAATATGCTCCTGATAATCGCGGTGCTTCATCTCCGGGAAAGCCTTCAGCAGACGTCTGGTGCCGAAGACAGAACCGGTCTGTGCAATCTCTTTCTTCTTGGCCTCGATGCGGTTCTGCCGTTCCTGCTGTGCTTCCTCCGACTTTTCTTTTGCCTTTTCCACTTCCTGTGTGACCTTGATTGTCTCGCCGCCAAGCTTATTGCTGAGCGCATCGCTGGGCTTCTTCAGCTCCTGCTGCAGCTTGTCCAGCTCTGTAAGCTTTTTGTTCAGTCCTGCGACAATGCTGACGGTCACGATCAGATCCACCAGAAGGATGGCATAGAGAACTGCAAGTATATACCATCCGTAGTGTTCCGGAATTCTGCTTTTCGGTGCGTGTTCGAGGGCTGGCTGCAGCACACGCACAACCAGCAGGATCACAGCGCCCCAGATCAGGCTGAACCGGAGGCAAATATAACCATTGAGATTGAAAGGTTCATTGCTGTAGTCCCACCATCTTGCATGGAACAGCACGTCCAGCAGCCACCCGGCGATCAGCTCCACGGCTGTCGCCAGAAAAACACCCGCGGCAAAGACCACCAGAATGCTCTTAAAATCATTGCTCTCCTGCAATACACTCGCCGGCAGGCCCACTTTTGCCAGAATATCCGATTTGGTCAGGGAAAACACTGCCAGCACACCGAATCCGTAGACCGGACAGACCGGGCCGCACAGAAAGCCCCTGTTGATGATTTTGCCCCGCTTGACGGCCTGATAAACTACCTCCAGACACCAGCCAAAGAAGGAATACATCAGGAAATTCCAGCAAATTTCATAATAGGTCATACCTGCAATCATTTTTTTAACATCCTCTGCTTTCTGATTGACTGGTTTTTATTTTACATCCGACACCCGGTAAAAAAAACCGATTTGTCCGCAAAAAAAGGCTGCGGAGAAAGTCCACAGCCTTTCTGTCTTTTATTCCGTTTACTCTTACCCGAAAATCAGAAACATGATAACGCTCAGCAGCGTGGCTGTCAGACCGACACATGCCTCGAAGGGAATCAGCTTCATTCTGTCGCTGATGCTCATGTTGACACTGCCGCCGGTCGCATGGAAGAAAGATCCATGCGGAAGGGAGTCCACAACCGTCGCACCGGCGTGTATCATGGCGCCTGCTGCCAGAGCGGGAACACCCTGTGTAATCAGTGTCGGCGCAAAAGTCTGAGCGGCAATGGTCGCACCGGCCGTGGTGGAAGCTGTCGCTCCGGCCATCAGGATGCCGGCCAGCGGTGCCAGCACAAAGGCAGGCATATTCATTTTCTCAAGCAGTGCAATCACATCATACTGAAGTGCGGAAGCCTTAATGATACCGGCAATGGTGCCCGTACCGATGAGCAGAACGGAAACGCCCACAACTTTGGACAGTCCGAACTCTGTGATGGAAACAACATCTCTGATTCTTCCTGTGGCCAGCATGCACGCAAGGCCTCCGACCGGCAGCGCAATCAGCGGATCAATGGAAATTCCCGCAATGGGACGCAGTGCCAGCAGAATAATAACTGCCAGAGGGCCGATCACAGCCTGCAGGAAACCAGGAAGAGAAGCAGAGCTGGTCTCAATATCACTCTGCACAACCTCAAGTCCGTTTTTCTTTCCGGACAGAAAGGAAGCCAGCAGAATTGCCATCGCCAGGGCGCAAAGCGAAGGGACGATATTCTTGAACATCAGGGAAGTCAGATCCACGCCGAAAGCCTCAGAAGTCGCAATGGTGTTGGGGTTGGGCGAAATAATATTGCCCGCCTTGCCGCCACCGATCATGGCCAGCAAGAGGCTCTGCTTGTTCAGTCTGGCGCGTTTGCCGATCGCCAGGGCAATCGGCGCCACCGTAATAACAGAGATATCAACGAACACACCCACGGCGCAGATAATCATCGTCGCGATTGCGATCGCAGCCAGCGCCAGTCTCTCACCCATTTTATCCACGATGGTCTCCGCAATTTTCTGCGCGGAACCGGTCCGGATCAGTGCTCCGGCAAGAATACCGGATGTCATGATGCGCAGGACCGAGGACATCATGCTCTGTGATCCGCTGACCATGGTGTCAACCGTTGTTGTCAATCCGCCCCCGCCGATGATGCCGCCAACCAGTGCTCCGAGTATCAGACTGTAGGCGGGATGTACCTTGCGAATGATCAGTATGATGGCAATTACAAGGCCTGCAATCGCCCCTAAAGTTGTAAAGCTGTACATTTCAGATTGAACCCCCTCTTATTTCTTCAGATCCATTCCTGCCTTGATAAAGCGGAACATGCGCACTGCCCCCAGATAGTAAAGCTCTTCTGCGCGGCCAAGCGCTTCTTCCAGCGGCATAGGAGCGTCCACCGTAGTCATCAGGGATGCAATGCCGTGATTAAAAATCTGTGCGGCGTCCCGGCCGAGCGAACCGGAAAGGCCTACTGCAATAACTCCCTTTCTCTCAGCGCGCTCCCCGACTCCCTGCATCACTTTGCCGAAGCAGCTCTGCCAATCCGTGCGGCCTTCACCGGTCACCACCAGGTCTGTGCCCTCCAGGCGCTTGTCAAAATCAATCAGATCCAGCACTGTGTCGATGCCTGACTTCATCTCGCCGCCCAGGAAGACCATCAGCGCCGTGCCCAGACCGCCGGCCGCGCCCGCACCTTGGATTGCATCCGGATCGATCCCGAACTGTCTGCGGATCACATCGCGGTAGTTCACCATACCGGCTTCCAATCGCTCCTGAATCTCCGGCGTTGCACCCTTCTGAGCTCCGAAGGTCCACGTCGCACCGGCCGGACCGCACAGCGGATTGGTCACATCACACATGACCGTAATTTTGCTGAGCGAAATGCGATGGTCCAGGTTCGAGACATCGATCGCGCTGACTTTCTCCAGATCCTCGCCACGGCCTTCCAGTTCACGGCCTTCACTGTCCAGGAAGCGGACGCCCAGCGCCCGGGCACAGCCCATACCGCCGTCATTGGTGGCACTGCCGCCGATCGCGATGGAAATGTCCGTGAAGCCCTGATCCAGCGCATGTCGGATCAGCTCACCTGTGCCGTAGCTGGTGGCATACAGCGGGTTGCGCTTTTCAATCGGAACCAGCGGAAGTCCGGAAGCTGCGGCCATCTCAAGGACCGCCCGACGCTCATCCAGCCTGCCGTAGCGGGCAGTAATCTTCTCCATCATCGGTCCGCAGACTTCGGCAGTGATCCACTCACCGTTTTCCGCTGCCACAACCGCATCTGTAGTGCCTTCGCCGCCGTCCGCCACCGGAACGCCGCTGTACTCGATTTCTCCAAAGACCTCTTCAGCGGCCTTCGCCAACAGCCGAACCGTCTGCTCACTGGAGAGTGTCCCTTTAAAAGAATCCGAAGCAAACAGAAATCTCATGATTTAACCCCCTTCTGAATGTTGAGTTGATGCTTCTTACTGTATTAAATGTAGCATTTTTCATCTGGATGAGATATGTTATATAAAACAAGTATGGTGCTTTATATAGCCCGTTTTATGTTTTTTCTGACATATCCTGTTTTCAGATTAAGGAGGCCCGGATCATGCCTGCTCATATTCGCAATCAACTGGCGCAGCAAATCGTTGATACTCTGAAAACCATCTGCAGTCATGACATCAATTTTATAGACATTCAGGGACGTATCACTGCGAGTACTGATTCACAGCGGGTGGGAGAATACCACGCCGGCGGCCGGGAGGCTGCCGCAAGCGGAGAAATTGTCATTATTGACAGCGACGATCCGCAGCGCGGCGTGCGCCACGGCATCAACATGCCGATCCGTTTTCACGGAAGTACGGTGGCGGTAATCGGTATAACGGGAAAGCCGGACGAGATACAGAAGTACGCCAATCTGGCCCAGCGGCTGACACTTCTGCTGCTCCGGGAACATGAGCTTGATTCCAGAAATTATGATACCCGGACGCAGACAGGTTATCTGGTCCGGGCGCTGACTGAACATGAAGCAGTAGATCCGGCATTTCTTTCGGAAGTGTTGGAACGAAACGGATTAGCTGACAGAGCGGATCAATGGCGGACCATCGTCATACAGCTTCTGGAGAAGCACGCACATCCCCTCTCGGCAATTGAAGCGGCCGCACAGGATCTGACACGGCGGCTCGGAAACTGTCTGTCCGCCTACCGCTTTCCGAATGAGTACATCATCATCGTCCGGGAACAGGACAGTACCCGCTGGGAACAGGCTCTGCAGAAGCTGACCGCCGAGTGGCCGGAAGATATCCGGGCTGGCATCGGCTCCTCAAGGCGCCTGTCGCGTCAGGATCTTTCCTTTCAGGCAGCACGGCTGGCAATCCAAAGCCTGGAGGCAGATGCGAATTTTGCCTCTTATGAATCCATACGTCTGGAAATTCTTCTGGGAAATGTCTCAGAAGCGGCGGCGGATGCTTATCTGAAAAAGTGCCTGAAGGGACTGGATCAGGCAGACAGAGAACTGCTGAATCTGTATTTTGCCAGTGAAATGTCTCTCAAGCAGACGGCTGAGCGTGGATTCCTGCACGTCAACACACTGCAATACCGGCTGAACCGGATCCGGGAGCGGTGCGGTCTCGACCCCAGACGCTTCCGGGAGGCTTCTCTGCTCTATACGGCACTGCGTGTGGAGGCGATGCGAAAGCAACTCTGACTGCCCGGACAGACTCTACTTTCTGAGAAACTGATTTTCTGATTCCGGCGCTTCCACGCTGACATAGCGCTCTGCTTTCATGTGCAGGTCATACTTCTCCCGAAGCGCCGCGAGCGTCTTCATCATCGGCGATGCGTGATGAGCGTCAATCGCCTCCTGATCCTGCCAGCTGTCAATGAGCAGCACTGTTTCCGGATCATTCATCGGGAAGAAATATTCATAGCGAAGATTCCCTGCCTCGGCGCGGATGGCCGCAGCCGTCCCGGACTCTTCCATCTCCTGCGCAAACTGCCGCGCGCTGCCGGATTTCCCCGTATAGTACAGATTTACTGTGATTGCCATTTTCTAACCCTCCCTGTATTCATCTGTTTTCCGTAGGAGCCAAGGGGACAGGTTTTTCAGCGATCCGGCCGCCGGTATTCGGCCTTGCCCAGGCCGAGTATCAGCCTGCAGATTTCCTTAAAGCCCGGAATAATCATCAGTACGCCGAATACTTTGCCCTTCCCGAAGCATTTTGCCAGTTTCAGGCTCTCCGGAATACTGAGCAGCAGTCCGAGAAGCAGCAGGCAGTGATAGATGCTCGCGGGAAGTCCGGCCATATTGGAGATCAGGCCCACCGGAAGGCACAGGCTGGCAATCAGGCCGATCCAGCCCTTCCAGGCAGCGGCATATTCGCCATAGGAACTCAGGAACGGAATCAGGCTGTGCCAGCTCTTCCTGCCGGCTTTGCGGAAGATTCCCCATCTGCCGATGACCAGCAGCAGCGTACCGATCAGAAGCCCTACGATAATATACGGAGTAAAGTTTACAGCTTTTTCTGATTCAAGAGGCGCTCCGTCATACTCTGACGAGAGAAAGTGCCCCACCTTCTCTTCAAAATCCTCTTTGCTGACAAATGCTCCTATTTTGATCAGCCCGACCTTGCCGCCGCGATCAATGAGGATTGTTGTCGGAAAGGATGTAACCTTAAGAAAGCTCAGTCCGTCACCTGCCAGCCCCATCGGGAAGGTAAGGTTGTGGCTGGCCTTGTAATCGGCGATGATCTCCATGGTGTCATTGGGATCTCCGGAGACGGAGATGATCTCCATTCTGTCCCTGTTCTCCTGATAGACTTCTTCCATTTCAGGAAACTCTCTCTCACAGGGGCCGCACCAGCTGGCAAAAATATTCAGCACGACCAGATCCTTCTCCGCCAGGATTTCAGAGAGCGTGGCGGTCGACCCGTCCGTCAGCGATACGGTGAAATCCGGCATATCCTGACCGGATTCGATCCCGATCCCGGCATCTGCCGCATACACAGTGCGGCCTGTCAGCACAATCAGCAGAACCGCCAGCAGAAAAGCAACTGTTATTTTATGAATCTTCATCCGTTCACTTCTCTCTGATGCTGTGCATCATCTGAATCGGTAATAATAAAACATATACTGCTGGTAAATACCGTTGTACGGGCTGTATTTTTCCCTGGGATAACCATCCGGATATTCGTTTTCCAGAATCCGGCGGATCCATACATCGATCGGGAATGCGTCAATATGATGCAGTCCGAAAAGCGAGACACAGCTTGCCACCTTCGCGCCGACGCCGCAGATGCTCATCAGTGCCTGCAGGGCTTCCTCATCCGTCTGATCCCTCAGACTGTTCAGATGCAGTCTTCCTTCCGCCGCATCTGCAGCCGCCGCTTTTACATATCGACATCGATATCCGATCCTGCAGGCTGCAAGCTCCTCATCACTCAGAGCAAGAATTTCTTCGGGCGTGGGAAAAAGATAATAATGCTCTCCTTCATCATAACACTCCCGGCCGGCTGCTGCACAGAGAAGCGCTATACTCTTCTGAATCGCCGGAATGTTTTTATTCTGGGAGATGATGAAACTGATCAGCGTCTCCCACGGATCCTGCCGGAGAATACGGATGCCTTTCCCATACTCACATGCCTCTGCGAGGAACGGATCCTCTTCTTTATGAATGCGCGACCTGACAGCCCTGTAATCCACACCGAAGTCAAAATAATCGTACCAGATATTCCGGTACTCCTCTTCCGTGCATAAAAAGTCAAAAGATCCGTTCCCCAGAGAACGGAGCTTCAGAAAGTACCCTTTATGAATAATCCGATATGCCCCGGATTCATCCTTTTTCCACCGGAAGCACTGTCCGCTGTCGGCAATCCGCTCCGGGGAAAAGTCGTCGTCAAACTGAATAATCATTCCGGTCCTTCATTAAAGCAGGATCTCTTCCAGGCTTCTCTTCGGCACATAATGCCGGTCGTTCTCATCCCGGTAGTAGTTTGTATTCCCGTCCCGTACTTCGACAATCCGGATCTCCTCATCCAATCTCTGAATCTACATTCATCGGTTTCTTTGCCATGTACAATACATAAGTATCCCGGAACTCGACCCTGTTCCCGTTCTCCAGTACCGTCTTTCTGAGAGTTTCGAAAAATTGTGTCTTCAGGGGCTCCGGGATGACAATATGATCGCTGTGTGTGCCGCAGTAAGAAACATATTCGTCGGCAGTGAATACGCGTGTTCCGTGGAAATCGCGTCTTTCAAGCCCTTCATAGCCGTAGTCAGCCGCATGAAGATAGTCAAAGGGCTCTTTCATGTCTTTGTACGGAGTCACCGGCTTATAATATTCGTCGTAAACCTTCTGGATTTTGCGGTAAAGCGCCTCGTCCGGCGTTCTGTAATCCCCGATCAGAAACATCATCGCCAGCATTCCGCCGGGCTTTAACAGTTCCAGTGTTTTGGGAAATGCCACGCGCTCGGGAATCCATTGAATTGCCGCGGCGGAATAGATCACATCGTATTTTTCGTCTTCGAAATCGTGGGTGATGAAATCATCGTTTACGATGTGAAAGTTCGGGCGCCCGCCATATTTTGCCAGCATTTTCGCATAAAGATGTTCGCCGAGCTCGATCGCATGATAGTCACACCCTGTATTCAGGATCGGATCCGTCGCCTGTCCGGTTCCGGGCCCGATCTCCAGCACAGTGGTCTGCGGCCCGATGCCCGCTTCGGCAATCAGACATTCGAACAGATCCGCGCTGTAGCGCGGCCGGTACTGATCAAACTGCTCGGGTATTGTGTCAAATATTTTCCTGAATTCCATCTGTCACCTCTGATGTCCGGACGCGTTAAAGGGACAGCGTTTCCCGATGCACTGATTGTTCTGTGCAGCATGGATGCAGACCACCCGGGGCTTCTCCATCTGAACACCGAAATGTTCCGCCGTAAAGTCGATGGCGGACAGAATAGAGAGATAAGAATCCCGCTTGCAGCAGCGGGGGCCGCCGATCTCCCCGATGGCAGAAAGAGATTTTGCCGTCATCTTGTGTGCCAGGGCAAAGGGTTCGACGGATAAAGGAGTGGAAGAGGAAATAATGGACACAAACATTCCCGAGCTGATCCCTGCACCGCACGCTCCCCAGAAGCCGCAGGCTCCGCCGGGAACGCTTTTCCCCCGGTTCATCATCTCAACGAGCGCTTTCTCAAGATCGATCTCTCCGCCTGCATTTTTATAGGCCGTCAGAAGAGCCGCCCCGACCATCACATGATGCTCAGGCCCGTGCATGTGACAGAACGGCAGGCTCATCATATTCTGCACAATCTCAATCGGATTCTTTGAGGAACTGGCCATGCAGAGGGCAATGATGGAATCCAGCCCTGCCATATGACAGTCATTGCAGACATAATGGCCGTTTACACAGCGCGTCTTGCTTCTTTCCTTTTTGTGGCAGATGGCGCATTCCATTTCTTCATCTGTTTCGAGATAGGCAAGCGGAGCTTTACAGATCAGGCATTCGTCATTCATGCTGGTGTTCCTTTCTGACTTGTGGGCTTCCCGGCGGTTCTGATGTGTATGACCGACTGAGCTGTCATGTTATAATATAGCTCAGGCGTTGTCCGGAAGGGAACACAATTATGAAGAAAAAACTGGCAGGAATATTCCGTGAAGAATCCTCATATAAGGCTTTTTTCCTCTCGATCCTGATCACCGGACTGAGCTACGGCATCTACAAGGGAATGATCGACAACTATCTGGCGGATTTCGTCGCGATGCGGGAACTGGACCGCGGCATCGCCGAATTCTTCCGCGAGATCCCGGGGCTCCTGCTTATTTTTATTCTGGCAGCGTTCTACACGTTCTCGGCGGAAAAACTCTACCGGGTCGGTGCCGTGATCATGCTGATCGGTATGGGCATGCTCGCCGTCGTTCCCTCGGTCAAGGTCCTCGTCACGCTCGCGATCTTCGTCCACTCGCTCGGTGAACACATCCAGCTCGGAATGAAGAACACGATTTCCCTGAATTATGCAAAACCCGGCCGCGGCGGCGAGGCGCTCGGCATGCAGAGTGCTGTGAACCAGGCCGGCACGCTGGCCGGTTACCTCGTGGTCATCGCTGTCTTTGCGCTGTTTGCAAAATATTCCCCGTACCGGCTGTTCTTCGCCGTGTCCGCGGCGATCCTGGCCGCAGCGGCCTTCATCTCTCTCCGCATCAAAGGGCAGAGCTTGACAGATGAGACTAAGCGCCGCTTCTACTTCCGGAAAAAATTCAGCAAGTACTATATGCTGGAAATCTTCTACGGTGCACGCAAGCAGGTGTTCTTCACCTTCGGCCCCTACGTCCTGATCCTCTTCTACGGCGCGAGCGCCATGGTGATCAGTATCCTGTTCGCCGTCTCGGCGGTCTGTTCCTATTTCCTCGCGCCGCTCGTCGGTCGGATCATCGACCGTCTCGGCTACAAGATTGTCATGATCTCCGACACGCTGATCCTCGTGATCGTGTGCTTTTTCTACGGCTTCTCACATCACCTGTTCCCGTGGCGGATCGCTTTCATCGTCTGCTGCGTGAACTATGTGCTCGACTCGATCATCTCGCTCGCTTCGATGGCGTCCAACGTCTATGTACAGGACATCTCGGACGACGCGGATGAAATGCGCGCGACGATCTCCACCGGCGTGTCCGTCAACCACCTCATCACAATCCTGATTGCACTGTTCGGCGGCTGGATCTGGCAGACACTCGGCGTCGAGACACTTTTCATGCTTTCCGCTGTCCTCGGCCTGTGCAACAGTGCCTATGCGGCAACGATCAAGGTTCCGAAAAACAGACCATAATACGGGGGCAGCAGGGAGCAGACAATGCGCAGCAGAAGCAGACAACAGACCAGATCTATGACCTCGGGATCCCCGCTGCGGCTTCTCATTACTTTTGCCATGCCCCTGATGCTGGGCAATATGTTCCAGCAGTGCTATCTGATCACGGACACGCTCATCGTGAGCCGCAAGCTCGGCGTGGATGCGCTTGCCGCGCTGGGCACCACAGACTGGTACCTGTATCTGGTGATCAGTGTGATCCAGGCGCTGACGCAGGGTTTTGCCATCCTGCTGGCGCAGCAGTTTGGCGCACAGGACCGGGAAGGGCTGCGGGAAAGCTTTGCCCAATCCGTTCTGTTAAGCATTCTCTCTGCCTGCGTCCTCACCGCCGGTGCCGGGCTCACCGCACCGCTCATGCTGCACCTGCTCAATGTGCCGCTGTCCATCCGGCCCGCGGCGTCCCTCTACATCATGATCTGCTTCGCGGGAATTCCCGCACAGGTACTGTATAACTTTACCGCGTCGGTCCTGAGGGCTTTCGGCAACAGCCGCACGCCGTTTGCGGCGATGGTCGTCTCGTCCGTTCTGAATATCCTGCTGGATCTCCTGTTCGTCCTGGTCCTGCCATGGGGCATCGCCGGCGCCGCTGCCGCAACCGTCCTCTCACAGATCTTTGCCGCAGTCTGGTGCCTCATCCCTGTCTGCCGCCTTGACGTCCTCTCCGGTCCGGACCGGCTTTCGTGGCGGCCCGCATGGGATACCGACCGGCGCCTGCTTCTGCTTGCCGCGCCGGTGGTCCTGCAGAATATCCTGATCTCCGTCGGCGGAATGATCGTGACCTCTGTCATCAATCTCTTCGGTGTGGATTTTATGGCCGGCTGCGCCGCGGCAGGCATCCTGTACGGTGCAATCGAAACGGCGGCGATCGCCTACGGTTTCGCGTGCACCACCTTTACCGGGCAAAATTACGGAGCCGGCCGCATGGATCGCGTGCGGAAAGGTTTCCGTCAGGGAATGCTCCTCGCGGTCCTGACAGGCGGGATCATCGCCCTCTTTACGATTCTGTTCGGACGGCAGATCACAGCCGCCTTCCTCACAGGAGACGCGGCGAGAGTCGCGGCGGCAGGGGACATTGCCTACCGCTACCTGTTCATCATCTGCATCTATCTGCCCATCCTCTACATCCTCTATGTCGCCCGCTCCACCCTGCAGGGCCTGGGGGACACAGTGATGCCGATGGTCTCGGGACTGGCGGAGTTTGTTGTACGAATCTTTATGGCGGTCGTGGTCTCGAAATTTCTCGGGGCGGATGCCATCTTCTACGGGGAAGTCGCGGCGTGGGCCGCCGCCGACATCGTGCTGCTTTCTTCTGTCATCCGGCACCTGAGAAAAGAAATCCGGCCGGCGGAAGAGCCGGCTGAGACACCGGCAGACTGACGGGTTTTTCCAGATTTTGACAGATCAGGCCTGTTTACTGCACTATCCTTCTGATCATCTCCCAGTCAGGGCAGCGGCGGTAATTCTCTCCGGGGAACTCGCAATCATGATTCCACGGGCGGTCGTATACCATCACCTGCAGCCCGGGCAGATGATCAAAATACTTGAATGCCAGCGGGGAATCTTCCACGGCATAATCAAAATGCATCCTATAGTAATCTTCGAGTTCAAGATTGAACGCGCTGTTTTTAATGAAGTTGTCACGGCCGTACTTGTTCAGGCAGTACAATCTCACCTGTTCCAGGCCATGCCGATCGAGCCATTCCCGTGATGCCTCGTAGGCGCCGGCCGGACGTCCGGTGATTATGGATACGTCGTGGCCGCCTTCGATCCAGTCAAGAACCGTTTCGGATGCGCCCGGCGTCTCCTCAAAGGACAGAAGCACTTCGGATCTGTGCCCTTCGATCATCATGTGTTCATACTGCTCTTCTGTCAGAGAGAATGAATTCTGAAGGTTGAAGAAACGTACCTCTTCGTATGGCACAGTCTTTCCGAAGAGCTCCTTCACCAGCACGCAGAAGTGCCGCGCCGTCTCACACAGGCAATCGTCAAAATCAATATAAATATTCATGCTGTCTCCGTTTCGTCCCGGGTTTATTTCTTTTATCGTGCCTCATTACATGAACTTCCCACTCCGTTCATTCTATATGATTGTGCTGCATCCCGTCATCTGCAAAATCATGCTGCTGTCGGGATCATCTGAGGAAACGACTCTTTACTTTATCGGGGAAATGTTTTAGCATTTATGGGAAGTTGTTGACCAGCATTTAAATAGGAAAAAGGGTATAAATTATGAATCTTTCACCGCTTCAGAAAGCAAGATACGAGTATCAGCCTAAGCTTCCGGGAATGCTCAGAAACGGCATCGCGGAAATCAGCGTTAAAGAAGGTGCCGCGACAGCCAGTGTCGCAGACCAGGATAAGATCGCTGCACTTTTCCCGAACACCTACGGCAAGCCGGAGATCACGTTCGAGAAAGGCCAGAACACATCTGCTGCCAGAAAGCAGGTCGTCGGTGTTATTCTTTCCGGCGGTCAGGCTCCGGGCGGACACAATGTCATCTCCGGTCTGTATGACGCCCTCAAGGCCACATACAGTGAGAATGTCCTTCTCGGCTTCAAGGGCGGTCCGGACGGACTTCTCAAAAATGATTATGTAGAGTTTGATGACGCGTTCATCGACGCTTACAGAAACACCGGCGGTTTCGATATCATCGGATCCGGCAGAACCAAGCTCGAGACAGAGGAGCAGTTCAATATTGTTGCCGAGAACGCGAAGAAAAACGGTCTGACTGCGATCGTCATCATCGGCGGCGACGACTCCAATACGAACGCAGCTACTCTGGCTGAGTATATGGCGGCGAAGAACACCGGCATCCAGGTCATCGGCTGCCCGAAGACCATCGACGGCGATCTGAAGAACGAAGATATCGAGGCTTCTTTCGGTTTCGATACCGCTACCAAGACATACTCCGAGCTCATCGGCAACATTGAGCGTGATGCAAACTCCGCCAAGAAGTACTGGCACTTCATCAAGGTAATGGGCCGTTCCGCTTCTCACGTCGCTCTTGAGTGCGCTCTTGAGACGCAGCCCAACATCTGCCTCATCGGTGAAGAGGTCGCTGCTAAGAAGATGTCTCTCGCAGAGATCACCAGCTACATCGCCGACGCAGTGGAGACCCGCGGCAATAACGGTGAAAACTTCGGTGTGGCGATTATTCCTGAAGGTATTGTGGAATTCGTGCCGGAATTCTCTGCACTGATCTCTGAGATCAACGAGCTCCTGGCCGGCGAGAAGACCGCTGCTTTCAATGCGCTTCCTGACTGGACCGCAAAATATGAATTCATCAAGGCCGGTCTCTCCGCAGAAGCTTTCAGAGTATTCGATATCCTGCCGCAGGGCATTCAGCAGCAGCTCTTCCTCGAGCGTGACCCGCACGGAAACGTCCAGGTTTCCCTCATTGAGTCCGAGAAGCTCTTCTCCGAGATGGTGAAGGCTGAACTCGCAAAGAGAAAGGAAGCCGGCACCTACAAGGGCAAGTTCGGTACACAGCATCACTTCTTCGGCTACGAAGGCCGCTGCGCTTTCCCGTCCAATTTTGATGCCGACTACTGCTACTCCCTCGGATTCAACGCTTTCATGCTGATCCAGTACGGTTTCACCGGATACCTTTCCAAGGTTTCCAACATCTCCAGACCCGCTGAGGAGTGGGTTGCAGGCGGTATGCCGATCACCAAGATGATGAACATCGAGAGAAGAAACGGTAAAGACAAGCCCGTTATCCGCAAGGCTCTTGTTGAGCTCGACGGCAAGCCGTTCAAGTACTTCGAAGCACACCGCGGGCAGTGGGCGGTTGAGACATGCTTCACCTATCCCGGCGCCATCCAGTACTACGGCCCCGCAGAAGTCTGTGATCTGACCACAAGAACACTGGCTCTGGAGCATTCATGAGTCACGGGGACAGGTTCCCTGACTCACTCACTGACGTAAAAAAACAGGCACCCGCAAGGGCAATGTCATTAAGATAAGATGACAATAGTCGCAAGGTGTTCCTGAAAATTAATGGAGAGATCTTAAGAAACAAGCGGGATCTCTCCATTTTTCTGTCTTTAGACAACTCAAACAGGCAGAAATCATTCTGCCTCAAAA
>JAFRIW010000048.1 GCA_017432565.1 Lachnospiraceae bacterium
AAGGAGGCTCTCCGAATCCTGAATGATATCGAAATACAGAAAGTAAGCTGAAAACAAATAGATTCACTAGGGCAGGAACTGCCCGAAGTCAACGCCTGTGGAGCCGATGGTCACTGCCTGGCAAAGACACGTCTTGGCTGACAAACTATAGCGATGAAGCAGGAATCCCCCGCCTCTGCAGGCGGTGGGAGGTTCAATATCAGCGCATCTTTGGCGCTCTGTGCGGTATGACTGTCGGTGATTATATCCGTGCGCGCAGAATGACACTGGCAGCCCAGGACCTCAGCCGGGATAATGTGAGGGTGATTGATATAGCCGTCAGATATGGCTATGATTCACCGGACAGCTTTGCCAGGGCTTTCCAGAAGTTCCATGGCATCACACCGTCTCAGGCAAGAGAACCGGGGCGCCGCTCAGATCTTTTGCTCCAATGCATATCAGAATCACGATGGAGGGTGGAACGATGTTAGATTATCGTATTGTTGAAAAGGCTCCTTTTACGATTGTCGGTACCAGGAGACGTTTCAATTCGGATACCAGTTATCAGGAAATACCGAACTTCTGGACGGAATATATGTCACAGGGAGAGAAATGTCCCATTATGGGCACATTCGGAGCCTGCATTGACATGGACGGAAAGGACTTTGACTACTGGATTGCCGACCTGTATAAGCCGTGGGAAGATGTTCCGGAAGGTCTGGAGACTTGTCAGATCCCCGGAGGCCTGTGGGCAGAGTTCGCCTGCAGAGGACCGCTGCCGGACAGCCTGCAGAGTGTGAACACAAAGATCTGGTCCGAATGGCTCCCGTCGCTGCAGGGGTATGAACTTGCGGGACAATATAACCTCGAGGTCTATGGTCCTCCGACAGAGAAGCCGGAAGATTATATAAGTTATATCTGGATCCCGCTGAAAAAGAAGAATGAGTGATAGAGAAAACCGGCCCTTGATGTCATTATTTTCGTCGGTTACCGCGTAAAATCCCAGCGGGGCATTGAGTTCAGACAATGGGCTGATAAGGTTTTGAATGACGGAAAAAATAACATGATCGAATACAGAAATAGATCAGCGCTTACTCATTACAAGGTAAAGATGAGTAAGCGCTTTTTTAGGCGCACAAACCGGGCATTTTTGCGTTATACATAAACGAGAAGACTTCAGGAAGGAGGGTGTGTAATGGATCTGGAAGATCAATATGACCGGATTTTCAGATATCTGTATTTTTATTTTCACGACAGGCATTTAGCGGAAGATCTGACACAGGAAGCCTTCCTCCGGTTTCTGGGAAGCAGAACGTACCGGGATGAAAACCGTCAGCTGCAGTATCTGTATACGATTGCACGTAATCTCTGTCGCCAGTATTACAGGGACAAAACGATTACATACAGCCTGGATGAAGAAAAAGATATTACGGTGACGGATGGCTTTGAAAACTCACTTATACAGACGCTTAGCCTGCAGAAAGCGCTTCAGTCCCTTTCGCCGGAAGAGAGGGAAATGATTTTTCTCCGGTACGTCAACGACGTTCCCGTACCTGTGATAAGCGGTCTGTATCAGCTCTCGAGATTTGCCGTGTACAGGAAGTTGAAAAGTATTTTACAGAAAGTCAGGGTCGAAATGGAGGCGGATGGGTATGAATGAAGAGAGACTTATTTTGCAGATCAGGGATCTCTGCGATTCTCCGCAGCCGGAGAACAAAAGTAAATTCTTTCAGTACCTGAAGGAGCAGGAGATGATGAACCGGCGGCATCCGGTCATAAGTCATGGGGAATTCCTCGCAGGTCAGCTGTTTTATATCGGGAAATGGATCTGGATGCTGGCCGGGTGTCTGCTGCTGTTCATTGTATGGATCAGTTACCGGCATCCGGGAAATTATCCATTTGCACTGACACCGCTTCTTGCAGCGGGGATCCTTTTGGAAACCAGACGATCATTTCGCTGGAAAATGGCAGAGTTTGAGCATGCGGCAAGATTTTCTTTGAGAAGTGTCATCCTTGCAAGATTATTTTTACTGGGGACAGTGAATACAACGGGGCTTTTGATCGTAATTCTGATCGTTCGGCCATGCTTTTCCTATTCTCTGCTCAGGGTGTTCCTGTACATGATGGTGCCTTACCTTACCGCTTCGTGGCTGGGGTCGGTCTATGAGAGAATGCATCGGGCGGATCAGGGGCTGGGCAGTACAATGATCTGCATTTTGTCCTCGGCCTTTTTTGCTGCTGTTCCTGCCTTTTTCAGTTGGTTATTTGAGGAAAGACTGACGGTCTTCTGGACCGCCGCATTAGTCCTGATAACATGCAGCCTGGCAGGGAATCTCAGGAAGTGGACACGTAACATGGAGGAACCGGTATGGAATTAACAGCGGACAGGATCACAAAGCAGTATAAGAATAAAATCGCGGTAGATCGGATGTCATTTACCCTGACAAAGGGCGTGACAGGGCTGCTCGGGGCAAACGGTGCCGGGAAAACAACGTTGATGCGTATCCTATGCGGTATTCTTGTTCCGGACGGCGGAACGGTCACCTGTGACGGAATGGATGTGGAAACAGAAGAATACCGCGAAATACTCGGATATCTTCCGCAGGAGTTTGGGTACTATCCGGAATTTACGGGCAGAGACTTTCTCCTTTATATGTCAGCCGTAAAAGGACTGCAGAAAGCAGATGCTTTGAAAAAGACGGAAGAACTGATCGAGGTGGTTGGCCTGAAAGACGCTGCGCGAAAGAGGGTTCGCACTTATTCCGGAGGAATGAAGCAGAGGCTTGGAATTGCACAGGCACTTATAAATGATCCACAGATTCTTATTATGGATGAGCCTACGGCGGGTCTGGATCCTCAGGAGCGGATTCGTTTCAGAAATCTGATCGCAAATATCGGGAAAGACAGGATTGTTCTGCTTTCTACTCATATCGTATCTGATCTGGAACACATCGCCGACAAGCTGATGATTATGAAAGAGGGAAGGCTCCTCTGGCAAGGGGAATGGAATACAGGTGCGGGAGATCTTGAGGAATTTTATATTTCCAGGATCGGTGATAACCGGTGAGGAAGAACCATGCTGAGTACAATATATAAGTTTGAACTGAAAAAACTGTTCTGCTCGAGAGTAAACATGATCGCGATGGCAGCTTCTGCTGTTTTGCTTGTCCTTCTTGTCGTTTCTTCTATCTATGAAGCCCGGCCGGTTTCTCGGGAGGCTGCTGTTAAGCTGAACAACAGTAAGATCGATGAACAGCTGATTGAGGAAATGCAGCCGATATTCAAATATGTCAGTGGAAAAACAGTATTTGAAGTAACCGGCGAATATGAAAAATATGTGCCTATTATAGATGTGCTTGATGTCATGATTACAGCAATCGACAGAGACATGGACCTTACAAAGACCCAGGCAGACACGCTGTATGAGCTGAGAAAAAGAGTACTGACACAGCGAATGGAAAGCCAGGGGCTTTCTGAAAAGGACAAAGAGTTCTGGTACAGTCTGGAGGCACAAATAGAGACGCCGTTTGTTTACCGATATCACAGAGGCCCCGGAAACCTCCTCAGAGCATTTCAGGCGCTTGGGTTTTTCATATTGTTTTTATCAGCGATCGGTCTTTCCGGCTCTTTTGCAAGAGAAACCGCAGACCATATGAATCAGCTTCTGCTTTGCAGCCGCTACGGAAAAAGGCAATTATATGCTCTCAAACTTGCCGCGGGATTGACATGGATCCTGGCGGAGGCATTGATTGTGTTTTTATCTGTGATGATTCCATATGCAGTTGTTTATGGGACAGAAGGCATGGGTGAAATGCTGCAGCTGGTGAAACCGTTATCCATGCTGCCGTACAGTATCGGATATATGCTCGCCATCTATTTCGGGATCTATATTCTTGCTGCTGTACTGTTTGCTTCTGTGACGATGCTTCTGTCTGTACTCACTCAGAACCAGGCGGCAACGACCTGCGGACTGATGGGATATCTCCTGATAGATCTTTTTGTGGAGCTCCCGGAGCGATTCGGTGTACTGGAAAAGATCTGGCTTCTCAGACCGAATGTGGTTCTGATGAATTCGGGGTTTTCCAATTACCGCCTGATTCATCTGGCGGGCAGAGTGTTTATGAATTATCAGGCGGCGCCTGTAATCTATGCCGTGATCATTACGGCGGCGGTGCTGACCGGACGGAATAAATATAAAAGGCTTCAGGTCGGAAAATAGAACGGCAGTTGTATCCGCTGTGATAGAATATTAGGGAATGCACGAAACAATATGAGGCTGAACCTGTATTTCGAAGGAGAAATTCACAGTGATAAAAATCCTGTTTATCTGTCACGGCTCCATCTGCCGCAGCCCGATGGCCAAATATGTCCTGCGGCACATGGTACAGGAGAGAGGCCTGTCCGATCTGTTTGAGATCGAGGCGGCCGCGACGAGCCGGGAGGAGATCGGAAACCCGGTCTATCCGCCGGCGCGCAGTGAGCTCGCAAAGCACGGCATTGCCTGCAGCGGGCACAGCGCGCGGCAGCTCCGGGAAGAGGACTATGAGGAATACGACTATCTGATCGGGATGGATGTGGAGAATCTGTATTATATGCACAGGATCTGCAATACGGAGTCATCACGCAGCGGCGAAAAGCCGGATTACGGCACGCCGGCGTCGCGGCGCGGACAGAAGATCTCGCTCCTCATGGATTACACGGAGCGGGGGCAGAAAGCGGGAAAGAGCGCGGGCGGCTGGGGATACAGCCGCTATGAGGCACAAGGCCTCGAGGTGGCGGATCCCTGGTACACGGGAGATTTTGTCTCGACCTATCGGGACGTCATTGACGGATGCGAAGGTCTGCTTGCGTATCTGGGCATGGACGACGCCGGATACGCTGCAGGGAAGAGACGGCAGCAGGCGGGAGGAAAATGAGGATGGAACAGAAATATGACGACGCGGTGGTAAAGTGCTTCCTGGAGCACCAGCTTCAGCTGTTCCCGGAGGAAGTCGCACAGACGCCGGAGGAAGCCAGGGAATTCCTGGAGGAGGTGTTTGCGCAGGTTGCCTCGTCGAAAAAAGAGGTCATCCGCTATTTTGAGGACGAGGGGATCGATTTCGACGCGAAGACGATCCTGGAAGAGGCGGAGGTATTTGACGTCGGGGACGGGCGCTTCCTGATCGTCGAGGGCTGAAAATGGCTGACAAAGATTATCTGGCCGGCAGGGTGAGAGAACTCGCGCAGAGAACGTGGCAGAATGATTTCCTCACACACACGGCTTTTCTGACACTGGCGGAGCAGGCAAGGATCCGCGGAATCGCGGGATACGGTGCTGCGGCGCTGCCGGTGACAGGGGACGGGCAGTGCCTTACAGGCGCGCTCGCGGGTGTTCCCTTTGTTTTGTACGGCGGCTTTGAGGAGGCAGAGCGCAGGGTGCTCTGCTTTTTGCCGTCCTATCTGGAGGCGGAGGATTTCGCTATGAGTGCGGGGGAGACTGTCTCCTGCATCGAGGTGCGGCCGCTGAACGTTCGGTTTGCAGACAAGCTCACACACCGGGACTTCCTGGGCGCGCTGATGAACCTCGGCCTGGAGCGGGACCAGATCGGCGACATCGTCGTCCGCCGCGGCGGCGAAGGAGAAGAACAGGCAAAATCAGGAGGAACCGACTGCGCGTATATTTTTGCAATATCGGACGCCGCGGAAGTCATCTGCAGCGAGCTGACGCGCGTGAAGCACACAAGTGTTATGGGAAAAGTCGTACCTGCGGGTGAATGTGTCGTTCGCCCGGCTTTCGAGATCCGGGAGGGAAGCGTTGCCTCTGAGCGGCTCGACGCTGTGCTGGCGTTCGTCTTCCGCCTCTCGCGGCAGGCGGCACAGGATAAAGTGGCGGCCGAGGAGGTCTTTGTGGACGGAGTGACGGCTTCTTCCGCGGGGATGAGTCTGAAGACGGGGAGCCGTGTCTCTTTGCGCGGCTGCGGCAAATTTGTCTACGAGGGCGAACTGCACGAGACAAGAAAAGGGCGGTGCTTCGTCCGGGTGAAACTGTTTGTATAATATACAGCATTTTGCACTTGTAAAAAATCGGTGTTCTTTCTATAATGAGTTCGTTCTGAAAAATTGTATACAACAATGCATATTTAATCAGGAGGAGTCGATTATGAAGAAATTAGTTGCAATCCTGCTTGCGGGAACCATGGCTGTCTCGCTTGCAGCCTGCGCGGCTGCAGCACCGGCACCGGCTGAGCCGGCAGCAGCGGAAGAGACCGCTGAAGAAGCTGTCGAGGCAGCGGAAGAGACTGCGGAAGCCGCAGAGATCACCACTGTGGAACCCGGCGTCCTGACCATGGCGACCAATGCTTATTTCCCGCCTTATGAGTATTATGAAGGCGACGCGATCGTCGGTATCGATGCTGAGATCGCGGCTGCAGTCGCGGAGAAGCTCGGACTGGAGCTGAAGATCGAGGATATGGAGTTTGACTCCATCATCACCGCTGTCACGGCCGGCAAGGCAGACATGGGTCTGGCAGGCATGACTGTCACCGAAGAGAGAAAGCAGAACGTTAATTTCTCCGACAGCTATGCGACCGGTATTCAGGCAGTTGTTGTTCCCGAGGATTCGGATATCGCTTCCGTAGATGACCTGGAAGGCAAGAAGATCGGTGTTCAGCTCGGCACAACCGGCGATATTTACTGTAGCGACGACTACGGCGAAGAGAACGTCGAAAAGTTCAACAAGGGCAACGATGCCATCATGGCACTCGTGACCGGCAAGGTTGATGCCGTTGTCATCGACAACGAGCCCGCGAAGAGCTATGTAGCTGCAAACGAAGGCCTGAAGATCCTGGAGACCGAGTACGCGGTCGAGGATTACGCAGCCTGCATCGCCAAAGAGAACACTGCGCTTCTGGATGCCATCAACGGCGCGCTTGCCGAGCTGAAGGCAGACGGAACACTGGAGCAGATCGTCGGCAAATATATCAGCGCAGAATAAGCTGTATTACGGATTTCAGAACACAAGCCGCAGGGGGCAGGAAACCTAATCCTGTCCCCTGTTTCAGATTGTAAGAGGGAAACAGGATGAGTGAATTCACCAGAAAATTTTACCAGGATTTCATACAGGACAATCGCTGGCATTTTATTACGGACGGTCTGAAGATCACACTGCTGGTAACGCTGCTGGCGCTGCTGATCGGTACATTGATCGGCATTGTCGTGGGTATTGTGCGGTGCGCCCATGACCAGCAGACGAAAAACGAGCTGCGGGGTGTAAAGGGGTCGATTCTGAAGGCGCTGAATCTGATCTGCAAGGTCTACGTCACGATCATCCGCGGCACGCCGGCACTGGTACAGCTGCTGATCATGTACTTTGTTATCTTGGTGACGGCAAGATCCAAAGTCTTTGTGGCGGTGCTGACTTTCGGCATCAACTCCGGCGCGTATGTGGCGGAGATTTTCCGCGGCGGCATCATGTCCATAGACAAGGGACAGATGGAAGCCGGCAGATCGCTTGGCCTCTCCTATGTACAGACGATGTACAAGATCATCCTGCCGCAGGCGTTCAAAGCTGTCCTGCCTTCCCTCGTCAATGAGTTTATTTCCCTTCTGAAGGAGACCTCTATTTGCGGTTACATCGGACTGAACGAACTGACCCGCGGCGGCGACATCATCCGCGGAACGACCTTCGACGCCATGCTCCCGCTGTTCACCGTCGCCATTATCTACCTTACACTGGTCCTGCTGATTCAGGGAGTGGCCGGCAGGGTCGAGAAGCGGCTGCGCAAGAGTGATGTACGATAAGGAGGGGGTGAAGCATATGATTTCAGTTAGAGATCTGCACAAGAGCTTTGGCGACAACGAGGTGCTTCGCGGCATCAATTATGAGATCGACAAGGGCGAAAAAATCGTCATCATCGGTGCGTCCGGTTCCGGAAAATCCACTTTTCTGCGGTGCCTGAACCTTCTGGAGACGCCGACTTCCGGCAGCATTTTTGTGGAAGGCGAGGAGATTACGGCCCCCGGTGCGGATGTCAATCGCATCCGGCAGAAGATGGGCATGGTCTTCCAGCACTTCAATCTTTTTGCCAATCTGTCCATCATGGACAATATCACGCTGGCACCGGTCATGCTGGGGCTGCAGTCGAAAGAGGAAGCGAAAGAGAATGCCCTGCGCCTTCTGCAGCGCGTTGGTCTCACGGAGAAAGCAGACGCCTACCCGGCGCAGCTTTCGGGCGGTCAGAAACAGAGAATCGCGATCGTGCGTTCCCTGGCCATGAACCCGGAGGTGATGCTTTTTGACGAGCCGACTTCGGCACTGGATCCGGAGATGGTCGGAGAGGTTCTGGAAGTCATGCGCGAGCTCGCGGACAGCGGCATGACCATGGTCGTGGTGACACACGAGATGGGCTTCGCGCGGGAAGTGGCCAGCAAGGTTCTTTTCGTCGATGAAGGTATTATCAAGGAAGAGAACACACCGCAGGAATTCTTCGCAAATCCGAAGGACGCAAGACTTCAGGAATTCCTGTCCAAGGTTCTGTAAATACAAGGTTTTTCCAGATGCAAGGAGGCTTCGAAGTGAGCTGGGAGGAAAAGGTCCGGCGCGTTGTGCCTTATGTGGCGGGCGAGCAGCCGAAGGAACGCGATATCATCAAACTGAACACGAATGAGAACCCGTATCCGCCGTCTCCGCAGGTTCTGCAGGCGGCGCGGGAGCTGGAAGCGCAGTACGACCGGCTCCGCCTGTATCCGGATATGGATGCGGCGCCCCTGGCCGATGCGATCGCGGAGCGGTACGGTGTCAGCCCGGAGCAGGTTTTTGTCGGCGTGGGATCGGATGACGTGCTTGCGATGTGCTTTCTGACCTTCTTCACCTCCGGCGGAAAGCTTCTTTTCCCGGATATTTCCTATTCCTTCTATCCGGTCTGGGCGCAGCTGTTCGGAATTCCTTACGAAGAGGTTCCGCTCGACGGGGATTTCAGGATCCGCACGGAGGACTATCTGGGCAGAGGAGAGCTCGCCGGCATTATTTTCCCCAACCCCAATGCACCGACTTCGCTCTTCAAGCCGGTCAGTGAAATCGAGCAGATCGCTGCGGGCAACCCGGACTGCGTCGTCATCGTCGATGAGGCCTATGTGGATTTTGCCCCGGAGAGCGCGCTGCCGCTTCTGGCAAAATATGACAATCTGCTGGTTGTCCAGACCTTCAGCAAATCCCGCACCATGGCGGGGCTCCGGATCGGCTATGCCATCGGAAGTCCGAAGATGATCGGATACCTGAAGGATGTGAAGTTCTCCTTTAATTCTTATACGATGAATTATCCTTCCATTGTGCTGGGAACGGCACAGATCCGGGACAATACATATTTTGCCGAAACTTGTGATAGAATAGTAAAAACACGTGAGTGGTTCTGCGGAGAACTCAGGCGTCTCGGATTTGATTTTCCCGAACCTTCCGCGAATTTTGTCTTCGCGAGGCATCCCGGGATGAGTGGTGAGGAAATCTTTAAGAAGCTGCGGGAGAGAAAAATCCTGGTGCGGCGCTGGAGCCGTCCGCGGATCGGAGAATATCTCCGGATCACGATCGGAACGGATGAACAGATGAGAGCAGTTGTGCAGGCTCTGGAACAGATCCTGCCGGTATAGAAAACAGCGGAGCAGATTTTATGTTAAGAAAGTACCTTTATATTTTTCTGATTTCGATGATTCCTCTGATTGAGCTGCGCGGTGCCATTCCGGCCGCGCAGGCTTTTCATGAGCTGGACAATTCCTTCAGCATGCCGATGGCCTATGTAATCTCAGTGGTCGGAAACATGCTGCCGGTCCCGGTTATCTTTTTCTTCGCGAGAAAGGTTCTGGAGTGGGGCGCGGACAAGCCGGTGATCGGCGGGTTTTTCCGGTTCTGTCTGGAGAAAGGAAATAAGGGCGGCGAGAAGCTGAAGAGCAAAGCAGGCCGCGGACTGTACATAGCCCTTCTTTTATTTGTGGGCATTCCGCTCCCCGGAACCGGCGCGTGGACTGGCACACTGGCCGCGTCGATCCTGGATATGGATTTCAAGAAGAGCACAGTTGCTGTCATGGGAGGCGTTCTTCTTGCCGGCGTCATCATGGCGACCGTCAGTCTCCTGGTGGCCGGCGGAATCGGAGCAATCGGCGGCTGACAAGCAGACTGAACCGGCTGATGTTCCACAGGAAAGGACAGAAACATGAAACACGGATTTATCAAAACCGCAGCTGCTGTTCCGCAGATCCGGACAGCGGATCCGCTTTACAACGCGGAGCAGATCATCGAGCTGATGAAAAAAGCAATGGAGCAGGGCGCCGGGATCATTGCATTCCCGGAACTGTGCATCACAGGCTACACCTGCGGAGATCTTTTCCTGCAGGACAGACTGCTCGATGAAGCCAGGGAGGCACTTGACAGGATCCGCAAGGCAACTAAACGGTCGGATGCGCTGGTCCTTGTCGGCTTTCCTCTGGAGTGGGAGGGCAAGCTTTATAATACGGCGGCTGTGTTGCAAAACGGCGAGCTGCTGTGCTTCATCCCGAAACGCTTCGTACCCAACTACGCGGAATTCTATGAACTGAGACAGTTTACGCCCGGACCGGCCGACGCGGAACTGATCAGCTATGAAGGCCGGGAAATTCCTTTCGGAAGCCGGATCATTCTGGATGTGGACGCGATCCGGGATCTGGAAATCGCGGCGGAGATCTGCGAGGATGCCTGGGTCATGAATGCACCGGACATCGAACACGCTATGGCGGGCGCCAATCTCATCATCAATCTCTCCGCATCCAATGAGACGGTCGGAAAGGACGATTACCGGCGCAGCCTCTTTTCCTCGGTCAGTGCGCGGACCATTTCCGCCTATGTATATGTCTCGGCCGGAGACGGCGAGTCGACGCAGGACATCGTGTTCGGCGGCCGGATTCTGATGTATGAGAACGGCAGCCTGATCGCACAGCGGAAGGCTTTTGACAATGCCTACGGAGAAGAGAAGCTCCTGATTACGGAATTTGATATTTCAAGACTCAACTATGAGCGGCGCAGGACGACCACCTACTTCAGTGAGCAGGAAGCGGCCAAAAAGCGGCGCAGCTCGCTGCAGAAGCTGACCGACTCCGCATCCGATCCGGGTGCGACCATCACTTCGGACGGCTATCTGCATCTCGAGGTGCATATGGCCCGCCGCGAAACCACGCTGACCAGAAGGTATGACCCGCATCCGTTCGTGCCTTCGGACAAAACAAGACGCGATCAGCGCTGCGAGGAAATCCTGAACATTCAGGCGAGAGGTCTCGCGAAGCGCCTTGCCCACATCGGCTGCAGATACGCGGTCATCGGTGTCTCCGGCGGCCTTGATTCGACGCTTGCAATGCTGGTGACAGCGCGGGCGTTTGATCTGATCGGAATCCCGAGAGAGAACCTGATCGCGGTCACAATGCCCTGCTTCGGAACGACCGACCGGACGAAAAACAACGCACTGACGCTCTCGAAGGCACTGGGCGCAGATCTGCGCGAGGTGCCGATCACCGCGGCAGTGATGCAACATTTTGCCGATATCGGGCAGGATCCCGACGTACACGACGTCACCTACGAGAATTCGCAGGCGAGAGAGCGCACGCAGATCCTGATGGACATTGCCAACAAAATTAACGGGATCGTCGTGGGTACGGGCGACCTGTCGGAGCTGGCGCTCGGCTGGGCCACCTACAACGGTGACCACATGTCAATGTACGGCGTCAACGCCGGCATTCCGAAGACGCTGGTTTCCCATCTCGTGCGGTTCTTTGCGGAGACCGCAGAAGATGAACAGCTCTCGGCCTGCCTGTTTGACGTGCTGGATACGCCGGTCTCCCCGGAACTGCTTCCGCCGACCGGAGACGGGCAGATCTCACAGAAGACGGAGGACCTGGTGGGCCCTTACGAGCTGCATGATTTCTTCCTGTACTATTTCCTGCGCTGTGGCTTTACGCCCTCCAAGGTGTACCGCATCGCGCTGCTGTCCTTTGCGGAGAGCTATGATCCTGCGACCATTCACAAGTGGCTGATGACTTTCTGCCGCCGCTTCTTTACACAGCAGTTCAAGCGGAGCTGTCTGCCGGACGGACCGAAGGTCGGTTCCGTGGCAGTCTCGCCGCGCGGCGATCTGCGGATGCCCAGCGACGCAAGCTATGCGGCGTGGATCCGTGATCTGACCGATGAGGCCTGACCGGGCGGCAGATCCGTGACCGGAAAAGGAGAAAAAAGGTGAAGCTGGAATTCACGAAAATGGAAGGCTGCGGAAACGATTATATTTATGTCAACGGTTTTACGCAGCAGGTTCCGGAGGAGAAGAAGCCGGAGCTGGTAATGAACCTTTCTGACCGTCATTTCGGCATCGGCGGGGACGGCGTGATTTTTATCAATCCGGCTCCGGACGGAATCGATTTTGAAATGGAGATGTACAACTCGGACGGCTCCCGCGGCGAGATGTGCGGGAACGGAATCCGCTGTGTTGCAAAATATGTCTCGGACCACGGGATGACCGACCGGAACGAGATCTCCGTCGTCAGCGCCGGCGCCGTGAAATATCTGACGCTGTATAAGGGCGCGGACGGACTGGTGGAAACGGTGCGGGTCAATATGGGCGCACCTGTTCTGGAAGCGGAGAAGATCCCCGTGGATTATCCGGGGGAAACCGTGATCGGGAAACGGATCAGGGTGGGCGGACACTTCTATGAGATGACCTGCGTATCCATGGGCAATCCGCATGCAGTCGTGTTTGTCAGGGATGTTGAGAATTATCCGGTGAAGGAAGTCGGGCCGCTTTTTGAGCATCACCGGCGGTTTCCGAGGCGGACCAACACAGAGTTTGTGGAGGTGCTCGACAGAACGCATATTTCCATGCGGGTCTGGGAGCGCGGCACGGGAGAGACGCTGGCCTGCGGGACCGGCTGCTGCGCAAGTGTTGTCGCCTGTGTTCTGAACGGGCTGACAGAGGAAGAGGTTAAGGTACGGGTTCTGGGCGGCGAGCTGCTGATCCGCTGGGACCGTGAGCAGAATGTTGTGTGGATGACCGGACCGGCCAGGACGGTTTTCGACGGAACAGCAGAGATCTGAGCGAAGAAGGAGGAGTGGCCATGTTCCATGCAAATGAAAACTATCTGAAACTGCCCGGAAGCTATCTGTTTTCGACGGTGGCGAGAAAGGTGAATGACTATTCCAGGGCACATCCGGAGGCGTCCATTATCCGCCTCGGCATCGGCGATGTGACGCAGCCTCTCTGCCCGGCCGTGATTGAAGCGCTGCATAAGGCTGTTGACGAGCAGGCGAACGGAGAGACCTTCCGCGGATATGCGCCGGATCTCGGATACGAATTTCTGCGGCATGCAATCGCGGAGCAGGACTTTCGCGCGCGCGGGTGCGAAATAGCCGATGACGAAGTCTTTGTCTCGGACGGCGCCAAGAGCGACTCCGGCGCTATTCAGGAGATCTTCCGGCAGGATGCGCGGATCGCGGTCGGCGATCCGGTTTATCCGGTTTATGTGGACAGCAATGTCATGGCGGGACGCACCGGCACTTATGATGCGCAGACCGGACTGTGGAGCGATGTGATTTATCTGCCCTGCACGGCGGAGAATAATTTTGCGCCGCAGGTGAGCACGCTTCTGAAGGCAGACGGCACGCCGGATCCGGAGAAGACACCGGACCTGATTTACCTGTGCTCTCCGAACAACCCGACCGGCACGGCCATGACGAAGCCGCAGCTGCAGGAATGGGTTGATTACGCCAACAAAGTCGGCGCCGTGATTATTTTTGACTCTGCCTATGAGGCATATATCTCCGAGGAGAATGTTCCGCACTCCGTCTTCGAGTGCGAGGGTGCGAGGACCTGTGCGATTGAAATCCGATCCTTCTCCAAGAACGCCGGCTTCACCGGACTTCGTCTGGGTGCCACGATTATTCCGAAGGATCTGAAGGATGCGGACGGCACGGCGCTGCACGGGCTCTGGGCCCGCCGGCACGGCACGAAGTACAACGGTGCGCCGTATATTGTACAGAGGGCAGGCGAAGCCTGCTACAGCGAGGAAGGCCGCGCGCAGATCAGAGAGATGGTTGCCCGCTATATGCGGAATGCATCCTTTATCCGGACCAGCCTCTCCCAGATGGGCTATGAGACTTACGGCGGCGTCAATTCGCCGTACATCTGGCTGCGGGCAAGGGACAATATGACCAGCTGGGAGTTCTTTGACTATCTTCTGGAGAAGGCCAATGTCGTCGGCACGCCGGGATCGGGCTTCGGACCGAGCGGAGAGCATTTCTTCCGGCTGACAAGCTTCGGAACCTATGAGAATTCCGTGGAAGCCATGAACCGGATCCGCGCACTCTGAGATGTGTGTGCGGCATCCCGATCAATAAAGATGGGATGACAGGCCGGCGTTTTCGTGGTATACTTCGAAAGTCGCCTGCTTGAAGCAGATGATAGAGGAAACAGGAAGATACGGAGGTTAGAGGAAGATGGGTCTGTTGGAACAGTGGCGGGCTAAGGCCTATAACGAAAAGGCAAATAAGGGCGATCTGCAGCGGCTCTGGTCGGATTATTTCAACAAGGAAAAAGAGATTTACGCGCAGCTGCTCGAAAATCCGGATGAGGAAGTAAAGGGTACCGTCAAAGAACTGGCGGAGCGCTTTGACACCAGCATCGAGTATATGGTCGGATTCCTGGACGGCATCAATGACAGCCTGAAGGAAAAGAATCCGATTGAGGACACACTTGAAGAGGATACGGTTGTCAGCCTGGCTTTTGACAAGGAACTCCTTTACAAGAACATGGTCGCCGCGGATGCAGACTGGCTGTACGGTCTGGAGCAGTGGAAGAAGATCTTTGACGAAGAGAAACTGCACGAGCTGTATCTGGAGCAGAAGAAGTCCGGAACAGTCCGGAAGGAGACGAAGATTTATCCGAATGATCCCTGCCCCTGCGGCAGCGGCAAGAAGTATAAGAAGTGCCACGGACGCAATAAATAAGGCTGAGTCTTCTGAAAAAGACTTATAAAGAAGATATGAAAAGAGCGGAGAAAAATCCCCGCTCTTTTTATGTTTTATTTTACGGGCTGCGGCCGCAGATTAAGGCGTCGCGCCTTCCGGTACCGCGGGCGGCAGAAGGGACGGGTCGACAGCCGGCGGAACAAGTGACGGATCGACAGCCGGCGGCGGAAGCTGTGTGGTGTCCACGACAATCTCCTCCGGCTGCTGTGCGGCATTCGGATCTTCGATCAGTCCCTGCTCGATGGCAGATGCGTAAGCCGCCTGCTGAGCGCCCACCGCTTCCTGCAGGCCGGCGACAGACTGATAGTACTGCTGAGTCCAGATGGCAATGGCGTTCTCATCTCCGGACTGCTGCGCTTCCAGCAGAGCCTGCTGAACCAGTGCCACCTCCTGCGTGTGCAGAACGACCGCTTCGTCAGCCTGGCCGATCAGACTGGACAGCTGATTCTGCTGACGGCGGGCTTTTTCCTGCTTTTCGCGCTCAAGCTGTTCCTGTCCCTCCGGGGTTGCCAGGAACTCGGGCGTGTGATTACAGGTCATGCCGGCGACATCCGGATCCACGCTGGTATAAGAAACCTCCTCGGCAAACGGGCAGTCCTTATGCGCCAGTTTACCGGTGATGGAGCAGATCCGGGCATTTTCGAGGTGGACGTGGCATTCGGTAAGAAGAGCGGGATCTGCATATTCCGTCACGGTAGAGCAGTGTCCGTTCGGGAGCTGCCCGGACAGGGAGCAGACTTTCATCTTCGTTACGGTGGAGGGCATTTCAAAATCCTTAGGCTCCTGGTTTGCGGGAATGGCCTCCATGACACGCCGCCAGATGGTCTTGGCCAGTGCAATTTCTTCCGAGGTGCGCAGCTTGGTGTTCTCGTCGTAGCCGGCCCAGACAGTTGCCGTATAATCGGGCGTGTATCCTGCAAACCACACATCGTTGTTGTCAGAGGTGGTTCCGGTTTTGCCGGCAATCGAAGTCGTCCCGAAGTTGACGGCCGTGCCGGTTCCCTTTGTGACGACATCCTGCATGGCACTGGTGAGCAGCCATGCGGCGCTCTCATGCAGCACACGGTGCTTCTCCCGGTCCCGGGCGGCATCGATGATCACATTTCCGTCGTGATCCGTCACCTTGGAATAAAGCTTGGGGGCGAGGTACATACCGCCGTTGGCGATTGTTGCATAAGCAGCGTTCAGCTCGTAGTTCTTGACGCCCAGTGTCAGTCCGCCCAGCGCCATGGTCAGCTGCTTGTCACTGAAAACCTGTCCGCCGACTTCATAATTGTCGACCAGAGTTGTAATACCGAATTTCTCCAGATATTCGAATCCGAGATCGATGCCGATGTTGTTCAGGCACTTGACTGTGACGATGTTCAGGGAGCTCATGATACCCTGACGCAGCGTACAGGGACCGCGGTAGGCTTCGCCGTACCAGTTTTTGACCGGCGTGCCGTCCGGGTAATTGTAAGGCTCATCCTGGATAATTGTCGCCAGGCCCATCCCCGCCGCATCGATTGCAGGAGCATAGGTGGAGACGACTTTGAAGGTGGAGCCGGGCTGACGCATGGAAGAGTAGGCGCGGTTCAGAGTGCGGTTGGCCTCCTTGTTTCCGCGTCCGCCGACCATTGCGACAATATAGCCGGTCGACTGATCTTCTACGGTCAGAGAGATCTGCGGCTGCGGCGTGATGCTGATAAATTCATCGTTGACCGTGCCGCCTTCTTCGGCCAGGATATGTTCTCTGTAATTTTCATAACACTCGACGGCTTCGTCATAGCTGTTGAAGATCAGCGAGAAAAGGGGATTCTGGTCCTTGTACCAGAGCTCCATCATCTCGGTGGAATAGTTGTGCAGCTCGCCGTTGTCCCACTCGGTTGTCAGCTGATAATTCAGATAATAGCCGACCCGCGCCGGATAATTGGCCGGATTGGAGGTGACTTCGTCGCAGATCTGCTGAATTTCCGGATCCTGCGTGGAATAGATGCGCAGTCCGCCGGAGAACAGCAGTGTGAAAGCCTGCTGCTCGGAATAGCCGCAGATTGTCTGCAGATCCTGCAGCAGCTGATCGGTCAGGGCGTCGACAAAATAGGAATTGATTGCATTGTCATCGGTCACCCGGTCGACCTGACTGATCCGCGTGTAGACCAGATCCTTCAGCGCTTCCTCATAGGCGTCTTCCTCGATGTAGCCCTGTTCCAGCATATATTGGAGCACGATTTTACGGCGCTGGTCATTGGCGCCGGGATGGGTGATCGGATCATATTTGGTGGGGTTCTGGGTGATGCCGGCGATGACGGCGCACTCGGACAGATTCAGCTTGCTGACATCCTTTCCGAAATAACGAAGCGAGGCGGCCTGCACGCCCAGCGTGTTGTGACCCAGGTTGATGGTGTTGAGATAATTGATGAGAATCTCATCCTTGGTCATGCTTTTTTCCAGCTCGATCGCGAGATACCATTCCTGAACCTTGCGGCGGATCGATTCCTGGAAGGATTCATTGGTCCAACCGATAAAGACGCTGTTCTTTAACAGCTGCTGGGTGATCGTGGAAGCACCCTGATCGAAATTGCCCTCGGAAAGCCCCCGGAAGCCGGCACGGATAATACCGTAGATATCGATTCCGTGATGCTCGTAAAAACGCTCGTCCTCAATCGCGACAAAAGCGTGCTGAAGATTCTCCGGCACCTGTGAGAGGGCGACGGGGATCCGGTTCGCGTCCGTGGAGACCAGTTTTGCTGTCTGGTGACCCTTCGTGTCGTAGACGAAGGTGGAATATCCGCTCGGCGTGACATTAATAGTGCTGATGTCCGGCGCGGAGGCGAGAACCCCCTGAAAGACGCCGACACCAAAGTGGACCGCAAGGGAAATCACGCCCATGACCGCGACGATGATCAGTGCGAATACGATGATATTCAGTTTGTGGAAACGCCGCTCCGCCTTGGAAGAAAGAACGCGGTCCAGACGTTTCAGTCCGTATTTTCCGTAATTATTCATCCTGCCATCCGATTGGAACTCCTGACCTTTACAGGTGGAGTGCAATAAGAGATTTATGATATACTTATGAGCAGTCACAGCGTGATGCTCACAAAGAATCATTCTATTATATCACAAGAATCAAGAGGAAGAAACGGATGGGGTTTCTGGAAATCGCCCGGACCGGCAGAAGTGAAACAGAGGTGAAAAATTCCCGCTTTCTGGGGGAGGCCTGCGCAGTGCACTCCGAGGAAGAAGCGCTGCAGCGGATTGCCGGACTGAAAAAAGAACACTATGACGCACGGCATGTCTGCAGTGCCTATGTCATCCGGCGCGATGAAGGCGGGGTCCCCATTGTGCGCGCTTCCGACGACGGTGAGCCGCAGGGAACAGCCGGGCGGCCGATCCTTTCCGTGATCGAGGGAAGCGGGCTGCAGAACTGCCTGATTACCGTTGTCCGCTACTTCGGCGGGACGCTGCTGGGCACCGGCGGACTGGTGCGGGCTTACACGCAGGCTGCGCAGGAAGCAGTGCAGGCGGCCGGACTATCCGAGATGACCCGCTGCGCAGTTCTTCTTCTGGATATGGACTACGGCCTGTACAATCCGGTGAAATATTATATCGGCGAGCAGAACCTCCGGGTGGAAGAAGAAAGCTTTGCGGAGAAGGTCAGCATCCTGCTGGTGGTCCGGGAGGAAGCGGAGGAGAAGATCCGCGCGGAACTTATGGAGCTTTCCGCCGGCCGGATCGGCATTGAAGTCTGTTCCTACGGAGACTTCGCGGTCTGATGAAAACTGTTGACCCGGACCCCGATTGGCATTAAAATTGCAGAGCACGAAAAGAAACAGATCAACGCAGCAGGCGGCTCCACATTTTGCGGGACGGCTTTTGGAAAGGAGGTGGTTTTGCATGAAGAAATCCGGTTACAGCACGGACAATCCTCTGCCTCGAAGTCAGAGTATGCAGAATCACTGTGAAAGCGAGGGAACGCACAATGGAAGAAAAAGAGCTCGAGCTGAAGAACGAGGAGCGGCTTCTTGACCTGCTGAAAAACAAGCAGTACACAAGACTTCGTCAGGCCTGCGCCGACATGCAGACAGCGGACGTTGCTGCAGTCATGGACGAGATGGAGGACGAGGACACGCTGAAGATGTTCCGGGTTTTGCCCAAGAGCATTGCCGCGGACGTTTTCGCGAATCTGGATCTGGAGATCCAGCAGTATATCATCCAATCCCTGTCGGATAAAGAAGCTTCCAATATCATCGATAATCTGATGGCCGATGACGCGACGGATCTTTTAGAGGAGATGCCGGCGAACGTCGTCAAGAAGATTCTGGCCAATGCCCGCCCGGACACCCGCGCGGACATCAATCATCTGCTGCGCTATCCGGAGGATTCCGCCGGCTCGATCATGACGGTCGAGTATGTGGATCTGAAAGAGCAGATGACAGTCAGCGATGCCATCGAACGCATCCGCCGGATCGGTCTCGATTCGGAGACGGTCAATGTCTGTTACGTGCTGGACCAGCAGAGAGTGCTGGTGGGCACGGTGGCGCTGCGCACCCTTCTGATCCGGGATGAAGACGATCAGATCGGCGATATCATGCAGGAAAACGTGGTGAAAATCCGGACGAATACGGACCAGGAGGAAGCCGCGAGAATGTTCCAGAAATACGACTTCACGGTCCTTCCGGTGGTAGACCAGGAAGACCGCATGGTCGGTATTATCACCATCGATGATGTGGTCGATATCATCCAGGAAGAGGCGACGGAGGATATCGAAAAGATGGCCGCTATCCTGCCTTCCGACAAACCGTATTTCAGAACCGGTGTGTTCGAGACCTTCAGGAAGCGCATCCCCTGGCTTTTATTCCTCATGATTTCCGCCACCTTTACCGGCGCGATCATCACGCGCTTTGAGGATGCGCTGGCGACCTACGTGGTCCTGACCGCCTATATTCCGATGCTGATGGACACCGGCGGAAATGCCGGATCACAGGCATCGGTCTCCGTGATCCGCGGTATCTCCCTCGGAGAAGTGGAATTCTCGGAGCTGCCCAAGGCCTTCTGGAAGGAGATCCGCGTGGCGTTTTTATGCGGCATCACACTGTCTGCCTGCAATTTCGTCAAGCTGCTCCTGGTGGACCGGATCGCACTTCCGGTCGCTGCGGTGGTCTGCATCACCCTGGTCTTTGTCGTCCTGATCGCCAAGGTGATCGGCTGCTGCCTGCCGCTTCTCGCGGACCGGATCGGCTTTGACCCGGCCGTCATGGCGTCGCCGTTTATCACGACGATCGTTGACGCCATTTCGCTGACGGTCTATTTTATGATAGCGACACAGCTCCTGCATATCGCTGTATAGGCGGAGCCAGGTTTAACGATACTCAGTAATTTCTTAAGGAAGCATGTATGAATCAGAAAAGAGAAGATGTACGTAACGTAGCGATTATTGCCCACGTCGATCACGGTAAAACCACCCTGGTGGACGGACTGCTCCGGCAGAGCGGGATCTTCCGCGCAAACCAGGAGGTCATGGACCGCGTCATGGATTCCAATGACCTGGAGCGGGAGCGCGGCATCACGATCCTGTCGAAGAACACGGCCGTCTATTACAACGGAACCAAAATCAATATCATCGACACACCCGGTCACGCCGATTTCGGCGGCGAGGTGGAGCGTGTCCTCAAGATGGTCAACGGTGTCATCCTGGTGGTGGATGCCTTTGAGGGACCGATGCCCCAGACCCGTTTCGTTCTGTCCAAGGCGATGGAGCTGGGCCTGCCTGTCATTGTCTGCATCAACAAAATCGACCGCCCCGGCGCGCGTCCGACACAGGTGATCGACGAAGTGCTGGAGCTGCTCATGGACCTGGGTGCGAACGACGAGCAGCTGGACTGCCCGTTTGTATATGCCTCGGCAAAATCCGGCATTGCCACGCTGGATCTGGGCAGCCCGGGCGTCTCCATGAAGCCGCTTTTTGAGACGATTATCGATTACATTCCGGCGCCCGAGGGCGATCCGGAGGCGGGGACACAGGTTCTGATCAGCACCATCGATTATAACGAATATGTGGGCCGGATCGGCGTCGGAAAAGTCGACAACGGCGTCATCCGTGTCGGCCAGGAGGCGGTGATCGTCAATCACCATGACCCGGAAAAACGGCGCAAGGTCAAGGTGTCCAAGCTTTATGAGTTTGAGGGACTTGGCAAGGTAGAAGTCCAGGAGGCTCAGATCGGTTCAATCGTTGCCATTTCCGGCATCGATGATCTGCATATCGGCGATACCCTGTGCGCACCCGATGCCGTGCAGGCGATTCCTTTCCAGAAGATCTCGGAGCCGACGATCTCCATGACCTTTAATGTCAACGACTCTCCGCTGGCCGGCAAAGACGGAAAGTACGTCACGAGCCGTCACCTGCGCGACCGTCTGTACAGAGAACTGAACACGGATGTCTCTCTGCGCGTGGAGGACACGGACTCCACGGATTCCTTCAAAGTGTCCGGCCGCGGCGAACTGCATCTGTCCGTTCTGATCGAGACGATGCGCCGCGAGGGATACGAATTTGCCGTCAGCAAGGCGGAAGTGATTTACCGGAAGGATGAAAACGGAAAGCTCCTCGAGCCGATGGAGCAGTGCCTCATCGATGTCCCGGAGGAATTCGCCGGCAATGTCATCCAGAAGCTGGGAGAGAGAAAAGGCGAGCTGGTTAACATGGGCGCCGCCAACGGCGGGTACACGCGCCTGGAATTTTCGATTCCTTCCAGAGGCCTGATCGGTTATCGCGGAGATTTCATGACCGACACCAAAGGCAACGGAATCATGAATACGATTTTTACCGGCTATGCGCCTTTCAAGGGAGAAATAAACTACCGCAAGACCGGCTCTCTGATCGCGTTCGAGACCGGAACCGCCGTGACCTACGGCCTGTTCAATGCCCAGGAGAGAGGCGATCTGTTCATCGGCCCCGGCGAAGAAGTCTACTCCGGCATGATTGTCGGAACCAGTGCAAAATCCGAAGATATCGAGGTGAACGTCTGCAAGATGAAGCACTTGACCAACACCCGCGCGTCCGGCTCGGACGACGCGCTGCGCCTGGTGCCGCCGCGGATCATGTCCCTCGAACAGTGCATCGAATTTATTGATTCGGATGAGCTTCTGGAAGTGACACCGAACCACCTGCGGATCCGCAAGAAAATCCTGGATCCCACGCTGCGGAAGCGGGCAAAATTCAGCGAAAAGGCCAAGATGGAAGGATAAAAACAGACAGCGGAAAAGCTTTCTTCCGATCACCGTCCCGTCCGGGGACGGTGATTTTTTATGCTACCCCCGGCGTGGCATATATGGTATCATGATACATGGCCGGAACAACATGTATGGACAGGATCAGAACAGGAAAACAGAAAGATTTCCGGCGGAGAGGAAACGGGGATATGAGCAGACTGGTACTGAAGCTCTCCGGAGAAGCACTTGCGGGGGAGAAGAAAAGAGGTTTTGACCTGGAGACGGTCCGGATGGTCGCGCGTCAGGTGAAGACGCTGGCGGACCGCGGCGATGAGATCGGCATCGTCATCGGCGGCGGAAATTTCTGGAGAGGCCGCACAGGCAATGAGATCGACCGGGTGAAATCGGATCAGATCGGCATGCTGGCGACGGTGATGAACTGCATCTATGTCTCGGAGGTCTTCCGGACGGAAGGAATGCAGACAGAGGTTCTGACTCCCTTTGCGGTCGGCTCCTTCACGAAGCTGTTTTCGAAGGATCTCGCAAATGAGTGCTTCGCGCAGAAGAAGGTCGTCTTCTTCGCGGGCGGCACCGGCAATCCGTATTTCTCGACGGACACCGGCGTGGTGCTCCGGGCGGTGGAAATCGACGCCGAGGCCATTCTGATGGCGAAGAACGTCGACGGCATTTATGACAGCGATCCCGCGGTCAACCCGGACGCGAAGCGCTATGACATTCTGCCGATCCAGGATGTGATCGATCAGAATCTGCAGGCTGTCGACATGACCGCCTCGATTATGGCAAGAGACAATCATATGCCGATGCGCGTCTTTTCTCTCCTCGAAGAGGACGGGATTGTAAAGGCGGCAGACGGTGATTTTAACGGAACAGTGATTACAGTGGACTGACCGGAACGGGACACGGCGGTTTCCGGCAGAAAGGGGTAAACAAAGATGAATGAAAGAATCAAACCGTATGAGGAGAAGATGAACAAGACCATTGAGATCCTTGAGCAGGATCTGCAGGGCATCCGCGCCGGCCGCGCCAATCCGCACGTGCTGGACAAAATCCGCGTGGATTACTACGGGACACCCACACCGATTCAGGGTGTCGGCAATATCTCGATTCCCGAGGCCAGAATCATTCAGATCACACCCTGGGACAAGAAGCTTCTGCGCGATATCGAGCGCGCGATCAACATGAGCGACATCGGCATCAACCCGACCAACGACGGACAGGTAATCCGCCTGGTCTTCCCGGAGCTGACCGAGGAGAGACGTAAGGAGCTCGCCAAGGAAGTCAAGAAGATGGGCGAGGAAGCGAAGGTTTCCATGCGCAATATCCGCCGCGCCGGCACCGACGAAGTCAAGAAGCTGAAGAAGGCTTCCGAGATCTCCGAGGACGTCGCAGCCGATCTGGAAGATGAGCTTCAGAAGCTGATCGACAAAAAGGGCAAGGAAGTGGATCAGCTCATCGAAGCAAAGCAGAAGGAGATCATGACGGTTTGAGTACAGAATATAAAATCCCGCAGCACGTTGCCATCATCATGGATGGCAACGGCCGCTGGGCCAGGCGCAGGGGACTGCCCCGTACCATGGGACATGCCCAGGGTGCAAAGGTTGTGGAGCAGATTCTGGAGGATGCGGATCACATGGGGATCCGCTATCTGACTGTTTACGCTTTTTCCACCGAGAACTGGACGCGTCCGGACAGTGAAGTGAAGTCCCTGATGAATCTTCTGCGGACCTACATGAAGACCTCACTGGTCAAGTGCGCGAAAAACAACGTCTCCATCCGTGTCATCGGCGACCGGACCATGCTGGATCAGGATCTGCAGGACTCCATCACACATCTGGAGAATGAGACCCGGAAGAATACCGGCATTCATTTCCAGATCGCGATCAACTACGGGGGCCGGGACGAAATTGTCCGCGCGGCGAAAAAAGCGGCACTGAAGGCCTATGACGCCGCGGCGGCCTCAGGCGAGAGCAGCAGGGCACATTTTGAAGAAGTTCTGCAGGAGTGCATGAGCATTGAAGGCCTGAACGACCAGCTCGATACGGCGGGACTGCCGGATCCGGATCTGCTGATCCGGACCTGCGGGGAAGAGCGCATTTCCAATTTCCTGCTCTGGCAGATCGCCTACTCGGAGCTGTATTTCACCGATGCGGCGTGGCCGGACTTCACGAAAGAGGAACTGGAGAAGGCGATCGAAGCGTATAACCACAGAGACCGTAAGTACGGCGGCCTGAAGAAAGAAGCACAGTAATTGATGAGGGCTTTATGAAGGAAAGAGTCATCAGTGGAATTTTCATTTTCGCCGCGACGGTTGCGCTGGGACTTGCCGGCGGCCTGTGGCTTGCCGCGGCGCTGCTGCTGGTGTCCGTGTGCGGCTATCTCGAGCTGACCGCCGCCCTCGGCGTGCGGGAGGAAGGAAAGCGGATCAGCCTGCCCGAAATACCCGGACTGGTCGCAGTATTTGTTCTCTATGCAGGCCTGATGCTGCAGACGAAAACCACGCCCGGAACAATGCTTGATTTTTCGGCGGCTGCCGGACCGGATCTGCCGTATGCGGATTTCCTGACCATCAGCGTGATCCTTCTGCTGTTTCTGTGCGAGATGGGAATTTTTGTCTTCCGGTTTCCGAAAGACCATCACGACCGGATGTTTCACGCTGTCGCCGCGTTTATCTACGCGCCGGTGATGATTTCCTTTATCTACCGGTGCCTGTTTCTGCCTTACGGCAAAATTGTCTACGCTCTGATTTTCTTCTGTTCCTGGGTCGGAGACACCTGTGCGTATTTTGCGGGAAGAAAGTTCGGAAAACATAAGCTCGCACCGGTCCTTTCGCCGAAGAAGACCATTGAGGGAGCCATCGGCGGCATCGCCGGCTCCGTGCTGCTGTGTCTGGGAGCGGCCGCGCTGATTGCCGCACTTTACCATCAGTATTTATTCTGGCAGTTCGCGCTGATCGGTTTCTGCGGAAATCTGATCGGTCAGATCGGAGATCTTTCCGCTTCCGGCATCAAGCGGAATGCGGGCCTGAAGGACTACGGCCATCTGATCCCGGGACACGGGGGCATCATGGACCGCTTTGACAGTGTAATCTTTACGGCGCCGGTGCTGTATTTTCTGGCGGCCTGGCTGATCCGGGTGCTGGATTAGCCGCGGACATCGCACGGCCCGGTGCCGTGCTGCAGGAGGAGACATAAAAAGTACATGAAAAGCATTTCAATCATCGGGTCAACCGGATCAATCGGCACGCAGGCGCTGGACATTGTCCGGACGTACCCGGAGGAACTGAAAGTGGCCGCACTGGCCGCCGGAACCAATGTAACGAAGATTGAAGAGCAGGTTCGGGAGTTCCACCCCGGGCTTGTTTGCATGTGGGATGAATCGGCGGCAGCGGAGCTGCGCGTGCGGATCGGTGACCTGCGCGAGACGACGGTCATGCACGGCATGGGCGGTCTGGTCGAGATTGCAAAATGCGAAGAGGCAGATCTGTTCCTGAACGCCGTGGTCGGTATGATCGGCATCCGGCCGACGCTGGCGGCCATCGAGGCGGGCAAAACCATTGCGCTGGCCAACAAGGAAACCCTGGTGAGCGCCGGACATCTGATCATGCCCGCTGCCAGGAAGAAGGGCGTGCAGATCCTTCCGGTGGATTCGGAGCACAGCGCCATTTTCCAGTGCATGAACGGAGAACCGGCGGAGCGCATTTCGAAGATCCTTCTGACCTGCTCCGGCGGGACCTTCCGCGGGAAAAAGCGCGAAGAACTGGAAAACATGACCGCGAAAGATGCTCTGCACAATCCGAACTGGGACATGGGTGCCAAGGTCACGATCGACTCCGCCTCGCTGGTCAACAAAGGACTGGAGATCATGGAAGCCTCCTGGCTGTTTGATGTACCGGAGAGCCGCATAGAGGTGGTCGTTCAGCCGCAGAGCATTGTACATTCCATGGTCGCCTATGAAGACGGCTCGGTGATGGCCCATCTGGCTTCGCCCGATATGCATCTGCCGATCCAGTATGCGCTGTTTTACCCCGACAGAAAGCCCCTGGAGATCAAACCGCTGGACCTGTTCGAAATCGGCGACCTGCATTTTGAAAAGCCGGATACGGAGACCTTCCTGGGGCTGCCGCTCGCAAGGCTGGCGGCCAGAGCCGGCGGATCGATGCCGACCGTGTTCAACGCAGCTAACGAAGAGGCGGTGCGCCTGTTCCTGCGGGATGAGATCCGGTTCCTGGACATCTATGACCTGATCGGAGAAACGATGGTGCGGCACAATGTGATTCAGAATCCTTCGCTGGAAGAGATTCTGGAGACGGAGAGACAGACGCGGGCAGCCGTGCGCGCCGCACTGTAAGGGGCGGAAAACTTACGGAAAACCGGAGGGACGGAAGACTTAAGTAAGGACAGGAAGAACGTATGGGAGTCAGCATTCTTATTTTTCTTTTGATTTTCAGCGTCATTGTGATCGGGCACGAGTTCGGCCACTACGCAATCGCGAGACGCAGCGGGATTCGTGTAAAGGAATTTGATATCGGCATGGGCCCTTCCCTGGTGGAGTGGCAGCGGGGCGAGACCAGATTCTGCATCAAGCCGCTTCCCTTCGGCGGAGCGTGTATCTTCGACGGGATGGACGCACTGGCGGACAGCGAGGGAGAGTATGACGAGCACGCTTTCCGGAATGCCGGCGTCTGGCAGCGGATCGCCACGGTTCTGGCGGGACCGGTGATGAATTTCATTATCGGTTTTCTGCTGGCGCTCGTGATTGTCGGCTTCTCCGGCTCGGACCTGCCGGTCGTGAACAGCGTGATGGAGAATTCCGCCGCACAGGAAGCCGGGCTGGAAGCGGGCGACACCATCATCCGCATCAATCACATGAATATTCATCTTTACCGCGAAATCAGCGTGATGTCCATGCTCAATTACGGCGAGTCGATGGATGTGACCTATGAGCGGGACGGCGTCCGGAAGACAGTCACTCTCACACCGAAATACTATGAGGACGATGCGCGTTACTACATCGGCCTGGTGGGCGGCGGCAATGTGCTGGCTCCGAAGGGCCTGAATCTGGTCCGATACGCATTTTACGAGGCGCAGTACTGGGCGCGGGCGACCTTCATGTCGCTGGGCTCCATGCTGAAGGGACATTTCTCTCTGGACGATCTCGCCGGACCGGTCGGTGTCGTGCAGGTGGTGGATGAGACCTACGAGGCGACCAAGCCGCTGGGACTGCCGACCATGGTGCTGTCGTTCCTGAATCTGTCGTGTCTTCTGACGATCAACCTGGGAATCATGAATCTGCTGCCGATCCCCGCGCTGGACGGCGGACGGCTGCTCCTTCTTCTGATCGAAGTGGTGCGGGGAAAGCCGCTGCCGCCCGAAAAAGAAGGAATGGTTCACCTGATCGGCGCAGCGCTCCTGTTCATGCTGGTCATTGCCGTCCTGTTCAATGATATTGCGCGCCTGTTCCGCTGAAACCGGTTAAGTACGAAGCGGAAGACCCGGAGTCTGAAAGGAAATTCTTTATGGAAAAACAGCAGTGCTTTCGTGATAAAACAAGAAAAATACAGATCGGGAATGTCACCATCGGCGGCGGCAGTCCGATAGCCATTCAGTCCATGACCAATACCAGAACGGAGGATGTGGCGGCGACCGTGGCGCAGATCCTGCGCCTGGAGGAAGCCGGCTGTGAGATCATCCGCTGCACCTGCCCGACGCAGGAAGCGGCCGCGGCAATCGGAGAAATCCGCAGGCAGATCCACATTCCGCTGGTGGCGGATATTCATTTTGATTACCGCATGGCCATTGCGGCCATTGAAAACGGCGCGGACAAAATCCGGATCAACCCCGGCAACATCGGCGGGCCGGACAGAATCCGGGAGGTCGTGAGCTGCGCGCGGGAGCGGAATGTGCCCATCCGCGTGGGCGTCAACAGCGGATCGCTGGAAAAGCATTTGGTGGAGCGCTATCACGGCGTCACGGCGGAGGGCCTGGTCGAGAGCGCACTGGACAAAGTGGGCATGGTGGAGGACTGCGGATATGACCGGATCGTGATCAGCATCAAGTCCTCGGATGTCATCACCTGTGCGCGGGCGCATGAGCTGCTCGCGCAGCGGACAGACTACCCGCTGCATGTGGGCATTACGGAAGCCGGGACGGTTTACGGCGGCAATATCAAATCCGCCGTGGGACTCGGCATTATTCTGTACCAGGGAATCGGTGACACCATCCGCGTCTCCCTGTCGGGAGATCCCGTCGAGGAAATCCGGTCCGCAAAGCAGATCCTGCGGGACTTAAAGCTCCGCGAAGGCGGCGTGGAGGTCACCTCCTGCCCGACCTGCGGCAGGACGCGGATTGACCTGATCGGGCTGGCCGAGCAGGTGGAAAAAATGGTGCAGAAGTATCCTTACAATATCAAGGTCGCCGTCATGGGCTGCGCCGTAAACGGGCCGGGCGAAGCGAAAGAAGCGGATATCGGCATCGCGGGCGGCGACGGCGAAGGCCTGCTGATCCGCCGGGGCGAGATTGTGAAAAAGGTCCCGGAGGACGAGCTGTTAAGCACACTGGAGTACGAACTGGATCACTGGGAGTCAAAATGACCAAGCCTTTTTTTGAAGTTTTTCCGGGCCTGCTGCTGACCGGAGAGCTGAGCGACCTTTTCGAGGAGACGGAGGTGGCCCGGATTGCGGTAAACCGCGAGCGCAGCAAATATGCCATTTCGGTCGAGTCCGGACATCTGATTCACCGGAGAGCGGTCGACGCCATGCAGGAGACACTGGCGGACCGGATTTCCCAGGGAAGTGAAGTCACAGTCTATATCAGAGAACAATATCATCTATCTGATCAGTACACACTGCCGCGGCTGATGGAAGAGTACGGAGATTCCATCGCGTGGGAGCTGTGGCAGATTTCGCCTGTCTCGGGCAGTATTTTCCGTGACGCGCGTCTTTCCTTTCCCTCTGAACATGTCCTGGAGCTCTCTCTGGAAGACAGCTGCCTGACCAGGAGCCGCGGGGAGCGGATCCGCAGCTATATTGAGCAGATCCTCAGGGAGCGCTGCGGGCTGGAAGCGCGGGTGGAACTGAATTATCATGAGCCGTCTGCCGTGCGCCGCAGGGACACCGATGAGGCCGCGCGGGAGGAACAGGACAGGCAGAGAGAGGCCAGACAGGTACTGGATGCGCTCTCACTGGAAGAAGAGATGAATCCGAAGGAGACCGAAGAGGATCCGGAGGACGCTGAGAAAAGGGCAGGAGAAAAGACTGTACAGAAGACTGCCCCTGCCGCAGAGCACACACCTTCCGCCGAGAGAGGCGGGAAAAAGAAGAAAGAAACCTTCCAGCGGGGAATCCGGCGGAGCGAGGATCCCGGCGTGATCTACGGCCGCTCGATCCGCGATGACGCGGACATCACCCACATGGAAGATATAGTCGGCGAGATCGGTGAGGTCACGATCCGCGGACAGATTCTGTCTGCGGAATTTCGCGATATCCGCGGTGACAAGTCCATCGCCAAATTCGTCATGACGGATTTTACGGATTCCATTGCCGTAAAGCTTTTCCTGCCGACCCTCTATCGCGGGGAACTGGAGGCAGCGCTGAAAAAGGGTAATTTTGTCCGCGTGCGCGGCGTGCCCAAATACGACGCATACGACAAGGAGATTTCCATTCAGTCCGTCGTGGGCGTCATGAAGGCGTCCGATTTCCGCACAAAGCGGGTGGACCGGTCTCTTCGGAAGAGAGTGGAGCTTCACTGCCACACCAAGATGAGCGACATGGACGGAATCAGCGAGTGCAGCGATATCGTCAAGCGCGCCTACAGCTGGGGAATGCCCGCCATCGCCATCACGGATCACGGCGTCGTACAGGCTTTCCCGGATGCCAATCATGTCCGCCAGGACCTTCTGAAGGCCGAGAATAACCGCAGAAAGGCGGAGGGCCTTGCTCCGGTCGACAGTAAGGACTTCTTTAAGATCATCTACGGCTGCGAAGCGTATATCGTCGATGACCTCGCCAAAAGTGTGATGGTCTATGAGCCGGAGCAGATCAGGTGGCGCATGGAGGACTACAGCATGGCGCACGGAAAATATGTGGTCTTCGATATTGAAACCACAGGTTTTTCGTGTGAGCGGGACCGGATCATCGAAATCGGCGCTGTCCGTGTGGAGGACGGAAAAATAACGGACCGGTTCTCGGAATTTGTCAATCCGGAGCGTCCGATTCCCTACCGGATTCAGAAGCTGACCAATATCCGGGACGAGATGGTGCAGGACGCCGGAACCATTGACACGGTTCTGCCGGCTTTTGCCGCTTTCTGCACCGACTGTGTTCTGGTCGGACACAATGTCGGGTTTGATATCAGCTTTATACGGGAAAATATCCGGCAGTGGAACGCTGCGCACCCGGACAGGGAGCCGCTGAACAATGCCTTTATGACGGTGGACACGATCGGAATGGCCAGAACGCTGTTTCCGGGCCACCGCAGCTATAATCTGGACGCGGTGACCAAGCTCCTGAATGTTTCGCTCGAGGGACACCACCGCGCCGTCAACGATGCGGAGGCGACCGCGGAGGTTTTCCTGAAGATGCAGGAAAAGGCATTTAAGGAAAAACAGGTTCAGACACTTCAGGAGCTGAACGCACTGGCGGAAGAGAGTCCGGAAATCATCCGGACCATGCGCCGGTTTCACTGTATTCTGCTGGCAAAAAATGACACGGGGCGCGTCAATCTCTACCGGATGATCAGCGCGTCGCATTTAAAGTACTTCCACACGAAGCCGATTATTCCCAAGAGCCTGTTGTCTTCGCTGCGGGAGGGAATCATCGTGGGCAGTGCATGCTGCCTGGGCGAACTGTATCAGGGCATCCTGCGGCAGCTCTCGGAGGAGGCGCTGATCCGGATTGCCGATTTTTACGATTATCTCGAGATCCAGCCGCGGGGAAACAATGCTTTCATGATCGCCAGTGAGAAGAGCGATCATGAGCAGATCCGCTCGGAAGAGGACATTCTGGAGATCAACCGGAAAATTGTCCGGTTGGGAGAGCAGCTCGGGAAGCCGGTTGTCGCGACCTGTGACGTGCATTTCCTGGACCCGGAGGATTCCATCTACCGCGAGATCATCATGGGAAGCGGGAGCAAGGACAAGGAAGACCCGGCTCCGCTGTATCTGCGCACGACGGACGAGATGCTGGAAGAGTTCGCATACCTTGGCAGGGAGAAGTGCGAAGAGGTCGTCATCGACAATACGCTGAAGATCGCGGATCAGATCGAGGTCATCTCGCCGGTGCGGCCGGACAAATGCCCGCCGGTCATCGAGAACTCGGATGAGACACTGCGCAAAATCTGCTATGACAAGGCACATGAGCTGTACGGGGATCCGCTTCCCGAGATCGTTGAGAAGCGTCTGTCCAGGGAACTGAATTCCATCATCAGCAACGGCTATTCCGTCATGTATATCATCGCGCAGAAGCTGGTATGGAAATCTGTCGAGGACGGATATCTGGTCGGATCGAGAGGATCGGTCGGCTCCAGCTTTGTCGCGACCATGTCGGGCATCACGGAGGTCAATCCGCTCGCGCCGCACTATTACTGCCCGAATTGTCACTTTACGGATTTTGATTCTCCGCTGGTTATGAAATATCAGGGAAGATGCGGAATCGACATGCCGGCCAGAGACTGCCCGAAGTGCGGGAAGCCGCTGAAAAAGGACGGCTTTGACATCCCGTTCGAGACATTCCTGGGCTTCAAGGGAGACAAGGAGCCGGATATCGACCTGAATTTCTCCGGAGAATATCAGTCCAAGGCGCATGCCTACACGAAGGTTATTTTCGGACACGAGCAGACCTTCAAGGCCGGCACGATCGCGACGGTGGCGGACAAGACAGCGTACGGCTTTGTCCTGCATTACTTTGAGGAGCGGGGCATCCAGAAGCGCCGGGCGGAGATCGAGCGGCTTGCCATGGGCTGCACCGGCATCCGCAGGAGCACCGGTCAGCATCCCGGCGGCATCGTCGTACTGCCGATCGGGGAGGAGATCAATACTTTCACGCCGGTTCAGCATCCCGCGAATGATATGACGACGGACATCATCACGACGCATTTTGACTATCATTCGATCGACCACAACCTGCTGAAGCTGGATATTCTGGGACACGATGATCCCACGATGATCCGGATGCTGCAGGATCTGACGGGGATTGATCCTCTGACGATTCCGCTGGACGACGAGAAGGTCATGGGGCTGTTCTGCGGGACGGAGCCGCTGGGCATCACACCAAAGGACATTGACGGGATCACGACGGGAACGCTGGGCGTGCCGGAGTTCGGAACCAAATTTGTCATGGGCATGCTGGATGACACGAAGCCGTCGAGCATGTCGGAACTGGTCCGGATTTCAGGCCTTTCACACGGCACGGACGTGTGGCTCGGCAATGCACAGACGCTGATTCAGGAAGGGACGGCAACACTGTCCACTGCGATCTGCACACGTGATGATATCATGAGCTATCTGATCATGCAGGGCGTGGAGAGCTCGATGGCCTTCAAGACCATGGAATCCGTCCGGAAGGGCAAAGGCCTGCAGCCGGAGATGGAACAGGCCATGCGCGATGCGGGCGTGCCGGACTGGTATATTGCCAGCTGCTGGAAGATCAAATACATGTTCCCGCGCGCGCACGCCGCCGCCTACGTCATGATGGCGCTGCGGATTGCCTATTGCAAGGTTTATTACCCGCTGGCCTATTACGCCGCCTATTTTTCAATCCGGGCTTCCGCCTTTTCCTATGAGATCATGTGTCAGGGAAAGGAGAAGCTGCTTGCAACGCTTGAGGAGTACAAGGCGCGCAAGGACGAGCTGACCAACAAGGAACAGGATCAGCTGGACGATATGCACTGTGTCCTGGAGATGTACGCGAGAGGCTACGACTTCATGCCCATCGATCTGTTCCGGGTCGGCGCGCGGAATTTTACGATTCACGACGGAAAAATCATGCCGGCGCTCACCAGTATTGACGGTATGGGTGAGAAGGCGGCGGACAGTGTTGTGGAAGCGGCGAAGAACGGGCCTTTCCTGTCAAAAGATGACTTCCGCGAGCGGGCCAAAGTCAGCCAGACAATTACCGATAAGCTCGCAGAACTGGGGCTCCTCGGGGATCTGCCGGACAGCAACCAGATCTCGATTTTTGACTGGATGTGAAAAAATAAAAAAATACTTGCATTCCGGGCTGTCTTCAAGTAGAATATCACTTGTCCCGCAAAGCGGGATGAGGATATGGCTCGTTGGTCAAGAGGCTAAGACGCTGCCCTCTCACGGCAGAATCAGCGGTTCGATTCCGCTACGAGCTACTGGAAAGAAAGCTTTGAAAATTCAAGGCTTTCTTTTTTTTTTCACCGATGAGAAAACTGGTGATTTCTCATATCCTATTGTATGATGAGAGCGGCATTCTGACGAACACAGAGGAGACCGGAGATGGACACTGAACAGGGCAGATATCAGCTGGAGGACGAGGTCGTCGGCCTTCGCCCGGCGCGCTACGAGGACTGCGCCCGGATCATTGCCTGGCGGAATACGGAAAATGTGAAGAAGCATTATATCTACCGCGAGGATTTCACGCTGGAACAGCAGCAGAAATACTATCGCGAGGAGATTGAGACAAAGCGGACGTATCTGTTTATCATCTGTGACAAGGCCTGCGGCGGGCGCGAGGTCGGCTGTACGGTCTTAAATCACCAGGAAGGACGCGATTCCATTGAATTCGGGATTTATATCGGCGCCGGGGGTGTTCTGTCCCGCGGACTGGGCAGGCACGCGACGAAGCTGACGACGGATTTTGCTCTCGATGAGCTCGGATTTGCGCGCGTGGTGTCGCGGATTTTTACCGACAATATCGCCTCCATGCACTGCGTGGAGGGGGGCGGAATGGTCAATACGTTCGAAGTATTAAAGGATGTCGTGTGTACGGACGGTGAAGTCAAGGATATGTTCCTTTACGAGAAGAGAAAGGCGGAATAATCAGGATGGTTCTGGTGATTGATACATTCAAGCTGATCAAGGGCGTCGGCAAGAGCATCGGGATTTACAATCTGACCAAAAGCATTGTCACGAAGCTCGGCGCAGAGAATGTCCGGCGGGGACTGCCGGAAAAAATCATCATTCTGGGCAATGAATTCAACCGCTCCGACATGGATGCGGAAGGCGTGGAGTTCTATCAGGTTCCCGGGGATCCGAAGAGCCGTGTCAAAATTCTTCTGTGGGAGCTGTTCGGCGTCCGGAAGGAGGCTGCACGTTTTCAGGCAGACCGGATTCTGTTTCCGAGAGGCTTTCGCCCGCTGATTTACCGCGGACAGGATACGATTATCATCCATGATCTGATTCCGTTTTATTACGACAAGCATTATCCGGGCTATTTCAATCGCCTGGAAAACGCTTATATCATGAACCGTCTGAAGGCATCCATCCGCGGAGCACAGCGCATTATCACGATTTCCGATGCCTCCCGCGAGGAGATTATGCAGCTGGTGCCCGGCAGTGAAGGAAAAATCCGGGAGATTTACAACGGCATCAATGATATGACCGCCTATGAGAAGACCGCCGCCGATCAGACCGCTGCCGCCGAAAAGACCATTGCTGCAGTGACTTCGAAGCTTCCGCACAAGAACGCGAAGGGTATTCTGAAGGCATACGGCGTCTACGCAGGAATGTGCAGGGAAAAGGGGCTTGAGCCCATGCCGATCCGGATCATCGGAATCGGCTCCTTTGAGGACGCGGGATTATCCCGGGAGGAGCAGGATGCGCTCAGCGGCCTGGATATCAGCTGCTTTTCCTATATTGAGAAATATGAAGACATGTGCCGCATGATCGCGGATGCCAGGTGTTTTCTGTTTTTATCCTACGCGGAGGGCTTCGGTTTCCCGCCGCTGGAGGCGATGCAGCTGGGCACACCGGTCGTCTGTTCGGACCGCACATCCCTGCCGGAGGTCGTAGGGGACGCGGGCCTGCTGGTGGATCCGGATGCACTTCAGGATGTGGGAGAAGCACTGATCCGTCTGCAGACGGATGATCTGCTCTGCAGCGATCTGATCCGGAAAGGATACCGGAATGTCACCCGGTTCGGCTGGGACACCCGGACACAGGAATACTGGGACGAACTGTTCTCCGAACATAAATAAGACGCACATGGGAAGATTGATTTTTTACGATACTTCAAATTATACGGATTTCCCGATCGGAGGTCAGCTCACCAGTATCCGCTCTCAGCTGCGTTATCTGTGCGAGACAAGAGAGGATCTGGCCGGCCGGATTCTGCTGGTCGGCGTCACGAAGGACCCCGAACAGGTCGGAAAGCTCTCGGAGATTTCACTTTTCGGCAGACAGATCCGCTTTCTGCCCGCGGCTGTCTGCGAGACGGAGCTGGGTCACACCGCCCACTCGCTCCGCGCCGCCTTTGCCAAAGGACTCTGGAAGATCAGAAAACACCTGAAGGTAACGAGGGATGATCTGAACTATATTCACACACCTGAGGCTGTCGGCCCCGTGCGGCTGATGTGTCCGCGGGCAGTGACAGTCATCTTTTCCCACGGCAGCTATATGAATATGGAGCGGGGATTCCGCTTTTTCCGGAACAATCCGCTCATCCGGAAGGGATTTATCCTGTATCTGCACTATGTCCTGCGCACAGCCGCGGAAATTTTCGTGCTGGATGAGGACAGCCTGAAAGACTATCAGCCGTATAACCGGCATTTGCACAAAATCCGCAATTCCATCGTGTTGCCCGATCTGCCTTCGGAGGAGACAGGCGGCGCCGTCTGCAGGGGGAGCCTGACATTTATCGGGCGCCTGTCCAAAGATAAGGGAGTGGAAGAAATCATCCGGGCCGTACACGGTCTGGATCAGCCATGGCATCTTACTGTCGTCGGAGACGGCGAGCAGCGGGATCTGCTGCTGGCGATGCCCGAGGCGGATGAGCGGGTTACATTTACCGGGGCTGTCCCGCCGCAGCAGATTCCGGATTTCCTTAAAGAAACGGATATTCTTGTCATGAATTCCGCTTTTGAGGGCGTCCCCATGGCCATTCTGGAGGCACTTTCGTACGGCGTGCCGGTGATCTCCACCGATGTCGGCGGAATCGGGGAAACTGTCCGCTTCGGAGTGGATTCCGAAAAGACGGACGGAACGGCACAGAGTATCCGGCAGGCAGTTCTGACCATCGCGGGGAATCTTCCGCAGTACCGGGCGGCTGCGCGGGAGCGGGCAGCCTGTTACGATTATCGCGTCGTAAACGCGGAAATTCTGGCAGTTCTGGAGCCGTATCTGCTGCCGCAGACCGGGAACACAGCCCGCGGACAGGCGTAAAACCGCGCAAAATCCGCAAAAAAGCTTGCAAATCGGGAAAAAGAATGCTATTTTAACTTAGATGTAAGGTTGTAACTGTCAAGGTGGGCTCGCGCCCACCTTACTTTATGGAAGGAAAAGATGGCAAAACAGTCAAAACAGTCACAATATGAGACCGGGGCAGAAGAACTTCTTACGCCGATTGCTGCGGCAAACGGCGTCCGGATCTATGACGTGGAATACGTCAGAGAGGGAAAGGATTACTATCTGCGGTGTTATATCGACAAGGACGGCGGTGTGACCATCGGCGACTGCGAGAATGTCAGCAGGGCGCTGTCGGATGAACTGGACCGGGTGGACCTGATTCAGGATCCGTACACACTGGAAGTCTCCAGTCCGGGACTGGGCAGGACGCTGACCAGAGACAGACATCTTGCGCAGAGCATCGGACAGCAGGTGGAAATCAGCGGATACAGGAAGCTGGAAGCAGCCGGCACAAAGGATGTTCAGGGCATCCTGAAGGCTTTTGACAAAGAAACCGTGACGATCGCGGACGAAGAGGGAAAGGAAATAACCATTCCAAGAAAAGAAATCTCCGTGATCCGTCTCGCCCTGGATTTTTAAGAAGCAGCGTACAGAAAACAGATTCACTTTTTTAATGTAAATCAAAAAGCAAGGAGAAACCGGAAAATGAGTGCTGAAATGAAAGAGGCAATGCTGGCAGTTGAGAAGGAGAAGAACATCAGCCAGGAAGTACTGTTTGAGGCGATTGAAAGTGCGCTGATCACAGCCTGCCGCAACACCTTCGGAAAAGTTGACAATGTCCGCGCCGAAATCGACCGCGAGACCTGCGATTTCCATGTGTATGCCGAGAAGGAAGTCGTCGAGTTTGATGACGATGTCATGGATCCCGCCACAATGATCTCGCTGAACGAGTGCGCGCAGCTGCACATCGACGGAGCGCAGATCGGAGACCTGGTGGAAGTGCCCGTCAGCAGCGAGAAATTCAGCCGGATTGCCGCGCAGATCGCCAAGGGTGTGATCCTGCAGAAAATCCGTGAGGAAGAGCGCAACGCAGTACTCAATTATTTCCTTGAGAAGCAGAAAAATGTCGTCACGGGTATTGTGCAGCGCCTGAACGGCCGCAATATTACGGTAGATCTGGGTAAGGCAGACGGCTTCCTCTCCGAAAAGGAACAGGTTCCCGGAGAGCATCTGCAGCAGAATGACCGGATTAAGGTATACGTCGTAGATGTCCGCAACAACCAGAAGGGTGCGCCCAGGATTCTCGTGAGCCGCACACATCCGGATCTGGTCCGCTGCCTGTTTGAGCAGGAAGTGGCCGAGATTGCGGACGGAACTGTGGAAATCGTGAGCATTGCCAGAGAGCCCGGCAGCCGGACCAAGATTGCAGTCTGGTCCAACAATCCGAACGTCGATCCCATCGGCGCCTGTGTAGGCCCCAACGGACAGCGCGTGGGTGAGATTGTCAGAGAGCTGCGCGGAGAGAAAATCGACATTGTCAACTGGGATGACAACCCGGGCAATCTGATTCAGAACGCCCTTTCCCCGGCCAAGATCGTTGCGGTCTTTGCAGATCCGGAGGAAAAGACCGCCAAGGTCGTTGTGCCGGATTACCAGCTGTCGCTGGCAATCGGCCGCGAAGGTCAGAACGCGCGGCTTGCCGCCCGACTGACCGGCTATAAGATTGACATCAAGTCCGAGACGCAGGCCAAGGACGCACCCGGATTCCGTTACGAGGATTATCTGGATGACGAAGAAGGCGCGGATGATGAGTGGCAGGCATTCCTGGAGAGCGAATTCGGCCCGGAGAATCCGGAGGGCGCCGAAGGTGCCGCTGACGGGGAATATGAGAATGCGGATGCTCCTCTTGATGCGGATCAGGAAGGATCGGAGACAGAGTAAATGACCGGGAAGAAGATTCCTGTACGGACCTGCGCGGGGTGCGGAGCCAAAAAGGATAAGTCCGAACTGATCCGGATCGTGCGCACGCCGGAGGGAGAAGTCCTTCCGGATGTCAGCGGAAGGGCAAACGGCCGCGGGGTCTATCTGTGCAGAGATGTGAAATGTCTTCAGGCCGCCAGAAAAAAGAAGGCGCTCTCCAGAGGACTGGAAACAGCAGTCTCAGAGGAAGTCTTCGGGCAGCTGGAGAAGCTGCTGGCAGATCAGATTTAGAATTTGAGGATGCACGATGGCACAGGAGAAAGTTCTCGGACTTCTCGGACTGGCCGCCAGGGCCGGCAGAGTGGAAAGCGGCGGCTTTGCCGCCGAGAAGGCAGTGACGGGAGGAAAAGCACACCTTATTCTTCTCTCACAGGACGCAGGGAAAAATACGGTTTCCCTGTTTGAAAATAAAAGCAGCTATTATCACGTGCCGCTGCGGATTCTGGGCACAAAGGAACTGCTCGGTCACGCAATCGGCAGAGGAGAGAGATCCTGTATCGCCGTGACGGACGAAGGATTTGCGAAAAGCCTGATAAAGCTTATAGATAGTTCAGTTTCAGATAGTTCAATTTCATAAAGAGGATTGTAATGGCGAAAACGAAAATCAGTGAACTGGAAAAGATGTACGGTGCGGACCGGAAGGAGATCATCGCGTTCCTGAACGAGAACGGGATCGATGCGAAAACGGCCGGATCGAGTGTGGATGAGGAGGCAGTGAAGCTGGTGGCCGGACGGTTCGGCAGCAAAGCGAAAGCTGCGCCCGCTCCTTCGGCGGAACCTGCTCCCGAAGCAGCACCCGCCAGGGCGGCAGCCCCTGCTCCGGCAGCTGCACCTGCACCCGAAGCCGCACCTGCACAGGCGCCGGCAAAAACTGCCGCGCCTGCCAGACCTGCTGCGCCCACCGGGCCTTCCAGAGGACAGGCACCTGCCGGAAATGCTCCCGCAGGAGCAGCTCCTGTCGCGCCCAAGAAGAAAAAGATTATTATCGTGACGGGCGGAAGCGGCGGTCAGGGCAGACAGCCGGCCAGCTATTCCAGCGGCTATAATCGCGGCGGCGTGCGCGGTACACCGGGCTACGGAAGCTATAACGCAGGTCCCGGCACCGGCCAGAGAACTGATCGCAGCGGCGGACGTCCCCAGCAGAACCAGCAGAGCCGCGGGGTGAACGGACGGATGGAGGCACAGACGCAGTATCATCCGATCAAGCCGAAGACCACTCCCACACAGATGGGGATCGATTATCATACTCCCGAAGAGCTGGATGCAAGAAGGCGTGCAGCAGAGGCAAAGGCTGCGGAGGAAAGAGCAGCTTTAGAAGCTGCCGAGCGCGAAAGACTTGCCGCGGAAGCTGCGCTGAAGGCACAGCAGGAAGCGGCGGAGAAGGCAGCTGCGCAGGCGGAAGAAGAAGCGCGCCGCAGCGCTGAAAAGGCGGCTGCGCAGGAAGCGGCACAGGAAGCGGCTTCCGCGCCGAAGGCAGAAGAGCCGCAGCAGAAGGAAGTTCAGGCCCCGAAGGCAGAACCTGAAGCTGCCCGTCCGCAGACGGAGCGCTCTGCAGCAAGACCTGCAGGCGGCACCGGCGGACAGCGCACAGGCTCTCAGGGCGGCTACCAGAGAACCGGCGGCCAGGGCGGCTATACCGGCGGACAGCGCACAGGCTCTCAGGGCGGCTATCAGAGAACCGGCGGCCAGGGCGGCTATGCCGGCGGACAGCGCACAGGCTCTCAGGGCGGCTATCAGAGAACCGGCGGCCAGGGCGGCTATGCCGGCGGTCAGGGCCAGAGCCAGGGTCAGGGCGGCAGAGGCGGCTACGGCGCACAGGCTGCACCGGGCAGAGGCGCTGCGGGCTTCGGGCAGGACAGAAACCGCAGAACGCAGGGCTCACGCAATGAAGGCCAGGGTTTTGCACCCGGACAGAATCAGGGACGCGGGGACAGCAAGCGCCGCTCTCCGCAGCAGGACCGAGACAAGAGATCCCGCAAGGATCTGATCTATACAGAAGACGAGAAGCAGCGCAGGAACAAGCCGGGCCGGTTCATCCGTCCGGAGAAGAAGGAGGAAGTGGAAGAAGAGCAGATCAAGGTCATTACGATCCCTGAAAAGCTCACAATCCGCGAACTCGCCGAGGCTATGCATATGCAGCCGGCGGAGATCATCAAGAAGCTGTTCCTTGCAGGCAAGGTCATGACGCCGAACTCTGAAGTGACTTACGAAGAGGCGGAAGAAATCGCGGCGGATTACGAGATTCTGTGCGAGAAGGAGGAAGCGGTCGACGTTATCGAGGAACTCCTGCGCGAAGAGGACGACGCAGAGGAGACACTGGTCGAGCGCGCACCGGTCGTCTGCGTCATGGGCCATGTCGATCACGGCAAAACCTCCCTGCTCGATGTAATCCGGATGAAATCTCTGGGTATTGTCGGAAGCTCCAAGGAAGAGCGGAGAGCCCAGATGCAGCTGAGAGTGGCCGGAAAGGAAGCCGGCGGCATCACACAAGCCATCGGCGCCTACACCGTAAAGGTCAACGACCGCTCGGTCACCTTCCTGGACACGCCGGGTCACGAAGCATTTACGCAGATGCGTATGCGCGGTGCAAATTCGACGGATATCGCGATTCTGGTCGTCGCCGCGGATGACGGCGTAATGCCGCAGACCGTGGAGGCAATCAATCACGCCAAGGCGGCGGGGATTGAAATCATTGTCGCAGTCAACAAGATTGATAAGCCGGGCGCAAATCCGGATCATGTCATGCAGCAGCTTTCGGAGCATGAACTGATTCCGACCGCATGGGGCGGCACGACGGAATTTGTCAATGTTTCCGCCAAGACCGGCGAGGGTATCGATGATCTGCTGGAGACCATTCTCCTGACGGCGGATGTGCTGGAACTGAAGGCCAATCCGAACCGGAAGGCAAGAGGCCTTGTTCTGGAAGCAAAACTGGACAAGGGCCGCGGCCCGGTTGCAAATGTCCTGGTACAGAAGGGCACACTGCGGATCGGCGACTTTATCTCGGCAGGCGCCGCCTCCGGCAAGGTCCGTGCGATGATCAATGACCGCGGCGAGAATGTTAAGAAAGCCGGTCCTTCCGTGCCGGTGGAGATCCTGGGACTGAACGACGTTCCCTCTGCAGGCGAAGTGCTGGTTGCACACGAGGACAACAACACGGCGAAGCAGTATGCGGCGACCTATAAGCTCCAGCATAAGGAGGAGCTGCTTGAGGAAACCAGAATGCGCATGAGCCTGGATGATCTGTTCACACAGATGAAGGAAGGCAATCTGAAGGAGTTCGATATCATCATCAAGGCGGATGTACAGGGCTCCGTGGAAGCACTCAAGTCTTCCCTGCTGAAGCTGTCCAATGACGAGATCATGGTGAAGTGCATCCACAGCGGCGTCGGCAATATCAATGAATCGGATGTCTCGCTCGCTTCGGCATCGAATGCCATTATCATCGGCTTCAATGTCAAACCGGATATGATGGCCCGGTCCATGGCAGACCGCGAAGGCGTCGAAATCAGACTCTACGATGTCATCTACCGCGTGACGGAAGAAGTAGAGGCAGCCCTGAAGGGCATGCGCGCGCCGGTTTACGAAGAGAAGATCATCGGCCATGCGGAAGTGCGCCAGATTTTCCGCTCCGGCAAGATCGGAAATATCGCCGGTTCCATGGTGATCGACGGAACGGTCCAGAGAGGCTGCAAGATCCGTCTGCGCCGCGGCGAAGAGCAGGTCTACGAGGGCTCGCTGAAATCCCTGAAGCGCTTCAAGGACGACGTCAAGGAAGTCCGCGAAGGCTTCGAATGCGGTCTTGTTTTTGACGATTATGACGATATGCAGGTCGGCGACATCGCAGAGGCCTACATCATGGTAGAAGTGGAGCCGGATTAATCCGCTCCGGAAAAGATTTGCAGCAATGAGAAAGAACAGCATTAAAAACAGAAGAATCAACGATGAAGTGCAAAGAGCACTCTCGGGCATCATCAGAGATGTCAAGGATCCCAGAATTTCGCCTCTCACGTCTGTGATGGACGTGGAAGTGGCGCCGGATCTTAAAACATGCAAAATCTGGATCAGCGTGTTTACTTCCGGCACCGGGGAGGAGAAAGCGGCGGCCGTAAAAGAGACGATGGAGGGCCTGAAGAGCGCTTCCGGCTTTATCCGCGGAGAACTGGCCCGCAGAGTCAATCTGCGCAACACGCCGGTTCTGCAGTTTCTGGCGGATACATCTATTGCCTATGGCGTCGAGATGTCTCATCAGATCGATGAGGTGATCGCGAAAGACTATGAGTCTGCCAGTGCGCGCGGAGATGAGGAGCCGGGCGGAGCCCCCGAGGCCTGAAAAAGGACTGCGGCAGATGCCGGGTCCTGATGAGTTGTATTCAGAATCGCCTTCCAATGGTCTGCCGTCTGACAGAAGTTCCATTGCGGAGGCGATTTTCGCGGAGAATCCGGTTTCTGCCGGAGCTGTGAGGGAACAGAATTGATTGATATACTGAGAGAACTTGAAAACTGCGAGACCATCGGTATTTCCGGCCACGAGCGCCCGGACGGGGACGCCGTCGGCGCATGTGCCGCAATGGCGCGCTTTCTTGCGAAAGCATTTCCCGAGGCCCGGGTCGATGTGTTCTCGGAGAGCTTTGCGGACAGTCTGATGCGGAATATTCCCGGCGCGGCCTCCTTTATACAGGAGAAGGATGAAGACGGCCGCTATGTCACGCCTGTCAGCCGTTACGATGCGTTCGTGATTCTGGACTGCGGAAGAGGGCGGATCGGCGGTGCCGTGGATTTCTGTGAGGCTGCCGGAAAAACAATCAACATTGATCATCATGTCAGCCAGGGCGCCGGCAGCGGAGATGTCAATTATGTCGTCCCGACCGCCAGCTCGACCTGCGAGCTGGTCTATGAGGTGATCCGTGCCGCCGAACAGGACGGAAAACAGTTTATGGACCGGGAGACTGCACAGGCGCTGTACACCGGCATAGTGACAGATACCGGCGTGTTCCGGTACTCCAATGTCTCGCCCCGGACCATGGAGATCGCGGGAGATCTGATCCGCTTCGGATTTGACTTTCCGACCATCTGCCGGGAGGTGTTTTTCGAGAAAACCTATGTTCAGCAGCAGATCATGGGACGGGCGCTTTTGGAGAGCATCCGGATTCTGGACGGCCAGTGCATTTTCTGTGTGATTGAACGGAAGACCATGGCTTTTTACGGTGCAAAATCCGTCGATCTCGAGGGCATTGCGTCTCAGCTGATGCTCACGGAAGGCGTCAAAGCCGCCGTCTTCCTGCAGGAGCTGGAACCGCTGCGGTTCCGCGTCAGTATGCGCACAAACGGAGAAGTCAATGCTGCAGAGGTCTGCTCATTCTACGGCGGCGGCGGACATGACCGCGCGGCGGGCTGTACCATTTCCGCCACCTGGCGGGATGCCGTCAACAACCTGGCACAGAGCATAGAAATGCAGCTGAAAAAGGGCGAAGCATCACTTGAAGAAAACAGACAGATCTGACGGAGCAGTGTATGTATAACGGAATCATTGTTATCCATAAAGAACCGGGTTATACCTCCTCCGATGTCGTCGCGAAGATGCGCGGGATTCTCCGCACCCGGAAAATGGGACATACGGGGACGCTGGATCCGGACGCGGTCGGCGTCCTGCCGGTGTGCCTGGGCAATGCGACGAAGCTGGTGGAACTGATTGCGGACCGGGACAAGGAATACCTGTGCCGGATGCGGCTGGGGCTGGTCACGGACACACAGGACACCGGCGGAGAGGTGCTCCGGTCTTATACACCGGAGGAGACGCTGCGGATTCTCCGCTCACAGTCCAAAGATCTGACGGCGCTGATCGAATCGGCCGCAGAGCGCTTTGTCGGAGATATTTCACAGATTCCGCCCATGTATTCTGCTGTCCGGATTGGCGGTAAGCGGCTGTATGAGCTGGCGCGCGCGGGCAAAACCATCGACCGGCCGGCCAGGCAGGTGACGATCCGTTCGATTGAAATTGCCCCGGAGGGGCTGCTTGCCCCCGGCGCTGCGGAAGGCGGTGCGGTTCCGGATCCTGTCGTCACCATGCGGGTTGTGTGCGGGAAAGGAACCTATATCCGGACGCTGTGTGAAGATATCGGCGAGATCCTGACCACGGGCGCCGCGATGGAACACCTGACCAGAACCCGGGTCGGGAACTTTTATCTGGAGCAGGCGGTGACGCTGGATGAGCTGGACGTGCTTGCCCATACCGATGAAGAAGCTCTGCGCAGAGTGATTCTGCCGACGGATTCCTTTTTCCCGGAGGCACCGAAGGTGACAGTCCGGAACGGGGCCTTAAAGTATCTGGAGAACGGAAATCCGCTGGGAGAAGAGGATCTTAAGGATCTCACCGTTCCCTTCGGGAGCCTTGAAAGAGTCCGTGTCTATGACGAAGAGAAACGGTTTTATGCCCTGTATCGCTATTCCCCGGAAAAAAAGCAGCTGGTTCCGGTAAAAATGTTTTTGGAGAATACGCATTCATGATGGAAATAGTTACAGACCTTGACAGTTTTGTATCGGAGCAGCCGTGTGCGGTCGCGATCGGAAAATTTGACGGCGTCCATCTCGGACACCGGGAACTTCTGTATGAGCTGATCCGCCAGAGAAAAAACGGAATGAAGGCGGCCGTTCTGACTTTTGACCCGAGTCCGGAGGCCTTTTTTACCGGAAGCGGGGCGGATTACAAGGAACTGACGACCATGCGGGAAAAGAGAGCTGTCTTCGAGCGCATGGGGATTGACCTGCTGATCGAGTTTCCCATGAACGAACAGACGGCATCCACACCGCCGGAGGCTTTTGTCCGGGATATTCTGAAGAAAAAGCTGAACGCGGGTTTTGTCGCCGCAGGAGAAGACCTGTCCTTCGGAGACCGGGGTGCGGGAAATTTTGAACTGCTGCGCTCTCTGGCACCGGCGCTTTCCTATGAGGCAAAAATGATCGAAAAGGTCCGGTATCAGGGCGATGAGATCAGCTCGACGCGCATCCGCACCATGCTGGAGCGCGCGCAGATGGAGGATGTGACGGCCTGTCTCGGACATCCCTACACCATCAGCGGGACGGTCACACCGGGCCGCAGACTCGGGCGGACCATCGGGGTGCCGACGCTGAATCTGGTTCCGGAAACCGGGAAAATGCTCCCGCCGTTCGGTGTTTATTACTCTGCGGTGCGGGTGTACTGGAACGGAGCCGGCGATCCGACAAGCAAATCTTTCAGAGGCGTCACAAATATCGGAATGCGGCCGACCGTTCAGGATCTGGAAGGGGTCCGGGACCGCGCCGTGGTCGAAACACATCTCTATGATTTTGATCAGGATCTGTACGGAACGGACATAGACGTGAGCCTTCTGAAATTTGTGCGGCCGGAGCAGCCCTTCCCGGATCTGGAGGCCCTGCGCCTTCAGATGGAACAGGATGTGCAGGGCGGAAGAGCCTTTTTCGGGTTGGATGAGGAAGATCTGTCGGAGGATGATCTGTAATCATGAAAGAAGCGGGAATAATCGGAAAACTGCGGCGTGACCGGGACAGCCGGGTCATCGCCTTCTATTTTCTGGCGGCCTTTGTGTTCGGACTGATTCTGATCAGAGGCTACGGCGTCTACTGGGACTATGAGGATGAGGTTTCGATCCTCTGGTGGAATATGCACGAATTTGCCGTGAATCTGTGTGGGGAAAACTCCTGGCTCGCCGGTAAATTCTCCCATCTGATTGTTCCCTCCCTGGAGCAGGAAAAGGACCACGGAATTGCCATCTATTATCCGGCAGCCCCGTTTCTGTACAAAGCTTTCGGCTACTGGCGTTATTTTGTCTGGCGGCTCAGCGTCTTTATCGTGTTTTTCCTCAGCGCGCTCGGCATTTATTTTTCGGCAAAAGCCATCTACCGGTCGAGGAAGCTGGCATGCTTTCTGTTTTCCGTTTATCTTTTTGCACCGATTCCCTTTGCCTACGGCCATCTGGACAATAAGGACATCGGCTTTTTGTCAATGTCGGTGCTGACCCTGCTCGGCGCACTGAAATGGGCGCGGTGTGACATGGGCGGCGGGAAAAAACAGCGGATTCACCGGCTTAAGTGGATCCTGTTTTTCAGCCTGGCAGCCGCGCTGGCTGCCAACTGCAAGATTCTCGGAATTCTGTTCTGGGGCATGGGCGTCGTCTATGTGATGCTTTATCAGCTGATGAGACAGGGCACTTCGGACGGGGGCAGCCCTCCGCGAACCGGAAAGGAGTGGGCCGGCATCTTCGGAAAAATTATCCTGGCCGCGGCTGCAGGATTCCTGCTGTGCTTTTTCGTGATCACGCCGGCAGCCTGGCGTCATCCGATCGATTATGCCGTCTTTGTCATCCGGAGCGTGTTCCGGTTTGTCCGGTGGGGCGGAATGGTCAAATTTGCGGGAACGATCTATTCGGAGGGTGAGACACCCTGGTATTACCTTGGCGGCATGATCGTGCTGACGACGCCGATTTTCATCCTGCTGCTGATCCTGGCAGGACATCTTGAGGTGATCCGCACCGCAGTATCTTCCGTTATGAAAAAGCAAAGCGGCGCCGGACAGAGAGAGCACACGCTGAACATGATTTATCTGTTCCTTCTCTGGCTGATCCCGTTCTTATATGGTTCCTTCGGAGATGATATTATTTATGACGAGTGGAGGCACTTCTTCTTCCTCTGGGGATATCTGGTGCTGATCGGAGGGGCCGGCGCGCTCAGGCTTGCTGATTTTGCAGAGAAAACCGCCGGAAAGCTTCGGCCGGACGCCTCCGGAACGGCCCGCAGAGTTCCGGCATGGATCGGCACAGCCTGCGTCCTGTATCTGATTCTTCTGATCCTGACCGGGCACCCTTACGAGTACGCGTATACGAATGTGTTCGCGGGACCGAATGCGGGAGAGCGCTACCAGATTGACTACTGGCAGATTTCTTTTGACTCGGCCATGCGCAGACTCTGTGCGATGGATGAAGGGGAGCGCAATACAGAACTCGAGCTGTCTGTCGGCGGGGCAGATTATTACTATAACGGGTTTGCGGTAGATTATACGTACCGTTCACTGCATCCTGTGTTTCAGCAGAAGATCATACCGGGCGGTCAGGATGCCAATTATCTGTTCCGTTCAATCACTTATGACGGAATCGCACAGCTGGTTGACTTATCAGGCTATCATTTGTTGTTTACTATCAGAGCCTATGGAAACAATATCATGGGCGTGTGGGAGAAAAACCAGTAATCATGTCAATACTTACAGCTTCATCATGGATACGCAACTGGGTTAAAGAGGAGCCATCCGTCAGTGTGGATTCACTGACGGAATGGCTGTTTTATTATGTGTCAAGGGCAAATTCATTTACATCCACATCCGGATCCGGGACAGGCATCAGCTTCCACTTCCTGCCGGAGGACTTCCTGCGCAGACAGGATCTGTGGGAGTGGTGGCTTGTGATGCAGGACGGACCGGAGAAAAATGCCGTGAAAGCCTGCCGGTATTTTATCAGAGCGGCCAAACTGGAAGAATCGGGAAACGGCGCGAAGAGTTTCACGGAATATCCTGAAACGGTGCGTGAGATGATTGAATATGCCTGCCGCAGAGGGGCGACGCCGCTCTACCTGTTTTATACGGACTGCGCGGCGGAGTCGGAGGGGAAGTATAACAGCTTTCTTGGTTGGGAGGAAAGACGAAACAACGGCTGCTTTCTGGAGAGCGCGTTGACCGTGCGTGAGAAGCTGACTGCATTTCAGCCGTGTCCTGCCCGCGAACTCTTAAAGGATGCATGCAGGCTGTCGATCCTGGACAGAATGGAAAGAATGACTTCTGATGAGCAGATGCACATTCTGGACCCGGATCGGACGGGAGAGTGCTTTTTCCGCGGCCCGCTGCCGGACTATGTCCGGGATCTGATACGGGACGGCGAAAAGCGTCCGGAGAGAGACAGACTGCCGGAGGATATACTTCCTTATGTCCGCGGTGTCGGCGTCCTGAATCTGCGGAGGAGCGTCTGAACGGCGGCGGATACCTGCTCCAGACCGGCTGCGGAAAGAAGAAACAGGAAATTATAATACCGGACGACGTAGCGTCCGTCCGCTTCCCAGAAGAGATGGAAGCTCATGCCGCCCAGAATAAACAGGACGGGAAGCAGGATCAGATCCGCGCGGAGATTCTCCGCATGGTCTGCTTTTTCAGCCCGTGCCGCCTGTGCGGGAAGCTTCCGGGCTCTGAAAAAGGCGTATACAGCCGCGCAGACCAGCACATATAACAGACTCTGAACGGCATTCATGATCTGAATCAGGACTGTGCGCCCGGTTCCGAAAATGATCGAATGAATCAGCGGACCGTGCTGTCCGTACTGTCTGCTCGTCAGCTCGAGTTCGTGCATGGAAGAGAGCGCGGGCTCCGCCCACATGGAGAAAAGCTTCCGGGCAAAGAAAACGAAAGCATACCGGGGATGATGCAGAAACAGGGATACGCGCTCACGGATATATGCCACAGCCACGGCACTGGCGGCGTCGTGATTGTACCCGCTTTCCTTCCAGATCGCATAGTTGTAGCCGTTGTACCAGCCGTTCGCAATCTCTAATTCATTCTCCTGCAGTCCCATCGCAATCCATCCGGTCATGGGTGCGCCCTCCGGAACAGAGGCAAGTCCCGCCAGATGTGCGTAGTGAGAGGCGGCCAGATTCAGGAATGCCCGCGGAAGCAGGATCATCAGCAGAACAGGAACCAGTATTTTGATCAGGCCCTGCAGATTCAGCCCGGAAATGCGCAGGGACCACAGGACCAGAAACAGGCAGATGGCGGCCACCGCGATCTCCGAGTTGGGTTTGACAAAAATGGCAAAAGACTGCAGCACAGCCGCGCCGATCACGCGTCCGCACTGTCTGCGGTCGGTTAAAGGCGCCGGGCTCAGGACATAGCGGAGCATCAGATACAGCGCCGCCGTCTCGGGCGCCAGGCTCCAGATATCCCCGTACAGATAGACGGAATAGACCGTCAGATAAAGCATCAGAGGCGTCAGGAGAATCATGTTCAGCGTGATGCGCACATTGTCAGAAAGCAGCTGTGCCATGCGGATCAGCAGAAACTCTGTGACCAGAATGGATGTAAGATTCAGCAGCTGATAGATGATATAGCGGACAGAGGGAGAAAACAGGCGGTGAAGCGCCATGCCGACGACCACATAACCGATCTGGAAGGGGTTGCTGTAAAGATATCCGCCCGGAAGATACCCGCTGTAGTCACCCGCGCGGATGGCCTCGATGATTTCCTCCAGCTGCATCGCGTCGCTGTGAGGAACGGCATGTGCCGCAAAGATCAGATACAGTCCCGCCGCACCGGTCAGCGCGAGGACAACGCAGGTCAGCTTCCGGACTAAAAGAGCCTGTCCGGCTGCATCCCTTTTGTCAAGGACCGCTCCGATCCGCTGCCGCAGGAGCAGGACAAGGGCCAGCAGGAGCGCACACAGCGGAATCAGGACAAGAAGGTTCTCCCGGCTGTATTTTGCCAGATCCGACTCCATTCCCAGATCAAAATAGACGGTATAGATCAGACTGCCTGCCAGAAAGAAGAGCGTAAAGGCACCCATCAGTGCGACGCAGAAGTTCATAAGGAAGGCGAAAATTTGTTTTCTCATGGTCAGTATTATAGCGTATAATACTTGAGAACGCTAATGAAACACCGGCTCTGAGAAAGCGGATGAAGGACATTTTAAATTCTTTGAAAAGTAAGCAGAACCTGCGGCGGATCTGCCTGATGGCAGCGGCGGCAATCCTTGTTCTTGTTGCAGCGGCGATTCTTGCGCCGCGCTATCGGGCATATATTCAGAAGGACCACCGGGAAACATGCTTTAAGCTGGATCTCTATGTGGACAGCCGCTATCGCGAGCAGGTGCGGGAAAGCGCTGCGGATGCCGGCGCGGCGGAAGATGAGCAGATCATCCGGGAGATCGTCCTGAACAGCTTCGAGGTGGAGCTGGATGAGGAGATGTCGACGGACGCGCTGTGCCGGGAGGGCGGAACGGTTACTTTTGCGGCGGAAGAGGATCCGCGCAGAGTGCATATCTTCTGCACCGTGCACGGGGAGCAGTATGAAAACCTGCCGGTGGAATCGGAGTAAATCATGAGTGTACTTGCCATTATCACAGCCCGGGGCGGCAGCAAGCGGATTCCGGGAAAGAACATCCGGAATTTCCTGGGGAAGCCCATCATCGCCTATACAATTGAGGCCGCGAAGAACAGTGGCATCTTTGACGAAGTGATGGTTTCGACCGACTCGGAAGAGATCGCGTCCGTCTCGGCAGAATACGGCGCGGCCGTGCCGTTCTACAGGAGCGAGGAGAATGCGGGAGACTTCGCCGCGACGGCAGACGTCGTCCGCGAGGTGATCCTTGCCTATCTGGCGCTCGGAAAGCGTTTTGACTGGGTGTGCTGTCTGTATCCGACTGCTCCTTTTGTCACCGGAGAGGTTCTGAGAGACGCTTATGAGCTGACAAAAGGCGGGAATACGGACGCCGTTGTGCCGGTTGTGCGTTATTCCTTCCCGGTTCAGCGCAGTTTTGTCATCGGAGAGGACGGGAAGCTCGGCTACAAGTGGCCGGAGTACAGGACCGCCCGCTCGCAGGATCTGACGCCGTTTTATCACGACGCGGGTCAGTTCTATTTTGAGCGGGTCGAAGCATTTCTTGAGCAGATGACCATGGTGCCGGAGAACACATTTCCCTATGTGCTGGATGAGACCATGGTGCAGGACATTGACACCGAGGATGACTGGATCATCGCGGAAATGAAATATGAAAGGCTGCACAGAAAATGATCAGGCTTGAAAAATACCTCGAAGAGGGAAAAACCTATATCATCGCAGAGATGTCCGGCAATCACGGCGGAAGCCTTGAGACGGCGCTGAAAATTGTCCGCGCCGCCGCGGATGCCGGCGCAGACTGTCTGAAGATTCAGACCTACACGGCGGACACACTGACGATCGACTGTAAAAGTGAACCTTTCAAGGTCGGCAAAGGGCTCTGGGAAGAGCGCTATCTGTACGATCTGTATCAGGAGGCTTATACCCCCTGGGAGTGGACACCTGCCATCAAGAAGGAGACAGAGCGGTGCGGAATGGACTTTCTGTCCACTCCGTTTGATTTTACGGCCATTGATTATCTGGAGTCGATCGGAGAAGAATTCTATAAAATCGCCAGCTTTGAGATCGTAGATATCCCACTGATCCGCCGGGCAGCCGGGACCGGAAAGCCGCTGGTGATCTCCTGCGGAATGGCCTCGGAAGAAGAGATCCGGGAGGCGGTGGAGACGGTCCGGGAAGTCCGCGGCTGCGGTGCCGGCCCGGTGCCGGGACTGGTGCTGCTCAAGTGCTGCAGTGCCTATCCGACCGACTATGAGACAATGCATCTCATGACCATTCCGGATATGAAGATGAAATTCAATGTGCCCGTCGGGCTCTCGGATCACTCCGAGGGAAGCCTGGGGGCGGTCGCGGCCGTTGCGCTGGGCGCGCAGGTCGTCGAAAAGCATATCTGCCTGACTGCCGAAGACAAGACGGTGGACAGCGCGTTCTCGCTCTCCGGAGAAGAATTTGCCGCTCTGGTGCGGGATATCCGGAATACGGAAAAGGCCCTCGGCCGCGTCTCTTACGGGCCGGCCCCGGAGGAGGCGAGCAGCTATGCGCTGCGCAGAAGCCTGTATGCCGTGAAGGACATTGAAGAAGGCGAGCGCTTTACGGCGGAGAATATCCGCTCGATCCGTCCGGCCGGAGGACTGCACACGAGGTATTATGACGAGCTAATCTCCTGCGGGAGGGCCGCACGCCGGATTCCCTTCGGGACGCCGCTTGGCCGGGAGGATGTCGATGGCGTCCGTTTCTGAATTTGTCATCCGCGCAGATGCGGGGCCGGGCATCGGCCTCGGTCATATAATGCGCTGCCTGCCGGCTGCACAGGAGCTTCTTCGCGCCGGCAGCAGGGTGACGTTCGCAGTCCGAGATGACGAAAGCCTGAAAATACTGGAGCAGGTTCTCCCTCAGTTTCCGATTGCCGCGGAGCAGATGGAGAGGGTGTGCCTGAGCGGAATGAAGGCAAAATCCGGCGAAACCGCCTGTGATACAGCTGCTGCATTGGCAGAGCTGGCAGCAGAGCACTCCGCTTCGGCGGTCCTGCTGGATACTTATGCGGTGGATCCGCAGAGTATGCTGCAGCTGAAGGAAGCACTGCATCAGTCCGGCACGTCGCTGTGGTATCTGGACGACCTGCTTGCATTTCCCTATCCGGCAGACGGTCTGATTAATTACAGCTTTTATGCGGACCGGGCGGCCTACGAAAAACTTTATCAGGAATCTGATCAGAATGTCACCTGCCCGGAGCTCCTGCTGGGGCCTTCCTATGTACCTCTGCGGGAGGAATTCCGCGGGAAGAGAGAAGTGTCTGAAAAAGCGGAAGATTCCCTGCCGTCGGTTCTTCTGCTGACCGGCGGAACGGATCCCTGTCACGTGCTGGCAGCTCTGTTGGAGATGCTGAAGGATGCGTTTGAAGTGACGGCGGTCATCGGCGCGATGAATCCGGACCGGGAGCAGCTGATCCGGCAGTATCAGGGCAGCGGGAATGTGCGGCTTCTCACAGACGTGCGAAATCTGTCCGAATGGATGAGCTGCAGCGATTATGCTGTGACGGCTGCCGGTGTGACGATTTACGAGCTCTGTGCCGCAGGGACGCTGTTTCTGACCTATACGCTGGCGGACAATCAGCTGCCGAATGCGCACCGCTGTGACGAAATGGGCCTTGCCGCGTATCTCGGTGATGCCAGGGAAGGCATAGACGGCAGAGATCCGGTTGCGAAGCGCGCGCTGGAAAAACTGAAAGAAATGACACAGCTGCCGGAAAATGAGCGGCAGGGAAGAAGAAACAGAATGCAGGAGCTGATCGACGGAGAAGGTGCGGCACGCATTGCACAGGCACTGCGCGGGGGTCTTACCTGAGCAAAGAGCCAGATTTTGCCGGAGTATTGATATACATGAAGGATTTTTCCAAAAAACTGAAATGGGACACGATGGATCTGAAGCTGATTCTGGCTGACCTGATCCTGATCTTTTTCTCATGGGGCGGGTACTACCGCAGCATTTTCGGAAACGGAGATGCGCTCTATGACACCATCAATATGGGCGCCAGCAAGAGTTCCAGACTCAGCTGCTATCGCTGGATGGGCTGGCTGGTGGACATGTTTGCCTGGAAGAAACTCGGATTCCTGGCCTCTGAACATCCGACCTTCAGCCTCTTTCTGTTCCTGCTGTTTCTGACCGCTTCACTGTTTATCATCCAGAAGATGTTCCGGCCGCTGTTTGAATCCAGACTGCAGACACATCTGGAGCAGGCCTGTTTTATCGCAGCCACCTCACTGATTTTCATCAACGGGCTGCTGTCCGAGCTGTTTTATTTCACGGAGAGTTATTCCATCTTCAAGTTTTCGCTGCTTTTCTGTGCGATCGGCTGTCTGCTGTTTACGAGGGAAAAGTATGTGTGGGGCATGATCTGCTTCCTTGTCATGACCGGATTTTATCAGATCAGCTGCGCACTGGCGGCAATCCTTCTCTCCGCGTGGCTCTATATCCGCTATGAAGGGAAATGCTCGCGCGAGCTCTTCATCCGTGAAGTGCTGTATATCGTCGCCCCGATGTCCTGCGGCGCCCTGAACTATGTGACAGGTGTCTGGTTCCTGCGCTGGCTGAACAGCCGCGGAATGAATCTGAATATCGAGAAGAAAGTCATGTCGCGGTCTGTTGTTGACGCAGTCCTGAATTATTTCAGGGAGTTCCGCCTCCTGTTGAAGAGTAATCTGGAGCTGATGCCGGGGGTGTGGCTTCCGCTGCTGGTTTTGATCATCTGCTTCCTCTCACTGTCCGTGTACTTCATTCGCGGCAGAAAGTGGAATGAAATGGGAACTCTGGTACTGCTTATTGCGGTCCAGCAGGTGACTTTCGGCGCGATTCCGGTCGCCAACGGCGTGATTGCTCCGAGAATCATGTATCCTTTCTACGGACTGGAAGCCGGCATGCTTCTCGGCGCCATGTATTTTCTGAGTACGGGAGATGAGACGGAGAAGACAGTTCAGAATCTGCTTGGAGTGGTCCGGCTGACGGCCGCGGTGTTCCTGATGATTCAGATTTTCTTTATTCAGATCATTATTTCGAACCGGATGATCAGCAATACGCTGGATCTTCTGTGTGCGCGCGGCGTGCTGAACACAATCCGCGAGTATGAGGAGGAGACCGGACAGACAGTTAAATATATTGCCGCCGCGCCGGATACGGAATCCCCGATGTACTATAACGAAGTCTATTACAAGCGTGACGCGGTCAATGACCGCAATTACCGGGTCGTGACCTATACGCTGATCGAATATGTCGCCTCCCCGGAGAAGCATTTCGAGAAGAAGGAGATGGATCCCGCCGTTTTTGACGAGTATTTCAAAGACAAAAACTGGGATGCCTTCGACGCGCACGAGCAGATCGTCATCAAAGACGATACGGCGTATATCTGTGTTTTCTGAATCGGCCGGATTTTGGCTTTACAATTCAAACGGCGCATGATATTATTTGATAGTTGTGTTGATTACCATCGCTTGGTTTGCGGCTTTCTCCAGCCCGGACTCAGTGAATGGTGAATAACAGTCCTGAGCGGACTGCAGGTTTTATCAGGAGAAAGGATAAAGCAATGATCAGTAAGGAAAAGAAGACAGAGATTATCGAAAAGTATGGCAGACAGCCCGGCGACACCGGCTCCCCGGAAGTTCAGATCGCAATTCTGACAGAGCGGATCCGCGAGCTCACCGAGCACATCAAGCAGAACCCGAAGGATCACCACTCCGGCAGAGGACTTCTGATGCTGGTTGGTCAGAGAAGAGGCCTTCTGGACTATCTCAAGAGAACCGATATCGAGAAGTACCGTGCACTGATCGCACAGCTGGGTATCAGAAAGTAAGCTCATACAGATCATTGAAGGCGGCGAAGACCGGAAACAGAGCCGGGCTTAGCCGCTTTTTATGTATAATTCAGCAAAATCAGCAACATGCGCAGTCGCGCAAGAAGAGAAGAGAAAGGGTAAAAAGGTAACAAAATGTCAGACTACAAAACTTATTCCATGGAACTGGGCGGCCGCACCCTGAGCATCGATATCGGCCGGGTAGGCAAGCAGGCGAACGGCTGTGCTTTCATGCACTACGGCGACACCACTGTCCTGTGCACCGCCACAGAGTCCGCGAAGCCGCGTGACGGCGTCGATTTCTTCCCGCTGAGCGTGGAGTACAGCGAGAAGTTCTACGCCATCGGCAAGATGCCCGGCGGCTTCAACAAGAGGGAAGGCAGACCTTCCGAGAACGCGATCCTCACCAGCCGCGTTATTGACCGCCCGATGAGACCGCTGTTCCCGAAGGATATGCGCAACGATGTTACGCTGGAGTGCATGGTTATGAGCGTGGATCCCGCATGCAGACCGGAGCTGGTCGCCATGCTGGGCGCGTCCATTGCCACATCCATTTCCGATATCCCGTTTGACGGCCCCTGCGCAACCACACAGATCGGTCTCGTGAACGGAGAGGTCATTGTGAACCCCGGTCAGGATGACTGGGACAAGGGCGATCTGAAGCTGACGGTTGCTTCCACTGCCGAGAAGGTCATCATGATCGAGGCCGGTGCGAATGAAATTCCGGAAGCAGACATGATCTCCTACATCTACAAGGCAGATGAGATCAACAAGCAGATCATCGCTTTCATCAACAACATCGTGGCGGAAGTCGGAAAGCCGAAGCAGGAGTACATCAGCTGCGCGATTCCGGAAGAGCTGTTCGCTGCCATGAGAGAGATTGTCACGCCGGCAGAGATGGAAGTTGCCGTCTTCACGGATGACAAGCAGACCAGAGAGCACAACATTGCCGAGATCACCGAAAAACTGGCCGAAGCCTTCGCCGAGAAGGAAGAGTGGCTTGCGATTCTGGACGAGGCAGTTTATCAGTATGAGAAGAAGACCATCCGCAAGATGATCCTGAAGGATCACAAGCGTCCGGACGGCCGTGAAATCACGCAGATCCGCCCGCTTTCCGCGGAAGTGGATATTATTCCGAGAGTGCACGGCTCCGCCATGTTCACCCGCGGACAGACCCAGATCTGCGACGTTGTCACCCTCGGCCCTCTTTCCGAGGCACAGCGCATTGAGGGGATGGACCCCAACATCACGGAGAAGAGATATCTTCACCAGTACAACTTCCCGGCATATTCCGTCGGTGAGACCAAGGTCTCAAGAGGCCCGGGCCGCCGCGAAATCGGACACGGTGCACTGGCTGAAAGAGCCCTTCTGCCGGTTCTTCCGAGCGTAGAGGAGTTCCCTTATTCCATCCGTGCGGTCTCCGAGACCTTCGAATCCAACGGTTCCACCTCCATGGCTTCGACCTGCGCAAGCTGCATGGCACTGATGGCAGCCGGCGTTCCGATCAAGAAGCAGGTTGCAGGTATTTCCTGCGGTCTGGTGACGGGCGATACCGATGACGATTTTGTCCTGCTGACCGATATTCAGGGTCTGGAAGACTTCTTCGGCGACATGGACTTCAAGGTGACCGGAACCCATGACGGTATTACCGCCATTCAGATGGATATCAAGATCCACGGTCTGACCAGAGCCATCGTAGAAGGCGCAATTGCCCGCTGCAAGGATGCGCGCGAGTTCATTATGAACGGCGTGATGAAGGATGCAATCGCAGAGCCTCGTCCGACCGTCAACGAATATGCACCGAAGATCGAGTTCATGACCATTGATCCCGAGAAGATCGGTGATGTGGTCGGCCAGAGAGGCAAGACCATCAACGAGATCATCAAGCGCACCGGCGTCCAGATCGATATCGAGGATGACGGCAGTGTCTCCATCTGCGGAAACGATGCGAAGGGCATGGCGGAAGCGAAGCGCATGATCGAGATGATCGTGACGGATTTCGAAGAGGGTCAGATCCTCGACGGAACCGTTGTCAGCATCAAGGAGTTCGGCGCGTTCCTCGAGTTTGCACCCGGAAAAGAGGGAATGGTCCACATTTCCAAGCTGGCGAACCGCCGCGTAGACCGCGTCGAGGATGTCCTGAACATCGGCGACCGTGTCCGTGTTGTCTGCCTCGGCAAAGACAGAATGGGCCGCATCAGCTTCTCGATGAAGGACGTCAAGAATAAGTAAATCAGTCTGCCTGTTTCAGCTTTACATTTGCTGCGGTAACAGGAGCTGTCTGATCGGAAAAACCGGAATGAACTGCCGCCGCATCAACACGGGCGGCAGTTTTCCTGTATAAAAGAAATCGTTCAGATGCCCCTGCATTTCAGGAAGGACAGACATCAGTTATGAATCAGATCGAGAGCGAAATTGCTAAAAGAAGAACATTTGCCATCATATCGCACCCTGACGCGGGCAAAACGACGCTGACGGAGAAATTCCTGCTCTACGGCGGCGCGATCAATCTGGCCGGCTCTGTAAAGGGAAAAGCCACTGCCAGGCACGCTGTCTCGGACTGGATGGAAATCGAGAAACAGAGAGGTATTTCCGTCACCAGCTCGGCGCTGCAGTTTGAGTACGACGGATGCTGCATCAATATTCTGGACACGCCTGGACACCAGGATTTCTCGGAGGATACCTACCGGACGCTGATGGCAGCCGACTCCGCCGTCATGGTGATCGACGCGTCCAAAGGCGTGGAGGCGCAGACCAAGAAACTGTTCAAGGTCTGTACACTGCGGCATATTCCGATTTTTACCTTTATCAACAAGCTGGACCGGGACGCCCGGGACACCTTTGACCTGCTCGATGACATTGAGAAAAACCTCGGGATCGATACGTGCCCTGTCAACTGGCCGATCGGCTCCGGAAAGGGCTTCAAGGGCGTCTATGAGCGTGAGACCGGCGAAGTGATCACCTATTCGGATACCCAGAAGGGAACGAAGGAAGGCACCGCCAGAAGAATTCCCTTAAGCGACCGGGAAAGCATTCTCGCCGAACTCGGCGAGGCCGCTGCCGAAAAGCTGGAGGAGGAGATTGATCTGCTGGACGGCGCCAGTGCGGAATTTGACCTGGAGGAGGTCCGGGCGGGCATGCTCACACCGGTCTTCTTCGGGTCCGCTCTGACGAATTTCGGCGTGGAAATCTTCCTGCAGAATTTCCTGGAGATGGCGCTTCCGCCGACCGGCCGGATGACGGACAAAGGACTTGTGGACCCGGTCACCGGCGTGCCGGAGAACGAGGCAGACGATCCGAAAAACGGCGGATTTTCCGCATTTGTATTTAAAATTCAGGCCAATATGAATAAAGCGCACCGGGACCGGATCGCCTTCATGCGGATCTGTTCGGGCAAATACGAGGCCGGCATGGAGGTTCGTCACGTACAGAGCGGTAGAGTCCAGCGCCTTTCCCAGCCCCAGCAGCTGATGGCCAGTGACCGCAAAATCCTGGAAGAAGCCTACGCGGGCGACATCATCGGCGTTTTTGATCCGGGACTTTACTCCATCGGCGACACCTTCTGCATGCCGAAGGAAGAGTTCCGCTACGAAGGAATTCCGACTTTTGCGCCGGAGCATTTTGCCAGAGTGCGTCAGGTTGATACCATGAAGCGCGATCAGTTCGTGAAAGGAATCAACCAGATCGCGCAGGAGGGTGCGATTCAGATCTTTCAGGAGTATAATACAGGAATGGAAGAAATCATCTGCGGCGTGGTCGGCATGCTGCAGTTTGATGTACTCAAATTCCGGCTGAAGAGTGAATATAACGTGGAGATTCTCCTGGATACGCTGCCTTATGAGCACATCCGCTGGATCACAAAATGCGAGACGCCCATCGACCGGATTACCGGAACCACAGACATGAAGCGGATCCGCGACCTCAAGGGGAATCCGCTGCTTCTGTTTGTAAATCCCTGGTCCGTCCAGATGGTTCTGGACCGCAATAAGGGACTCGAGCTGGAAGAGTTTTCCAGAAACTGATCAAAAAGAGACCGGAAGACCGGCTGTACCGCCCGCGGACAGCCGGTCCCCGAGAGGAGATCCAGAGTGACTGCAGTACAAGCGTTCCTTGAGAAAAACAAAGAGCGGATCCTTCCGCTTGCTGTTGCTTTCGGGCATTTCCTGTTTACTTTTATTGGTGATGTACTGATCTATCAGACGCAGGGTGCGGGAGAGATCCCGTACCGTACGCCGCTGTACCTCGCGGCGAAATGCATCGTGCTCGTTCTCCTGATCGCAGGGTGGCGGGCGGTCTTTTCCGGGATTGATTTCAGGAAGCTTCGCTATGGTCTCCCGTATTTTCTGATCATGATGGCGCTGCTGCTCGTCATGTGGCCGGGCATCTGGCGCTTTGACGAGATGCAAGTCATCAACTGGGTGACCAACGGGTATGTCTTTTACTGGCAGCACTGGCTGTCTTCCCTGTATTTCCTCGTCTGCCTGGAGCTGATCCCGATCGCGGGCGGCATCCTGATCCTGCAGAACCTGCTGATCGCAATGATCGTCGGGCATATCCTGAACAGGATGGAGGGCATCATCGGACGGAAATGGTGCATTGCAGCCTTTGTTTTCCTGCTGCTGCCGGCAGCTGTCGACAACAATCTGTATCCGATCCGCTCATCCGTCGCAGCTTATCTTGAACTCTATGTCCTGTTCACCATCACCTTTGCCATCTGCACCGGAGAGCAGCTCAGTTTTAAGTCGATAGCCGCGCTCGCCGCGGCGACCGGCGTCGCCGCCGCATGGCGCCCGGAAAACCTGGTCTATGTGGTGCTGATTCCGCTGATCCTGCTGGTTGTGCGGAAGGCGGATCTCAGAAAAATGCTCCTGTTTCTTCTGGTCACTTTTCTTCTGTTCGCCGGCATCAGCCGCGTACAGAATCAGGGGCTGGAACACGGTCAGACAGAGCACGGTTACCGGGACAAAGAGCGCTACACACTGTCCGGTATCATGTGGCCGCTGGGCGAACTGATCAAAACGGATTTCCGCTCCGACGATCCGGAGGGAGACATCGAGATCATCGACAGGGTCCTGTCCGTCGAAATGATCCGGGAGTCAAATGCACATGATGCGTACTGGTACGGCGGCCTCGGCGAGATCACGGAGGAGAATCTCGCCGCTGTGGAAAAGGTCTATGTCAAGCTGATCCTGTACAATCTGCCGTCCTTCATACGGGAGAGAATCACCTTCTTCTTCAGGACGAACGGCTTCGGGGAGAAGCCGGATATGTTCACCATGTATTCCGCGCATGTGTTCGACCCGGACTACACGGAACTCGAACAGATCAATCCGGAGGCGGCTGAGTTTTACAGTTCTTTCAAGCAGCGATACAGCCTGGTGCGCCCGCCGAGCATTACTATCCGGCGCCTGCTGGTCAGTACGCTGGAAGGCAAGCGGGTCACGGACTACGCGGAATCGTCCCTGGGCGGCCTGTGGCTGTTCTACGATGTGGTGCCGATTCTTGTCCTGCTTCTGGTCCTGGCAGTATCACAGGCGTTTCGAAAGAAATGGACACCGCTGCTGCTGGTGCTGCCGGTTTTTGCCAAGACCGGCCTGGTGATCGCGACCGCGCCCTGGACCAGTTTCATGTACTATTTTTCCGCATACCTGTCCGGCGGGCTGCTTGCCCTGTTCCTGCTGGCGCGCGTCCTGCAGGCAAAACATGAAAAGGCCGCAGCCATCCCTGCGGGGGACGGATCAGATCCCGCGGAAGCAGCCGGATAAGAAAGGAGATCAGATGGACCGGATCCTTTTATTCATACCGATGTATAACTGTGAAAAGCAGATCACCCGCGTTCTCGCACAGCTGACGCCGGATGTACTTTCTTATATTTCCGAGGTCATCGTCGTCAACAACCGGAGCACGGACCACGGCGAGGAGGCTGCCGTTTCTTACTGCAAAGAACATCCGGAGCTGCCGGTGAGAATTCTGCGGAATGATGAGAATTACGGCCTGGGCGGGTCCCATAAGGTCGCTTTCAATGAAGCCATTGAGGGAAACTATGACGCTGTTATCACCCTGCACGGAGATGATCAGGGAAGGATCGCGGATTTTCTTCCGCTGCTGGAGAGCGGAGAGTTCCGGGACTATGACTGCTGTCTCGGCGCCCGCTTCATGAAAGGCTCGAAGCTCATCGGCTACTCGCCGCTGCGGATTTTCGGAAATTACGGCTTCAACTGGCTGTTTTCCATGGCGGTCGGAAAATCCGTCAAGGATCTCGGATCAGGTCTGAACCTTTACCGCGTTGAGACACTGAAGAGCCGGTATTATATGAAATACCCGGATACGCTGTATTTTAATGACCTGATGATTCTGGCATCCTGTTATTATAAGCACAGGATTCTGTTCTATCCGATCAGCTGGCGGGAGGAGGATCAGGTCTCCAACAACAAGCTGTGGAAATTTTCCATGTCCCTTCTGCAGATGCTGAAGGGCTACCGGAAGGATCCGAAGGCGTACCTGGAGCAGGATCTGCGGGATCATGAAGTTGCAGAATACACCGCACAGACGGTTTATCCGACCAGTCGAGAGGACGGTGAGATGAATCGACTAAATTAATATTTGATAGTAGAACATGTGTTCGATTTCTGATATAATTAACATGTACCGATTCTTCCGCCATAAGTGAGGATCAACATGGATAATAAGGCTTTCAGATATCGAATATACCCTGA
>JAFRIW010000049.1 GCA_017432565.1 Lachnospiraceae bacterium
GCCGGACATATCAAAGGTCCAGGCCTTGTCCCATCCTTCGTACAGAACCTGTTCCTGATGCAGTACATTCTTCCCGAGCTTAAAGGTAAAGACGATACCGTCCACGACCTCCGCAGCTTCCTTGCTGCGGACTTTCATCGGTTCTACCCGCACGGTCGTCCCTGTGATATCCACTTTGGGGTTTTCTGGAGCAGTCAGCATATACAAGTCATAGCCGGCCGGTGTGTCGCTGAACCATCCTTCGGTCTTCTCGGCTGTTCCGCCGTCTGCCTCGACCAGAGCGCCATAAAGCGGGGAACTGTTAATTTTCTTGATTGTTTTCGGCTCCAGGAAAATGCCGCCGGGCCACTCCTTCCACTCCTTCCCCTTTTCCAGCCCTGCAGGAATAACCCGGAAGTCGCTCATGACCTCATCGAACCCATCCCGCTTCTTCAGGACAACCGCTGATTCTGTAAACTCACCCGTCGGCGTAATGCGGACCATTCTGGTCCGGATGACATAATCCCGGTTCACCAGGCTGACCGGCGTCCTGGCATTTGGCTTCAGAACTGTGATTGGCATATAGCCGGGGTTATCTCCGGGATTCGCCCTGGCATATTTATAGAATTTAGTCTGATAGGAATTGGCAAAATCCAGATAGTCCTGTGACAGTGTCTTCTCAGAAATCAGAAAACCAGATGTCAGAATCGTTGTAAAATCCGGGCCGGCGCCTGCGTCCGCGTAGCGCTGCAGAATTTTGCCCCAGTATTTGCCATCCGTGCTTCCGTGCTGTTTCGCCAGATAACGCAGGAAGTGAGCAATCGGATAGGATCGGTCCGCGGAGTCACTGTTGCCGAGTTTCAGCTCTCCTTCCGGGTAGGCGCTCACCTTCAGCTTATCCAGCGGGATGGCAAAATATTTAAGCGGCTCCAGGTTGTCCAGACAATCCTCGAGCGAATTCGTGACTGTGCCCTTCTCAGAAAAATAATCATAGGCCTCCCACTCCACCGCCTGCGCCGAAGCCTCATCAAACTTGTAATTTGCGGTATAAGGCGACTTGTATCCTCGCTGGATCACATGGAAGAGCTCATGCACCAGCGTCAGCAGCAGCTTCTCCTCGGAAAGCTTGCTGCCGTCGGCAAATTTTCTCAGATACAGGACCACATAAGGATTGCGCGTAAATGTATAGCTTGAGACCGTGACGCCGTAGGCCGGCCGCTCTGCATCCGACAGTTCGAGACGCACCACATAATCCGGAAGCTCTGCACCGGTGTGATCGCGCAGATACTTGTAAGCTTCCTTGCTGTTGTTGATGACCATGATCACAGGACTGAGGGCCTGCAGCAGTGCTCCGGAGTTCTGCAGATCTTTCAGCTGTTTTTCGTATTCCTGTCGGACCGAATTCTGCGCCAGCTGCGCCTTGAGACATTTGAGGTAAATCCGATAATAGGCCTTTCCCGTATATTCAAGCCAGTCTTTCTGCTCTTCGGTGTATCCGAGCGATTCTCTGTACTGCCTCTGTGCTTCGACCTTTGCTTTCTCCCGTGCCTCCTCCAGCTGCTGGGCAGATGTCTGTTCCATGCGGCCTGCGACAGTCTCCAGACTTGCCAGAATCTGGAAGGTCCGTTTTCCATCCACTTCGACATAAAACGATTTGGCCCGCGGGTCATAGACCGCGCCGCTCGCAATGCCCTGAATGGTTGTGCCGATGTCCGGCAGAAACGGCAACAGCACCAGCGCGCCGATGACAATCACGCTGTTCTGACTGCTGGTGATCCTTAAGTTTTTACCATCCAGCTGTGAGACATAGGGATACCAGTTTCCCGCGTCGTCGACCCGGTAGACGCAGAGGCTGTCGTAGAGGTCCTCGTCGATCTCAAGCTCCGCGAGGTCAAAATCCATGGTGAAGCAGCCTGGCAGGACCTCATCGTCCGCAAGGCCCGCATCCAGCTCCCAGGCGCCGAGCACGGCGCTCATGTTGTCGATCTCCTCCAGCCTGTCATTCAGCGCCTGATACTGCTCATCCGGCACTTCCGTCATGGTGAAGGTGCGCTCCTTGTCGAGTGCTCCCTCCGCCCCGGAGATCGTAATGCCTTTCACCGGGCTCGTGGAAAAGGCCGGACTCGGATGATCCTGAAGCGGATCCTGCGGCACTTCGTCAACAGATGCGCTCTCAGAGGTGTTTTCCTCTTCCTCCGGAAACTCCCAGTCTTCCCCTTCCGGGTACAGCCAGTCATAGCCGTGCGCCGAAAGCGGCTCCGCAGGTTCTTTTTCGATATAGTCCTCCGGGTCGAGATCGGGCATTTCCCCGATCTCAGCCATCTCCGCTTTCTGCTCGTCGGTCAGCTCCCAGATATCGCCGGCCTGTGCGGCGCTTTCCTGACCGGGCACTGACTCTCCGGACTGCACAGACTGCGCGGTCTCTCCGGTGTTTCCGGGCTTGCCGCTCAGTTCCTGGATTACCCCGCGCGCAATCATGAAATAGATTACACCGCTGAAGATCACCATAGCAGAGATCACAATGACGACCGGTATCAGCCATTTCTTCCGCACCGGAGGCTGTCCCTGTCCCGGCGCTGTCTGCTGCATCGGACGGCCTGATGACGCTGCCGCCGGACGCTGCTGTGCCGTACGTCCCGCCGACGCTGCCGCCGGACGCTGCTGCGCGGCAGCGTCCTGCTGTATCGGCTGTCCGCAATACCGGCAGAAAGCGGCATCCGCCGCATTTTCTTTTCCGCAGCTGCCGCAGTACTTCATCGCAGGCGCCGCCGGCTCCTGCTGCACTTCAAACTGATAACCGCAGAATTTGCAGAATTTTGCGTTCCTGCTGATCTGCTGACCGCAATTACGACAGTATTTCATTTCGCCCGCGCCCATGTTGCCCTCCTGTTCGGAATTTCGGATATACAGAGAAATGCCTCTGTGCAGGAGGCATTTATAAGTTCTCTGTATACTATTATAGGATTGCCGGCGCCGGGGAAAAAGCACCGAAGGCCTGTGACATGTGATCTGTCAATGACAAATGACAGGTCACAAAAAGATGATCTTATTACTTCATGTACAGATAACGCTCGCCGGGAGCAAAGAAGTGATATTTCGCGCCGGGGCAGTTTCTCCACATAAGATCCGCCAGATACGCCGGGTTTTCCCCGTTGTGCGCGAATACATCGTAGTGCATCGGAATCAGCAGATCCGCACCGATTTCCTGCGACAAGTCGCACGCCTCCCGCGCATTCAGATTTCCGATGATATCTGCCTTCTTCCGTTTCCAGTCGCTGCCGTTGATGGGCAGGCAGGCGATGTCGATTCCGAGCGGCGCAAGTTCCTCCGCCATCGTCTCCCACTCAACCGTGTCGCCGGCGTGATAGAGCGAGCCGCCGGGGAACCGGACGACATAGCCGAGGCATTCGTAGTCCCCGTTTTCATCCTGCACGAAATCTTCGTGTGCAGCGCGGACGGGCAAAATACGGATCCCGGCGAGGTCTGTTCCCTGCTCCGCGTCTGTCAGCGTGATCTCCTGTCCCGCGTGGGCGCCGATAATCTGCGCTTTCTCCACACCCAGCTCCTCAGTAAAACCGGTCCAGGGAGCCGGAACGACGAACCGCGTCTTCCTCACGCTCTTCTCTCCGGCTTCCGCAGCCTGTGCATTTTCCGCGGCGGCAATGCCGCTTACCGTTACCGGATCCAGATGGTCCAGATGATTGTGTGTGCACAGCAGCACGTCAAACAGGCCTGCTGCCTCTTCCGGTGCAAACGGCGGCGGCACGGCGCGGCCTTCGCGGTTCTCCAGATACAGATCGATTCCGACCAGTGCCTCCCCGGATTTCACCACGATGCCTGCCTGCGCCAGAAACCAGATGGCGAGCATCCCGTCCGGGAGTCTGGTCTCCTTCATCTGCCTGATCAGCTTTGCCCCTTCACAATACCATCTCTTCATATCATTTTCCTCCTTCTTCCTCTCTGATCCTCTTGCGCCAGAACAGGTGAATCAGCGCAAACATCGCATAGATATAGAGAACCGAAACACCGATGCTGATCATTCCGTTCCTGTAAAAATGTGCCATCAGAACCGCGAAGACCGTGCTGCCGATACACAGCCGCACCAGAAAAATCACGTCGGCCTTCTGCCGGTTTCTTGCATAAATCCACATCAGAAACAGAGCCAGATAATACATCAGGAAAGACACCGTCAGGAAGACATTCTTGGGAACGTCCGCCACTGACGCCTCACGCATAAACTCCAGTGCCGTTGACAGGTTGTTGAGCGCGATGATCATGAAGATATGCAAAATCAGATAGCCGGTCTCATGCGCTCTCGTCTCACGGTCCAGAATCCGGTTGTAGACAAAGCCGTAGCTGACAAAGAGGCCGGAGACGATCAGGAATGCACACAGGGAATACCAGATCGCGGACGGCTTGAATTCTCCCACGAAATATCCGCTGATTGCGATGACCATTTCGCCGAAGGTAAAGACAATATAGAGCATGACGCGCTCCGTCAGATGCATGAAGTCGACCGGCACACGGCTGCTGTGTCCGCGCCCGACAACATCCATGAGAAAGCCGGCCGGAATCGCCAGCAGCGAGAGCGGAAGCCCTGTCAGGAAATATCCGGGGATACCCGCCGCCGCAATCAGTGCCTGGAGCAGAAGGGAGAAAATCGAATGCCGGATCTGTTCCTCCTCCGCCGTCCGCACCTGCTGTGCCGCTTCAGCATCCTGTTTTCCCTCCCGGGTGATTTTATGCAGGCACAGGAAATAATGGAAAGACAGGTTGAGCAGAATCAGGGTCCAGGCCAGATTGTACCGCACGTAAAAGTGCTGCCAGTGTACACTGGTGGAGTCAGCCATAAAGTACAACAGGTACATGTTGACGAACAGGCAGATGTGCTGCCCCACATCATTCTTCCCGTACCGGTTGATCAGCAGCGTCGAATGATACCAGACCGTCAGCACAACCAGTGTCGCCATCAGGTACCCGATATATGTCTCGATTTCGACAAAACCACCGGGCGAGACATGCTCGATCAGCGAGTTGTTCCGCCCGATGATATAGACAAAAATCAGGTCATAGATCAGTTCAATATATTCTACTTTCTTCTCTGTCGTTTCTGTCGTTTCTGTCATTTATTGCCTTTGTTTCCGTCATTTAAAGTCTTCATTTGTCATCGCGCAGCATTACAGCCGCTGCAAACAGGATGAGCGGAAGCCCCGCAATCAGCCCGTTCGGTGCCGGTCCCAGAAGCCTCGCGATGCCGGTATCCGGTCTGCAGAGCAGCAGCGGGACCCCGGCCGCCGCATTGAATGCCCCATGGAAGAGAGACGGCAGCCAGATACTTCCGCTGCGCTCACACAGCCAGTCACACAGGATTCCCAGCCCGATGGTACAGACACAGAAAAGCAGTATGCCTGTCACCGGAAATCCGATATAATCCGTGCCGTATTCATAGCCGATCAGCCAGATCAGCGGCCAGTGAAACGCGCCCCAGATAACGCCGCCCACAATCCGCCCCGCGGTGCGGCCATATTTTGCCCGCAGCTGCGGATACAGAAATCCGCGCCAGCCGATCTCCTCGCCCAGTGCCGGAATCGCATTGATAAACGGCGCATAAGTCAGGGCCTGAGCCACTGAAATCGCAATATACACGGGATAGGAAATACCCGCCGCCTCCAGCTGCTGCAGTGTCTCCTCGCCTGCACTCTGTACTATGAACTGCCCGGAAGCATCGAAATGACTCCGGAAGATCAGAAAGTACAGTATTGCTCCGGCGGCTGTCAGAATCGCAGGAGAAAGCCAGGCGATCAGAATGGAGCGGATATTCTTCGGAACCTGCGGATTCCATCCCAGATCCTTCAGTGCAGACGGCCCCGCGGAAAGCAGTACTGCGATGGCCGGAATAAACATCAGTCCAACCATCAGAAGCTGTCCCGCGGCAGGGTTCCCTCTGTTGTACAAAGCGCCCACGCCGAACTCAACCGCATAGGAGGCGATAAATGTAATCACCAGATATTTCACGACCTGTGTCTTGTTATATTCAGTCTTACGCATGATCTTTCACCTCCGAAGCGGTTCCTTTTCCGTTTTCTGCTGCCGCCTCCGGTGCGGCCACCTCCACGCAGAATCCCTTATGTCCGCAGGACGGGCAGGTAAGTTTGCGTGCGGCAGGTGTGTGACTGGCCCAAAAGGCTTCCCTGAGTGTCGGTTTGAAAACAGTGTGGCACTGCGGGCAGATATACGCGACGCTTCTGAAATACCAGCGCGAAAGAATCACGGCATAGGGGATCGCGACGATGACCCACACCGCAAACAGCCACCGGATTCCTTTCGTAATCCACAGAATGATCGACGACCACTGCAGAATCCCGAGCGGTATGGCTGTCGCCAGCATCACAAGGTGCAGTTTTTTCAGTTTTTCCTTATTTGACATGATATACGCTATGTCGCCGATGGATTCAACAGAATAATCGTCCAGGTTCTTCAGGCCGCTCTTCAGTTCCGAAAGCTTCTTCAGCTTCTCTTCCCGGCTGCCGATCTCCTCTTTCAGAACCGCCTCCTGCTGATCCAGCAGAAGCGAAATAACGCTGGCGGGATGTTCTTCCGAAAGCAATTGACCGATTGAGTCGATTGAGAGCCCCAGGTCTCTCAGAAAGCAGATGATCTGCATCCGTTTCAGATCTTCTTCCGAATACAGTCTTCTGCCGCCCTCCGACAGTTCCGACGGCACCAGGATCCCCCGGGTATCGTAATACTGAACGGTCCGGACGGTCACGCCGCAGAGCTTTGCAATTTCACCTGTCGTGTATTTCGACATAGCTTTTCACCTCCTTCACGCCGAGAATAGCTTATGACGCAGCGTCACAAGCAACCCCTGACGCAGGGGGATTTTTACAAAACATGTGATTTTCTGTTAATTTCTGCCCGGTAAGCTTCCGGATTTTCTGATTATTTCTGACCGGCCAGTTTCCGGATCATGAGAATTTCATCCGCGTAGGTGCCGTCATCATATCTGATTGCGTCGACCTGTTTTCCCATCTCAGCAAAGCCGCACTTTTCATAAAGCATCTTCGCGCGGTCATTGCCCTCAATCACACCGAGCTCCAGCTGTTCATAGCCGGCCTCCTGTGCGAGCCCGGAAAGGTATGCGATCATTGCGGTGCCGATTCCCAGATCCCAGTACTTTTTCTTCAGCGCGATGGCGAGCGAGCCTCTGTGCAGAACTCTTCTGACCCCTCCGACGGGATTGACGCTTGCACAGCCCGCGACCTCTCCATCCACCGCGGCGGTCATCATGATAATCCTCGGATCCCCGGCTGCGTGTTCCAGAAATGCGATCTCCGACTCGATCGTATAATGAATCTCATCCGGATACCGCAGAAGAAACGGCGTCTCTTCCGCAGTCTGAATCATGTAATCAATCAGCGCCTCAGCCGTTTCCGGCTCCGGCTCCGCCGGCTTCAGGATGCATACTCTTCCGTCCTTTAATGTAATTTTTTTCTCGTCGAATCTCATACCCTGCCGTCTCTCCGTATTTTCAGTGTTCTCAGATATTCCTTCTGCTCCGGGGTGATGCGGTAACTCTCTATAGCCTTCTGAATTGCCTTGTTGTGCGTCCAGACATCCAGCCGCTGATTTTCAATATAAGGCAGAACTGCCTCATACTGCTTGGCCAGTGCGGTGGCAAAATACCAGGCGATCATCATTTTGACATAATATTCTTCAGACCGGATCCCCGCGGCAAGCTCCGGATATGCCGGGTCAAAATCCTCATCGAGGAAGTGCTGCATGAGCATGCCGATTCCGAACCGGACCGTATAAGGCCTGTCCGAGGCGATCCACTCCCGGATCTTTACAAGCAGCTCTTCCTTGTGCTTCTTAAACACCTTCGGAGACATCTGGTCGCAGGTCGCCCAGTTGTCCACGTGGGGAAGGAATTTCTCCAGCTCCGCCATGCATGTGTCGTAATCTTTTATCTCCGAGATAATGAATGCGTGAAGCTGATCCTCGTCAAAATAAAGATGCGGCAGGTCATTCAGAAAGTCGGAAAGATCCTCCCGCTTCGCCAGCTGCTTCGCAAAGCTTCTCAGCGCCGGCGTCCGGACACCGATCAGCGTCTGCGGGTCCCGCGAGGGAATGATCCCCGTCTGGAGCTCCCTGTACTTCAGATCCTGCATGCCGAACAGCTCGTTCCTGATTTCCTGCGTTAATTTGTTTTCCGTATTTGCCATAATTCTGTTTTCCGAATTTCTGTTTCCCACATTTTAATGGCTTTTCAGCCTTTTAGAAATTATAATACCATCATGCCGCCCGAAAGGGAGAAAGATCTTAACGGCCGCAAGCAGAAAGTAAGGTAAGTGGAAAGTAAGGTAAGATGAAAAATTACAGGAAGACACTGATTGCCAGTTATCTGGGGTTTATTGTACAGGCGATTACGGCTAATTTTGCCCCGCTGCTGTTTCTGAAATTTCACACGGATTATCACATTTCTCTCGGTAGAATCGCGCTGATTCCGGCAGTCTTTTATGTGACGCAGCTGCTGATTGATGTATTCTGCGCAAAATTTGTTGACCAGATCGGTTATCGGCGCAGTGTCGTGGTCTCCGAGCTTGCGTGCGGTGCGGGACTGGCCGGGCTCTCTGTGCTCCCGGATCTGATGCCGGATCCTTTTGCCGGAATTCTGATCTGCGTCGCCGTCTACGCGGTGGGCAGCGGACTGATTGAGGTACTGGTGAGTCCCATTGTGGAGGCCTGCCCTTTCGAAAACAAGGACTCTGTCATGAGTCTCCTGCACTCCTTCTACTGCTGGGGCTCGGTCGGCGTCATCCTGCTTTCCAGCCTGTTCTTCACCCTGATCGGCATCGATCACTGGAAAGTCCTCGCCTGTCTCTGGGCGCTGATTCCGCTGTACAACATCTGCAATTTTGCCACCTGTCCCATCGAGCATCTGACAGAAGAAGGCTCAGGGATGACCATCCGCGAGCTTTTCAGAACGCCGCTCTTCTGGCTCTCCATCCTTCTGATGTTCTGTGCGGGGGCTTCGGAGATCTCCATGTCGCAATGGGCTTCCGCCTACACGGAGGCTGCGCTCGGTTTTTCCAAATCGGTCGGCGATCTGGCGGGGCCCTGCCTGTTTGCAGTGACCATGGGCATCAGCCGTGTGATCTACGGGAAGTTCGGACAGAAGATGGATCTCTCCCGTTTTATGACCGGATCCGGGATTCTGTGCTTTTTCTGCTACCTGCTTGCTTCTCTTTCCGCCAATCCGCTGGTCGGCCTGACCGGGTGCATTTTCTGCGGTTTTTCCGTCGGCATCATGTGGCCCGGCACCATCAGTATTACCTCCCCGCGCCTGCCCCGGGGCGGCACTGCGCTCTTCGCCCTGCTTGCGATGTCGGGTGACCTGGGCGGCTCCTTCGGTCCCAGTCTGGTCGGAATTGTGACACAGAGAGCGGGCGACAACATGCAGACCGGTATGCTGGCCGGCAGTGTCTTCCCGCTCATGCTGATTATCACACTCTTCCTGTTTGGCCGGACCGCGAAGCGGGCGGCATGAAACTGTTTACTTTCCTTTTATTTCGATCCGGTCCAGGATTCCCTGGACACCGACGTTCTGATGTGTCAGATACATTCTGGCCACATCCTCGATGAACACGGGGTCCGCGCCCGTCTTTTTCCGGATCCGCTCCAGACTGACGCCCTTATCAATCAGCTTCATAATCTGTGAAACCAGAGCGTAGAGTTCGGCATTGCTGTGCGCGTCGTCTTTCTGCGTACTGTGCGTATCGCCTTTCTGTGTACTGCTGCCGGGGGTGTTGTCTGCAATGCCTGTCCCGCTCCGGCCGCCGGCATCCATATAGAAATCCGGGTTTTCCTCCGCCCGCCAGGTCCTCGCATGGCCGTAGTAAATCGTGTGCGGTTTCCTTACCAGAAGCTTTTTCCAGCTCTCCTCTATCTGCGATCCCTTGTGGAGTTCCAGCTCATACAGCGGATTCAGATCTCCCACAAACAATATTCCTTCATCCAGGCACAAAGAAATACTGTCGTCGCTGTGGCCGGGCGTGTGGAGGAGTTCTCCGTCAATTCCCAGCTCCTTCAGAAAAGCGCGGCTCTCCTCAAGCCTGACCCATCTTATCTTTTCATCCCGGATCGGAATGAAGCCGGAATTCTTCTCCCTGTCAAAAACGCTGTCTGCCGCGTGGACATAGTCCCGCTGCACATCCGTCACTGCAATCACCGGCCCGAGATCCGCAATCTCCTGCGCAATTCCCATGTGGTCCGGGTGAAAATGCGAGATCAGGATATAATCGATTCCCTGCACCGGAATCTGCAGCCCGCCGACAGCCTGACAGAAAGCATGGAAAGTGCCTGCCCATCCCGTGTCGAACAGAATGCGCCCCTTCTCGCCTTCAATCAGATATGTATTGGTTCCCGAATATTTCAGCTCATGAATTTTCATATGCCGATTGTACCACAGTACAGTCGGATCATGCTTGTCTGCCAGATTGACAGTACCGGCTTCCGGCACACAGAACTTTCACAAATACCCCCCTCTTCTCCCATTGACGCCCGGCCGCGGTCATGATAATTTATCAGCAAGATGAAAGGGAGTAGCAGACATCCGGCATGAGAATTCCATTGAATTCCACTCTTTACCGGATGTTCCTGAAACCGTCAGCCGGCATCCCACGGATGTCCGTATCAGGTGAAATCGCAAGACTTTTATCGCGAACACAGTTCCGCGATAAGGGTCTTTTTTTTCAGCCCTGAACAGCACCTGACAGCGGCCACAGCGAAAACCACAGCAAGCAGCATAGCAAGCGGCACAGCAGAGGCACAGCGACGGGCACTCTTACACGGAACCACACAATTTTCAATTCCGGTCAGAATAAACCGGAGAAGGAGGATTTATGTTATCCATTTTTTTGAAACTGGTTCCCATACTTTTCATCGCGCTTGCGGCATTGCTGCTTGCGGCCGGCTATGTAAAAGCTCCGCCGGACACTGCCTACATCATCTCAGGCCTGCGGAAGACACCGCGCATCCTGATCGGCCGCGCCGGCTTCAAGCTTCCGTTCTTTGAACGGGTAGACAAGCTGTATCTCGGGCAGATGACCGTGGACATCAAGACGGAACAGTCCGTGCCGACCAATGATTTCATCAATGTGAACGTGGACGCCGTCGCGAAAGTGCGCATCGGTACGAGCGACGAGGAAATCCAGCTGGCGGCCAAGAACTTCCTGAACAAGACACCTCAGCAGATTACAGCCGATCTTCAGGATTCCCTGCAAGGCAACATGCGTGAGATTATCGGCACCCTGGCACTGAAGACCATCAATACCGACCGGGATTCATTCTCGGACCAGGTGATGGAAAAAGCTTCCCGGGACATGCGCAAACTCGGTATCGAGATCCTCTCCTGCAACATCCAGAACGTCACGGATGAGAAAGGGCTGATCAGCGACCTGGGCATGGACAACACCTCCCGGATCAAGAAGGACGCCGCCATTGCCAAAGCGCAGGCGGACCGCGACGTAGCCATCGCACAGGCGGAGGCCGACAAGGCAGCCAACGACGCGCGCGTTGCCGCCCAGACTGAAATCGCCGAAAAGAACAACGCGCTCTCCATCAAGCAGGCGCAGCTCAAACAGCAGGCCGACACCGCGCAGGCAGAGGCTGATGCGGCTTATGAAATTCAGCAGCAGGAACAGCAGAAAACCATCCAGGCTGCCACGGTGAATGCCCAGATTGCCCGCGCCGAGCGCGAGGCTGAGCTGAAACAGCGCGAAGTCCTCGTCCGGCAGCAGGAACTGGCTGCCGAGATCGAGAAACAGGCCGATGCGGAGAAATACCGCGCCCAGCAGACCGCGGAAGCGGATCTGATCCGCCGCCAGAAAAACGCGGAGGCGGAGCGCTACGAGAAACAGCAGCAGGCTCACGCCCAGATGGCCCAGGCCGAAGCCGCCAAGTATGCTGCAGAGCAGGAGGCGGAAGGTATCCGGGCAAAATATGACGCGGAGGCCGCCGGTATCGCAGCGCGCGGTAAGGCAGAGGCTGAAAGCATCCGTGCCAAAGGCCTGGCCGAGGCGGAAGCCATGGAAAAGAAGGCCGAAGCCTATCGCAAGTACAACGGCGCCGCGATGGCGGAGATGATGATCAAAATCATGCCTGCAATGGCTGCGGAAATCGCAAAACCGCTCTCTTCCATCGACCGCATCAACATCTATTCCGCGGGCGGAAGCGAAGGCGGTGACAGCGGAGCGGCCAGAATATCCGGCTCTCTTCCGGTCATTATGAAACAGGTTTTTGACACCATGTCGGAGGCAACGGGCGTAGACTTCTCGGAGATCATGCGCGCCGGCACCTATGACGCGAAAGTCACCCGCAAGATTGAACTCAGCGGTGAGGACGTAAACGTACAGGCACGGACCCAGACTCAGGACGAAGGCACTGCACCGGTCCAGTAAAACCAAAAGCAGGCGGAACGGGAATTCCCGTTCCGCCTGTTTCATGTTTCCGTTCACGCTCAGTCATCCTGAGTGCAGTAGTCGACCATACGGAAGTCGAAGTGGTCCAGCAGTTCCCTGCTCTCGATTTTGCCCTGAATGAAAGCGGCCAGATACTCTCTGGTATCGGAGAAGCCGTTCCGTGAGCAGAACTGCAGCGAGCGCTCGGCGCATGCTCTGGGATCCTGCATGAAAGCCCGCACGATGAACGGAGCCGCATACTTTTCACGCTCATTGTGAGTGATCGATTCAACAGCACAGGTTTCCGGCACTCTCGCGACATGCTCATCGCAGATATGGCCGGCGATGATGAAGTAATAATCCGAGTCGCCGGGTTCCAGGCTGATGCACTTTTCCAGTGCCTGATAAGCGCCCTTGTAATCCTCCATTGTGGCCAGATATTTGAACTGGGTGTGGTAATTCAGGTCCGCTCTCGGGTCTGTCTCAATCAGCAGATCCACACATTTTCCGGCTTCCTCATACTGATCTGTGTTCAGATAGGCGGTCGTCATATTTCTGAGAACCAGCGAGCGGTTTTTTACCTCCGTCTGCAGGAGCAGATTGCCGATCTCGATAACATCGTCATATTTCTTCAGCCGCACATACACGTTAAACATCGCGGCGAGCAGACGCGCCGACCTTGTCTTCTTCGTCAGATCATATCTGCCGTCCTTGCGGCGGATGCCCAGGCTCTCGTTGACCAGCGAGAGCGCGCGGTCGCGGTTGTGGTAATCCTGGCTGTATTCATCCGCCAGATAAGCCCGCAGCTCCTCGTTTTCCGGATAGAAGTTGATGACCGTCTCCAGATAGGTCCGGGTGATATCCGGCACGTTCATGCGCCGGCACAGGCGTGTGATATTCAGGCAGTCCGTCTCATCCAGGAAACCGTTCTGCAGAACTTTGGCCAGGAAATCTGCAAATCCCTCATAGTCCTGCGCCTGCTCCAGCTCCCGAAGCTTTGCGACTGCCGCATCGCTGTTGTAAATCCGGTTCTTCACCGCCGTGCGGAAAATACCGACCAGATCCTTGTCTTCTTTCACGTCAGCCTCATTCAGGCCTGCATCTTCAATCCGTCTTCTCAGACGCTCTGTTTCTTCTTTTGCCGCCTTTAATTCCTCATTCAGCTCCATTAGACGCTTCTGCTCCTCGTCGTTGGTACTCGAGAGCATCTCCGTGAGATTGTCCGGCAGGGCGGAAAAGATGTCAAAAACCGGACTGTCCGGACGTTCTTTAGCCAGCGCTCTGCGAATGGCAGCTGCGATCTGATCCGTTGTCTCCTCAAAATGGTTCTTCCAGTCCGCGGGATAAATCAGCACGTTCAGATGCTCAATGTCATAAGGAAGCTGCGTCTGATCGCTGCACATCAGAATGGTCCCGAACTTGCGCATCACATGCCGCAGGCCCAGCTCATACGCGACGTTCCAGTTCTGATCCGACAGATCCGCGATTACCAGATCTGACTCGGCAATGTTGCTGATCACGTTGCGCATGATGTGGCCGCCCTCCGACGTATAATCCTGCCGCTGGACATCCATGTTTTTGTCATATTTTGACACGGCTGCCTTAATCAGTCCGAAATAAACCATGTTGTACTCCGCTGCTTTAGCCTGATCGTCGCCGCCGTACGGCATAATCACATATGCTTTCATCTCGTCCCTCCTGAATTTACTGCTGTGTATCGTATTACCATTCTATCAGAATCCCATTTGAACCTCCACCGCCTGCAGAGGCGGGGGATTCCTGCTTCATCGCTATAGTTTGCCGGCCAAGACGTGTCTTTGCCAGGCAGTGACCATCGGCTCCACAGGCGTTGACTTCGGGCAGTTCCTGCCCTAGTGAATCTATTTGTTTTCA
>JAFRIW010000050.1 GCA_017432565.1 Lachnospiraceae bacterium
AACAAAGTAGCAGGAGGCTGTGGTCAGACCCTTTCTAAAACCATCAAGTGGTAGGAGAAGCAAACTGATCCACAGCATCCATAACAGCATAGCCATTTACCAAGAACAGGTAAAGATTGGCTACACATAATAATACGAGGAAAAGCTATGATTGTTGCGACTGGTAAGAGTATTCTGAACGGGATCGCGATCGGAAAGATCAAGATCTACAAAGCGCCGGAGCGCACGATCGACAGCGGCACCGCCGCGGATCCTTCCGCGGAGGCGGCCCGCTACGAGGCGGCGGTCGAGAAGGCGATCGAGCAGCAGAACGAGCTGTACGAGAAAGCCCTGGTCTCGGCCGGCGAAGAGAGCGCGGCAATTTTTGAGACGCACGCCCTGATGCTGGAGGACGACGACCTGAACGACTCTGTCAAAGAAATCATTCTCGGACAGAAGAAGACGGCGGAGTACGCAGTCAAGGAAGGGTATGACAACATGGCGGAAATGTTCCGCAGCATGGACGACCCGTATTTCCAGGCGAGAAGCGCGGACATTATCGATCTGCAGAACACGGTTCTGGATATTCTGATGGGAACGGATTCGGCCAGCATGCAGGGAACCGAGCCCTCGATCCTGGTGGCGGAAGATTTCGCGCCGTCGGAGACCGTCAAGCTCGACAAGTCCCTCCTGCTCGGCATGATTACGATCGAAGGTTCTTCCAACAGCCACACGGCGATCCTGGCAAGAAGCATGAACCTGCCGACACTGATCCAGTGCAAGGAAGTTTCTGACAGCTGGGACGGCCAGATGGCGATCCTGGACGGCTACAACCACTGCGTCTACATCGATCCGACCAAAGAGCTCCTGGAAGCGCTCGGCAAGAAGCGCGAGGAGGACATCAAGAAGGAAGCGCTGCTGCAGGATCTGAAGGGCAAGACCAATACGACGATCGACGGAAAGACCATCAAAGTCTACGCGAACATCGGCGGACCGCAGGACATCGGCGCGGTCAACCAGAATGATGCCGAGGGCGTCGGCCTGTTCCGCTCGGAATTCGTCTATCTCAACAGCAAGGAAGCGCCGACCGAGGAAGAACAGTTCCAGGCGTACAAGCTCGCGGTTGAGTCGCTGGCTCCGCGCCAGGTTGTCATCCGCACCTGCGACATCGGCGCGGACAAGACCATCGATTACATGAACCTGGATAAGGAAGAAAACCCGGCGCTCGGTTTCCGTGCGATCCGGATCTGCCTGACCAGGAAGGATTTCTTCAAGGCACAGCTGCGCGCGCTGCTGCGGGCTTCGGCCTACGGCAACCTGGGCATCATGTTCCCGATGATCATCAGCGTCCGCGAAGTCGTGGAAGCCAAGGCGATCCTCGAGGAATGCCGCAAAGAGCTGGAGGCGGAAGGAAAGCAGATCGGCAAGTTCGAGCTGGGCATCATGGTGGAGACACCGGCAGCAGTTCTGTGTGCGGACGAACTGGGTGAAGAAGTTGATTTCTTCTCGCTGGGCACCAACGACCTGACGCAGTACACCTGCGCGATCGACCGCCAGAATGCGAAGCTGGAGCCGTTCTCCGACACACATCACCCCGCCGTGCTGCGCTCGATTCAGATGACCATCGAGGCGGGCCACCGTCACGGCTGCTGGGTCGGCATCTGCGGCGAACTGGGCGCGGATCTCTCGCTCACGGAGACGTTCCTGAGAATGGGCGTCGACGAGCTGTCCGTCAACCCGAAGGCAGTGCTGCCGCTGCGCAAGCAGATCCGCAGCATCGATCTGTCAAAATAAAAATCAGCCGGGGCTGTTAAAAGTCCGGGCGCGATGTTTCCTGCAAAATCAGAAGAAACCGGATGCTGCGCGGATGCGCGGTATCCGGCTTCTTTTTTGTGTCCGGCTCTTTTGTCATCCTGCTTTTATTTCCTTGTGAGAGGAGAGAATCATTGATACAATGGGGAGAGCGAGGGAGCGCAGACCATGGCCACTTATGTGATCGGTGATCTTCACGGAGCACTGGACGAATTTCACCGGCTTTTGAAAAAAACAGGATTCCGCTACGACGGATCGGACCAGCTCTATCTCCTGGGTGATTATGCGGACTGGGGGAAAAAATCCATCGAGACTCTGCTCGTGGTAAAAGAGCTGGATGAGCGGTATCCCTTTGTACACTGCCTGATGGGAAATCACGAGTGGATGTTCCTGGGAACTGTGTTATCCGCCGCAAAGGAGGAGCTTTTTTTCCGAAGTGCCTCCAACTGGCTTTTTGACAATCACGGGATGGTGACCTGGAACGGTTTCCTGAAGCTCTCCGATCAGGAGAAAACCGATCTGGTTCAGTGGATGCAGGGCCTTTCCTTTTCCTGCGACGCCCAGGCGGACGGGAAATGGTATCATCTCGCCCATGCCTATCCGTATTTTCCGAAGGAAGAAGACGAACCGTCTTATTATAAAATCGACGCGGTCTGGAGAAGACTGATGATCCGCGAGGATCCTTTTGCTTCCTATACCGGGCCGAAGCATTATGAGCAGTTTATCTGCGGCCACACGATTACACAGTTTTATTTTGAGAAGCTGCGGTACGAGAAGCACTGGCCTTACAGGAAGCCGGGTGAATACGTGCGCAACCGCATTTTCCACGGCGAAAAGTTCATTGATCTGGACTGCGGCGCCAAATGCATGGATCTCTCGGAGAACTGGGGAGAGCGCGGACAGATTGCAGCCATGCGGGCTCAGCTGGCGGCAATCCGGCTGGAGGACGGAAAGGAATTCTATGTGCACCGGAAGGTCGTGCCGGTACCGGAGGTGTCGCTGCCGGAGGTCAGGCTCCCGGAACTGCATGTGCCGGAGGTCAGGCTCCCGGAACTGCATGTGCCGGAGGTAAAGCTTCCCGAGCTGCATGTGCCGGAAGTAAAGCTACCCGAGCTGCGCATGCCGGAGATAAAACTTCCCGAGCTGCACATGCCGGAGGTCAGACTCCCGGAGCTGCATTTCCCCGAGATTCCGCATGTGGACTTTCAGAGTGTGCGCGGGGCGATCGGCGAAGTGATTCTGTTCCGCAGCCCGGACCGGACGCAGGACGGGACAGCGCCGGAGCTGCCTGAAGAAGAGCAGCAGGTACACAGGGAGGCGGCGGATGAGTGATCACGCTGCTTTACTTGCTTCGATTGCCGTCCTGATTGTCATTGTCTTCATCCTGACGCTGATGCTGATCCGCAGACGCAGAACCTACGCGGAGCCGCTCATCGACGAGATGGAGGGGCATGATTTTGAATTTTACTGCGCGGAGCTGATGCGGGACAACGGGTTTCACCGGGTGGAGGTGACCCGGGGAAGCGGCGACTTCGGAGCGGACATTCTGGCGGTCCGGGACGGCGTCACTTATGCTGTGCAGTGCAAATGCTACAACGCCCCGGTCGGTGTTCATGCCGTCCAGGAAGCGGCGGCGGGCCGGGACTACTATGACCGGATGGTCGGCGCGGTACTGACGAATCAGTATTTCACGGCCCCGGCGCGGGATGCAGCCCGGAAACTGAAAATCCTGCTCTGGGACCGGGATCAGATCAGCCGGTGGGAGCGGGAATAAAAGCAGTACATCGCGGATATTAATGATCCGGCGCAGGCCGTCGGAAAATGAATATAGAAGGAAGGGGATAATATGGGAACAGTAAAGGAATGGATTAAAAGCGGAAAAGCTATCCTCGGTATCGAATTCGGTTCCACGCGGATCAAGGGAATTCTGATCGGCGAAGACAACAGTCCGATTGCGGAGGGGAGCTACGAGTGGGAAAACCGGCTGGAGAACGGTATCTGGACTTATGATCTGGCGGATGTGCGCAAGGGCCTTCAGACCTGCTATCTGGCCGTGAAGCGCGACGTGCTGAACAAGTACGATGTCAAGCTGACCAGACTGAGCGCCATCGGTATCAGTGCAATGATGCACGGGTATCTGGCTTTTGATGAAGACGATGCGCTTCTGGTTCCGTTCAGAACCTGGCGCAACACCATCACCGGCGAAGCGGCGGAGAAACTGACGGAGCTGTTTCAGTACAATATTCCCCAGCGCTGGAGCATCGCACATCTCTATCAGGCCATTCTCAACGGAGAAGAGCATGTCAGCAGGGTCCGCTTCATCACAACCCTGGCCGGCTATGTGCACTGGCAGCTGACCGGGGAAAAAGTCATCAGCGTCGGTGACGCCTCCGGTATGTTCCCCATTGATATTCACACGGCGGATTATCATGAGCGGATGATCCGGCAGTTCGATGAACTGATTGCCGACAGAGGCTATTCCTGGAAGCTGAAGGAGATCCTTCCGAAGAGCCTGAAGGCCGGAGAACCCGCCGGCACGCTGACGAAGGCAGGCGCGTCACTTCTGGATCCCACCGGGGATCTGGAGAGCGGCATTCCGCTGTGCCCGCCGGAAGGCGACGCGGGCACCGGCATGGTGGCGACCAACTCTGTCAGACGCCGCACGGGCAATGTCTCCGCAGGAACATCCGTCTTCGGCATGATCGTCCTGGAGAAGGAACTTTCCAAAGTTTATCCGGAGATTGACCTGGTGACGACGCCCTCGGGTGATCTGGTGGCCATGGCGCACTGCAACACCTGCACCTCCGACCTGAACGCGTGGGTGCATCTGTTCGACGAGTTCTGCAGAGCCATGGGCTTCCAGGTAGAGAAGAACGATCTCTATTTCATGCTTTACAACAAGGCGCTGGAGGGCGAAAAAGACTGCGGCGGCCTGCTGGCTTACAATTACCTGTCCGGCGAGGCGATTACAAAGATGGAAGAGGGACGCCCTCTGTTTGTCCGGACCGCGGACAGCCGCTTCAACCTGCCCAACTTCATGCGCGTGCATCTGTATTCTTCCTTAAGTGTTCTGAAATACGGCATGGACCTGCTGCTGAAGCAGGAAGGCGCAGCACTGGACACCATGTACGGACACGGCGGACTCTTCAAGACCAGAGGTGTCGGACAGAAGATCCTCGCAGCAGCCCTGAACTGCCCGGTGACTGTCATGCAGACAGCCGGTGAGGGCGGCGCGTGGGGTGTGGCGCTGCAGGCCTCCTATATGCTGAACGGACAGGGCAGATCGCTGGCGGACTGGCTGGACGAGGATGTCTTCACGGGACAGCAGGGAGAGACGATTGAACCCGATCCCGAGGATGTAAAGGGATTTGACGCATATATGGAGAAGTATATCAGGGGACTTGCCATCGAGAGAGCAGCCATTGATTCGTTTAACTAAGTGTAGAGGAGGAAATGATTTATGGACAACCTGGAACTGAAGCGAATTGCCAATGAAGTCCGGAAGGGTATTATCACGGGCGTTCACGCCGCGAAGGCGGGACATCCGGGCGGATCTCTTTCCGCGGCCGAAATCTTCACTTTTCTGTATTTTGAAGAAATGAACATCGATCCGGCGGATCCGAAGAACCCCGACCGCGACCGTTTTGTACTGTCAAAAGGCCACACGGCGCCCGGACTGTACTCCGTCATGGCTCAGCGGGGCTATTTCCCGGTCGAGGAACTGACGACACTGCGCAAGGTCGGATCCCGCCTGCAGGGCCATCCTTCCATTCAGTATCTGCCGGGTCTGGATATGTCCAGCGGTTCTCTCGGACAGGGCATTTCCGCTGCCTGCGGCATGGCACTGGCCGGCAAGATTGATCACAAGGACTACCGCGTCTACACCCTGATCGGCGATGGTGAGAGCGAAGAAGGCCAGGTCTGGGAAGCCTGCATGTTTGCCGGCGCAAAGAAGCTGGATAACCTGGTCGTGATTCTGGACAACAACAATCTGCAGATCGACGGCCCCGTCTCCGAGGTCAACAACCCGTATCCTTTTGACAAGAAGTTCGAAGCCTTCAACTTCCATGTCATCTGCATCGACGGAAATGATTTTGACCAGCTGCGCGCAGCCTTCAAAGAGGCGCGCGAGACCAAGGGCATGCCGACAGCCATTGTCGCCAAAACCCTGAAGGGCAAAGGCGTTTCCTACATGGAGAACGCTGTGGACTGGCACGGCAAGGCACCGAATGACGAACAGTATGAGATCGCGATGAAGGATCTTGAGAAGATCGGGGAGGAACTGGCATGAGCGAAGTAAAGAAAATTGCGACAAGAGACAGTTACGGCAACGCGCTGAAGGAACTCGCGGAAGAGTATCCGGACCTGATCGTCCTGGACGCGGATCTTTCCAATGCGACCAAGACCCTTACGTTCAAAAAGGCATATCCGGACCGCTTCTTTGACTGCGGTATCGCGGAAGGAAATATGATGGGCATCGCGGCAGGCCTTGCGACCTGCGGCAAAATCCCGTTCGCTTCGACGTTTGCGATGTTCGCGTCGGGCCGCGCCTTCGAGCAGGTCCGCAACAGCATCGGCTATCCTCATCTGAATGTCAAAATCGGCGCGACCCATGCCGGCATCACCGTCGGTGAGGACGGGGCGAGCCACCAGTGCCTCGAAGATATCGCCCTGATGCGGACCATTCCGGGCATGGTTGTCATGAATCCCGCCGACGACATTGAAGTGAAGGCGGCCGTGAAGGCGGCGCTCGACTATGTCGGACCGGTTTACCTGCGCTTCGGCCGCGCGGCCTGCCCGGTGATCAATGATAATCCGGATTATCATTTTGAGATCGGCAAGGGCACACTGCTTCGCGAGGGTACAGATGTATCGATCGTCGCGACCGGCATCTGCGTCGCATCCGCACTGGAAGCGGCGGATCTGCTTGCGGAACAGGGTATCTCCGCAGAAGTCATCAACATCTGCACCATCAAGCCGCTGGACGAAGAACTGATCCTTCAGACGGCGAAAAAGACCGGCTGCGTTGTCACGGCGGAGGAAGCCTTTATCGCGGGCGGCCTCGGCGGCGCTGTCGCTGAGCTTCTCTCCGAGAAGCTTCCCACAAGACTGTACAGGATCGGAATCCGCGACCGCTTCGGCGAGTCCGGAACAGCTGCCGGCCTGGTAGAGAAGTATGAGCTGGACGGCAAGGGTATCTGCCGCCAGGTGAAGGAGTTCCTTGGATGAGTCAATACTATTTTGCACCGTCAATCCTGTCCGCGGATTTCAACCGGCTCGGTGAGCAGATTGCGCTCACGAAGGAAGCCGGCGCGCAGTATGTGCATATCGACGTCATGGACGGCGTTTTCGTCCCGAACCTGACGTTCGGCATGCCGGTGATCCGCAGTATCCGGAAGGAGACCGACCTGATCTTTGACGTGCACCTGATGGTCGACAGTCCGCGCAAGCTGATCGAGCGGATTGCCGCTGCGGGGGCGGACATCATCACCTTCCACATCGAGGCGACGAGAGATCCGGGCGCCTGCATCGCGGCGATCCACGAGCAGGGCAGGAAGGTCGGCCTCGCACTGAAGCCCTCCACGCCGGTGGAAGAGGCCATCCCGTACCTGCAGCGGATCGATATGCTGCTGGTGATGACGGTGGAACCGGGCTACGGCGGGCAGAAATATATCGATGCCTCGACGGAGCGCATCCGCAAGGCGCGGAAGATCGTCGACGAGAGCGGTCTGGACGTGGATATTGAGGTGGACGGAGGCATTACGCGCAAGACGGTCGACATTGTCACGGAGGCCGGCGCCAATGTCATCGTGGCGGGTTCCGCGGTGTACAGCGGGGATGTCTATGAGAATACCCGCTGGTTCACGGAGCATCTGGGTATCTGATACAGCCGGCGCTCCTGTGACGGTCCGGAAAACATTGTAAACATTGCTCCAAAAGCTTCGGTGTGGTAAGATAATATGCTACATCGAAGCTTTTTTATCGTCGAATGGGAAAGAACAGAGGAAAGAGCAGTGCAGAAGATCGAGAGGAACGCACCCTGTTGGTGCGGAAGCGGCAAAAAGTATAAAAACTGCCACATGGAGTTTGACGAGAAGCTGCGGCATTTTGAGATGGCCGGCCACATCGTGCCGGACCGCGGCATCCTGAAGACGCCGGAGCAGATTCAGGGGATCCGCGAGAGCGCAGTGATCAATGAGACCTGCCTGGACGAGGTCATGGCGAAGATCCGCGTTGGAATGACCACACAGGAGATCGACGACATCGTCTACGACACGACGGTCAGAATGGGCGCGATCCCGGCGCCGCTCCACTATGAAGGCTTTCCGAAGAGCGTGTGCACATCGATCAACGAAGAGGTCTGCCACGGCATCCCGGACGACGACCACGTGCTGCAGGACGGCGACATCATCAACGTGGACTGCTCGACGATCTATCACGGCTACTACTCGGATTCTTCGCGAATGTTCCTGATCGGCGATGTTCCGGAGGAGAAGAAGCGGCTGGTGCAGGTCACGCGGGAGTGCATTGAAATCGGCCTCGCCGAAGTCATCCCGTGGCATTTCCTCGGCGATATGGGAGATAAGATCAACCAGTACGCCAGAAAGAACGGCTACAAAGTCGTGCGGGAGATCGGCGGACACGGATGCGGCGTCGAATTCCACGAGGACCCGTTCGTGAGCTTCGTCTCGAAGCCCGGCACGGAGATGCTGATGGTCCCGGGCATGGTCTTCACCATCGAACCGATGGTCAACATGGGAACCGACGACATCTTCCAGGACGAGGAGAACGGCTGGACCATCTATACGGCGGACCAGAAGCCGTCAGCCCAGTGGGAGATTCAGGTGCTGGTCACAGAGACCGGGCATGAAATTCTGACCAACTGGAGCAGACTTGAATCCGAGCGGATTCACGGCTGAGATAAAAGGAGAAAGCGGAATGCAGAACAAAGGCAAATACTATATCACAACTGCAATTGCATACACATCGGGCAAGCCCCATATCGGAAACTGTTATGAGATCATGCTGGCGGACAGTATCGCGCGCTACAAAAGGGCGGACGGATACGACGTGCACTTCCAGACCGGCTCGGACGAGCACGGCATGAAGATCGAGGAGCGCGCGAAGCGCGCGGGCAAGACGCCCAAGCAGTTCGTCGACGAGACAGCCGGCGAGATCAAACGGCTCTGGGACCTGATGGGCACGACCTACGACCGCTTCATCCGCACGACGGACGAGGATCATGAGATACAGATCCAGAAGATCTTCCGGAAACTCTACGAGCAGGGCGATATCTATCTCGGGCACTACGAAGGCCTTTACTGCAAGGAGTGCGAGGCATTTTATACGAAGTCGCAGATCGTCGACGAGAACAGATGCCCGGTCTGCGGCAGTGAGGTTCATCCCGCCAAGGAGGAGGCGTATTTCTTCCGTATGAAGAAATATGCGGACCGCCTGATCGAGCACATCAATACACATCCCGAGTTTATTCAGCCGGTTTCCAGGAAGAACGAGATGATGAACAACTTCCTGCTTCCCGGCCTGGAGGATCTGTGCGTGTCGCGCACCAGCTTCTCCTGGGGCATTCCGGTCGATTTTGACCCGAAGCACGTGGTCTATGTGTGGCTGGACGCGCTCAGCAATTACATCACGGGTCTGGGATATGATGCGGACGGAAACAGCGGCGAGCTGTACAAAAAGTACTGGCCGGCGGACCTGCATCTGATCGGAAAGGATATCATCCGCTTCCACACGATTTACTGGCCCATCTTCCTGATGGCGCTGGGCGAGCCTCTGCCGAAGCAGATCTTCGGCCACCCGTGGCTGCTGCAGGGCGGAGAGAAGATGAGCAAGACCAAGGGCAACGTGATCTATGTCGACGATCTGATCGATCTGTTCGGCGTGGACGCCACGCGCTACTTTGTCCTGCATGAGATGCCCTACGAGAACGACGGTGTCATCACCTGGGATCTTCTGATCGAGCGGATCAATTCCGATCTGGCCAACACCCTCGGCAATCTGGTCAAGCGCACGATTGCCATGACGAACAAGTATTTCGGCGGCATCGTGGAGGACCGCGGCGCCGCGGAGCCGGTCGACGAAGATCTGAAGAAGGTCGTGACCGGCGCCTATGAGAAGGTCGAAAAGAAGATGGAGGAGCTGCGTGTCGCGGACGCACTCACCGAGATCTTCACGGCTTTCAAGCGGCTGAACAAATACATCGATGAGACCGAGCCGTGGGTGCTCGCCAAGGATCCGGAGAAGCAGGACCGTCTTGCGACGGTGCTGTACAACCTGACCGAGGGCATCATGATCGGCATTTCCCTGGCGGCGCCGTTCCTGCCGAACACGGCCGCACAGGTCGCGAAGGAACTGAATACGGAGCTTCGTGATTTTGACACGCTCGGCACGTTCGGCCTGTATCCGAATGGGAACAAGGTCACCGAAGAGCCTTCCATCCTGTTTGCACGGCTGGATCACGACGCAGTGATGAAGCAGGTCGAGGTCATTCAGGAGAAGCAGCGCAGCCTCGCCGCCGCGGAGGCGGCCGCACAGGAACAGCCCGCCGCCGCGAAGGAACCGGCAGCTGAGAAGGAGCAGGCGCCGGAGGAAGAGGCAGTGCCGGAGATCACGTACGACGATTTTGCAAAATGTGCCTTCCGCGTCGGCGAGATCGTTTCCGCCGAACTGGTGGAGAATTCGAAGAAGCTGCTGAAATTCCAGGTGAAGATCGGCAGTGAGACGCGGCAGATTCTGTCCGGAATCCGTTCCACCTACGATGATCCGGAGAAGATGATCGGCATGAAGGTCATGGTTCTGGTGAATCTGAAGCCGAGGAAGATGGCCGGAATGCTTTCGGAGGGCATGCTTCTGTGCGCGGAGAACGCGGAAGGGAAGCTGGGCCTGATGACGCCGGATTTTGCAGATGAAATGGAAGCGGGCTCACTCATTTCGTGAGGACTTGCCAATGAGAAATCTGAAAGAGGAATCGAAAAAAACCATCGTGAAAGCGGGGCTCATGAGCCTTGTGCTGTGCGGCGTGCTCCTGCTGTGCCCGGCGCGGGCACATGCGCTGGATGAAGCGCCGGATCCGGGCCGGACACAGGAAGAAAAGTGGGACGCCGAAAAGGAGAAAATGCTGGAGGCGCTGGACACCATGCGCGAGATGGGCTTTTCCACGACCGGCATTCTGGAGACGGCGGAGGTGGCCTATGACAAGTATGTTCGCGAGCAGGTCGAGGACACAGCGCAGAAGCTTACCGATGAGGCGAAAGAGAAAGCCGAGGACGTGACCCGCCAGGCGACGGAAGCCGTGGAAGAAAAGGCGGAAGAGGCGGCCGAGAATCTGTTCGAGGCCTTTCTGCACAGGCTGCAGAAGGCGTTCGAGAGTCTGCTCGGCGGCGAAGAGAACTGACGGAAAGCGGGGACAGTAATTCATGGGAAAGATTTTTGATCTCGACAGCCCGATCATGCGGGTGATGAATCGTATTGCGGATCTTCTGATCCTGAATATGATCACGCTGATCTGCTGCCTGCCGGTTATTACGATCGGCGCGGCGCTGACAGCCATGCACAGTGTGCTTCTGAAAATGGTCCGGAACAAGGACAGCTACATTTTCCGCAGTTACTTCCAGTCCTTTAAGCAGAATTTCAGACAGGCGACCGCACTGTGGCTGATCTTTCTGGCGGCGTTCCTGTTTATCGGCTACGATCTGTACCTGATCATGTACTCGGGCATGCAGTTCCCGAAAATTGTGGTCTGGCTGCTCCTGATTGTGGCGGCTGCCCTGATTATGATTTCGATCTATGCCTTCGCGCTGGAAGCCCGTTTTGTCAACACGGTGCGGACGACCTTCAATAATGCCGTCATCCTGATGATCGCAGCGTTCCCGAGAAGCCTGGGCATGCTTGCCATCACGCTGCTGCCGGTGGTCCTGCTGTATTTTTCCGGGACGATTATGCAGCTGTTCCCGCTGCTGGTCATGTTCGGCATCAGTGTGCCGGGTTATGTCTGCGCACTCCTGTACAGCCCGGTCTTTAAAAAGCTCGAGCCGCCGGAAGAGGACAATATCACACCGGATGATCAGTGGACGGTGGAGGAAGTGCCGGAGGAAAACGGTGCCGCGGAAGAGGTTTCCGCCGGGGCCGCGGAGAATGCGCCCGCACAGGCACCTGAGGCGCCCGGAGAAGGCGCTCCCGACGGCGGAACGGAGCAAAAAGAAACAATTTGATTTTGCAATCAGCAAAATGCATAACAAACAGGGAACTTTGTTGGTGAATATGAATAACCACCCGCAGAGTTCCTTTCATTTTGCCGAATAAACTCCTAAGCCCGCAGGATAAAGTTTGTGGAAATGATGCATGGAAATAACCGGTTTATACAGCTATACTACTGTCTGTAGGGCACAGAGGAAGTCTGTGCAGCCATATGAAAAAGGGTAAGTAAATTTCAAGGAGGGTAAAATGGCTAGTTTATCGTTAGAGAATGTTTGCAAGAAGTATCCCAATGGTTTTGAAGCTGTTAAGAACTTCAACCTCGAGATCGCAGACAAGGAGTTCATCATTTTCGTAGGACCTTCCGGCTGCGGTAAGTCCACCACACTGCGTATGATCGCAGGTCTGGAAGACATCAGCTCCGGCACACTGAAGATCGACGGCAAGGTCATGAACGACATCGAGCCCAAGGACAGAGATATCGCGATGGTTTTCCAGAACTACGCTCTGTATCCGCACATGACCGTTTATGATAACATGGCATTCGGTCTGAAGCTCCGCAAGGTTCCGAAGGATGAGATCGACAAGATGGTTAAGGAAGCAGCGAAGATCCTCGACCTGACACAGCTCCTTGATCGTAAGCCGAAGGCTCTTTCCGGTGGTCAGAGACAGCGTGTTGCCATGGGCCGTGCAATCGTTCGTAACCCGAAAGTCTTCCTGATGGACGAGCCTCTGTCCAACCTGGATGCGAAGCTCCGTGTTCAGATGAGAACTGAGATCGCGAAGCTGCACCAGAGACTGGGCACCACGATCATCTACGTTACACATGACCAGACCGAGGCTATGACCCTTGGTACCAGAATCGTCGTTATGAAGGACGGCGTGGTACAGCAGGTTGATACTCCTCAGAATCTGTATGACAAGCCGGAGAACCTGTTCGTCGCAGGATTCATGGGATCCCCGCAGATGAACTTCCTGGATGCTGTTGTTAAGATTGACGGCAGCAAGGCTTATCTGACCGTCGCCGGCAAGGACATCCCGGTTCCGGCTGACAAGGCTGGCAAGCTTGCAGGATACAACGGCAAGACCGTTATCATGGGTATCCGTCCTGAGAACATCACGGACGATGCGGCAGCAGTTGCGGCAGCAGAGACCACCTATGAAGCAAAGATCAACGTCTACGAGCTGCTCGGTGCAGAAGTCTTCCTGTATTTCGATCTGGACGGCACACCGGTTACCGCTCGCGTTAAGCCCGACACCAAGGCTCGTCCGGGCAGCGATGTCAAGTTTGCGTTTGATACTTCCAAGCTCCACATCTTCGATAAGGAGACCGAGAAGGTTATCGCCAACTGATGTTCACAGTTCGTTTTTGAACAGAATTCAGTACAAAAGCAGGTGCGAAAGCACCTGCTTTTTTGTTATAATACAGTGTAACGGAAAACAGGAGAAGGAGAGCTTCTTATGGTTACATCACAGATTTTGAAAAACTGTCTTGAGGAACTGAGGGCAATCAGCCGGACGGAGTTCTGCCTGCAGGATCCGGTGGGAACACCGATCGTCACGACGGAAGGCGCGGCGGTGCCGGAACAGCAGGTGATTGCGGCTTTTGCCGAGTCGGATGTGGACAGTCAGATCATCGGAAACCGCTATTTCCTGAAGGTGATGGACGAAGATGAGACGGCTTATGTCCTGACAGCCATCGGGGACAACGACTATACGCTGATGGTGGCGCGTATGGCCGTCAGCGAGCTGCAGAATCTCCTGGTGGCTTACAAGGAAAAATACGACCGCAACAATTTCTTCCAGAACCTGATGCTGGACAATCTGCTGCTGGTGGACATTCACAACCGCGCCAAGAAGCTTCACATTCCTTATCAGGTGCCGCGCGTCATCATTATCTTCGAGATCGAGAAGGCGGCGGACACGATGGCGCAGGAGCTGCTGTCGAGACTCTACACTTCCCAGAACGGCGATTATCTCACGGAGGTGGATGAGAACAGCATCATTCTGATCAAGTCCGTGCGCTCCGAGACAGATTACGCGACCGCGCAGGAAGCCGCGACGATTGCGGTGGATATGCTGAATACGGAGGCCATGCTGAAGGTGCGCGCTTCCTTCGGCAGCATCGCCGGCGAGCTGAAGGATCTTTCCAAGTCTTATAAGGAAGCGAGAATGGCCATGGATGTCGGCGGCATCTTCTACGCGGAGAAGCGCGTCATTTCCTATGGCGAGCTGGGCATCGGACGGCTGATTTATCAGCTTCCGGTGAATCTGTGCGAGATGTTCATCAATGAGATCTTCGGGACTTCCCTGGAGGAGAATCTTGATAACGAGACGCTGACGACCATCAACACCTTCTTTGAGAACAGCCTGAATGTGTCCGAGACCTCCCGGAAACTGTTCATTCACAGAAACACGCTGGTGTACCGCATTGAAAAACTCCAGAAGAGCACAGGCCTCGACATCCGGACCTTTGAGGACGCCCTGACCTTCAAGATTGCCCTGATGGTCGTGGAGTACATGAACTACTTGAAGAGCCGGGAGTGAAAAATTTACTGCCTGACTCCGCGGAATAGGAAAGATTAAGGAGCGGATATCTCTGAAAGCCAGAGATATCCGCTCTTAAGTTCAAGAACGCCTTGGCGTTCTTGCCGCGCCGCGCTCGGGCCAGAATGGCCCTTCCGTTGAGCGCGGCTGCGATCCGCCGGAGGCTTCAACTCAGTCGGGGGACTCCCCGACTGAGTTGACATCTTTTCATCAGTTGGGTATGATTATGCATGCTACCGGCCGGGTCTTGCGCAATGGATGCCAGTGAACCGTGTCAGATGGGGAACCAAGCAGCACTAAGCAGGATTTTCCATGTGCCGCAAGGGTGCCTGGCCGGGGCACTTTTCTGATCGCGAATTCTTATGTCTTACATTTTCAATTTATCCAACTGCACATTGTGTCCGCGAAACTGCGGCGTAAACCGGGAGGCGGGTCAGACCGGATTCTGCCGTGTCCCCTCGCAGCTGATCGCGGCCAGGGCAGGACTTCTCGCCTATGAAGAACCGTGTCTTGTCGGAAGCAAAGGTTCCGGTGCGGTCTTTTTCTCGGGCTGTAATCTCGGCTGTATTTTCTGCCAGAACCATGAGATCTCCGGAACAGACAGGAAAGAGCTGCCGCCCGGAAAACAGATCACCGCGCAGCGCCTCTCGGAGGTTTTTCTGGAACTGCAGGCGCAGGGCGCAGCCAATATCAATCTGGTCACACCGACACATTACCTGCACCGGATTATCCCGGCACTGGAAAAAGCGCGCGCAGAGGGCCTGTCCGTCCCCGTTGTCTATAACACAAGTGCTTACGAGAAGGCGGAAATGCTCCGTCTGCTCGAGGGACTCGTCGACATCTATCTGCCGGACTTAAAATACTGTTCCGACGCACTGGCCATGGAATATTCCCGGGCGCCGCATTATTTTGAAACTGCGTCCGCGGCCATTGAAGAGATGGTGCGTCAGTGCCCTGAGCCGCTCCTGGATGACGACGGACAGATGCGGCGCGGCGTCATTGTGCGGCACCTGGCCCTGCCCGGTCACGAAGAAGACTCCCGGGCAGTTCTGCGCTATCTTTTTAAGACTTACGGGGATCGGATTTTCATCAGCATCCTGAACCAGTACACGCCCATGCCGGCCGTAAAAAAACATCCTCTTCTGTCCCGCGCACTGACAGAAGAGGAGTATGACAGACTCGTCGATTATGCAATTTCTCTCGGTGTGGAAAACGGTTATATCCAGGAGGGCGGCACCGCGGACGAGAGCTTTATTCCTGTCTGGGACGGATCCGGGCTGTGAAAATCAGGACTGCCGCACAGACTTGAAGAAGCGTTTCAGCAGTGCGGCGGATTCTTCGGCGAGCACGCCGCGGGTGAGCTCCACCTGATGGTTGAACTGCGGATTCTGCAGAATGTTCATCAGTGTCCCGCCGCATCCGTTTTTCGGTGAGTCGGCGCCGATGACGACGCGGTCGATCCGCGCCTGCACGATTGCGCCTGCACACATGGGGCAGGGCTCGAGCGTGCAGTACAGCGTGCATCCCTCCAGCCGCCAGTCCGAGAGCTTCCTGCTGGCCTTCCGGATCGCGGTGATCTCGGCGTGGGAAAGCGTGGACCGGTCGGTATTGCGGCGGTTGTAGCCCCGTCCGACGATCCGCTGCGGCGCTTCCGGATCCCGGGCGCGCAGCAGTGCCTTGTCAAAATTTTGTCCGATGCCGATGATTTTCTCATCACAGACAATGACGCAGCCGATCGGAACTTCTCCGATCGCCGCGGCTTTTTCGGCCTGTCTTAAAGCGGCGCGCATATATTTTTCATCGATTTTCTGCTGATCGGTGTGCGACAGATTCATAAAGCTGTACCTTGCAAATCCCCAAACTCCTACTATACTGATAGGTAATGAGAAATTAAATCCGCCCGACGGCGGAAAATCATTTAAATTGTGCCCCTAAGTATACGGCGAACCGGCTTTTCAGGCAAGACAGTTTCCGGACAGTAGACGAAGCACCATGCTTCATGTTATTTTTAAATGTACGGCCCAAACTGTCAGAGACTGATGCCGGAAAGGACATACCGGGAGATCAGGAGAACAGAATGAGAATTTCAACGAAAGGGAGATATGCACTCCGGCTGATGCTGGATCTGGCGATTCACAACACCGGGGAATATATTTCGTTAAAGGATATCTCCGCGCGGCAGGGGATCACGGTCAAATATCTCGAGCAGATTGTGACCGGCCTGACCCGGGCGGGGTTCCTCCGGAGTCAGCGCGGGAACAGCGGCGGATACCGCCTCTCCAGAAAACCGGAAGATTACACGGTCGGAGAGATTCTGCGCGCCATGGAGGGAAGCCTGGAACCGATTGCCTGCCTGGACGACGAAGTCAACCTGTGCCCGCGCAGCTCCGAATGTCTCACGCTTCCTTTCTGGAAGGGGCTTTCGGACGTCATTCGTAAGTATGTGGACGGAACAACCCTGCAGGATCTGGTGGACACCTCCGAAGAAGCAGGGGCAGACAGCTACAGCATATAAAAACAGCGAGAAAGGAAAACCAAAATGTCAGAACCGCTACTGCAGATCCGCAATCTCTGTGCTTCCATTGAGGAAGGAGAACTGCTGCACAATATCAATCTGGAGATCCGGCCGGGCGAGACCCACGTGCTGATGGGCCCGAACGGCGCCGGAAAATCCACACTCGGCAACACCATTATGGGAAGCCCGGTCTATAAGGTCACCGGAGGAAGCATTTTCTTTGACGGACAGGATATCACGGATCTGTCCGCCGACAAGCGCGCGGCCGCCGGCCTGTTCATGTCCTTCCAGAATCCGCTGGAGGTTCCGGGCCTGTCGATGGAATCCTTCCTGCGCAACGCAATCCGTCAGCGCACGGGCAAGCCGATCAAAATCCTGACCTTCAAGCGGGAGCTGGAGGAGACCATGAAGCTTCTGCAGATGGACGAGTCCTATGCGGAGCGGGACCTGAACGTGGGCTTTTCCGGCGGCGAAAAGAAGAAGGCCGAGATTCTGCAGCTCCTGATGCTGCGGCCCAGACTCGCCATTCTGGACGAGACCGATTCCGGTCTGGATGTGGACGCTGTCCGCACCGTCTCCATGGGCATTGAGGAATATCAGAAGAAACGGGGCGGCGCGCTCCTTGTGATCACGCACTCCACACGCATTCTCGATTCTCTGGACGTGGACTACACCCACGTGCTGGTCAGAGGACAGATTGTCCGGACCGGCGATGCGTCCCTGGTAAAGGAAATCAACGAAGGCGGCTTTGAGCGCTACGCAAACGAAAAGGAAGCTTGACAATGGCAAACACTCAGGACATCGCGGATGTCGACCGGAGTCTGTATGACTTCCGGGACGATGAATCCGATTTTTACAGACTTGACGAGGGACTGACCGAGGAAATCGTCAGCAGAATTTCCGATGAGAAGCACGATCCGGACTGGATGCGAGAATTCCGTCTGAAGTCCCTGCGGTTATATGAACAGATCCCGGTTCCGAACTGGGGACCGCCGGTGGACGGACTGGATATGGACCACATTGCGACCTATGTCCGCGCCAACACCGGCATGAAGGGCACCTGGGAAGAGGTCCCGGACGATATCAAGAACACTTTTGAAAAGCTGGGCATCCCGCAGGCTGAGCGCGAGTCGCTGGCCGGCGTCGGCGCGCAGTACGATTCCGAACTTGTCTATCACAACGTGCGGCAGGAAGTGGCGGACCAGGGTGTGGTCTACACCGACCTGGAGAGCGCGCTGACCGGCGAGTACGCCGAGATGGTGCGCGAGCATTTCATGAAGCTCGTGCCGCCCACCGATCACAAGTTCGCGGCGCTGCACGGCGCGGTCTGGTCCGGCGGATCCTTTGTGTACGTCCCGAAGGGCGTCACGGTGGAGATTCCGCTGCAGTCCTACTTCCGCCTCAACGCCAGAGGCGCGGGACAGTTTGAGCACACCCTGATTATCGTGGATGAAGGCGCGGACCTGCACTTCATCGAGGGGTGCTCCGCACCGAAGTACAACGTGGCCAACCTGCACGCCGGCTGCGTCGAACTCTATGTCGGCAGAAATGCGCGCCTGCGCTATTCGACCATTGAGAACTGGTCGAAAAACATGTACAACCTCAACACGAAGCGGGCACTGGTGGAGGAAGGGGCGACCATGGAGTGGGTCTCCGGGTCCTTCGGTTCCCACACCTCCTACCTGTATCCCACGACAATCCTGAAGGGCGACAACTCCCACTGCGAGTTCACCGGCATCACCTTCGCCGGGGCGGGGCAGAATCTGGACACAGGCGCGAGAATGGTTCACCTGGGGAAGAACACTTCCTCTTATATCAATTCCAAATCCATCAGCAAGAGCGGCGGCATCAGCACCTACCGCAGCTCCATTGAGGTGGCGAAAACCGCGTCCGGGGCAAAATCCTCCGTGTCCTGCGGTTCTCTGATGCTGGACTCCGAGTCGCGCTCCGACACGATTCCCGCCATGGACATCCGCACGGCGGACGCGGACATCGGTCATGAGGCCAAAATCGGCCGCATCGGCGACGATGCTGTCTTTTATCTGATGAGCCGCGGCATCAGTGAGGAGGAAGCGAGAGCGATGATTGTATCGGGTTTTGCAAACCCTGTGAGCAAAGAGCTCCCGCTCGAATATGCCGCTGAGATGAACAATCTGATCCGGCTGGAAATGGAGGGAATGTAATGGCACAGACTTTTAAAGTTGGACATCTTCCTTCGATTACCTGGAACCGGCTGCACTTAAATGAAGCGTCAGTGGAAACGGCTCTTTCCGGCAATCTGCCGGGAAGCCGTTATCTCTCCCTGCCGCAAGGCGCGTCGGTCCGGACACTGTCCTTTGCACAGGCGCTGGCGGAGCTTGAAAAGACGGCGCCGGTACAGGAACAGGAAAAATATGTCGCGGGCAAGGCGCCGGTCTACCATCCGCAGAAGTTCGGAACCGGCCTGGGCGCCGATTACGAACAGGCCATGCAGGATGCCGGCGTGCCGGTGGAATGGATTGAAATCGGCCCTGCGGAGCAGGAGCAGACGATCACCTGCCGGATGACGCTGCAGGATGGCGAGAGCGCCTCCTGTGCGCAGATTCTGCACGTGGGCGAAAATGCACAGGTCACGGCATTGTACGTCAGTGAGTCGGCGGAGGATGCCGCCGGTGTGCTGGCACTTTCCGTCCGCGCGGTTCTGGAGAAGGGCGCATCTCTTAAGCTTGCGCTGGTACAGCTGCTGGGTTCCGGCTTTACGGCGCTCTCCGATGTGGGCCTGTCGGCCGCGGACGGAGCCGGTGCGGAACTGATTCAGATGGAACTGGGCGCCGACCGCAGCTATGTCGGCGTACAGCCGGAGCTGATCGGAAAAGAAGCATCTTTTGACAGTGCAATGGGGTATCTTGCAAACGGTGAACAGCGCCTGGATATCAATTACAACGCTGTGCAGCGCGGCAGACAGACCCGGTGTGCGATGACTTTTGACGGTGTGCTGGGCGACCGGGCACAGAAGGTGTTCCGCGGAACGATTGATTTCCGGAACGGCTCCTCCGGCTCCAAAGGCGAGGAACAGGAAAATGTCCTGCTTCTGAGCAACGATGTGGAAAACCGCACCATGCCGGTGATCCTTTGCGAGGAAGAGGATGTGGAAGGCAGCCACGGCGCGACCATCGGCCGGCTGGATGAGCAGGTGCTCTTCTATCTGGCAACCCGCGGCATTGACGCCGCAGAGGCACAGAAAATGATGGTGCGCGCGCGCCTCGGCGCAGTGGCGCGCAGGATCCCGGATGAAGCCGCAAGACACCGTGCCCAGGATTACATTGACCGGAAGGTCAACTGCGACACCTGTGTGCGCGCGGCGGACTGCCCGCAGGCCTGGAACGAAAAAGGAAGTACAGGAGAGAAGTCATGACGAACGCCTATCGCGAAGATTTTCCGATACTGCTTCAGGACGACACGATTTATTTTGACAATGCGGCGACCTCCCAGCGTCCCCGTCAGGTGACGGAGGCGATGCGGTATTTTGACGAGAACTGCAATGCCAACCCCATGCGCGGCCTTTACCGCTGGAGCATTGAGGCGACGGAGCGCTATGAGCAGGCGCGCGCGGACGCGGCGGAGCTGATCGGCGCGGCGGACAGCCGTGAAATCGTCTTTACCCGCAATACGACGGAGTCCATCAACCTGGCTGCGTACAGCTGGGCACTCCACAATCTGAAAGAGGGCGACGAGATTGTCGTCTCCGTGATGGAGCATCACTCCAATCTGCTCCCCTGGCAGATGGCGGCGCGGCAGACCGGGGCAAAACTTGTCTTTCTCGAGCCGGAGCCGGACGGGACGCTGACAGAGCAGGAGATCACGTCCAAAATCACGGAGAAAACCAGGCTTGTCGCGATCGGACATGTCTCCAATGTCATGGGTGTGACCAATCCAGTGAAGCTGATTGCACAGACCGCACATAAGGCGGGCGCACTGGTTCTGGTGGACGGCGCGCAGTCCACGCCGCACATGCAGGTCAACGTGCAGGAGCTCGGCGCGGATTTTTACGCGTTCTCCGGGCACAAGATGCTGGGACCGATGGGAATCGGCGTTCTGTACGCAAGGAAGGAGCTGCTGGAGGAGATGCCGCCGTTCCTCTCGGGCGGTGAAATGATCGAATATGTTTCGCGCGAGAGCGCGACCTATGCGGAGATTCCGCACAAGTTCGAGGCCGGCACGGTCAACGCGTCCGGCGCGGCAGGACTGTCAGCGGCAATCCGTTATCTGAAGAACGTCGGCTATGACACCATCCGGGAGAGGGAGGAGTGTCTGACGGCGCGTCTGATGGAAGGCCTTCGCGGACTTCCGTATATCACGATCTACGGTTCGGAGGACCCGAAGAAACACTGCGGCATTGTGACCTTCAACATTGAAGGCTGCCATCCGCATGACGTGGCCTCTGTGCTGGACACAGAGAATGTGGCCATCCGCGCGGGACATCACTGCGCGCAGCCGCTGATGAAATTCCTCGGCGTCGGCTCGACAGCCCGCGCCAGTCTGTATTTTTACAATACGGAAGAGGAAGTGGACCGGTTTGTGGAGAAGATCGGCAAAGTGAGAGGCTGGCTTGGCTATTAAGAAGGCAGGTAGGAACGGAAATGGAACTGAAAACACTGTATCGCGAAATCGTCAATGAGCACAATCTGCATCCGGAGCACAAGCGCAATCTGGAAAACCCGACGATGGTGCTCGAGGGCGTCAATCCCAGCTGCGGAGATGACATCAATCTGCAGCTCGAGATCCGGGACGGCGTCATAACGGACGCGGCGTTCAACGGAAACGGATGCGCGATCTCCCAGGCGTCTGCGGATATGATGATCGACCTGATCATGGGCAAACCCCTGGAGGAAGCCATGCGGCTTCAGAAGAGCTTTATGGGCATGATTCAGGGAACCGCGTCGGAAGAAGAGATCGAAGAACTGGAAGAAGCGGCGGCGCTGCAGGATATTTCCCACATGCCTGCCCGTGTCAAATGCGCGGTGCTGGGCTGGCGGACCATGCGTGAGATGGTGGAGAAGCTGGAAGGCGAGTGATGTCGGATTCCAATATTACGAAAAACGCACTGGCCGCATCGATGAAAAAGATGATGCGGCGCAGGCCATTTGAGAAGATCAGCGTCTCGGACATCTGCATGGACTGCGGGATCAACCGGAAGAGTTTTTATTATCATTTCCGGGATAAATACGATCTCGTGAACTGGATCTTCTTTGTCGGCTTCCTGGGGGAAATGGATCTTACCCGCTATCAGAACGGCTGGGACTGGGTAAGGGATATCTGCGAATATTTTTACCGCGAGAAGGAGTTTTACCGGGCGGCTCTGAAAATCGAGGGACAGAATTCATTCCGGGATTATCTTGTGGAGACGATTGAGCCGATTATCCGTTTTTTTGTCCGGGATATGCTGCCGTCAGATGAGGACGACGGCTTCTATCTGACCTTCCTGTGCGATGCCTTTCTGACGGCGCTGGTGCGCTGGCTCTCCGGCGGATACGACCAGGAGATGGACGCGGACGGGTTTCTCCGGCGGATCCGTCAGCTGATGGGAAGCATGTCCGAATTTGCAGATGAAACAGATCAGAGGAATTCTGAATGAGAAAAAACAAAAGCCTGACCGGAATTAAGAAGAGAAGACCTGCGGCAGTCCTGGCTGCTCTTCTTATGGCGGCTGCAGTGGTGTCCGGGAGCATTCTGCTTCCGGACATTTATGTTGCGGCGGAGAACGTTCAGACGGAAGAAAAAGAGCCGCTTTATCCCGAAAAGGAGCACACGCATCTCGACTATTCGGAGCTTGCATATGAAGGCTACGATGAAACGCAGCTGAAGGCGGCACTCTCCGAGCTGGAGGAGCTGTGCGGCGAGGATAATGCGCTGTCGGTGGACCGTGTGATCGAGCTGTATCATCAGGTCGAAAAGGAATTTGATATTCTCCAGACGCAGATGGTTCTGTGTGAGATCCGCACCAAAATGGATGTGACGGACGAAGAAATGCAGAAGGCGCAGCTGGAGCTCTCCAATAAAGCCAGCATTCTCTCGGATGAAGCCGGACGGGTCCTGAAAATGGTCCTGGACTCTCAGTTCCGGGACGAGCTGGTCTATGAGATCGGCGAGCAGGCTGCAGCCGTGCTGGACGATTACACCCCCCTGGAACAGTGGTATCTGGATCTGACGGACCGGGAAACCGTCCTGGTGCAGAAGTATTACCAGCTGCTGGATGAGGATGACCCGGTGACCATCAACGGGGAGGAGTGGACCTTTGAGAGGTTCGATGAGGAGCCGCCGGAAGACGAGGCGGAGTCCGAGGCTGTCCGGCAGATTCTGTACCGCTCCGTGAACGACAAGGTCATGCCCATTCTGCAGGAACTGATTCAGGTCCGCAATGAGCTGGCGGTGAAGTCCGGCTATGACAACTATGCCGAGTATGCCTATGATGTCGTTTTTGGCCGGGATTACGATAAGGACGAGGTGGAAAAGCTCTATACGGAGACGAAGAAGAAAATCGTTCCGCTCCAGAACCGCCTGTCTGTGTACGGCTACTACCGGGGCTACGAGGAAAAGCTGGATGAATATACCGCCCCGGAGCAGGAAGAACTGCTGGATCTCGTGGAGCCGCAGATTGAATCGGTGGATGAGCGGCTGCTCGAGAGCTTTGACTATTTAAGAGAACACCACGATTATGATATCGAAAAAAGGCCGGGAAAGGCGGCCAGCGGATTCACGGTTCCGCTGGCCCAGTACGGCACCGCTTTTATCTTCATCAATCCCACCGGCACCATCGAAGATATCCATACGCTGATCCATGAGTTCGGTCATTACAATGTCGCTTTCCACAGCCTGGAACCGGCGATTGTGACGATGTCAAATGTAGACGTGGCGGAAATCCAGTCCCAGGCGCTGGAGCTTCTGACGGCGGAGAAAGCGGAAGAGCTGCTCGGTGACTGCGGAAAGGCCTACCGGGCGGACCGTGTGACCTCCATGCTTTCAAATGCGATTGAAGGCTGCTATTTTGACGAGTTTCAGTGGAAGCTGTATGAAAACCCGGAAATGACGCCGGAGGAGATCAACCGGCTGGCACTTCAGATCGGACAGGAATACGGCTTCTATTTTCCGAAGGGCGCCGAGGGATATTATGCCTGGGTCCTGGTTCAGCACACCTTCGAACAGCCCATGTATTATATCAGCTACACAGTATCGGCACTTTCCGCCCTGGACATCGCCGCGCGCGCCGAAACGGACCGGGAGAGCGCGGTCGATCTGTATATGCATCTGACGGCCATAGATCCCAATCTGCCCTATCGGGAGGCGGTTTCTCAGCTGGGGCTGACGAATATTTTTGAGGACGGCGGGATAGCCGCCATCTGCGCGCCGCTGACCGACATGCTCGGCTACGGGAGCACAAATCAGGAAGAGAACGGGCCGGAGCGGCTGAGTCCCATCGCACAGAGACTCCTGGAAAAGCGTGTCCTGTACGGTATTGTCGCGTGTACAGCCCTTCTGCTGATCATCGGAATCAGCCTGAATGTCGTCAGACGCAGGAGGCTGCTGGCGGCGCGGGCGGAAGCGGCGCGGCTCGCAGAGGAACAGGCGCAGGCTGCCCTTGCGGCGGCAGAGGCGGCTCAGGCGGCAGAGGCCGCACAGACCGCAGAAGCGGGGCAGGACACAGCGGTGCAGATGCCGATGGCGGCGCAGGGCGCAGAGTCCGGGGAACAGGAGGAAGAACATGAGACATTTCAGTAAGCCGGCCGCACTTCTTACAATTCTGTGCGGCGCGCTTCTTCTGACCTGTACGGCCTGCGGGAAGAAGGAGACAGGGGAGCTTTCCTGTTTTCGGAATCTGGCCGCCGAAAAGGGTGTGACGATCTCGGCAGACGGCGAGCTCTCGGAGGGCCAGTCCGCGGGAGCGGCGGCGGACGGCCGGGAGGACACGGCCTGGGTCATGAATCTTCCGGAGGACGCTGTGCCGGAGACCGCGGCGGAGCATGTTCTGACTGTGACATGGAAAAAAGAAAAAGCAGTCTCTTTCGTGCGGACGGTCTGGGGAGATCTGAACTGCTTCGGCTACCGGATTGAAGGCTCCGCGGACGGCGGAACCTATGAGACGCTCTATGAATCGAAAGAGGCGCCGTATCTGCGGGAGGACCTTGCTAAGATCGGGCCCGGGATGTACCGCTCGATCCGGCTCATCGTCCGGGGCGGAGCAAATCTGTGTGAGATCGGACTCTATGAAAAGAATCCCTTCGAGGCGCTGCTGGGAATCGGAGAAGAAAACCCCATCGTCCCGGAGCTCCGGGAGGAAAACGGCGTGACGCGGGTCTGCCTGGAAGGCCTGCCGGAGGAAATAGAAGTGAATTTTGCGGGCTGCGATCTGGAACAGGTCGTGGACGCGCAGGGCATTGTACAGGACACGATCGCAGACATCGACGTCCGGGTCGGATTCTGCCTGAGCAGGCAGGGCTGGAGTTACGAGACACCGGCCTATACGCTGCGGATTCCGGCGGCCGCGGAAGGGACGGATACACCGGCTCCTGCAGTGGTGCCGGCGCTGAAGGAATGGCGGGGCGGCAGCGGGACCTTCACATTGAACGGCCGCGATCTGGTGATCGAGACGGATCCTGCGGGCAAAGCCTGGGATCCGGAGAGCGCCGATGTGATGCTGGAGGAACTGAAGGAGATCTGGGAGGCATCCGGCAGCAGCGTGATTTTGGCGGAGGACGCAGGTGCCGCGGATGAGAGCGCCGCGCGGCTGCAGCTTTCCCTGACCGGCGAAGAATCGCTGGGGACAGAAGGGTACCATATTCTGATTGAAGAGAATGATATTCAGGTCAGCGCGCACACGCAGCTGGGCCTGTGGTGGGCGGCGCAGACGCTGCGTCAGCTGCCGGAAAAAGGCGCGGACGGTATTCCCTGCGGCGAAATCCGGGATTATCCGACGTATCCGGTCCGTGGTTTTGAGATCGATGCGGCCAGGAAAGCCCTTCCCATGGAGACCCTTTACGAGATCGCAGAAAAAATGGCCGCTATTAAGATGAATGAGCTGACCATTCACCTGAATGACAACGAAATTCTGGCCTACAGCGGCAGACTGGACTCTGTCGAAAACGCCCTGACAAGCTATGCGGCTTTCCGCATGGAATCATCCATTGCGGGGCCGGAAGGCACTGCGCTGCAGGCGCAGGACTTTTTCTATACTGCCGGAGAGTTTGACGAGCTGGTCCGGTTCTGTGCGCAAAGAGGCATTACGGTGATTCCGGAGCTGGACATGCCCGCGCATTCTCTTTCGATCACCAGAGCTTTTCCGGAGCTGTCCATTGCCGCGACATACGGGCGGCCGGACTCGGTGGATGAGCTGGATGTGGGGAAGGAGGAGACTTTTGAGCTGGCGGAGCGCATCTGGACAGAGCAGCTCACCGGGACCCGTGCCTTTGCGGACTGCCCCGTTCTGCACATCGGCGGGGACGAGTATTACGGCATCGATGATTTCTACATCAATTTCATGAACCGGCTGGCCTCCGCGCTGAAAAACCCGCCCCTCTCCGACTGCAATGCCCCCGGTATTACCAGAGAAGCCCTGGACGGAGCCAAAAGACGCGTCCGCGCCTGGGCGAGCCTGTCTGAAATCCGCGGAATGGGCCGCGTTCCGGGGAGCCTCATGGAGCTGTGCCTGTGGAGCACGCTCTGGGCGGATCCGCAGACCATGTACCGCGCGGGACACGATCTGATCAATGCGCGCAGCGATCTTCTGTATATCGTGCCGGGCACCGGGGCGGACCGCTTTGACACGGAGCGCTTTGAGCGGGAATTTGACGCCGCGGCCTATGTCATGCCCGACGGCACCGACCGGATTCTGCCCGCTTATTCACCGCAGCTGCGCGGCGCCCAGTTCACGCTCTGGAATGACACGGCCGGGATGGAAGAAGGCGCTGATCAGGAGGAGATTCTGGAGCGCTTCGGCGAAGCACTCGTTCCTTTCTCGGGCAAAATCTGGTGAGCACGAAAGGGTTGACAACATAAAAAGATTTGATAAAATATAATTTAGAAAAACAATTATTGGCTGCGCGGAAGACACGCGATATTTTGAAAGGAATCAGAGATGGAACGGTATGATATAGCAATTATCGGAACAGGGCCTGCAGGGCTGGAAGCGGCCATCACCGCGAAAATCCGCGGGAAAAAGATTCTGCTGCTGGGAAATGCGGACCTGAGCACAAAGGTTGAGAAAGCGCACGCGATTGACAATTACCTCGGTCTTCCGCATATCGCGGGAGAAGATCTGGCTGCGGCCTATCAGAAGCATCTGGATTCAATGGGCATTGAGATCACGCAGGACCGGATCACGGCTGTCTATGCAATGGGCGATTATTTTGCACTGCAGGGCGCCGGGACGCCGGAGAGCGGGATGACCGCGTACGAGGCGTCGGCTGTGATTCTTGCGACCGGCGTGGTGGCGGGAAAGACGCTGCCCGGCGAGGAGCAGTATCTGGGGCGCGGCGTGAGCTACTGTGCGACCTGCGATGCGGCGCTCTACCGGGGCAAGACGGCAGTGGTGATCGGATACGGCAGCAGGGAGGAGGCGGAAGCCGAGTTCCTCTCCGAGGTCGCGGACAAGGTTTATTATGTTCCCGTCTATCAGGATGAAGTGAAGCTGAATGAGCGGATCGAAGTGGTCCGCAGGAAGCCTGTCGGCATCAGTGAGCTGAAGACGGAACAGGGCAGAAAGATGGGCGTTCTCTTCGAGGGCGAAGAAGCTCCTTCGCTTCTTGCGGACGGTGTCTTCGTACTGCGGGAGGCGGTCTCGCCGGGACAGCTGGTTCCGGGACTGGAGACGGACGGCAGCCATGTTGTGACCGACCGCTCGATGGCCTGCAGCCTGCCCGGGTGTTTTGCCTGCGGTGATATCACCGGTACACCGTACCAGTATATCAAGTCGGCGGGAGAAGGAAATGTTGCCGCATTGTCGGCGGCCGCTTATCTGGATCTGAAGCGCAGAGAACAGGCGTGACAGTGCCGGCATAATGAACAGAAAAAGGAATGTTCAGCGAGGCTGAACGGGAAAGGAGATTAAAATGATTCAGACAGTAGTGAACAATGATCTTTCGGAAGCGAAGAGCGCGGCAGCAGCAGTAGTGGATTTCAACGCGACCTGGTGCGGCCCCTGCAAAATGCTGGGCCCGGTGCTGGAGAAGCTTTCCGGCGAGATGGCGGACAAGGCTTCGTTCTACGGCGTTGACGTGGATGAGAATTCGGATCTTGCGGAGGAGTTCGGCGTCATGAGCATCCCCACGCTGGTCATCTTGAAGAACGGCGAGAAGGTCGCGGAGCGCCTCGGTTTTGCACCGGAGCCGATTCTGAAGTCCTGGCTGGAGAGCAATCTGTAAATCGATTCTGAAAAGAGAACTGCGAGATGAGCGAAGATCTGAAAAAAACATCCGCAGAGCAGACGGAATACCCACAGCTGCTTCTTGAGAATCAGCTGTGTTTTCCGTTTTATGCCTGCGCAAGAAAAATTGTCAGTTTATATACGCCTTACCTGAAACCGCTCGGCATAACTTATACACAGTACATCGTGTTTATGGTTCTGTGGGAAAAGCGGGAGGTCAGTGTCCGGGAGCTGTGCAGCAGACTGTACCTGGACAGTGGGACGCTGACGCCGCTGCTCAAGAAAATGGAAAAAGACGGCCTGGTAACCAGGCGCCGGTCCGATGAGGATGAGCGGGTGACGCTGATCCGGATTACCGATCAGGGGATGGCGCTGCGCGAAGCGGCTGCCGAAATTCCTTCTCAGGTGGGCGGGTGCCTTAAGCTGCCCGCGGAGGATGCCCTGAATCTCTATCACACCATGTATAAGCTGCTGGGAGAGTTCTCATGAAGGAAAGAGAAAATGTCATCGTACGGACCAGCCTGATCGGTATTGCCGCGAACATACTGCTGGCGGCTTTCAAGGCGGTTGTCGGTATTCTGTCTCATTCGATCGCGATCGTGCTGGACGCGGTCAACAATCTGAGCGATGCGCTGTCCTCTGTCATCACCATTGCCGGAGCCAGACTCGCGGGAAAGGCGCCGGACCGCAAGCATCCCCTCGGACACGGGCGGGTGGAATATTTAAGTGCAGCCATCGTGGCAGTCATCGTTCTTTACGCCGGCGTGACTTCCCTGGTTGAATCTGTCAAAAAGATCATTCACCCCGAGATACCGGACTACTCGATCGTGTCCCTGCTGATTATCTCCGTGGCGGTTGCGGTCAAAATTATCCTGGGGCTGTATGTGAAGAAGACCGGGCAGAAGGTGAGCTCGGAGGCGCTGGAGGAGTCCGGACAGGACGCACTCAACGATTCGGTTATTTCCGCCTCGACGCTGGCGGCAGCCATCATATTCATGGTGACGGGGCTGAAGCTGGAGGCGTATCTTGGTGTCATCATTTCGATCGTCATCCTGAAATCCGGTATCGATATGCTCCGCAGCACCATCAGCAAAATCGTCGGCGAGCGCGCGGACAGTGAGCTGACAAAGCAGATCCGGAAGAGTGTTGCGGGGATCGAAGGCGTCGGCGGCGTCTATGATCTGATTCTGCACAGCTACGGACCGGAGAAGCAGCTCGGATCCGTGCACATTGAAGTGCCGGACACGATGCGCGCGGATGAGATCGACCGTCTGGAGCGCATTGTGCAGGAGACCATTTACGAGCAGTACGGCGTGATTCTGACAGCGGTCGGAATTTACTCGGTCAACACCTCCGACGACAAGGCGGTCGCCATCCGCCGCGAAGTCATGCGCATTATCGGCGAGCATGACTACATCCTCCAGGTACACGGTTTTTACCTGGATCAGGAGAAAAAGGAAATCCGCTTTGACGTGATTATTGATTTTGAGGCCGGCGACCGCGCGGCGATCTTCGACGACATTGTCCGGCAGCTGCAGGAGCGCTTCCCGGACTACGAGATCCGGCCGACCATGGATCTGGATGTGTCGTTCAGCTGATCATCGCCATAAGTAATACAGGTTTTCGCGGGGAGGGTTGCGCTCGGGCAGGGAACCCTTCGCGCAATCCCGCTGCGCGGGACGACGATCCCTGCGGGATCATCGCCATATCGCTCCGAAGTTTAGCTGAAGGCTAAACTTCTACGCTCATAAAGGAAAACGTTCCGATGCAGAGGAGGGTGCCGTCCTGATTGAAGACGTTCACCTGGACGACGGTGAGGCGTTTACCGTGTTTGACGGCGACGGCGTCCGCCTTGATCCGGGTGGTGTTCAGACCGGGGCGCAGATACCGGAAGCTGCTGTCGACGGTGGTCACGACGTCTCCGAAGCTGATGGCGGCGCCGCCGGCGGCGACGTCAGCCGCGGTGTACAGGCAGCCTCCGTGCACGGACCCGATGGGATTGAGCTGGTTTTCCGTGATATCCATCTCCGTGACGGCATGTCCTTCTTCGAGGAAAGTCAGTCCCAGACCGATCGACCGCGCAAAGGCGTTGGTCTGATTCCGGACTTCCATGATTTCCTGAAAATTCAATTCACTCATCTGTTCTCCCGGGAGGCTGCTCTGCAGCCTTCTTTTTTATTGGCAGCGACTCATCTTATCATTTTGGCGCGCGCAAAGGCAAGAGAAAGCTTCTTCGCCATGCCGCTCTGTGATGGTAAAATGGGGGGAGAGCACTGTATGGAGAAAACGAAAAAGGTACAGGAAGGAGAAACGGAGATGTTTCAGGATATTCAGCTGAAGAATGTCAGAGTCGATGATCCCTTCTGGTCACAGCGGCAGAAGCTTCTTGGCAGTGTCACGGTTCCGTATCAGGAAGATATTCTGTATGACCGCATTCCGGGCATTGAAAAAAGCCACGCCATAGCAAATCTGAAAATTGCCGCCGGGCTGATGGAAGGTGAGTTCTACGGAATGGTGTTTCAGGACAGCGACATTGCCAAATGGATTGAAGGGGCTGCCTTTTCGCTTGCGCTGTTTCCCGATCCGGAGCTGGAAAAGAGGATCGATGAGGTCATTGATCTGATTGAGCAGGCACAGCTGGAGGACGGATATTTTGACACCTATTTCATCGTGAAAGAACCGGGCAGATGTTTTCAGAATCTGCAGGAAGGGCACGAGTTATACTGCGCGGGGCATCTTATTGAGGCGGCCGTCGCCTACTATGAGGTCACGGGAAAAGACCGGCTCCTGCACATCGTAGAGCGGATGGTGGACTGTATCCGTGCGCATATCGGTCCGGAGGAAGGCAAAATCAGGGGTGTCCCGGGTCATGAAGAGATCGAGCTGGCGCTGATGAAGCTGTACCGTCTGACAAAAGATGAAAAATACGAACAGCTTGCGTCCTATTTTGTCTATGAGAGAGGAAACGATCCGGATTTCTTCGAGAATGAAAGAAAAAACCGGGGCTGGGCTGTCTGGGGCGGGAGCTTCACCAATATCGATTATCATCAGGTCCGCATGAAGGCGGCGAGCCAGACGAGAGCAGTGGGACACAGTGTCCGGGCCATGTACTACTACACTGCGATGGCGGATCTCGCGGAGCATCGTCAGGATCAGCAGCTCGCGGATGCCTGCAGAAGGCTCTGGGAAAATGTCACTTCGAAGCAGATGTATATCACCGGCAATATCGGACAGGAAGCAGCGTGGGAGGGCTTCACGAACGATTACGAGCTTCCGAACGACCTGATCTACGGCGAGACCTGTGCGTCCATCGGAATGGTTTTCTGGGCCCGCAGAATGCTTGAAATACAAGCCCTGGGAAGTTATGCGGATGTCATGGAGCTGGAACTGTTCAACGGTGTCCTGAGCGGCATGCAGATGGACGGAAAACACTTCTTTTACGTCAATCCGCTGGAAGTCAATCCGGGGGTGTCGGGCGTTCTTCCGGAGTACAGGCATGTTCTGCCCGAAAGACCTGAGTGGTATGCGTGCGCGTGCTGCCCGCCGAATGTCGTGCGGCTGATTCTGTCGATTGAAAAATATGCCTGGGGGGAGAAGGAGCATACAATCTACTCGCACCTGTTCCTCGGCGGAGAAGCGCGGTTTGATGCGGCTGACCTGACCGTTCACAGTGAATTTCCCCGGAAGGGAAGGATAGAGTATCTGATCCGTCCGAAGAAGGAATCGTTTACCTTTGCCGTCAGGATTCCGGGGTATGCCCGGAATGTGCGCATCAGCAGAAACGGAATCCTTCAGAAGCAGCAGGCTGTGGACGGATATGTGTATTTTGAAGGCGGATGGGCTGAGAGGGAATCCGTTCTCGTTGAGTTTGATATGCCGTTACAGAGGCAATATGCCAATCCGCTTGTGCGGGCGGATGCGGGATGTGTCGCCTTCCGGAAGGGACCGTTCATCTACTGTGCGGAGGGTGCTGACAACGCAGAACCCCTTCAGGAGCTGAGGATCCCGGACGCGGGAGAATACCGGGAAATTCCGATCGAAGACGGAGTCCTCAAAGGGATCACAGCGATTCAGATGCCCTGCCGGCGCGCGAAAGGGGAGGCGGGATTTCTGTACACAGAGAAGAAACCGGAACTGGTGCCGGAGACACTGACGCTGATTCCGTATTTTGCATGGGGAAACCGCGGGGTCAATCAGATGCGCGTATGGCTACATGCATTATGATTGTGATATAATTACTCCGAATCTGCATGGCAGACACAGCAGGAAAAATGTGCGCCAAGGCGTTCTTGAATCATAAGGGAGGAAAGCAAATGGCAGATAATTTACCCAGAGGCAGGCAGAAAAATGTGACCGGGCAGGGAGCCGGTGTCCATCGCCGCGGCAGCGGGACCGGCGCGGGGCCGGTCGGCAGCGGATCCTATATGAGTTCTTCCGGGGCCCCGGGTCCTGCGGGAGGAGGAAAGCGTTCCGGCGGACGTCCTTCGCTTCTTACGATTATTATTATCCTGGCGGTCATGATGATGGGCGGCGGCGGAGCTCTGTCAGGGCTTCTCGGCGGCGGCGGAGCACAGCCCGCACAGCCTTCGCCGGCCTATACGCAGCAGAGCCCGGTGAACCAGCCCCAGACGACCACCACGCAGCCTGCGCAGCCCGCTCAGCCTTCACAGAGCGTGCAGCAGCCGCAGACCACCACGTCCACGGGGACAGGTTCTTCTTCGTCGGGCTATAACAGCCTCTCCAGTCTGTTCGGCGGCTACAGCACAGCTTCCGCCGGCAGTGCGTCGAGCGGCTGGGTGATGGATCCGAACACAGGCAGTCTGAATTCCAGAGTGTCCGCGGATGCCCGCGGCAGATACACGCAGATCAAGGGAGACGGCACGGATACCTTCACTATCATGGTCTATATGTGCGGCACGGATCTGGAGTCCCGCAGCGGCATGGCGACCAATGATCTGATGGAGATGACCAAGGCCACGATCGGCAGCAATGTCAATCTGATCGTCTATACGGGCGGATGCCGCGCGTGGAAGAACAATGTCATCAGCAGCCGGACCAATGAAATCTATCAGATCCAGGACGGTGGCTTGAAGCGCCTGGGTACTGCAGGCGCCAAGCCGATGACGGATCCCGCCACGCTGACGGAATTCATCAAGTTCTGCGGTGAGAAATTCCCGGCGAACCGGACCGCGCTCATTTTCTGGGATCACGGCGGGGGCTCCATCACAGGCTACGGCTATGATGAGAAGTTCTCTTCCAGCGGCTCCATGAATCTCGCCGGCATCAACAGCGCGCTGAAAAACGCGGGTCTGAAGTACGATTTCATCGGCTTTGACACCTGCCTGATGGCGACGATCGAAACCGCCCTGGTCCTGGATCAGTATGCGGATTATATGATTGCTTCCGAAGAGACCGAGCCCGGTGTGGGCTGGTATTACACCAACTGGCTGACCGAGCTGTCGAAGAACACTTCGATGCCGACCATCGAGATCGGAAAGAAGATCGTGGATGACTTTGTGGACGTCTGCGAGCGCAGCTGCCCCGGACAGGGCACAACCCTCTCCGTCGTGGACCTGGCTGAGCTGGGACAGACGGTTCCGGCGAAGTTTTCGGCCTTCTCCTCCAACACGACTGAGAAAATCCGCAACGATGAGTATAAAGAGGTCTCGGATGCCCGGTATCTCTCCAGAGAATTTGCCAAGCAGACCGGCATCGACCAGATCGACCTGATCAATTTTGCAAACAATGTCGGCTCCGAAGAAGCCAATCAGCTGGTGCAGGCGCTGCTGTCTGCCGTGAAGTATAACCGCACGGGCCGCAGCATGACCAACGCCTACGGCCTGTCTGTCTACTTCCCTTACCGGAAGACGAGCACGGTCAGCAAGGCAGTCAAGACTTATCAGGAAATCGGTCTGGATGAAGAGTACACCCGCTGCATCCGCGAATTCGCCAGCATGGAAGTCAGCGGACAGGTTGCCTCCGGCTCCGGACAGTCTCCGATTCCGTCTCTGCTGGGCGGCGGTCTCGGCGGCGGCAGCAGTACGCAGTCTCAGGAACAGATCCTGCAGCTGCTCTCCACGTTCCTCGGCAGCGGCGGAAGCGGCCTCTCCTCTTCGGATCTGGGCTTCTTCGACCGGAGCATCATGGAAGACGAGCACGCGATGGGATATCTGGCCGCAAACCAGTTTGATCCCGGACAGCTCACCTGGACGGAAGAGGACGGCAAGTACAAGATCATCCTTTCCGACGACCAGAAGAAACTGGTGCAGCAGGTTGATCTGAACATGTATGTCGACGACGGCGAGGGTTATGTTGATCTGGGCCTGGACGCTTCCTGGGATGTCGACGAGGAAGGAAACCTGGTTGCGGATCCGGGAGAGACATGGCTGTCGATCAACAATCAGCCGGTCGCCTACTATCATGTGTCGACGATCGAGGACGGAGACGATTACAAGATTATGGGATATGTCCCGGCTATGCTGAACGACGAGCGCGTACAGCTGATTCTGCTGTTTACGGACGAGCAGCCGGAAGGCTATATCGCCGGCGCACAGCCTGTTTATGAGGCAGATCAGACAGAGACGGTCTCCCGTGGCCTGATCGAGCTGCAGCCGGGCGATAAGCTCGACTTCCTGTGCGATTTCTATTCTTACTCGCAGGAATTCCAGGACAGCTACTATCTGGGCGAGCCGATGACAGTGACCGACAATATGGTCATCAGCGACACGCTGCTGGGCGATCAGAAGACCATTGAGATCTATCGCTTCACGGATATTTACAATAACAATTACTGGACCGAATTTGTACCGAGATAAGATCCGCTGCAACACTGAGCAGAAAGGAGTCAGTCCATGAGTTATCCAGTTATTACCATCAGCCGTGAGTTCGGCGCGGGAGGCCGCTCAATTGCCAGACGCCTCTCCGAGGAGCTGGGCATTCCTTACTACGATAAGGACATCGTGGCCAGGGCAGCCGAGAAGAGCGGCTACACGAAGGAAGAAATCGAGCGGGAAGGCGAGGACATCAGCCGCGCCAGCCATATGCTGGGAGGTTTCCTCTCGTTCGGCGCGGCAGCCGGCTACAACAATCAGTACGATGAGATTTTCCGCGCACAGGCCAAAGCCATTCTGGAGTTTGCCCAGTCGCCATGCATTCTGGTAGGACGCTGTGCGGATTCCATTCTGCGGGAAGCCGGGATTGACTGCTTCAACGTATTCCTGTACGCAGATCTGGAGCACCGGGTGCACCGCATTGAAGAGCGGGATCACGAGCAGGGCGCCAAGGTCCGCAAAATGGTGGACAAGCGCGACCAGCAGAGAAAAGAGTATTACAAGGTCTATACGGGAAGTGAGCTCGGCGACTATCACAACTATGACATCAGCCTGGATACGGGTGTCATCGGATATGATCAGTGCGTGGAAATTATCGCGGGAATCGTCCGCCGCAGAGCACAGCAGTAAGGCAGAAACCGAAAAAAGCAGGAAGCGGTCCTACTCCGAAAGGATGCGGATCGCTTCCTGATATTCTGCAAGTTTTGCCTCATGCTCGGGTGTGATCTGATCCATGCGGGCAGCCGTGCTGTTGTGGTACAGATCTGCCAGTTTGACTTTTCTGGCCAGCGGGTTGGACTTCAGTGAGCGGATATAATCGAGATAAGGGGTGGTCAGATCGTGTGTCAGGAGGCGCAGGGCGGTCATGACTTCCTCCGGAAAACCGGCCTTCTCAAGGTCTTCGAAGGTATAATCCGTGTCCTCAACGACATCGTGCAGCAGCGCGGTACAGACTTCAATTTCCGTATCCATCTGTTCCGCCACGTGGAACGGGTGGAGAAGATAAGGAAGTCCGCTCTTGTCGAGCTGCCCCTGATGCGCACTGCAGCACAGCTTCAGTGCTTTTTTTGTAAGAGGAGTGTAGATCATTCCGGTCTGTTTCAATTCCATAAATGCCCTCCTGTATCTTTAGAATATCACGCGCGGACTCGGAATGTCATCCCTAAGCTTTTTTCAGAGAGATTTGACATTTTTCGTTGAAATTCAGGATGAATATGATCGGTTTTACGAATTGACGTATAGTGCGAAATAAAATTACGAAAAAGGAGAAGAGCCCATGAACAGCAGCCAGAGATTCAGTGTGGATGAGGTTTTGGACGGCCTCAGGAAAGCGGCCCGCAGCGACAGCGGTCTGCTGGACAGACTTCTTGAGACGCAGAACGCGGCCAACCCGGTCAGCACCTTCTGCGGGATTGCCGCAGAGCTGGGCTTTCCGATCGCCGAGATGGATCTGATCTGTGCGGGAGAGGACTATTACGCCGCGATGCGCAGAAGCACCAACGGCGGCGGAGAAAACTCCCCGCTGCTCGAAGGAGAAGACGATTATTACGAGCTTTTTATGGGTGAGCTCAGGGCGATGAAAAAAGAGATGGCCTGAGGCCGGAACAGGCCGGCCGGTCAGCCGGGCTATCCTTTACCTGTCAAACCAGCCGGAGAGATCCACATCGTCCACCAGCAGGCCGTGGACCACGAAGCGCTGCGTGCCGCCGGCCGCGCCGGAGCAGGTGGAGAGCGTCACGATCGGAAGGATTTCCTTTCCGGGATCCAGCTCTGTCTGACGGATGGATTTCTTCGCAATCATTTCCATGTACGCGTGGTAATCTTCTTCGGTGTAGAACAGGCGGTAGGTATCGCTCGTCGAATGCGTGACATAGCAGGAGTAGACCTGGTAGGTTGCGCGGTGGCCGTTCGGCAGGAAAATGTAGAAATACTGCTCGCCCTCGCAATCCTTGCCGGTGAAGTATTTCTGCATGGATCCGAACATGGAGCCGTTCTTCATGTTGTGGCCGTAGATAAAGGTGTTGTAATCCGAGAAATCAGGCTTGTTCTCGAAATCCATGAACACGGAGCCGCTGCTGTTGTACTCGCCGCTGAAGGTGTGGTGCAGATAATAATCATTATCCTCTCCCTTCAGGACCGGGTAATTGATGCCGGCACCGTCCAGCAGAAGCCAGCCGATCACGTCCTCGTTTTCCGCCTGCAGCGCGTCAAAATCGATCTTCAGAATCCGCCCGCGCACCAGCTGGTTGTGGGCGTGGACAGACGACGAAGAAGATTCCGCCGCCTCCTCGGAGGAGCCTTCCTGTACATCTGCGGGAATTTCGTCTTCAACAGAAACAGCGTATGTATCTGCCAGATCGTCATATTCCTTTTCGGCGACATTGTAATTGTGTACGATGGTATAGGCCTTGTATCCGGAAAAGCTGAAGACGCCCATGAGAAACAGGATCAGCAGCAGGAAGAAGATAAATCCGTCTTCCTCCTTCAGCTTGCGGAGTGTATCGGAAAGAATGGCTGAAAAGAACTTTTTCATCACTGTAAGAGTACCTCTTTCATAGACAGAACGACTGCATGAGCGCTTTACTTTGCTCAGACTTTCATTATACATAGAATCGGACAGGCAGGCAAATTCATGAAGAACTACAAGATGATTGTGAGTTATGACGGAACCCGGTATTCCGGCTGGGAGCACCAGCCCGGGAAGGATCTGACCATCCAGGGCAAGCTCGAGAGCGTGCTGGAGGCCATGGAGACGGGAGAACACCCGGATGCGCAGCCGCGCCGGATCACCGTGATCGGCGCGGGCCGGACGGATGCGGGTGTGCACGCGCGCGCAATGACCTGCAATGCGCTGCTGGAGACGGATAAGACGGAGGAAGAAATTCAGGCCTATATGAACCGCTACCTGCCGGACGACATCAGCGTGAATGAGGTCAGAATCTGTGCCGACCGGTTTCACAGCCGCTTCAAGGCCATCGGGAAGACGTACCGGTACACGCTCTGGTGCGGCCCGGCAAAGCCGGTTTTTGACAGAAAATATGTGACGGTGCTGAGCGAACGGCCCGATACGGAGAAAATGCGGGAGGCCGCGGAGCTTCTCACAGGCATGCATGATTATAAAAGCTTCTGCGGCAATCCGAAAATGAAGAAACAGACGATCCGGGTCGTGGACACGATCCGGATCGAGGAGAGCGGGAATTATATCCGCCTGTATTTTCATGGAAACGGGTTCCTTCAGAATATGGTCCGGATCATGACCGGGACCCTTCTGGAGGTGGGCTTCGGAAAGCGCGAGCCTTCGGAGATGACAGGGATCCTTGAAGCCCTGGACCGGCGCAAGGCCGGGCCGACGGCGCCCGCACAGGGTCTGACCCTGATGAAGGTGGATTACTGACCCTCAGGTCAGTCCTTTATACCAGTAATAGAAGAGAATGGCCAGGGCGGAGACAGCGGTCAGGAGAACGAGGACCAGGACATCGCGCCTGGTCATTTTCAGCTGTGTCGTTCCCGTGTAGGTCAGATTCATCCGGTTTGTGTGCGGCAGCAGGGCGCCGAAGAGCAGAACCAGAATCAGGGACTGGATGGGGAACATGACCAGGTTTTTGATCATGCGCGGCATGGTGAAGAAAGTGTAGGATTTGCCGAGCACCATTTTATAGTAATAGATCATGATCACCGGGCTGATCATCAGGTTTACGATGATGGTGACGGCAAAGCGTCCCAGCATCACCCGCAGCGTCGTGATTTTGGCCCGGTAGTAGAACAGGGCAAACAGGACGCCGCCGGCGATCTCCTCGAAAATAAACGGGAAGAAGTAGGCGCCGGACGGAAACAGCAGAGCGCCCAGCGTGTCGCTGATTGCGGAGGTGAAAATGGCCATCACGGGTCCGTAAATCAGGGATCCCAGCGCGTTGATGATGAAGCCGAAGGTGATGTTCAGGCTCGGTCCGATGGGAATGGAAAGGGACTTGACGGCGATGCGCAGTGCGGTCAGCACGCCGGCGATGACCAGCATGCGCGTGGATTTCATCTCCAGTGCCGCCAGCTTCCAGTACTGCGCCGAAAAGGGGGTATCAAACAGGCTGCGGTCTTGTTCATTGTTCTGTTTCATAAAAAACTCCTTTCACTGATGTGTCCGGCAGCTCCGGAAATCCGGGTCGCCGCATCAGGAAAGGATCTTCCGCATGCGGCAGCGGGATGCAGACTTTGTACTGCAGATCAGCTGATCATTTCGTTCAGAAAACAACTCCCCGTTTTTCTGACACTGACGTATAGTACGTATACACACAAAGTCCTACTCTGCCATGGACGTTATTCGATTGGGTACTGCCCTCGCAGTTCACATACAGTGTAGCAGGAACAGGGTGCGTGTCAATAAAAATTTTGTTACAATAGTCTATTATGGTATCCGGTAGATCGACAAATAAACAGATCCGGCGCGGCAGGCGCTTCCATCTCCTGGACGGAATCCGGGGAATCACACTGATCAGTATGATTCTCTATCACGCGTCCTGGGACGCGGTTTATCTGCTGGGAGCAGACTGGGCGTGGTACAGGGGACCGGCGGCACACCTCTGGCAGCAGAGCATCTGCTGGACTTTTATCCTGCTCTCCGGGTTCTGCATTCCGTTTTCGGTACACCGGTGGAAGCGCGCGCTGACTGTCTTCGCCTGCGGGCTGCTGGTGACGGCGGTGACCACTCTGCTTATGCCGCAGGACCGGATTATTTTCGGTGTCCTGACCTTTCTTGGCAGTGCGATGCTGATCATGGCCGCCTTCGGGAAAAATCTGTTCGAAGCGATACCGCCGGTTCCGGGACTGATCCTGAACGCGCTGCTGTTTCTTGTCACGCGGCCTGTCAACACGGGCTTTATCGGGATTCTGGAGAAGCCGGTGATCGGGCTGCCGGCGGCCTGGTACCATGGTTATGCCGCGACGTATCTGGGCTTTACCGATCCGTCGTTTGATTCAGCAGATTATTTTTCACTGATTCCCTGGCTGTTCCTGTTTCTGTGCGGGTATTATCTCAGCAGACTCGTGATGCCCCGGATGAGGGAAAGAGGGGGGCTTCTGTTCTGCAGAATTCCCGCAGCGGACTGGATGGGAAAGCATTCCCTGCTGATTTATCTCCTGCATCAGCCGGTCCTGTATATGTTTGTTTTGCTGGTGCAGGCGCTCAGAGGCGGACTGTAAAAAAGCGGAGGTTTTATGAGTACAATCAGGACGATTGCGGCCGTGGCGGCCTGCAAAGCGGCCAGAGGCATCTTAAGAATGCTGCACCGGGGCGGCACGGCGCTCCCCGGGAAGGTGGCGATGAAATTTGACAAAGAGGTGCTCCGGACGGTGAGCCGGGGCATGAAAATCATAGTCGTCACCGGCACCAACGGAAAAACCACCACCTGCCGGATGCTGGAGCACGCGCTGACAAGAAGCGGTTTCCCGTGTCTTGCCAATAAATCCGGGGCGAACCTGCTCTCGGGCGTGACGGCAGAATTTGTCTGCAGCGCCGACTGGCGCGGAAGGCCGAAGACGGAGTATGCGGTGGTGGAGTGTGACGAAGGCGCGCTGAAACAGGTGGTGCCTCTTCTTGCACCGGAGGTGATCACGGTCACAAATCTGTTCCGGGATCAGCTGGACCGCTACGGCGAAGTCACGCACACTCTGAATGCGGTGAAAAGCGGCGTGGAGGCCTCCCCGCAGACCGCACTGTGTCTGAATGCGGACTGCTCACTGACCTCCTCGATTGCACTGGATGTGCCGAATCCGGTTTTCTATTACGGTCTGGACGTGCCGGTGGGCGAGCAGAAGGAGACGGAAATCTCGGACGCGCGGCACTGCATCCGCTGCGGGACCGCCTACGAATACCGCTACTATACCTATGCTCATCTGGGCGGCTTCTGCTGCCCGAACTGCGGTTACAGCCGGCATGATGCCGACGTCTCCGTGACACAGATCAATTCGGTTTCCCCCGCGGGCTCCGAGGTCAGGATGAAATGGCGCGGCAGCAAAAAGGACGCGGCAATCAGCCTGCCGGCTGTTTTCAATATCTACAATGCCGCAGCCGCGGTCTGCGCCTTTACGGTCTTCTCGGACCGCCTGAAGGAGCGGCACGGGATCACGCTTCCCGCGGAGAGCATCTTCGATGCGCTCTCCGATGTGGAGAGCAGCTTCGGGCGCATGGAGAATTTTGATCTGGACGGCGTGCCCGTGCAGATGATTCTGGTGAAAAATCCGGCCGGCTGCAGTCAGTCCATCAGCTATCTGACACAGCTGAAGCAGGATTATATGCTGGCGGCCTGCCTCAACGACCGGACGGCGGACGGCCACGATATTTCCTGGATCTGGGACGCGGACTATGAGAAGCTCTCGGAGGATCCGTATTTAAAGCAGATTCTGGTGTGCGGCGACCGGGCCGAGGATCTGCAGCTGCGGCTCAAATACGCCGGCATTCCGGAGGAGCGCATCGAGCTGCTTCCGGATTTTGCCTCCATGCTCGGAAAAATACGCACTTCGAACCTGCCGGTTTTTGCCATGCCCAACTACACGTCCATGCTGGAGCTGCGCGGACTTCTCAGCCAGGCAACCGGCAAGAAGGCATTCTGGAAATAGGGAGAATTCATGGAACAACTGCGAATCTGTCATCTGTATCCGGAGGTACTGAATCTCTACGGAGACCGCGGAAATATCCGCTGTCTGCAGCAGCGCCTTTTATGGAGAAATATCGACTGCGAGATCACGCAGGTGAAAATCGGCGACCGGGCGGATCTTTCCGCTTTCGACCTGTTTTTCATCGGCGGCGGGCAGGATTTTGAGCAGGAAGTGCTGCTGGGAGACCTGAAATCGGGCAAAGCGGCGGAGATCCGCGCCGCGATTGAGGACGGGAAGACTTTCCTGTGTATCTGCGGCGGCTACCAGATGCTGGGCCACTATTATGAGACCTACGAGGGAGTGAAGTGCGAGTTCCTCGGCGCGATCGACTTCTACACAGTGGGCGGAAAGGTCCGGATGATCGACAATTACGCGTTCCGGCTGGGTGAGGAGTCCGGCGGAAGCACGGTGGTCGGCTTCGAAAATCACAGCGGGCGGACGTATCTGGGTCCGGGCGTGAAGCCGCTGGGCACGGTTCTCAAGGGATACGGCAACAACGGCGAGGACAAGACAGAGGGCGTGCGCTATAAAAATGTGTTCGGTTCTTACAGTCACGGTCCGATTCTGCCCAAGAATCCGGAGCTGTGCGACGAGATTTTAAGAAGCGCCCTCGAGCGCAGGTACGGGCGGGCGGATCTTTCGCCGCTGGAGGACCGATTCGAGAAGCTGGCCCATGAGAAGGTGCTGGAGCGGGTGCTGTCGGACCGCAACTCCGGCGACTGAGTCCGCGGCGCAGGGAAGGGAAGTAAGACGAAGACACAGGAAGCAAAAGATTATTTCTGGAATTCCGCTGCGGGAATTCTGAATGCGGGACAATCCGTACTGATTCTGATGATCATCAACCGGGTGCTGGGACTGGAGGCATCCGGGTTATTTTCGATTGCATTCGCGACCGGAAACCTCTTCATGAACTTCGGCAATTTCGGCGTCCGGAATGTCCAGGTGTCCGATCAGAAACAGCAGTACAGCTGCAGGCTGTACTTTCTTCACAGAGGCATCACGACGGCACTGATGCTGGCCGGCGCCGGCGCCTATGTGCTCTATAAGGCCGGCACGGGCTATACGCCCTACAAGGCGGGCGTGGTCTATGCCATGTGTCTTCTGAAGGCGGTGGACTGTCTCGAGGACGCCGCGGCGGGACGTCTGCAGCAGCGGGGCCATCTGGATCTGGCGGGCAAAATGATTCTGCTCCGCCTGCTCATCAGCCTGGGGCTTCTGTGTGTGCTGCTGAAGGCGGACGGCGGTCTGCTGATGCCGACCCTCGCCGCCGCGGGTGCGGCGATCCTCACGGTATCTGTCTTCTGCATGGCTGTCCGGGAGCCGCTTGCGCTTTACGAGAAGGCCGGCGGGAGCGGAAGCAGCGCAAGGCAGCTGCTGGCCCTGACGCGCACGACGCTTCCGGTCTGCGCCGCAAACTGCCTCTCCTTTTATCTGATTAATGCGCCCAAGTACGCGATCGATGCACAGCTGGATGAAACGGCACAGGCGCGCTATACCTTTATTGCCATGCCGGTCTTCGTGATTCAGCTGCTGAACCAGTTCCTGTACCAGCCGCTGCTGGTAAAAATGACACTGGCCTGGGCGGAAAAACCCGAAAATCCCCGCAGGGATCCTTTCCTGCGGCTGGTCGGAAAGGTGCTGGCCGGTCTTCTTGCCATCACTGCAGTGGTGCTTCTCTGCGGTTATCTGCTGGGCATTCCGGTGCTCGGCATACTGTACTCCGCCGACCTTTCGGATTTAAAGACGGAGCTGATGCTGCTGCTTCTGGGCGGCGCATTTCTCGCTCTGTGCGGTTTTCTGACCGCGATGCTGACCATTGTCCGGGCACAGAAGCTGATTCCCTTTGTATACCTGCTGGCCGCAGTGATCTCGGCGGCGGCGATGCCCCGGGCGGTGGCAGAGACGGGCCTTCACGGCGCCTCTTACGGCTATCTTCTGATCATGGTACTGACGGCCGCACTGCTGGTCCTGCTGTTTGCCAGCGCGCTCGCGAAACGATACAAAGCGCACAATTTGTGATAGAATGACTTGATATGCTTTTCAACAACCTGACGTACGCCATCTTCATACCGGTCGTTTTCATCCTGTACCGCATCGTCCCGATCCGGTATCGCTGGGCGCTTCTTCTCGCGGTCAGTTACTGGTTCTGTGCTCAGCTGGACATCCGGTTTCTGCTGGTTCTGTTCATTCAGAGTCTTTTCGCGTACGTCTTCGGCATTCTGATCGACACAGCAAAAACGGAGAGGGCGCGCAGGCGTTTTACGGCGGGAGCGGCGGCCGAGCTTCTCGGCGGTCTTGTGATCTTCAAGTATCTCGGCTTCTTCACAGAAAACCTGAATGCGCTCCTGTATCATCTGACACCCCATGGCGAAAATTTCCTGCAGATCCCGGTTCCGCAGCTTTTTGTTCCGATCGGCATTTCTTTTTACACCCTGCAGGTGCTGGGATATATTCTGGATGTCAGCAGAGGAAAATACCGCGCCGAGTGGCACTTTGGGCGGTTCCTTCTTTTTGCATCCTTCTTCCCGCAGCTGATTTCCGGACCGATCGGGCGGGGCGACAAGCTGCTGCCGCAGTACAGGCGCCTCAGAAAGCCGAACGGAAGACAGATTTCCATGGGACTGAAGCGCATGGCCTGGGGCTACTTTAAGAAGCTGGCCATCGCGGACGTCCTGGCTGTGACGGTGAACAAGATTTTCGGCGCGCCGGACATTTATATCGGCCTGATTTTTCCGGCGAGCGTGCTGATGTATACGATCGAGCTGTACTGCGATTTCTCCGGCTACTCGGACATCGCCGTCGGCACGGCGCAGCTGTTCGGCGTCGAGCTGGATCAGAACTTCAACACGCCCTATCTCTCGCAGAATGTGCGTGAGTTCTGGAACCGCTGGCATATCTCCCTGTCCGGCTGGTTCAGGGATTATCTTTATATCCCGCTGGGCGGCAGCCACTACGGCATTCCGAAGCGGGTGCGCAACACGCTGATCGTCATGCTGACCAGCGGCCTGTGGCACGGCGCCTCCTGGACGTTTCTGTTCTGGGGCCTGCTCCACGGCCTGTATCAGAGCGCGGACGTGCTGATCACGAGAACGCACGGACCCAAGAAGGTCAATGAGGACTACCCGAAGCCGGTCCGGATTCTCCGGACGATCGTGACCTTTTCCCTGATCAGCTTCGCATGGCTGTTCTTCAGGGCGGACTCCATGAAGACAGCCCTCACCTTCATGAAGGGAACCTTTACCGGGATCGAAGATCCGATTCAGTATCTCAAAACTTTTGTGATCTGTCTGGATATGCCGTATATGCAGATGGTCTGGATCAGCATTCCGGTCATCATCCTGGTTATTGCGGATTTTGTCTCCTTCATGAAGAAAAAGGAGATTGTGGAACTGGTGTCGGCCGGCCGCCCCGCCGTGCGCTATACCGTCTATGTATTGCTGCTGGTGGGGATTCTGCTGTTTTCACAGAAAGGCGTGACCGCGGAATTTATTTATTCCGGTTTTTGACAAAATGCAGAGAACAGAAGGAAATGAAAACTTCACACGGAGGAGAAGAGTCAGAAGGAACACGCGGCTCGGCAGCACACTGCTGAAAGTCGCCGGTGTGTGCTTCGCCGCAATTCTTGTGGTGCTGTTTCTGAACTGGCTCTATCTGCAGGACGGGCAGAACCGATACCACGAGCTGGACAAATTCGGCTGGATCGGCGAGGGATACGAGCCCTCGTATCTCTCCAACGTGGGCAGCTCCCACGGCGCCTACGGACTGGACTACAGTGAAATCGAGGCGCAGGGCCTGCGGTGTTTTAATTTTGCCCTGCCGAGCCAGATGTTTGATCAGGATCTGGCGGTGCTGCAGCAGTTTCAGGAGGGACTTGCCCCCGGCGGTGTGATGCTGATCCCGATTTCCTATTTCTCCTTCAACGACGAGACGGTGACGGAGGTGGAGCGGGAAGGCCGGGCGACCAGATATTATCAGTTTGTGGATCCGGAGTATATTCCAGATTACGACTGGTTTGTCGATCTCACGACGCACCGCATGCCGGTTTTAAGCGGCGGCTACAAGCTGCTGCTGGTTCCCTCCCACATCATTGAGCAGAAAAAGGCGGACCGGGAGGCGGAAGAGGCGAGGCTTTCACTGCATGTCCTGGCTGCGGAGAGCGAAGAGAGCGCGGAGACGGCTGACGCAGAGGCGGAAAACAGCGATGCGGAGGCTGCGCAGGAATCGGAAGAACCGGATGAGTTCGAGCAGGTCGGCTGGGACCGGTTCGTGCGGCATTTTGAGAACAAGCCGGATTACTTCCTGCCGGAGCGGGAGCAGCAGCTGCGGGATCTGATCGCCTTCTGCAGGGAGAAGGAAGTGACGCCGGTCCTCATCACCATGCCCTTCCACCGGGCTTACACGGATCTGATTCATGAGGATTTCCTGGAGACTTTTGACCAGGAGGTGGACAGGATCGCACAGGAGACCGGAACAAATTATTACAACTACGGTATGGACGAACGGTTCAGAGACAACCGGGCGCTGTTTGGCAACGCGGATCATCTGAATGAGGAAGGCGCTCTGTATTTCACACAGCTGATCTGCAGCGAAATCCCGGAAATCCGGGAGATGCTGGAGCAGCACGGGATTACGCCGTAAAGAACAAGGCGGCCAGAACAAAGGAGAAAAGATGATTCCATATCCTTTTGACGCGGATGAACTGCTGAAAAAATCGAAAAAGCTCCGCCGGGAGCTTCTCTCGGATGGCTCGTCCCGCATTCGGAAAAAGATCGCCGTACTGGGCGGCTCCACAACCCATGACATCGTCCGGATGATGGAGCTGTTTTTGCTGGACGAGGGCATTGAGCCGGTTTTTTACGAGTCGGAATACGCTCAGTATTATGAGGACGCGGTCTTCGGAAATCCGGAGCTGGATGCTTTTATGCCGGATGTGGTCTATATCCACACCACCTTCCGGAATCTGAAGGAGCTGCCCGCCCCGGAGAGCAGCGAAGAGGAGGCGGATGCACTGGCGCAGGCCGCCCTGGAAAAGCTCGAGAGCTGCTGGCAGGGCATTCACAGCCGGTACCACTGCCCGGTCATCCAGAATAATTACGAATATCCGCCCTTCCGGGTGCTCGGAAACAGTGAGGCGGTGGAAGTGCAGGGAACCGTCCGTTTCGTGCGGACTCTGAATGAGCGGATGGCGGAGCGAATTCGCCGGTGCCGACAGGAGAGCGGGCCGGCCGTCTATCTGCACGACTACAATTACCTCGCCGCGCGCATCGGTCTGGACCGGTTTCTGGACGATGCTTTCTGGAATCTTTATAAGTACGCGCTGTCCATGCAGTCCATTCCGGAACTTGCGTACAGCGTCACGCGCATCGTCAAATCGCTGTTCGGCCGGAACAAAAAGATTCTCGCGCTGGATCTGGACAACACCCTCTGGGGCGGCGTGATCGGAGACGACGGCCCGGACGGCATCGAGCTGGGCGAGGAGACGGCGCTCGGGGAGACCTTCCGGGAATTCCAGTCCTACGTGAAGAAACTGAAAGGCATCGGCGTGATGCTGGCCGTCGACTCCAAGAACGATGAGGAAAACGCGCTCGCGGGCTTAAACCACCCGGAGAGCATTTTAAAGCCGGAGGATTTTGTGAGCATCCGGGCGAACTGGGATCCGAAGAGCCTGAACCTGGTCCGCATCGCGGAAGATGTTAATGTCCTTCCGGAGTCGGCGGTTTTCGCCGACGACAATCCCGCGGAGCGGGAAATCATCCGGCAGCAGGTGCCGGGCGCGGCCGTGCCGGAGCTGGGCTCGCCGGAAGACTATATCCGCATCCTGGATCACGCGGGTTATTTCGAAGTCACGTCCCTGACCGACGATGACAGGAGCCGCAGCGAGATGGTCCGGGCGAACGCGGAGCGGAAAAAGGCGCAGAGCTCCTTCGCGGATTACGGGGAATATCTGAAATCCCTGGAGATGAAGGCGCAGATCGGCCCCTTCGAGAAGCTGTATTTCCCGCGGATCACCCAGCTGACCAACAAGAGCAACCAGTTCAATCTGACGACAAAGCGCTGCACGGAGGAAGAAATCGCGCAGGCCGCCGCGGACCCGGAAATGGTGACGCTGTGCGGGCGGCTCTCGGACAAATTCGGCGACAACGGCATCGTCTCCCTGATTATCGGCAGCGAGGCGATGATGACCGCGGATGCGCCGGGTCAGAAGGAGGGAGAGCCGGAGGGCAAAGGCATCGTCACCGGGCAGAAGGCGCTCCTCATCGACCTGTGGCTGATGAGCTGCCGCGTCTTGAAACGGGATATGGAATACGCTATGATGGATGAACTGGCGGTCGAATGCATGCGGCGCGGTCTGTCCGCCATCTTCGGATACTACTATCCGACGGCAAAAAACGGCATGGTCCGGGATTTTTACGACCGCATGGGCTTTACGAAAATACACGAGGATCCCGCCGGCAATACCGTCTGGCGCTATGATCTTCCAAATGTCTATACCGCGAAGAACCGGTATATTCAGATCGAAAAATAAACGAAGGAAAACACAGTGGTCTTCAGTTCAATGGTGTTTCTGTGGATCTTCTTCCCGGCTGTCTTTGTTCTCAGCCGCCTGATCCGGAAACCGAAACAACAGAATATCGTTCTTCTGCTGGCGAGCCTCTTCTTCTATGCGTGGGGAGAGCCCCGGTATATTTTCCTTCTGCTTTTCTCCGTGCTGATGAACTGGAGCTTCGGCCTGCTGATTGACCGGGACCGGCCGCGGGCCAGACTCTGGCTGATCCTGTCGGTGATCGGCAATCTGGGACTTTTAGGCTATTTCAAATACTGCAATTTCTTCCTGCGGACGCTGGACCGGCTTCTGCCGTCTGTCGCCGTTCCGACTACGAATATTGCGCTTCCCATCGGCATCTCCTTCTTCACCTTCCAGGCCATGAGCTATGTCATTGACCTGTACAGAGGAGAGATCAAAGTCCAGAAGAATCTGCTGAACCTGATGCTTTACATCTCCTTCTTCCCGCAGCTGATCGCGGGCCCGATTGTGCGCTACATCGACATCGAGGCGCAGATTGAGAACCGCAGTCCCGGAAGAGAGGATCTCGCGCAGGGCTTCAGGCGCTTCGTCTACGGTCTGGGCAAAAAGGTGATCCTGGCCAATATGCTGGCGGTCTCCGCGGACAATCTGTTCGCCCTCGCACCGGAGCAGATGAGCTCTCTGTACGCCTGGGCGGCGGCGCTGTTTTACTCCCTGCAGATTTATTACGACTTCTCCGGCTATTCGGACATGGCCATCGGCATGGGCCGGATGTTCGGCTTCAATTTCCTGGAAAACTTCCGCTACCCGTATATTTCCATGTCCATCCAGGAATTCTGGCACAGATGGCACATTTCCCTGTCCACCTGGTTCCGGGAATATCTGTACATTCCGTTGGGCGGAAACCGCAAAGGGAAAGTGCGGACCTACCTGAACCTGTTTATTGTCTTCGCCACCACGGGACTGTGGCACGGCGCGAGCTGGAACTTTGTCGGCTGGGGTCTCTACCACGGCCTGTTCCTGATTCTGGAGCGCATGGGCTTTTCCAATATTCTGAAAAAGGATAAAACCCATTTCCTCTCCCGTGTCTACACGCTGGTGGTCGTGATGATCGGCTGGGTCTTCTTCCGCGTGGAATCCGTGCGGCAGGGCTTTGCGATTGTGCAGAGAATGCTGCTGCCCTGGAAATATACCGCACCGGGACCGGGCGTCGTGTCGGGCGTCCTGTTCAGCAGCCAGACGATCCTGGCGATGGTTCTGGGCGTGATCGGATGCGGGCTGATGCAGCGGATCTTTTCAAAATACAGACGGCTCGGGCATATTTCGGAGTCCTTTATAAACAGCCCGTGGGAAGCCCTGTGGCTGACGATTGTCCTGTTTTACTCGATCCTGCTGCTGGCAAACAATACTTATAATCCGTTTATTTATTTCCGCTTCTGAGCGGCGAAAGAGAAGCTGACACATGAAGAAAGCACTGCAGCAATATTATATCGTGCTGATGGCCGGGCTGATTGTCCTCCCGGTACTGCTTTTTGCGCTGTTCGGACGCTTTCTGGACACACAGAACTACGAAAACCGCACGCTGGCGCAGATGCCCTCGCTGACCGGCGAAGAACGCGTGAGCATCGAGGAGTACCCCTCCGCCTTTGAGGAGTGGTTCAATGAAAACCTTCCTTTCCGGAACCAGCTGATTACCCTGAACGGCCTGTTCGACTATTATGTGCTGAAAACCTCCTCCTCGAAGTCCGTCATTGTCGGTAAAGAGGGCTGGCTGTTCTACAAAGGCGCACAGGTAAACGACGAAGATCCGGTGTCGGATTACAACGGCTCCAATCTCTTCACACAGGAGGAGCTGGAGACGATCCGGACGAATATGGTCACGGCGCGGGACGAGCTGGCGGCGCAGGGGAAAGAGTTCATTATTTTCATCGCGCCTAATAAAGAGCGGGTCTACAGCGAATATATGCCCGGCTCCTACGGGGAAATGGCGGAGCACGGCCGGATGCGCCAGGTCATCGACTATCTCCGGGAGACGACGGACCTGCAGGTGGTCTGCCCCTATGACACGCTGATGGAGTACAAGAAAAACCATCCGGACACGCCGGTCTATTACCGGTTCGACACCCACTGGAACTATCTGGGTGCCTATATCGGGGCGCGCGAGCTGAATTTTGCCTTCGGATACTTCCTGCCGGGGCCCGACGACACGACGTGGGAGTACGGGGATGCGCCTTCGGGCGATCTGGCCAGACTCATTCATCTGGAAAAGATCTTAAAGGACCCGGATGCCTTCTACGTGAAGGACTACACGAATTATGCGATGACCGAGGACGTGAACGCACTGGGCAACGAGTTCCGGTTCCATAATATTTATGAGAGCGGAGACCCCCGCAAGCTGTTTATCATCGGAGATTCCTTCTCCGCCGTCATGGCAAAATTTGCCTGCTGTCAGTTTAATGACTCTTACGTGAATTTCTATTATAATTACAATCACATGATGCTGCTGCAGGAGAACCCGGACATCGTGGTGTACGAGACGGTGGAGCGGTATATGAAGAATATGCTGGACTTCTCGCTGGAGGACGGCATCGGCGCGAAACAGCCGGAGGAGCTGTGACGGAACTGCCGGCAGAAAGGCTTAAGGCACGAAAGGAAAGAAGATGAGCAGAGAAGAAATCTTTGAAAAGCTGAATGAAGTATTCCGCGACGTTTTTGACGACGAGGAGATCGAGGTCGGCGAAGAGACGACAGCCGCGGACATCGACGGCTGGGATTCGCTGGAGCACATCAATCTGATCGCCGCGGTGGAGCAGGAATTCGGCGTGAAGTTCACCATGGGACAGGTAGTCACCATGAAAAATGTGGGCGAGATGGCCCGCCTGATCGAAGAAAAGCTCGCCTGACAGGCGCTTTTCAAGGCTTTTTCAGGGCTGTGCCGCGGTTATGCCTCGGGGTCGTCAATCACCTCGATCATACCCAGGGCGGGATGCAGCAGGAAAACAACGTTCCGGTTCTCCAGTGCGGGAGCCGGAGCTTTTTCTGTAATCGGGAGATAGCCCATCTCCCGGAGCGCGGAAAGATCCTCCGGAAAATGTGCGGAGAGATAGCAGATGTGATAGGGCGCGTTCTTCATGCGCTGCAGAAGACCGGAGACGTCGGAGTCCTTCCGGTAAGGGCTGACCAGCTCGATGCAGGTCCCGTCCTTCTCGATAAAGGAAATGTCGATGCCGCGGGATTCGTCGCGCACCCAGTCCGCCCGAACCCGGTAGCCCAGATCCTCAAAGGCAGCTCTGGCCGCGTCTTTTTTCCGCACAAGATAGCCGATATGATGTATCTTCAGATTCAGCATAGTCTCTCTTCTCCGTTTCCGGGCTGACCCGTTCATGCTATAATAACTGCGGTGCGCACACCTATTTGTTAGTATAACACAAACTTTAAGCCGGAAAGATACATAAGGGCCTCGGCGGCCGTCCGGGCCCTTATGTATCTTGAAAGCATATGAATGTGTAATGGATATCACCTCTTTTTATTTTTTGTGTTTTTATGCAGTTCTGCTGCTTCTGTATTATGTACTGCCAAGGCGCCTCCAGTGGCCGCTGCTGCTGGCGGCGAGTCTGTTTGTGTACGGCGCGCCGTGGCACCGGATTCTGCTGGTCTGGCCGCTTGCGGCCTGTGCGGTGACCTGGGGCGCTGCGCAGCTGATCCACCGGATCGGGCCTTCGGGTGAAAAACGCGGCCTGTGTCGGACGATCCTGATTGCCGACGCGGTGATTCTGATCGGCATTCTCTTTGCCTTCAAATATATCCGGTACGGAAGGGCCATCGATGTGCCTCCGGGTCTGTCCTTTTACACCTTTGCCCTTTTGGGATACGCGATCGACGTCTACAACGAAATTGCCGAGCCGCAGAAAAACCCGGCGCGGGTCGGTCTCTACGGCATGTATTTCCCGCTCATGGTCTCGGGCCCTGTGCTGCGTTTCCGCGAGGACGCGGGGCAGCTTTTCGAACATCACGCCTTTTCCTATGAAAATCTGACTTTCGGCCTGCAGCGGATGCTCTACGGCTTCTTCAAGAAGCTGGTCATCGCCGAGCGCGCCGGTGTCATCGCGGCCGCGGTCTTCGGCAGTTATACCGCCGAGGGCGGGGATCCCTACGGGGGATGGACCGTTCTCCTCGGTATTCTGATGTTCACCATCCAGCTCTACACGGACTTCTCCGGCTGCATGGACATCGTGCTGGGTCTCTCCGAGACCTTCGGCCTGCGCCTGCCGGAGAACTTCCGCACACCGTTCTTCGCGAAGACCATCGCCGAGTACTGGCGGCGCTGGCACATCACGCTGGGCGTGTGGATGAAGGAATATGTCTTTTATCCGCTGCTGCGCTCCGCCGCGTTCACGAAGCTCGGCAAGACGCTCCGGGCAAAATGCGGCAAGAAGACCGGGAAGCAGCTCACGACCTTTGCGGCTATGTTCCTGCTCTGGTTCCTCATCGGTCTGTGGCACGGCGGCGACATCAAGTATGTCATCGGCTCCGGTCTGCTGCACTGGTTCTACATCGTGTTCGGCGAGGCGACGCTCCCCTTCTTTAAGAAACTGAACGGAAAGCTTCACATCCCCATGGAGGGGCGGGCTGCCGACATTTTCCGCGTGATCCGGACCTTTATCCTGGTCAATATCGGCAACACCTTCTTCCGCGCAGCCTCGGCGGGCGCTGCGGTGCGGATGCTCCGGGGCGTGTTCACGGGCGGGCGGAGCGCTCTTGCCGGGGAGGGTTTTGCGCAGCTGGGTCTGGACCGGATCGAGTGGCTGCTGCTGATCTTCTCAATTCTCGTGCTGATCGTCTTTTCGGTCCTTCAGCACCGGGACGAACTGGCCGGCCTGGACGATACCCACGCTGTCCGGCGGCGGATTGCGGCGCTTCCGTTTATCCCGAGATGGCTGTTTTATTTTGCCGCCCTGTTCTTTGTGATCCTCTTCGGACAGTACGGACCGGGCTACTCGGCCGCCGAATTTATCTACCAGGGATTCTGATGCGCCGGACACCCCTGATTTTACCCTTAAACAGGCGCATCCCTTGACAAAATGCGGCGCGTCTATGTATCATTATCAGCGAATCAGATTGCATCTCATACCGATATCCGGTATTGACGGGAAAGGAAGGAAGAACGATGAAGCATATTCAGACTTTAGAGACCCGCGATATGGCGAAGAGTGCTGTGAACGGCGGCTGCGGCGAGTGCCAGACATCCTGCCAGAGCGCATGCAAGACCAGCTGCGGTATCGCAAATCAGCCCTGCGAGAAGACCGAGGAGTAAACCGGGTTTTCAGTCAGGCCATACAGACATGCAAGGAAGCTGCCGGAGCGCCGCGAGGCGCTGCGGCGTTCTGTTATCATAGGGGTTTTTATTTATGATTCATCAGTATAAGCTGAACGGTTACAACATTGTTCTGGACACCTACAGCGGGAGCATCCACACCACGGATGAGCTCGGCTTTGAGGTGATCCGCATGGTTGACGAAACGGTGCGGGCCCGGTGTGCGGCAGATGCCGGCGCACAGACGCTGACCGAATCCGCGTGCGCCGCGCAGGTGCTTCAGGATGAGAATATCCGTGGGGAGTTCACAGAGCGCCTTCTGGCAAAATACGGCAGCAGTACCGGGGCAGAGGAGATCGGGGAGTGCTTCGACGATGTGCTGGAACTGGTGCGGGCCGGGAAGCTGTTTACGGATGATGTGTACCGGGACAAGGCTTTCGACCTGAAGCAGAGAAGCACGGTGATCAAGGCACTGTGTCTGCATGTGGCGCACACCTGCAACCTGAACTGTGAGTACTGTTTTGCCTCCCAGGGCAATTTCCAGGGGACCTCCGGCCTCATGAGCTTTGAGGTGGGAAAGCGCGCCCTGGACTTTCTGGTTGAGAATTCGGGCTTCCGCAGGAATCTGGAGGTGGACTTTTTCGGCGGCGAGCCGCTGATGAATTTCGAGGTCTGTAAACAGCTGGTGGCCTATGCGCGCAGCATCGAGAAGGAAAAGAAAAAGAATTTCCGATTCACGCTCACGACCAACGGCGTCGGCGTCACCGACGAGGTGATCGAGTGGGCGAACCGCGAGTGCCACAATGTCGTGCTGTCCCTGGACGGGCGAAAGGAAGTCAACGATCGCTTCCGGGTGGACAAGCAGGGGCGCGGCAGCTATGACGTGATCGTTCCGAAGTTTCAGAAGTTTGTGAAGGAGCGCGGCGGCCGGGGCTACTATATGCGCGGCACCTACACGCATTTCAACACGGATTTCACAAACGATCTCTTCCATATGGCGGATGATCTGGGCTTCACGGAGCTCTCCATGGAGCCGGTGGTCACTTCGCCCGATTCCCCCTCCGCGCTGCGGGAGGAAGACAAAGAGACACTGTATGAACAGTATGAAATCCTGGCGAAGGATATGCTGCGCCGGGAGAAGGAAGGTAAGCCGATCACCTTCTATCACTATATGCTGGATCTTGCCCACGGTCCGTGCATCTACAAGCGGATTTCCGGGTGCGGCTCCGGCACGGAGTATCTGGCCGTCACACCCTGGGGAGACCTGTATCCGTGTCACCAGTTTGTGAACGATCCGGCCTATAAGCTGGGCGACATCTGGAACGGCATTCAGAACACGGAGCTCCGGGACCGGTTCAAGCTCTGCAACGTCTACGCGCGCCCCGAGTGCGAGGACTGCTGGGCCAAGCTGTACTGCTCGGGCGGATGTGCCGCCAACGCGCTGCACGCCTCCGGTGATATCCTGGGCACCTATGCCTTCGGCTGCGACATTTTCCGCAAGCGGATCGAGTGCGCCGTCATGATGAAGGCGGCGCAGGCGCAGGCCTCCTGCGGAGAGCCGGCCGGCGATGCCGACGCGGAAGAGGTGTGATATAATAGATAAGTCTATGGGTGCGGAAATCAAAGAGCGGATTTACGTCTGCCATACTTATTATCATGTATATATCGCCTGCCTGAAGGAGCTCGCGCTCCGGGAGGGGAAGAGCGGCGCGGGGAAAGCGGATCTGGTGCTTTCGAAGATGTCCAACGACTTCCGGTCCCTGAGAGAGCGCGCCGCCGCATGCGGGCTGTTTGACGCGGTCATCGAATTTGACGAGAAGGATTACACGTTCTTCCCGGAGCTCGTGGAGCTGAAGAAGGACCGCGGCAATATCGCCGCCAATATGCTGCAGCGCATCCGGTTCTGCCGCAGATACGCACAGCTGGAGGAACCGTATGTGCCGGTGGACTTTACCCGTTACCGGGATATTTATGTATTCTGTGACTCGGATCCCATCGGCTATTATCTCTCCTATAAGAAAATCCGGTATCACGCGGTGGAGGACGGCCTCGACTGCATCCGTTACCGGGACACGGCCAGGGACGACAACCGGGGGCATTTCGGCCTGAAGGCCTTTATGGCTGCCCGGGGATGGATTTTCATTCAGAACGGGTACGGAAAGTACTGTATTGACATGGAGGTCAATGACCTCTCGGCGCTGGATCATCCGACTGCCAAAATGAAGGAGGTGCCGAGGGAGTCTCTTACGGCGCGTCTGACAGAGGAAGACAAAAAGCTGCTGACCGCCCTGTTTATCGAAAACCGGGATCAGCTGATACAGGCGCTGACAAAGGCAGGGGAGAGCGGCCGGCCGAAGGTGCTGATTCTGACGGAGCCTCTGTGCAAGGATCTCTCCATGCGGCGCAGGCTCTTTGAGGATATGATAAACGAGTACGGGACGGTCGGCGGACAGGCGGCCGTGATCGTCGTGAAGCCCCATCCGAGGGATAAGCTGGATTACACGGAGATTTTCCCGCAGCACATCGTGCTGGACGGCTTTTTCCCGATGGAGATTCTGAATTTTGTGCAGATCGGGGAAGGAATGCTGTTTGACCGGGTTGTGACGGTCTTCACGGTTCCGTCCTCCATTCACTGTGCGCGGGAGAAGGTCTATCTCGGCGCGCCTTACATGGACCGCTATGAAGACCCGGAGGAGCATCGGAGCGTGACAAATTCCGCGTTCACTGTCACCGGGACCGGGGATGCGGGAAACAGTCTGAAAGTCGGAGGAGAGAAGAAGGAATGATCAGATCCTTCCGGAAAATCAATCTGCTGCTGGACCGCCGGCAGAAACTGACCATGGCCGGCCTCGTGCTGGTGATGCTGGTCGGCGCCATTCTGGAGGCCCTGGGCATCACCATGATCATCCCGGTCCTCGAAGCCATCATCGATCCGGATTTTGTCTCCAATAATCCGTTCCATATGGGCGAGCTGTACAAGGCGCTCGGCATGCAGTCGACGAAGCAGTTTGCCGTGACCATGATGGTGGCCATGGTGGTGATTTTCGCCGTCAAAAATATATACCTGTATTTTGAACAGGTGCTGCTGCTCCGCTTCATCTACACCAACCAGTTCGCGACGAGCAACCGGATGATGATCAATTTCATGAAGCGGCCCTACGAGTATTACCTGAATGCCAACACAGCCGTGATCCAGCGCAATATCACGTCGGATATCAACAACGTGTACGCGCTGATTCTGAATCTTCTGCAGCTGACCAGCGAGATCATTGTCTTCACCATTCTGGTCTGCCTGCTGTTCACCTACGACGCGAAGATGATCCTGACGATTGCCGCCCTCCTGATCGCGGTGCTGATGCTGATCAAGTTTTTCATCAAGCCCGTCATGCTGAAGGCAGGCCGGGAGAACCAGGATTTCTACGCCGGACTCTTCAAGTGGATTTCCGAGTCGGTGGACGCGGTGAAGGAGATCAAGATCGCCGGCAAGGAAAACTATTTCATCAACGAGTACAGCAAGTGCGGAAACGGCTATGTGAATGCGGTTCAGAAATATACGCTCTACAGCTCGACGCCGCGCCTTCTGATCGAGTGGATCTGCGTGGCGGGGCTGGTGCTTTACATGGTCTTTGAGATCATGCGGGGCGGCACCAATCTGGCGGGCCTCGTTCCCCAGCTGGGCGTCTTCGGTCTGGCGGCGGCAAGACTTCTGCCCTCGGCCAACCGCATCAACACCTATCTGACCAATATTTCCTACTTCCAGCCGTTCCTGGACAATGTCAGCGACAACCTGCAGGACGAGATCCACGACCGGGATATTTCGTACCGGCTCGAGGATTATCCGGCCAGTGAGCAGGTGGAAAAGCTGCCGGTGACGAAGGAGATCCGCCTGGAGCACATCACCTATCATTATCCGAATTCGGACCGGTATATTTTCCGGGACGCCGACGCGGTGTTCCCGGTCGGAAAATCCGTCGGTATCGTCGGCTCCTCGGGCGGAGGCAAAACCACGCTGATCGATATCATGCTGGGGCTTCTGCGGCCGGAGAGCGGCGTGATCACCGCCGACGGCGTGGATGTGCGCACGCACTATCAGGGATGGCTGAAGAACATCGGCTATATCCCGCAGTCCATTTATATGCTGGATACGACCATCCGCCGGAATGTGGCCTTCGGCGTGCCGGATGAAGAAATTGACGATGAGAAGGTCTGGCGCGCGCTGCGCGAGGCCCAGCTGGAGGAGCATGTGCGCTCCCTGCCGGAGGGGCTGGACACCGAGATCGGCCAGCACGGCATCCGTTTTTCCGGCGGACAGAGACAGCGGATCGGCATCGCCCGGGCGCTCTTCGAGGATCCGGAAGTACTGGTGCTGGACGAGGCGACCTCCGCGCTCGACAACGAGACGGAGAAGGCCATTATGGATTCGGTCAATCTGCTCCACGGAAAAAAGACCCTGATCATCATTGCCCACAGGCTGCAGACAATCGAAAAATGTGATCTGATTTACCGCGTGCAGGACGGAAAGGCCGTCCGGGAGAGATGAGAGAAGAGCATAGTCACAGACGCAATCCAAGCTTTGAACTGCTCAGGATGATCGCCATGTTCATGGTCGTCATGCTGCACTATCTGTCGCGCACGGATTCCCTGGTGCGGGCCGGCGAGGCTCTCACGGGCGTCCGGATCGCGGGGAGCCTCATGGAGTCGCTCTGTATTGTGGCGGTGGACACGTATGTTCTCATCAGCGGCTATTTCCTGGTGGAATCCGGATTCAGGATCCGGCGCCTCGTGATGCTGCTTCTTCAGGTTCTGTTCTATTCTCTGCTGATTCCCGCGGGACTCGCGGCGCTGGGCATCCCCGTGCAGGGCACGGGCCTGAGCACGGCTGTTCCCTATTTCCTGCCCATCTCCACGGAACATTACTGGTTTGTGAGCTCCTATGTGCTCATGTATCTGTTTTCGCCGCTTCTGTCCGCGGCTGCACACAGGCTCTCCAAGCGACAGCTGCAGATCACCATTGCCCTTCTGATGATTTTCTACTGCGTGATTCCGAGCCTCTCGCCGTTCATCCTGTCCCTGGACCGGTACGGGTATGATGCAGGGTGGTTCTGCTGTCTGTTTCTTTCGGCGGCGTATCTGCGGCTCTACGGCCTCTCCGGCGTGACTGCGGAGCAGGCAAGACTGTGGGCATTGCAGCAGCAGGAAGAAGGCCTTCCGGAAGAGAAGCCGGCCTGGCGCGGCGCTTCTTTCAAAATCTGGTCGCTGCGCGGCCGCAACCGTCTGCTGCTGTATTTTCTGATGTCCGCACTGACCTTTGCGGCCACACTGATCCTGAGCATCGCGGCCACGAAAATCCCCGCCCTGACGCATTTCTCCACGGTTCCGCTGCACTATAACGCCATTTTCTGTTTCCTGGGCGCTTTAGGGCTGTTCGGCGCCTTTGAGAAGCTGCTTCTGCGGGAGGATAAGGCCGCGGACCTGATCCGGCGGATCGCGCCGCTGACCTTCGGCGTGTATCTGATTCACCATCACATTGATATCCGGGACCGCTGGATCCCGTGGACGCAGTGGATGCTGGGAGAGCGCTCGGCAAATCCTGTCGTCTTTCTTCTGCAGGCCGTCCTGACGGTTCTGATTGTTTATATCATCTGTCTTCTGATCGAAGTGATCAGAAGCGCGATTTTCTCCTTCATCGGACGGTACGCGAAGGGAACGAAGGCGGACCGGCTGATCGACTGGATTGACGGGAAGTTTTCATGAGAGAAAGCGCTGCTTCAAAATTCATAGGAGCCCTGAAGAAGCGGCAGCGCCCGCTGGAAAAATATGTTTTTCCGGTTCTTCTTCTGCTGTGGCCGCTGGCGGCTGTCCGGGAGGGAATCTGTCTCTCGGATCCGGCCTACAGTCTCAGCAATTATGAATACCTGACCCCGGACTATCCCTGGTATTTCGCGACCCTGACCGCAAACGGCCTGGGGAAGCTGCTGATGAAGATCAGCGGAGGGGGCCTTTTGTCCATGAATGTGCTGACCGGCCTGCTGGTCTCCCTGACAGCACTGCTGTGCTATTTCATTCTGCAGCGGCTGATCCCCGGCTGGATGGTATTTCTCGGCGAGATGACCGCCGTCAGCCTGTGCTGGTGCCCGACCGTGATTCTCTACAATTATCTCGGTTATTTCCTGCTGACACTCGGATGCCTGTTTCTGTTCCTGGGTGTCCTGGACACGAGGAAGGAGCTGTATTTTGCCCTGGCCGGTCTGTGTCTGGGCGCCAATGTGACAGTGCGGATTGCCAATGCCGTTCAGGCGGCGCTGATCCTGGCCGTGTGGTTCTATTTTGCGGTAAGACCCGGCAGCCAGAAGAAGCAGAATACGGCGGAGTGTCTGAAGGCGACAGGCCTGTGTATTCTGGGCTATGCCGTCGGCTTTCTGGTTCCGGTGCTGTGCAGTATGGTTTTCCACGGGCCGGCGTATTTTGCCGCGATTCCGGGCATCCTTTCCATGACGTCCGGCTCCGCCGGATACGGGATGGGCGCCATGCTGCGGGATATTCTGAATGCGTATGTGTCCGCGGGAAAGTGGACGTTCATGATGCTGGGAGCGGCCTTTGCGGGCATGATTCTGTTCCTGCTGCCGGTGACAAGGCGGTTCAGGCTGCCGGCTCTGGTCCTGTATCTGATGGGCGCTGCGGTAATGATCCGCTTCTTCTACGGGAGAGGCATGTTCACGGTCAATTATCAGGATTACTGGTGTATGTTCAGCTGGGGCATGCAGTTTGTGATCCTGACCTGGCTCACGGCACTGCCGGGGCTTGCCGGGGCAGCAGGAATCAGCGCGGAGGAGCGCTTCCTGTGTGCCCTGAGCCTTCTGCTGGTGGTGCTGCTGCCGCTGGGCTCGAATAATTACACCTTTCCGGTGCTCAACTGTCTCTTTGTGACAGCGCCGGTCACGCTGTGGATGCTCCGCCGCTTTGCGGCGGCCCTCACGCTCCGGGAGAAAGCCCGGACGGGACGGGCGGGCGCCTGTACGGCATTTTTCGCGATGGCGCTGGTGATTGTGCTGATGACGCTCCTGCAGGGCGGACTGTTCCACGTCTGTTTTGCCTTCCGCGACGGAACCGACGGGACAGCGCGCAGCGCACAGGTAACTGCCGGCGGAGAGCGGACAGCGGGGATGCACACAACGCCGGAAAACGCGGCGCGGCTCGAGACTCTGCTGGGCGTGCTGGCGGAGAATACGGATGAAAAGAGCACAGGTATTTTCTTCGGGAACCTGCCCGGCGTGCATTATTTTGCCCGGATCAGACCCGCTCTGGAAACGACCTGGCCGGATCTGGACAGTTATCCGACTGCGTGGATGGAAGAGAGACTGCAGGCCATCTCACAGGGAAGCGGGAGCCTGCCGGTGGTGGTTATGAGCACGCAGGAGACCGGCTACGCGGAGGACGAAATGAAGCGTGAGCTGCTTTCGGATTTTATGACCGCGCATCACTATCAGACAATTTATGAGGGGCAGGATCTGGTGATCCGGTGTGCCCCGAAGTTCAATGAGGATTAATAGAGGAGAGAGCATGCAGACTTATCGAATTCCGTTCAACAAACCGCCCTATATCGGGACAGAGCTTTCTTATCTGGAGCAGGCCTGTGCCGTCAACCGCAAAATCTGCGGAGACGGTCCGTTTACGAAGCAGTGCTCGGCGTGGCTCGAGGAGCACACCGGCACGGCGAAAAGCCTTCTGACCACCTCCTGCACGCATGCGCTGGAAATGGCGGCGTACCTCTCCGGGATTCAGCCCGGGGACGAGGTGATCATGCCTTCCTATACGTTTGTCTCCACGGCGGACGCCTTTGTGCTGCGCGGCGCTGTTCCCGTTTTCATCGACATCCGGCCGGACACCATGAATCTGGACGAAACCCTGATCGAGGACGCCGTGACGGAGAAGACGAAGGCGATCGCCGTCGTGCACTATGCCGGCGTTTCCTGCGAGATGGACACGATTATGGAGATCGCCCGGCGCAGGGGATTGATGGTCATCGAGGACACGGCGCAGGGCATTATGTCGACTTATCACGGGAAAGCCCTTGGAACCTTCGGCGAGTTCGGATGCCTGAGCTTCCATGAGACCAAAAATTACAGTATGGGTGAGGGCGGCGCACTGCTGATCCGGGATCCGGAATATGTGGAGCAGGCGGAGATCCTCCGCGAAAAAGGAACGAACCGGAGCAAGTTTTTCCGGGGACAGATCGATAAGTATACCTGGGTGGATTTCGGCTCCTCCTATCTGCCGAGCGAGCTGAACGCCGCCTATCTGATGGCTCAGCTGGACCGGGCCGAAGAAATCAATGACGCGCGGCTCGCGCGCTGGAATCAGTACCGCGAGGGCCTGCAGGATCTGGCGGCGAAGGAACGGATCGTGCTGCCGGCGGTTCCGGAGGGATGTGTGCACAATGCCCACATGTTTTATATCAGGACAAAGGATCTTCCGGAGCGGACCGCGCTGATCGAGTATCTGAAGGAACGCGGAATTCTCGCGGTGTTCCACTATATTCCGCTGCACTCCGCCCCGGCGGGTGTGCGCTTCGGGCGTTTTCACGGGGAGGACCGCTATACGACGAAGGAGAGCGAGCGCCTTGTGCGCCTTCCGATGTTCTTTGATCTGACACCGGAAGAGGCGGACGACGTCCTCACGGCAGTTCACGATTTTTATCGGGAGAATTAAAACACCGCAGCTGAAGATGAGAGAAGACGCGAAGACAAAAAAAGAGACCGGCCGGGTGTCTGAACAGTTGAACAGCCCGGCGGGGACGCTCGGATCCTATGCCGCCGCCGCTGCGGTGACGGCTGTCTTTCTTGTGCTTCTTTTCCTGCGGTTTGACGCTTACTATGACCTGAATGACGATGTCCTGATGGAGGATCTCTTAAGCGGGGCCTACACCGGTGCGCCTGCCTTCCGGAACATTCAGAGCTATTATCCGCTGACACTTCTTCTGGGCGGACTGTACCGGATTACGCAGAACATTCCCTGGTACGGGGCGTTTCTGATGCTGATGCAGAGTATCAGCCTGATGATCATTCTCGGGACTGTCTTCAAAAGCTCCTCCGGCCGATCCCTGATCACCGCGGTGTTTTCCGCGTTTCTGATCTGCGGGTTTATTTCGCAGCATTTTGTCTTTGTGCAGTATTCCGTCACGGTGGGACTTCTGTGCACCGCGGCCGCGGCGCTTCTGACGGACCGTCAGATGCCCTTCGGGCGCCGCGCGGGCATCGCGTCCCTGCTGCTGCTGACCGCCTATCTGCTCCGGTCGGAGATGATGATCATGATGCTGCCCTTTGTCGGGATCGCGGCGCTGGAGCAGTGTATGAAAGCGCCCGGAAACTGTGCGGGAGACGGAAAACTGAAAGGGCCGGTGAGGCTCCTTGTGCTGACAGGACTCCTGGGACTGATTTTCGCTGCCGGATACGGCGGGAATATGCTTGGCTACAGTGCGCCGGAGTGGAAACAGTTTTATGCGTTCTTCGACGCGCGCACACAGCTGTATGATTTTGCCTATATTCCGGATTACGCGGGAAATGAAGCGTTCTATGATGACCTCGGCATGAGTCCGGAGGAGGTCCTGCTGCTGCAGAACTACAATTTCGGGCTGAACGAGGAACTGACGGCCGATGATCTTGCGGCGGTGGCGGCATATGCCTCGCAGAGCACCCTGTCCGGCAAAGACCGGAATCAGCAGCTCCGGGAAGCCGCGTGGAATCTGCGGGAGACGATTCTGCGGCCGGACGAAGAAAACCGGGCCGGTGCCTATGCCGTGCTGCTGCTTTATCCCGCCGCGTTTCTGCTGCTGGTGCTCGGTTTCCTGAAGGGACAGAGGCGCAGAGATCTGCTGCTTTCGTTTGTGCTGCTCTTCGGATACAGGACGGCGCTGTGGATGTATCTGCTGTATGTGCACAGGGCGCCGGTGCGTCTGACACATCCGATGTATCTTGCGGAAATCGTCTTCCTGATCCTGATGCTGGGGAGACTTCTTCCCGCGCCCTCCGAGGAGGAGGGAGGAATCCGGCCGCTGCCGCTTTTCTGCGCGGCGATTCTGCTGACAGCCCTGATTGCCGGCGGCCGGCAGATCGACAGGATCCGGACGGAGTATGACCGCCGCGAGGAAGTCAATATTCCGTACAGAAGCTATCTTACGTACTGCGCGGAGCATCCGGATGAACGGTTTTTCATCGATGTCTATTCGACGGTGGCGTTTTCCAGGAAGATGTTTGATAATAGCAGCAGGCAGGCGCAGCTGGCAGTGGGACAGGATCTTCTGGGCGGCTGGGCGTGCAAAAGCCCGCTGTTCAGGGAAAAGCTGTCGCATAACGGTCTTCCCGGCGTCCGGGAAGGACTTCTTATGCAGCAGGTTTATTTTGTGACGCGAAAAGATGACGACACCGACTGGCTTGTGCGTTATTATGAGACACAGGGCATTCCGGTCACCCTCCGGCAGGAAGGGCTGATCGGTGATTATTTTGCGATTTATGAAGTGAGAGAAGAGCCATGAACATCAGTATTGTAATACCCTGCTACCGGTCTGAGAACACGCTCCCCGGCGTCGTCCGCGAGATCGATCAGGTGATGGATCAGACAGGCGAAACCTACGAGATTATTATGGTCAACGACGGATCGCCGGACAATACCTGGGAGACGGTCCGCACACTGTGCGCGGAGGATCCGGCGCACCGCACCGGCATCTGCTTTGCCCGCAACTTCGGACAGCACGCCGCGCTGATGGCCGGAATCCGGACGTCAAAGGGAGAGATCGTTCTGTGCATGGATGATGACGGACAGACGCCGCCGGCAGAGGCGCCGAAGCTGATCGCCGCGATCCGGGACGGGGCGGACGTGGTCTACGCGTCCTACGGCGGCCACAAGCAGCATTCCGCGCTGCGCAATTTCGGGACCGCGATGAACGAGAAGATGACCGAGATTCTGCTCGGGAAGCCGAAGGACCTGTTTGTCTCCAGTTATTTTGCGATGCGAAGGTTCGTGGCGGACGAGGTGATCCGGTACGAGAATTCCTACCCGTATCTCATCGGCCTGATTCTGCGGACCACGGATCACATCGTCAACGTGGAGGTGACGCACAGAAAGCGGGAGCAGGGACAGAGCGGCTATACGTTCACAAGACTGCTCGCGCTGTGGATGAACGGCTTCACCGCCTTTTCGGTCAAGCCTCTCAGGATCGCGACGGCCATCGGCGCGGCCAGCGCCGGCCTGGGCTTCCTCTACGGGATTTATACCATCATCAAGCGGGTGGTCCGGCCGGATGTGCCGCTGGGCTTTTCCGCCCTGATGTCCGCCGTCGTCTTCTTCGGCGGAATGATTCTGCTGCTCCTGGGTCTGGCCGGAGAGTATATCGGCAGGACTTATATCAGCGCCAGCAGCGCGCCGCAGTATGTGATCCGCGAGACAGCGCAGGATCAGACAGACAAGGCAGATAAACCGGATCGTAAAGACACGAAAGAGAAGGCAGGGGAAGAGCCGGATTGTACAGGACAGTAAAGAAACAGACAGCAGCGCTTACAGTCGCTGCGATCATAACGGTTCTTCTGCTGACGCTGGTCTGGCCGCTGCGCGTTTTCCGGGAGGACATACCGGTGCGGGGAAGCGGCATACTCACGCAGATTTCGGAGCCGGTCACGGACGTGCTGGACGCGGGCGAATATTTCATCGCCCAGTACAGCCATCTGCAGACCGCGGAGGTCTATATCGAAGACGCAGCCCCGGACACCCTTCTGCGGGCGGTGGTCTTCTCACAGAATGAAGACGGTTCCATGAGAATGCGGGCACAGGAGGATGTGCCGGTTCCGGGACCGGATTTTAAAGGGTATCTGACAATCCCACTCGACCTGGCGATGGTACCGGGCAGCACACATGTGCTGATCCTGACTGCGCCGCAGGGGAGTTTCCGCGTCGGCTTTGAGGACGCGGGTGCGATTCCGCAGTCGGGCTCGGTGAATTCCTGGATTCCCGTCACCGGCTTCCATCACGACACCACGGTGGAAAACAGCGCGCTGTCGATGAAAATGACTTACCGGATCCCGGCGCGCAAGAAGCTCTCCGCCGCCGCCGCCGGCCTGATTCTGCTCGGCGGCCTTGCAGCAGCCGGTCTGATTCTGCTTTTCTTCCGGCGCGGGAAAAAAGCCGGTGAAAAAGCGGATGAGAAAGCTGATGACACCACGACGGTGCTGAAGGTCCTGCAGACTGTCCTGACCCCGCTGATCCTTGTGACCGCGGGTGTTCTCCTGTTTGAAATCCTCGTGAGAAAACGTTTTGATCCGAGAATTCCGGATCTGATTTTCTATTCAGCCGGCACGCTGCTGCTGGCGGCCGCAGGGCTCTATGCGCTCTGGTGTGCGCCAAAGGCTTCGCAGAATGCGGCCCGGTCTGCGGAAACGCTCCGAAGCGGCGCAGATGCCCCCGGAGAGGGCTTCCTTCACCGCCTGCGGCATTTCCTGATCAGTCTGTCCTTTGCCGCCGCGCTCTCCGCCGGCTGTACCTACACCAACGCCGTCTATGAGCTGCAGCACACGATTCCGCGCAGGAAAATGCTGATTTATCTGCTGCTGATGCTGCTCCTCACTTATTCCCGGAAAGAGTTTTCCGGAAAAGAGGATAATGATAAAGAGAAAAAGGGACTGAAAATTCTGCGGCTGACCGGCTTTGCGGCCTGTGCCGTCTTTCTGGGCATCTGGGGGTACCACTGCATTGCGGATCCCCGGACCCTGCAGCTGTATGAGACGCTTCCGGGCGGACCGGGAGAAGAGGATCTTACGGCAGCCCGGCTGATCTGGCCCGCGGCGGGCCTGTTGTGCCTGTTAATCAGCCAGCTGCTCTGCGGACTGATCCGGAAGCTGAAAGAACGGTCTGCACATGAGCAGTCCGCAGAAGAGCGGAAAATCCGTCCGGTTTTGTGGACCATGCTGCCGTTTGCGCTGTTCCTGGTCCTGATGCTGATCTTTCACGGACAGTGGACCTGGACTTTCCTGGTCGCCGGACTGAGCGTTTTATATGCTGTCCGCTATGCCCTGTGGGAGGAGAGGAGCAAGTGGCTCCCCTTCCTGGCGCGGGGAATTGTGCTGCAGTTCCTGTACATGATGACGGTCTCTCTGCTGCACCGCTATTTCATGTCCTTCCTGTACACCCGCTATCCCATGGACTTTTTCACGGTGACGGTGACGGCCGTCTACCTGTCCATTGTCAGTGCGGCCTCTGCCGTGCTTCTTCTGGAAAAAAGACGTCAGCTGCGGGCACTGTCCTTCAGAGAGCGGTTCAGGGGATCCTTCGGGGAGTGGGTGCTCTACGGCGTGGTGAACAGTTATCTGATCCTGACCATGTCCCGGACCGGGTTCCTTACGACAGGCGCGGTGACGATCCTGCTGATTGCGGCGGAGCTTGTCGGGGCGAGCAAGCACAGCAGAAAGGGAGCAAAGCGTATGCTGATGGCCGTGCCGGCCATGCTGCTTGCCGTGATTCTCGCTTTCCCGGCGGTGTTTACTGCGCAGCGGATTGTCCCGCCGCTGGTGGGACAGCCCACGCTCTATGCGGAGGAGTGGCTGCCGGATCACGTGCTGCGGAACCGCCATCTGGATTCCGGATACTATATCAATATCGAGCGTTTTATCAATGTCTTCGGAAACCGCGTCCTCAATTTTGAAGAGGACTGGCTGAAGTACGACTGGCGGCTGGAGGTCGATCCGATCCGCGTCAGCCCGGCTCTCGCGGAGCCGGCGCCGGAAAGCAGACGGTACTACGCATCCGCGGGCGGTCAGATTTTGCCCGGAAGGACACAGGTCCTGTATGATGCGCAGGATCAGGAGGCCCAGGAGATGGAAGGGGAGGCCCAGGACTACTCCAACGGGCGCATGACGATTTACCGCCTGTATCTGAAGGAGATGAATCTGACCGGCCACAGGCAGATGGGCCTGACAGCGCCGGACGGCGAGGAAATTCCCCACGCCCACAATGTGTTCCTGCAGACCGCTTACGACTTCGGACTGATCGCGGGAGGGGCCTTTGTCGTATTTCTGTTTTTGACAGGAATACAGGCGGGATTATACTATAAGAGAAAACACAGCTTCGAACGCTACACCCTGCTTCCGCTGGCAATCCTCGTGACCTTCGTCACGGCAGGAATGGTGGAATGGGTGTTTCAGGTGTGTCATCCGGCGACCATCGTGCTGCTGCCGGCCGTGACGCCGCTGCTGTTTAAGGAGACTTATGGCAACTGACAAAAAGGAAAAACAGCCGTTCAACGTCAAGAAATTCTACCGGCGGACGGCTCTGATCATATACGATATCCTGAGCGTGATTCTGGCGAGTGCGCTGGCGATCCTGGTGCGTTACGAGCTGCAGATCGACAACATCCCGGAATATTTCCTGATGCCCATCATCCGGTCCCTGCCGCTGATTATCGCCGTGACACTGGTGATCTTCTGGATTTTCCGGCTCTACCACTCGCTCTGGGCTTTTGCCGGCGAGACAGAGCTGCAGAATCTGGTCATCGCCTGTATTCTGTCCGGTGTCTCCAACGTGGTGATCCTGCGGTTTTTCCGCTTCGGCGGACAGACGCAGGCCGTGCCCAACAGCTATTATTTCCTGTACACCTTCTTCCTGATCGCCTGCATTTTCGCGAGCCGCTTCTCCTACCGGTTTTTCCGGAGCCTGAAGCACCGGAACGAGAACCGGAACAACAGCATTTCGGTCATGGTCATCGGCGCGGGCGAGGCAGCCAACGTCATTATCAAGGAGATTCTGGTCAGCCATTTCTCCACAATGGTCATCAAATGCATCATCGACGATGACAAGGGGAAGTGGGGACGGTTCATCCAGGGTATCAAGGTCGTGGGCGGACGAGAGCGGATCATCGAGTGCGCCGAGCTCTACGACATCGATGAGATCATTGTCGCAATGCCGTCCATCTCGCGTCAGGAGATGAAGGCGATCCTGGATATCTGCAAGGAGACGAAGTGCAAAATCAGGACGCTCCCCGGCATGTATCAGCTGGTGAACGGTGAGGTAAATGTCAGCAAGCTGCGCGACGTGGAAGTCGAGGATCTTCTGGGCCGGGAGCCGGTACAGATCGATATCGACGAGATCGCGGGTTATGTCTCGGGCAAAACCGTGCTGGTGACGGGCGGCGGCGGCTCCATCGGAAGTGAGCTGTGCCGGCAGATCGCGCGGCACGCGCCGGGGCGTCTGATCATCGTGGACGTCTATGAGAACAATGCATACGACATTCAGCAGGAGCTGCGGGCGGAGCATCCGGACTTAAAACTGGATGTGCTGATCGCGTCCATCCGCAACACATCCCGCATGAACTGGATTTTTGAACATTACCGGCCGGACATCGTCTACCACGCGGCGGCCCACAAGCACGTGCCGCTGATGGAGGACAGTCCGTGTGAGGCCATCAAGAACAACGTCTTCGGCACCTGGAAGACTGCGATGGCTGCGGCGGCAAACGGGACGGAGCGCTTTGTGATGATCTCCACCGACAAGGCGGTGAATCCGACCAATATCATGGGTGCCAGCAAGCGGATCTGCGAAATGATTATCCAGACGCTGAACCGTCACTATGAGACCAATTTTGTCGCGGTGCGCTTCGGCAACGTGCTGGGCAGCAACGGCAGCGTCATTCCGCTGTTCAAGCGGCAGATTGCGGCCGGCGGTCCCGTCACCGTGACAGATCCCAATATCATCCGTTACTTCATGACCATTCCGGAGGCCGTCTCCCTGGTTCTGCAGGCGGGCGCCTATGCCAAAGGCGGAGAGATCTTTGTTCTGGATATGGGTGAGCCGGTCCGGATTCTGGATCTGGCGGAAAACCTGATCAAGCTCTCCGGCTACCGCGTCGGCGAGGACATCCGGATCGAGTTTACGGGCCTTCGTCCCGGCGAGAAGCTGTATGAGGAAATGCTGATGTCCGAGGAAGGCCTGAAGGAAACCGCCAACCGGCAGATCCACATCGGGCAGCCGATTCAGTTCGACGAGGAGCAGTTCTTCGTCCAGCTCAACCGCCTCAAGGCAGCCGCGGAGAGCGAATCGCCGGATATCCGGGAATATGTGAGAAAAATCGTACCGACATACACGGTAAAGGGGAATCAAAATCATGTACACGAACAAGACAGCACGGATACCGTTTTTACAGAAGGTCTGGCTCTCCAGCCCGACCATGCACGGGGATGAGCTGACCTATATGACAAAGGCCTACGAGACCAACTGGATGTCGACGGTAGGCGAGAACATCAATGAGACGGAGCGCATGATCTGTGAGCTGACCGGCAGCAGGTACGCCGTCGCCCTGTCCTCGGGCACCGCATCCCTGCATCTCGGGATGAAAATCCTGGGAGAGCGGCTGTACGGACAGGCCCGGCCCGGGCACGGGACGCTGGAAGGCCGCCGGGTCTTCTGCACGGACACAACCTTCGACGCGACCGTCAACCCGGTCGCCTATGAGGGCGGCGAGGCCGTCTTCATCGACACGGAGCGGGACACCTGGAATATGGACCCCGCCGCGCTGAAAAAGGCATTTGAGCTGTACCCGGAGGTGCGGCTGGTGGTTCTGGCGCATCTGTACGGCACGCCCGGCAAAATTGACGAGCTCCGCGCGATCTGTGACGAGCACGGCGCGCTGATCCTGGAAGATGCGGCCGAGTCCCTCGGCGCAAGCTACAAGGGAACGCAGACCGGGCGCTTCGGCGACGTGTCGGTCCTCAGCTTTAACGGAAACAAAATCATCACCGGCTCTTCGGGCGGCATGTTCCTGACAGACTCGGAGGCGGAGGCGGACAAGGTGCGCAAGTGGAGCACCCAGAGCCGCGAGGACGCCCCGTGGTATCAGCACGAGGAGCTGGGCTACAATTACCGGATGAGCAATGTGATTGCGGGTGTGGTACGCGGACAGCTGCCCTACCTGCAGGAGCACATCGCGCAGAAGAAGGCGATTTATGAGCGCTACCGGGAGGGCTTTGCGGGCCTGCCGGTCAGCATGAATCCCTTCGACGCGGAAAACAGCGTGCCAAATTACTGGCTGAGCTGCCTTCTGATTGACGAAGAGGCCATGTGCCGGAGTGTGCGCAGCGACCGGGAGTATCTTTTTGTCCCGGAGCACGGCAAAAGCTGTCCCGACGAGATTCTGGAAGTGATCCGGAGTCTGAACGCGGAGGGGCGGCCTGTCTGGAAGCCGATGCACATGCAGCCCATCTACATCAATCATCCGTTTGTGACGGCCGACGGGACGGGAAGAGCCCGCACCAACGCCTATATCGATGAGGGCAGGTGCCCGGACGTGGGCGCGGATCTGTTCCGCAGAGGCCTGTGCCTGCCTTCCGACAACAAGATGACCCCAGAGCAGCAGGACCGGATTATCGAAGCCGTCCGCGCGTGCTTTGACTGAAGACACAGGGTGAAGCAATGTACAGAAAGTGGGGGAAAAGGGCTTTGGATTTCATGCTGGCGCTGATCGGACTGACTCTACTCAGCCCGGTCCTTCTGGTTACGGCCGTTTTAGTCCGGACAAAACTCGGAAGCCCCGTGCTTTTTCACCAGGACCGGCCGGGATACGGGGAGAAGATCTTCCGGCTGTATAAATTCCGCACAATGACCGATGCGCGGGATGCCTCGGGCGCACTGCTGCCCGACAGGGACCGGCTGACACCATTCGGACTGTTTCTGCGAAAGAGCTCCCTGGACGAGCTTCCGGAGCTGTTTAATATCCTGAAGGGGGATATGAGCCTGATCGGGCCGAGACCCCTTCTCGTCGAATACCTGCCCTGGTATACGGAGCGGGAGAAAAAGCGGCACAGTGTCCGGCCGGGTCTGACCGGCCTCGCGCAGGCGAGCGGCCGCAATCTGGTCGACTGGGACCGGCGCATGGCCCTGGACGCGGAGTACGCGGAAAACTTTAGTTTTGCACTGGATCTGAAAATTATCGGGATGACGGTCCGGCAGGTGCTGGGACATTCCGACGACGTGGCGGCGGACACCAATGCGGCAGAGGGAAATTTTGCCGAAATCCGCAGAGAGCGGCTTGAGAAAACCGGATCGCTGAAGGCGCCGGTGAAGGAGCAGCATGAGTAAGGAAATCAACATTCTGATTCTCAGCGCGGGTACCAGAAACAAGGTGGTGCAGGCGTTTAAGAAGGAGCTTTACGGCACGGGCAGAGTGATCGCGGCGGACTGCTCGCCGCTCGGCCCGGCCATTTACGATGCGGATGCGGCGTATATTGTTCCGCCGATCCGGGAAGAGGGCTATATTGACCGGATTCTGGAAATCTGCAGGAAAGAGCGGATTTCCGGCGTCTTTTCGCTGATCGATCCGGAGCTCTCGCTGCTTGCGGCAGAAAGAGAGCGGTTTGAGGAGATCGGCGTTGTGCCGGTAGTCTCTTCCTATGAGCTGTGTGAGATCAGTCTCAACAAGCTGCGGATGAATGAATTCTTAAAGGGGAGCGCCTTCGGCGCAGCCGTCTGCTGGACGGACCCGGAGGAGTTTCTCGGCGCGGCCGGGCGGGGAGAGGCTTCTTTCCCGGTTTTTGTCAAGCCTGTCTGCGGCTCTGCCAGTCTGAATATCAGCAGAGTGGAGACGGAGGAGGAGCTGCGCGTACTGTTTGCGCGGCACGAGGGTCTGATGATCCAGGAGCTGCTGACCGGACAGGAGTACGGCGCGGACGTCTATATCGATCTGATCAGCGGGAAGTGCACGCATATTTTCCTGAAAAAGAAGCTCAGGATGCGCGCGGGAGAGACGGACAAGTCGGTCTCCGTGCTGAATCCGGAGCTGTTCGGGCTTCTGTCCGATTTTGCCCAGAAGGCGGGCTTTCGCGGCATGATCGACGTGGACCTGTTTGAACAGGACGGCCGGTGGATCCTCTCGGAGGTGAACCCGCGCTTCGGCGGCGGCTACCCGCACGCCTATGCCTGCGGCGTGAATTTCCCCGCCGCGCTGATCCGGAATCTGCAGGGCCTTGAGAACCCCGCACAGATCGGGAATTACAGGGAAAATGTCTATATGATGAAGTATAATGAAATCTGCATCCGGGAGGCATCGGAGCTGTATGAGTAAAATTCTGATTCTGGCCAATTCGTCCTCCGGCCTGTACGATTTCCGGAATGAGCTGCTGCAGGCGTTTTTAAAGCATCATCAGGTGATCGCATCGCTTCCGGATGATACCAAAACAGAACTGCTGAAGGCGGAAGGCGTGCAGGTGGAAATGACGCCCATCAACCGCCGCGGGATGAATCCCCTGCAGGATCTGGGGCTGTATTTCACTTACCGGAAAATGCTGCGCCGGATCAGGCCGGATCTGGTACTGACCTATACCATCAAGCCGAACGTGTACGGCGGCATGGCCTGCGCCTCGCTCGGCATTCCCTATCTTGCGACGGTGACAGGCCTCGGCAGTGCCTTTGAGAAGAACGGGCCGGTTCTGCACCTGGTGCAGATGCTCTACCGGGCGGGGTTGAAAAAGGCCTCCTGCGTCTTCTTCCAGAATGAGGAAAATCAGCGGATTTTCAGGAGTGCGAATCTGGTGAGCGGGCGCTACCGGCTGGTCCGGGGCTCCGGCGTCAATCTGAAGAAGTATCGTTTTGAGCCGTACCCGGAGGATGATGTGACGCGCTTCCTCTATGTGGGACGGATGATGAAGGAAAAGGGCATCGAGGAGCTTCTCGATGCGGCGAAGGCGCTGCACGGCATGAACGTGGAATTCCAGATCCTCGGCTACTGTGATGAGGATTATCAGGAACTCCTGGACGAGCGGGAGAAGGAAGGAGCGATCGTCCAGCTGGGCTTTCACCCGGACGTACAGGCCTATTACAAACGCGCGTCGGCGGTGGTCATGCCGACTTATCACGAGGGCATGTCCAATGTCCTGATGGAGGCATCCGCTACGGGGCGTCCCGTGATCGCGACGAATATCAGCGGCTGCCGGGAGGTCTTCGAAGAGGGCGTGACCGGCCTGGGCTTTGCGCCGAAGAGCAGTGAAGCCCTGATCCAGGCGCTGAAGAAGTTCCTCGCGCTCCCCAGAAATGAGCGCGCGATGATGGGGCGCAGCGCGCGGGCGAAGATGGAGCGGGAATTTGACCGGGTCAAGGTAGTGGAGGCGTATCTGGAGGAAGCACGCAGAGCGCTTAAAAATCAGCATAAAGAGGTGGCAAAAGATGTTTGAGAATCTGTATGAGAAATTACTGAGCGGAGAGGAAAAACTCTCTCTGGTGGGTCTGGGCTATGTGGGCATGCCGATCGCGGTGGCCTTCGCCAGAAAGATCAAAGTCGTCGGATTTGACCTGAACAAGGCCAAAATCGAGAAGTACCTGAGCGGAGTCGATCCGACCAGAGAAGTGGGCGATGAGGCTATCCGGAATACCACCGTGGAATTCACGGCCGATCCGGCCGCGCTGCGGCAGGCGCGCTTTCACATCGTCGCGGTTCCGACGCCGGTCAATGACGATCACACACCGGATCTGACGCCGGTGGAAGGCGCCTCCAGAATTCTCGGGCAGAATCTGACGCCGGGCAGCATCATCGTCTTCGAGTCCACCGTCTATCCGGGCGTGACCGAGGAGGTCTGTGTCCCGATCATCGAGAAAGAATCCGGCCTGAAGTGCGGCGTGGATTTCAAGATCGGCTATTCTCCGGAGCGCATCAATCCCGGTGACAAGGTGCACCGCCTGGAGACCATTACCAAGATTGTCTCCGGTATGGACGCACAGACGCTGGACACCGTGGCAAAGGTTTACGAGCTGGTGGTGGAGGCCGGCGTGCACCGCGCCGAATCCATCAAAGTGGCGGAGGCTGCCAAGGTCATTGAGAACAGCCAGCGCGATATCAATATCGCCTTTATGAACGAGCTTTCGATTATTTTCCACCGGATGGGCATCGACACCAAAGCCGTGCTGGAGGCAGCGGGAACCAAGTGGAATTTCCTGCCGTTCTCGCCGGGTCTGGTGGGCGGCCACTGCATCGGCGTGGACCCTTACTACCTGACCTATAAGGCAGAGCAGATGGGCTATCACAGCCAGATCATTCTCTCCGGCCGCAGGATCAACGACGATATGGGAAAATATGTCGCGGAGCAGCTGGTCAAGGAACTGATCCGGAACGACATCCCCGTCAAAAACGCGCGCGTTGCCATTCTCGGCTTTACCTTCAAGGAGAACTGCCCGGACACCCGCAACACCAAGGTGATCGACATCTACAGAGAACTGGGCGAGTACGGCATCACCCCGCTGGTGGTGGATCCGCAGGCGGACGCCGAGGAGGCGAAGAAGCTCTACGGCATCACCTTCGGCAGCATGGCGGACGTGAAGGATCTGGATGCAGTCCTGATTGCCGTCAAGCACCGCGAATTTGAGAAGCTTACCCCCGCCGACATCGCCGCCTTCTACAGAAGCGATCGTCCGGTGAAGGTTTTTGTCGACCTGAAGGGACTGTATAACAAAGCGGACTACGCCGGGGAAGACTGGGCTTACTGGAGACTGTAATCCGCGAACAGGAAAAGGAGAAAATCATGGGCTTTCGTGAACTGACATTTGCGCCGGAGAGCGTGTTCCTCGTCACCGGCGGCGCAGGCTTTATCGGATCCAATCTGTGCGAGGCGATCCTCGACATGGGTTACACGGTGCGCTGCCTGGATAATCTTTCGACCGGACATTATGAGAATATCGAGCCGTTCCTCGCAAATCCCCGTTTTACCTTCCTGAAGGAGGACATCCGGGACCTGGACAGCTGCCTTCATGCGACGGAGGGCGTTGACTTTGTGCTGAACGAGGCCGCGTGGGGCAGTGTCCCGCGCAGCATCGAGATGCCGCTGCTCTATGAGGAGATCAACATCCGCGGCACCCTCAACATGATGGAAGCGGCGCGCCAGAACGGCGTGAAGAAGTTCGTTTATGCTTCCAGCTCCTCCGTCTACGGTGATTCGACCGTCCTTCCCAAGCGCGAAGGACAGGAGGGAAAGCTCCTCTCTCCCTACGCTCTGACCAAGCGGACTGACGAGGAATACGGCGCGCTCTATAAGACGCTCTACGGGCTGGACACTTACGGCCTGCGCTATTTCAACGTCTTCGGAAGAAGACAGGACCCGAACGGCGCCTATGCGGCGGTCATTCCGAAATTCCTGAAGCAGCTGATGAACGGCGAACAGCCGACCATCAACGGCGACGGCCGTCAGAGCCGCGATTTCACCTATGTGGACAATGTCATCGAGGGAAATCTGCGGGCCTGCCTCGCGCCGTCCGAGGCGGCGGGCGAGGCCTACAACATCGGCGCCGGCGGCCGCGAGTATCTGATTGATGTCTACCACGATCTGTGCGATGCCCTGGGCCTTGACGTCGAGCCGATCTTCGGACCGCCGCGCAAGGGCGACATCCGGGATTCCAACGCCGATATCACCAAGGCCCGCGAAAAGCTGGGCTACGATCCGTCCTATGATTTCCGGAAGGGAATCATGCTGGCGATCGAGTGGTACAAGGAAAATCTTTAAAGACAGGAGGGGCGCATGAAATACCGTGTCGTGGTCTTCGGCGTCAAGGACACTTCGGAAAATATGATCGAGTTCATTCAGGGTGAGCTCTGCCCGGTGGATCTGATCATCACCATCGCCCCGAAGGTGCTGGAGAAGAATCAGGTCTCCGGCTTTAAGGGGCTGTCCTTTTTTACGGAAAAATACGGCATTCCCGTCTTTGAGGCGGAGAGCTATTTCCTGACCGATGACAGGACGCAGGCTTTCATGGCTGAAAACGAGTTTGATCTCGGCATCGTCATGGGCTGGCAGCGCCTGATCCCGAAATCGGTGCTGGACCGCTTTGCACAGGGTATTTTCGGCTTCCACGGAAACTGCGGCTACCTGCCCTTCGGGCGGGGGCGCTCGCCGCTGAACTGGTCGATGATCCTGGGCGATGAGCGTTTCAACCTGAACCTGTTCCGCTATGACGAAAAGGCCGATTCGCCCAACGTGTTCGCCACGGAAATGTTCTCCATCAATGCGCAGGACGACATCCGCACGGCCCAGTACAAAAACATGATCTGCTCCAAACGTCTTGTCCGGAAGCTTGTGAGAGCGTATCTGTCCGGAGAGCCGCTGCAGATCCGGACGGAGTCGAAGGACTTTGATTCCTGGTACAACAAGCGCACGCCGGCGGACGGGAAAATCGACTGGCACGAGCGCACGCGGAATATCTACAACCTGATCCGGGGCGTCGCAGCGCCCTTCCCGGGCGCCTTCTGCGAAAAGCAGGAGAGCGGCGCGCGTGTCACAATCTGGGCAGCCCAGCCCTTCGACGACCGCATCGACTTTTCGGGTTTTGCCCCGGGAGAGGTGATCGACGTCTTCGACGGACGGGCGGTGGTCCGCACGGTCGACGGCTCGATCCTGATTAACCGCTGCGAGTGCGCGGACGGGAAAGCGCTTGCGCGCGGAGATCTGCTGGTATGAAAATTGCCGTCAGAATGGATGATATTACGCCGGATATGGACTATGCAAAATTTGACCGTTTCCGGCAGATGCTGGACCGGCACGGAATCTGCCCGCTGATCGGGGTGGTTCCGGAGAACCGGGACCGCCAGCTCCACTGCGAGGAACAGCACCCGGACTTCTGGGAGATGGTTGCCTCGCTTGAAAAAAGCGGCTGGAGCATTGCAATGCACGGCTGCTATCACATCTACACCACGAAAAAAGGCGGTCTGTTTCCCTTAAACCATCTGTCCGAATTTGCGGGTCTTTCCGAGGAGCGGCAGCGGGAACTGATCCGCGCCGGGAAGGATGCCCTGAAAAGTCACGGGATTGAGACGGACCTGTTCATGGCGCCGGCGCACAGCTTCGACCGCACAACACTCCGCGTCCTGAAAGAGAACGGCTTTAGCCGGATCACGGACGGCTTCGGCACCGCCCCCTATCAGCGGGACGGTCTGATCTTTTACCCGATTTCCTTCAGCAGAAAGAAATCCCTGTCAGGCGGAGAGGGCACAACGACGCTGGTCGTGCACGCCTCGACGATGAGCGATGCGGAATTTGAGCAGTATGAAGAGATTTTCCGCACGCAGGAGATGATCTCCTATTCGGAGTTCCTTGCACAGCCGGCCGCGGAAAGAGGCGCCGCCGGTCATCTGAAGGAGTATCTGATGGCGGCGGCCAAGCGTGCGCTGGTGAGTATCAGAGCGCGGCGCAGCAGTTAAGGCAGAAGGAGCCACAGGAAATGTCACAGCAGGAAGTGAAGCGCGTGCTCCATGTGCTGGGTACGCTGAATATGGGCGGGGCGGAGAGCCGGACAATGGATCTGTACCGCCACATCGACCGGGACAGACTCCAGTTTGACTTTCTGGTCCACACACCGGCAGGGAAAGGGATGCCGACGGATTCGGAATCTCTGATGAAGGCCCGTACACCGCAGTTCTTCGATGAAGAGGTGCGCGCACTGGGCGGGCGGATCTATTCCCTGCCGCGTTTTACGGGAACCAACTATTTTGCATACCGCAGAGCGGCGGAAGACTTTTTCCGGACACACGGGGACTGGATCGCGGTGGAAGGGCATATGACCAGCACGGCCTCGGTCTATCTGCCGGCCGCGGCGCGCTGCAGCAAGGTCACGCCCGTGACCATCGCCCACGCGAGAAGCGCCGGAACGGACAGCGGCCTGCACGGACTGGCCACCCGGCTGATGCGCCTCTCCCTTTCCGACAGGGCACAGCTTCTTCTGACCTGCTCCGGGGAAGCCGGCGTGTCTGTATTCGGCCAGAAGGCCATGGACAGCGGAAGGGTACGAATGGTTCCGAACGCCATTGCCGCAGGACTCTATGCTTTTGATCCGGCGGTCAGAGCCCGCGTGCGCGGGGAACTTTCCATCCCGGAAAACCGCTGTGTGCTGGGACACGTGGGCCGATTTGATGAAATGAAAAACCAGCAGTTCCTCGTGGGACTTCTGGACAGTCTCGTAAAAGAGCAGCCGGGTGCGTACTGCCTGCTTTTTGTCGGAACCGGGAAGCTGCAGGAGCAGATCCGCCGGGAGGCGGAAAACAGGGGCATTTCGGATTTTGTCCTGTTTGCGGGGCAGTGCCCGTCGGAGCGCACCAGAGCGCTCTACCAGGCGATGGATCTGTTCGTGTTTCCCTCTCTGTACGAGGGCCTTCCGGGAACCGTCGTGGAAGCACAGGCGGCAGGCCTTCCCTGCCGGATCGCGGACACGATTACGCAGGAGGTCTGTCTGACGGATCTCGTGCGGCGCCTGCCGCTGGCTTCGCAGGAGCTGTGGCTTTCGGAAATCCGCGCAGCGCGCGCTCTTTTATTCGAGCCTTCCGCGCAGACGGACGCGGTGCGCCCCGCCCGGTCACAGGACGCGCTGGCGCGCCTTCGGGAGGCGGGCTATGATATTGTGACCCAGGCCGGCGTCATGCAGGACTGGTATCTGGGCCTGGAAAACGGGATCTGAAAGAGCAGTTCAGAATAATGAGTCAGCAGAACACGAATCAGCAGAGCACAAAACAGAATCTTCTCCTGGTCTCCCCGATGCTGCATCAGGGAGGCTTTGAGCGTGTCTGCGTGCGGACGGCGCGGCTGCTCGCTCCGTTTTACAATATCACCATCGCCATTTTTGACTCGGCCGATATCGCCTACGATATCTCGGGCCTCGACGTCGTGGATTTAAAGCTCGGCATGGCCGGCTCGAAGGCCGGCAAGGCGCTGAATGTGCTGAAGAGAATCCGGGCGCTGAAAAAGCTGAAGAAAGACAGGCAGATCCAGGTCACCTACAGCTTCGGTCCCACCGCCAATCTTGTGAATATTTTTGCAAAATCGGGCGACCGGATCATCTGCGGAATCCGCAGCTATATGGATTTTGACAATCCGCGAAAGGTAGCACTGACGTGCCGGCGCGCGGACGAAGTCGCCTGCTGTTCCGCGGAGATCGAGCAGAAGATCCGGACAGAGTTCGGATGCGGAAGCTGTTTTACTCTCTACAATCCGATCCGGATCGATGCAGAACAGGATCTCGAAAAGACGGATTATCCGGAGGCGGTCCGGGCATTTTACCGGAGTCACCCCTGCGTCATCATGAGCATGGGGCGGGAGGATGATGTCAAGGGTTTCTGGCATCTGCTGAAGGCCTTCGCCCATCTGAAACAGGAAAAGCGTCTGCCGGACGGCGCCGGACTGGTGATCCCGGGAGACGGAGATTTTGAAGAGTACAAACAACTGGCGGACGGCCTGGGAATCGGAGCGGACTGCCTGTTTCCGGGCGTTGTCCGGGAGCCCTTCGGCCTGCTGAAGGCTTCGCGGGCTTTTGTGCTCTCCTCGCTGCGCGAAGGCTTTCCGAATGTGCTGGTGGAGGCGATGGCCTGCGGCCTGCCCGTCATAGCGGCGGACTGCCCGAGCGGACCGCGGGAGATTCTGCTGCCGGAGAAACTCACAGCTTCCCGCGCGGACTGGGAACAGGTTCCGGCGGGCTTTCGGATCACGCCCTTCGGGATTCTGACAGCGCCGCTGGAGGAAGAAAAGAATTTGCAGCCGGGCGATCTGCAGCCGGGCGATCTGCGTCTTTCCGGTGCCCTGTCGCAGGTGCTGAATGACACGGAGCTTTATAAAAAACTCCGCACAGGCGCGCTGGCCCGTGCGGAGGAATTCGGCGATGAGCGGTATATCGAAGTGTGCCGTGCACATCTTCACATCTGATTCCGACCGACCCTTCCGGCCGGTCCTGCCTCTTTTTACAGATTCATCAGGACGTAATAGGCGAACAGGTTGTGCCCCAGAATGTTGGGGTGGATACCTTCGCGCGTGAATGCGGCGGCATTCTGTACGGACAGACCGCAGTAGTAAGTGTCGATCAGCTTGCAGCCGTTTCCGGCGGCCACCTGCCGGATAATGCGGTTGTAGTCATTGATGGACAGTCCCAGGGCGTTGACCTTTCTGCTGGGCCCGGTCTTGGTGTCATAATTCTGGAAGCTGACAAGCTCCGGGCAGGTCAGGCAGATGATCTGCGCGTTCGGGTAGAAGACGCGGTACTTGATCAGCATCATGTTGTACGCGTCGGCAAAATTATTCACAATGCCTTCCGCCGGAGCCGGTTTGCCGGGATAATAGCTGCCGAGCGGGATGTTCTGGAGCAGATCGTTTGCGCCGAGGTAGACGAAAATGACGTCAGGCCGCTGACCGCTCGCCTGCAGGTCCACCAGGCGTTTGATGCCGCAGCCGACCTTGCTGATCATATCCAGCGAGTTGCCCGCTACGGTCGTGTTGTTGCTGGATGCGATCGTTCCGCGGACTGCGCCTGTGTTGTTGATGACCTGCTGCCACCACATCTGATCCACATAGGCGGGGCTGATCGGATCAATGTCGTTCGCCGGATAGGAGAAATCATAGGACGGCGGGATGACGCCATAGAAGCTGGAAATACTGTCTCCGCTGACCGCGATGACCTTCCCCTTGTAATCGGCCGGTGCCGCGTTGACAGACAGCGGGCGGATGAGGCCGGCAAGGATGAGAACCGCCAGAGCGGCGGCGACAAGACGCAGCAGCTTTTTCTGCTTCAGCGGGGAAAAGCGAATCATCATGATTGTTAGATCTCCTTTTCTGATTATGATGCATGGAAAAAAATGGACAGATCTGCACGTAATATTGCATATGTTGTGTTTGCGGCAGATCACATATACAATAATAGCTATGCAGGGGGATTTTGGCAACCGAAAACACCTTTGGATGAGATTGGAGGAAAAACATTTGAGACATCATCGATCCTTATGCAGAATGATCGGAATAGCGGCACTTTCCATGGTGCTTATCACAGCAGGCTGTGCTTCAGGGACGTCCGGCGGCAGTGAACAGCCGGTTCTGGAGAAGGTGGATCCCGCCGTGTTTGAGCAGCAGCTTCAGGCGGCAGAGGAACAGACGGATCCTGGCGCCGATCAGAACGTGGAAGACACAATTGCAGCCGCACTGGGAGACACTTCCGCCGCCGCGGCAGGCACACAGACAGCGGGTACCTCCGCTTTTGACGAGGAGCTGTCCGGCACGCATCAGCGCCGGTTTGCCCCGGAAAAATCAGATTTTGAACAGAAACTGGAACAGGCTGCGCCGGCGCCCGCCGCGGAGGAGGAGCCGGAAGTGAGCCAGCCGGAGCCCGAGACTGCCCCGAAAGACTTTGTTCCGTACGAGGGACCGGATATGTCGGTCTGCTTCAAGGTTTACGACAGCACTGCCGCGGATTATAAGACCGTTGCCTACCAGCAGGGCTATCCGGAGACGGAGGCACAGGTGGAGGCGCTCCTTGAGCAGCTTTCCTATTACTGGAACCGCGGAGAGACAGCGGCTGTGGACGATCTGGTGCGTCTGCCGCGTTTCCGGTATATGTCCCAGCAGCTGAAGGGGACCCGGGAGTATTTCTACTGGGGAGAGGAGGACGAGAACCGCTTTCCGCACGGAAAAGGCGTCGCCGTCTATGCCAACAATCAGTATTATTTCGGCGAGTTCGAGGGCGGCCTTCGCAGCGGACAGGGTACCTGGTTCCAGATTTTCAATAAAGAAGGAGATTTCTGTAAAAAGAACAACGGCGTGTATTACCACAGCTACTCCGGCGCCTGGGAGAACAATCTCCCCTGCGGCGAGGGACATGAACATCTGAGTCTTAATAATGCCTACCTTTCCATGCGGATTGTGACCAACGTCATGGGGACCTTCCGGAACGGCCTGTATGACGGGAAGGTCTATCTGATCAGCGAAAATGTCGGCGACGATATTCAGGAGTGGGACGGCACGGCCGAGCTCGGAAAGTTTAAAACCTTTGCCGAGGCCAAATCTTATGATAAGAACCGTCTTGTACCGGTGGCCAGAAGCCGCAGCTCCAGGGACGATTATCTCTGGATGAAGGAGGATCAGAACATCCTTCAGGGCGTCACCGGCCTCATCTACTGAGCGTCTTACTGAAACGTTTCAGAAAAACCAAAAAAGAGATCGGTCAATTTGTCTAATTTTTTTCAAAAAACGGCTTGACTTCCCTACAATTTTGTTATATTGTTGTCTTGCGAAAACGATTAAGGCGAATGCATCGCCGTCGTATTAACAAAATCTCAAAGGAGGACAAGAAATTGAAGAAAAAGGTATTAGCTGTTGTTCTGAGCACATCCATGCTGATGGCTGTCCTGGCAGGCTGCGGAAACGCTGCTGCTCCGGCTGCTGCTCCGGCTGAGGAAGCAGTTGAAGAGGCTGCTGAGAAGGTCGAAGAGGCTACTGAGGAAGTAGTCGAAGAGGCTGCTCAGGAAGTCGAAGAGGCCGCTGAGGAAGTAGCTGAGGAAGCTTCCGCTGAGGGCAAGGTTCTCAACATCTACTGCTGGAACGAGGAGTTCAAGACCCGTCTGACCGACCACTATCCGGGTTATGAGGAAGTGGACGCAACACACGGCAAGATCGGTGATGTTGATGTCGTATGGAACATCACTCCTTCTACCGACAATGCATATCAGAACAATCTGGACGAAGCTCTGCTGAAGCAGGCTGATGCAGCTGCTGATGACAAGATCGACCTGTTCCTGGTTGAGGCTGACTACGCACTGAAGTATGTTGACACTGATTTCACAATGCCTGTTGCTGATCTCGGCATCACCGCTGATGAGCTGGCAAATCAGTACAAGTACACACAGGATATCATGACCGACTCCAACGGCAACCTGAAGGGCGTGTCATGGCAGGGCTGCCCCGGCGTTCTGATTTACAGCAGAGAGATCGCAAAGGAAGTTCTCGGTTCTGATGATCCGGCAGATGTTCAGGAAGCAGTCAAGGATTGGGATACCTTCAATGCAACTGCTGATACTCTGAAGGAAGCAGGCTACAACGTAATGTCTTCCGCAAATGATTCCTATCGTGTCTACTCCAACAACGTTTCCACTCCGTGGGTTGTTGACGGCAAGATCGTCGTTGACGAGAACCTGAAGAAGTGGGTTGACGATGCGAAGGCTCTTGTTGACAAGGGTGAGACCGGCACATGGGCTCTGTGGTCTGATGACTGGAACAAGGGCTTCTATCCGGACGGCAAGGTATTTGCTTACTTTGGACCCGCATGGCTGATCGACTTCTGCATGGCTGCAGATACAGAAGGCTCCGTTGCTCATGACGGCGGCTGGGCTGCAACTGAGGGACCTCAGGGCTTCTACTGGGGCGGCACATGGATCGCAGCAGCGACCGGAACCGACAACCCGACACTCGTAGCTGACATTATGAGACAGCTGACCACGAACGAAGAGATCATGACCGACATCGTGAAGGCCGACAATGATTTCGTTAACAACAAGCCCGCTATGGAAGCTATGGCGAAGGATGAGTCTTACGGCGATGCTGTTCTGGGCGGACAGAATGCTCTGGCTATGTTCTGCGCAGGCGCTGACAAGATTGACCTTTCCAACATCTCCGCTTACGATCAGGGCTGCAACGAAGAGTTCCAGAACGCTA